>CAZSXT010000016.1:56831-82992 GCA_964611435.1 uncultured Rhodospirillaceae bacterium | reverse complement strand
CTGGCAGGCGTTACAGGAAGCTAAGGCAGGCTAATCAGTCCGCCGTGTGGCCGGTGTAGCGGACGGCGAGAAAACCCGCCCGGTCGTTTCTCGGATGTTCGGGCCGCAGGAACATGGTGGTGTCGTTTTTCACGTACATCACCTCGCGCACGGACTCGATGGTATCCCGATCCAAATTAAACGCGGTCTCGAACTTACTCAGAATGGCGTTTTCCGCTTGGGTCACTTGGCCGTCGATGATCATCGCCTCGAACACGTTGATGTAGGTCGAAATCATCTGCATGCGGGTCATGATATTAGCCGCTTCAGCAAGGAATTTATCCAAATCGGTTTTCGCCGCGAAGGCAAAGGCGTTGCGGCTCAGATTTTCCAAGTCGGCGGGTTTGAATTCACCGGTGGACAAATGCTTGCCCAGCAGGGACAGCAGCATCGCCTTCTCTTCGGGCCGCCGATCTTCATCGGCATCAACGATGTAAGCTAGGGAAATAGCAAGCGCGTCAATCGGTCTCATGGATGGCTCCGCTTTGGGGCGATATTTAGGGTGCTGAATAGCGTCATGCTAGCACGGATAGGTAAACGCACAAATCACTGATACGCGCCTAACATAATGAGACCATTTGTATTTACGGCCCAGTCTTTCTACAGTTGCGGCGAACTCTGTTGAGGTCATGTAGGTCAATGTCACATTTCGGCGACGATAAAGCCTTCAGCGCACTCCTGGAAACCTATCTCCGCACCAGCTCGGAGGAGGAACGGAGCGTGATCGACAAGGAGGTCTGGGATAAGTACGGCGTGGAGCGCGTCGTTTTTGTCCTCGATATGGCGGGTTTTTCCCGGCTGACGGAGAAACACGGCATCGTTCGATATCTGGCGGCAGTCCGCCAGATGCAACTCGCCGCCACACCGGTGATCGAACGCTATAAAGGCGCTGTCGCCAAGTTCGAGGCCGATAATTGCTTCGCCCATTTCCCGGATGTTCACAACGCTATCCAGGCAGCCATCGCGATTAATTTCGCCTTGGACGCCATGAACATTCTGACCGTGGACGAGCTGGATATTTACGTGTCCATCGGCATCGACCTTGGACAAATCCTGCTCATTGAGAACGAGGAATATTTCGGCGCCGCCGTCAACGTCGCCAGCAAACTGGGCGAGGATATCGCCTCGGAAAAAGAAATCCTGGTGACCGATGCCGCAATGGTGACGCTGCCGGAGGACGCCGGCGTCAAAAGCGAGACCGTAAAGTTTGAAATCTCGGGCATTACCATAG
Organism: uncultured Rhodospirillaceae bacterium; assembly: GCA_964611435.1. GTDB lineage: Bacteria > Pseudomonadota > Alphaproteobacteria > Rhodospirillales > UBA2165 > JAYPHU01. Next base: position 81,722 of record CAZSXT010000016.1, on the reverse strand, counting down.
ATGCCCACAGGATATTATATTAGGCGGCCATAGCCTTTGGCCGGCTTCTACCGATGGCGGAACATAGCCCGGCGCATATCGGCCAGGGAATTTTCCAGTTCCACCAGCTTTTCCAGATCAAAGGCGATGTCTTCGTCAACATTGAGAATTTTTGCCGCCTGGTGCGCCGCCTCCTGTTCCTCAAGGGCATACTGCCGGTCCGCCCGCGCCATCTGGATAGAGAGATAAACCAGCACCCGGTCCAGACTGAGGGATATATCGACCTCCAGCGAGGAAAGTAGATCAATGACGTTCGCATGTTTGTAATCAAAATCCCGGAGACCATCCCGAATTTCACCCGGAATGCCGGCAATCACCGTCAACTCGTCCAACCAGGCCCACTCTTCATCGGTAATGTCCTTGTCCGCGCCTGCGACGGCCATCAGGATTTCACAAGTCGACTGCATGGTCTCGAATGTTGCAAAACTATAGCCCAATTGCTGAGTGACCCAAGGGTTGTGCTTCAGCCGCTCATCATGCGCCGGCAGCATCTCGGGTTCCGAGTCATAATCGATTTCGAAAAGGGTATGGCGCAGGTTGGAAATCGCAGCTTCGGAAGCAACGAGACTCTCCAAGCTTTCGACGCCGAAAATATTCACGTCGAGATAAAGCGCCGCCTCCCGGATGGCCATCTCTTCATCGCTGGCATAGGACGTGTCCGCGCCACACATCTTGATGGCATCGTACAACAGCATCCGCCGATAATCGGCGCTGGTATCGAACTTGATTTTTGGAATGATGTGGGCGAGTTCGGCGCTGGCGAAATCAAAATTGTCGAAGGCGCGGCCAAAACTGCCCGGCAGCTGCAGCAATTCAGCATAATAGGTCTGGATCCAATCCATCTCGATGTCGGACACTTCCCGGTCCGCACCGGCGATGGTCAGCAGCGCATATCCGTAATTCAGCAAAGACTCTGCGGGCGCATGGGTGAACCCGTAAATCGATGCCCCGGCGGGTGAAATTTTGATGAGCTCCTGATCGGCCATTAAAGCCCCTCTCTTTCCTCTGCTGGCGCTGCCCCTTTGACTTTTATACAGCCAATTGCAGGCGGCGGTATGAAAGCATTCTAGAGCGCTTTCGACAAATATTTAATCATTTCAGTTTTCCGGATCGGCGAGTGCGGTCGGGTCGCCCGGCCCGTGGCGGTGCGTCGTGGCGCTACGGGCCAGAGGGGGCAGGAATCGGGCGCCCGCCAGCCGGAAACCAAACGGGGCCCGGCTGAATGACCGGGCCCCGATAGTCGGCTATTCGTCGAATTACTTCGGAATGGTGCCTTCGACGCCTTCCACGTAGAAGTTCATGCTGGCCAGCATTTTGTCGTCAGCCCGCTCACCGGCCTTGATCACGATCTTACCGGATTGGTCCTTGATCGGTCCCTGGAAGGCGTGGATGGAACCGTTCGTGATTCCCTCTTGGGCCTTTTTCGCCATGGCGACCACATCCGCCGGAAGAGAGGGGTTAAACTCACCCATTTCAACCATGCCGGACTTGAAGCCGCCCCAGGTGTCCTGGGATTGCCAGTTGCCGTCGAGAACCGCCTTGGTGCGCGCGATATAGTAGGGCGCCCAGTTGTCGATGATCGCCGTCATGTGGGATTTCGGGCCAAACCGTTTCATGTCGGATGCCTGACCAATGGCCAGGATACCCCGCTGTTCAGACACCTGCACCGGCGCAGGGGAATCCGTGTGCTGCAGCATCACGTCCACGCCCTGGTCGATCAGCGCCTTGGCGGCGTCCGCTTCCTTGCCCGGGTCGAACCAGGTCGACACCCAGACAACCTTGATGGTCGCCTTCGGATTGACCGAACGCGCGGCAATGATGGTCGCGTTGATGCCGCGGATCACTTCGGGGATCGGGAAAGAGGCCACGTAACCCAGCTTGTTGGTTTTGGTCATCTTGCCCGCCAGGATCCCGGCAACGTGTCGTCCTTCGTAAAACCGTGCGGAATAGGTGGACATATTGGGCGCCCGCTTAAAGCCGGTCGCATGTTCGAATTTTACTTTCGGGAACCGCTTGGCCACCCGCAGAGTTGGATTCATATAGCCAAATGAAGTTGTGAAAATGAGGCCATGACCTTTCTGCGCCAACTGGGTGATCACCCGTTGGGCGTCCGCGCCTTCCGGCACTTTCTCCACATAGCTGGTTTTGACCAAATCACCAAATGCCCGCTCGATCGCCAGGCGGCCTTCGTTGTGTTCATACGACCAGCCGTGATCACCAATGGGGCCCACATAGACAAAGCCGACCTTGAGCGGATCGGCGGCTTTGGCCGGAGACGCCATGGCCATGGCGCCAGCTGCGGCAATCGCCGCCAAACCGATAAGTGTTTTCTTGAATGTCATCCTCTTTCCTCCGTTGCGGTTAGTGTATTAAGCGGTTGCGCGAAAACTCTTGCCGAGGCATGCCGGGGCGTTCAGCCGCGCCCGCGAAGCATCCTTGGATATCAATACTAAAACAATGATCGTCGCGGCATAAGGCAGCATAGACATGAACTGTGCGGGGATGGCAATGCCTAATGCCTGGGCATGCAACTGAATGATGGAAATGCCGCCAAACAGGTACGCGCCGAAGAACGCTCTCCCCGGCTTCCAGGAGGCGAAAACCACCAGTGCCAGTGCGATCCAGCCCCGCCCGGCGGTCATGTTTTCGACCCATAACGGCGTGTGGGCAAGAGACAAGTAAGCCCCGCCTAATCCGGCCATGGCGCCCCCGAACAGGACACAAAGCATGCGAATCAAATTGACCGGATGACCAATCGAATGGGCGGCCTCGTGATTCTCTCCCACCGCCCGGACCAATAGCCCCCACCGGGTCTTGGCCATAAACCAGCCCAACCCGATCACCGAGGCCACGGAGAGATAGACCAAACCATCCTGGCCGAAGATGATCGGTCCGACGACAGGTATCTGGCTCAGGAACGGAATGTCCAGCTTGGGCAGACCGGCAAAAGTCTTTCCGACATAGTCCGAGCCGACGAGTGCGCTCAGACCAAGACCGAAGAGCGTCAGCGCCAGGCCTGTCGCCACCTGATTGGCCATCAGATTGAGGGTCAGCACACCGAACAGGAAACCCACCAACATCCCGGCCCCGGCCCCGGCGAGGATGGCCAGGATGGCGCTGCCGGTAGACACGCCGGTGGCAAACGCCGCAATCGCGCCCATGATCATCATGCCCTCGACGCCTAAGTTGAGTACGCCCGACTTCTCCACCAACACTTCACCCACGGCCGCGAAGACCAGCGGCGTGGACGCGGTGACAATGGTCAGCATGGCCAGGGTGAACGTGTCCATGTCTACTCCGCCGCCTCCGACGATATGGCCGCCGGCGCGTTTGAGCCGACCCGGATGCGGTATTTGACCAGCACATCCGCCGCCAACAGGAAGAACAGCAGCATCCCCTGGAACACGCCAGTGACCGCGTTCGGTAGATTGAGGTCAATCTGCGCCGCCTCTCCCCCCAGGTAGGTCAGCGCCATCAATGTCCCGGCGAACAAGACGCCCACCGGATGCAGCCGGCCCAGAAAGGCGACGATGATCGCCGTGAAACCATAACCGGGCGAGATCACCGGAACAATCTGGCCGATCGGGCCGGAGACTTCAATCATGCCGGCAAGCCCGGCCGTGCCGCCGCCGATCATCAGCGTCATCCAGACGATGCGTTTTTCCCGAAAGCCGGCGAACCCGGCGGCCATGGGCGCCATGCCGATGACTTTGATCTGAAAGCCGATGATGTGCTTGGCGATCAGAATCCAACCAGTCACCACCACCAGAAGCGCCAGCAGCCAACCGATATGCAGCCGCGTCTCCGCCACCAGAATCGGCATCTGTGCGGAGGGATGGAACAGCTCGGACTCGGGGAAATTCAAACTCCCCGGCGCTTTCCACGGCCCGTGGATCAGATACGACAAGACCAGCGCGCCGATATAGACCAGCATCAGGCTGGTGAGAATTTCGTTGGTGTTGTAGCGGGTCTTGAGGAACGCCGGGATCGCCGCCCAGGCCATGCCGCCCAGCACGCCCGCCACCATCATGGCCGGCAATAGAAAAACCGACTCCACCTCGAAAAACGCCAGGGCAAGTCCGCCGCTGACCACGCCGCCCATGATCAACTGCCCCTCCGCGCCGATGTTCCAGATATTGGCCCGGAACCCAAACGACAGCCCTACGCCGATCAGCACCAATGGCGTCGCTTTGACGAACAGTTCCGCCACCCCGTCCACGGTGGAGACGGGCGATATGAAGAAGGAATAGATTGCCGCCGCCGGGTTAACCCCTAGCAGGGCGAACAGGCCGATCCCGGAAATTAGTGTCAGCACCACTGCGATCACGGGCGATCCGTAGATCATCGCCCGGGAGAATTCGGCGCGTTCCTCCAGCCTAATCAGCATGGGCAGTCTCCGCGGCTTTTTCGGAGATACCCGACATCAACAGCCCAATTTCATCCACCGTAATGCTGTTCACCGGATGCGCCGCCGACAAGCGGCCCTCGCAGATGACCGCCAGCCGGTCGGAAACCTCGAACAATTCTTCCAGATCCTGGGAGATTACCAGCACCGCCGCGCCCCCTTCGGCGAGATCGATCATCGCCTGACGAATGGCGGCCGCCGAACCCGCGTCTACGCCCCAGGTCGGTTGCAGCGCGACGATAACGCCGGGGTTCTGCAAGATCTCCCGGCCGAAAATGAATTTTTGTAGATTGCCGCCGGAGAGTGATTGCGCCGGGTGGGCGACGCCACGGGTTTTCACGTTGAAGTCCCGGACGATCCGATCCGCATACTCGGCGGAACCCGCCACCCGGATAAAGCCCTTGTCCAACAGGTTCATCCGCCTGGCGCCCGACAGAAACGCATTTTCCCAGAGGCTCATGTCCGGCACGGCGCCGTGGCCCAGCCGTTCTTCCGGCACCAGCCCCATACCGGCGGCCCGGCGTTCGGTCGGGCCCATTAGGCCCACCGCCTGCCCGGCGATGGCAATCGCCTCGTTGTCACCGGCGGGCGCTTCCCCGCTCAAGACCTCCATCAGCTCTCGCTGGCCGTTGCCGGCGATCCCGGCAATGCCAAAGACCTCCCCGGCCCGGACCTCGAAAGTGACATTTTTCAAATCAGTTCCATGCAAATGGGGCGAAGCGAAATTCAAATTGTTGACCGAAAGCCGAACCTCCCCGCCGTCGTGGCTTCTGTGGCGTTCCGGCGCGACCAGGTTGGCGCCCATCATCATCTCCGCCATGGAGCGGGGCGTCTCTTCGGCCGGGATGCATTTCCGCACCACCTCGCCCATGCGCATGATGGTCGCCGTGTGACAGAGCGCTTTGATCTCGTCCAGTTTGTGACTGATATACAGGATCGAGACATCTTCCGCGGCCAGCCGCCGCAGCGTCTCGAACAGGCCCTCCACCTCCTGGGGCGTCAGCACCGACGTCGGTTCGTCCATGATCAATAGGCGCGGGTTCTGCAACAGGCACCGCACCACCTCGATCCGCTGACGTTCACCGACCGATAAGGTGTGCACATAGCGGTCCGGGTCGAGGGGCAGGCCGTACTGGGCCGAGATTTCCCGGATGCGTTGGTTGAGGTTATCCTTGGCCAGTTCCGCCGAGATGCCGATGGCGATGTTTTCCTCCACCGTCAGCGCATCAAACAGCGAGAAATGCTGAAACACCATACCGATGCCGAGACGCCGGGCGGCATTGGGGTTGGCGATATGGACCTCTTTCCCTTCCCAGCGGATCGTGCCCGTATCGGCGTGCTGCACCCCGTATATGCATTTGACCAGCGTGCTTTTGCCGGCGCCGTTCTCCCCCAGCAGCGCATGAATTTCGCCCGGCATGATCTTCAGGCTGACATCATTATTGGCGATGACGCCGGGATACGCCTTGGTAATGCCGCTGAGTTCCAGCCGGGGAATGGTCATGAAAACGCCCGTAGACTATTGGTTTTGAGACGCCGGAGTTGCGCCCTGGTGGGGCCCGATTGTGTCTTTTACCGGCCCCAGAGTCAAAAGGCTTCGGCTGGGTCAGACGCCGGCCGGTTCCAATGTCTCCCGGCCCAAAATAATGTCCGAGGCCCGTTCCGCGATCACCAGGACAGCGGCGTGGATATTGCCGCTGATCAGATCGGGCATCACCGACGCATCGACGACTCGAAGGCCTTCGACGCCCCGGAGGCGTAGCTCGCCGTCCACCGGCGATGTCCCGTCACCGCCCATACGGCAGGTGCCCGCCGGATGGTGGACCGAGATACCGGTCTTCCGCGCGTGGGCCAGCAGGCCGTCATCGTCGGTCACGCCCGCGCCAGGCAATACTTCCTCGCCCCTGATCCAATCCATACTGCTGTCCATGGAAATCTCCCGGCAGAGGCGCAGGCCTTTGAGCAGGAGCTTTCGGTCGCTCTCTTCCCGGAGGAAGTTCTGGCGCAGCCGCAGTCGTTGAGTCGGATCGGACGACGCCAGTTCCAGGCTGCCCCGGCTGTCCGGGTGCAGGACCGCCGCGCGTAACCCGAAGGCATCCTGCCACGGGGATTTGATGCCGGGGAACCAGGGCCCGGAGGTCACCGGCGCCCCCCAAAAGAGAATCTGTAGATCGGGTACGGCCTTGGCCGCCTCCGACTTTACGAAGGCCAGCATGCCGCCCGGAAAGTCCGTCGCCGGCCCTTTACCGGTCAGATAAGCCCGCGCCACACTAAGCGCCAGCCGATCAGCCCGCGTGTGGGCAACAAAGGGGCCCGGCGTCTTGCGGCGGAATTGCAGCCCGGCGGAGATATGATCCTGCAAGTTCTGCCCAACCTCGGGCGCGTCCAGCCGCACCGCGACTCCCTGCGCCTTTAACTGATCCGCCGGCCCGATCCCGGACAGCATCAACAAATGCGGCGTGTTAAGCGCCCCGGCGCTGAGGATCACCTCTCGGGTGCAGCGAATTTCACTGAGCGCGCCACTGGCCTCCTGCACCTGCACGCCGACGGCGCGCGTGCCGTCGAACACAAGGCCTGTGATCAATTTGTTGAGCTGGAGCGTCAGATTGGGCCGGTTGAGCGCGGGCCGCAAATAGGCGTCTGCCGCACTGAACCGGCGTCCGTTCTTGATGTTTTGCTGAGACTTGGCGACGCCTTCCTGCTGCGCGCCGTTATAGTCAGGCGTGCGGGCGACACCGTTATTCTCGCAGGCGTCCATATAGGAATCGAACATCGGATCCGAATAAGTGCTTTGCTGAATATGAAACGGCCCGCTGTCGCCCCGGTACGGGTCCGCGCCACCGGCCCAGCTTTCCATCCGCTTGAAATACGGCAGCACGTCCTGGTAGCCCCAGCCGTCCAGGCCCGACTCGGCCCAGCGGTCATAGTCGCCCCGATTGCCGCGCACCACCGTCATGGCGTTGATGGACGAACAGCCGCCCAGCACCCGCGCGCGGACGCATTCTATCTCCCGGTTGTCCATATGGGGTTCGGGCTCCGTATCGTAGCCCCAATCGTGCCGACGCTCGTGGACGAACTTGCGCAACCAGACCAGCGGAATTTTGATCCACGGATCGCTGTCTTGACCGCCCGCCTCCAGCACCAGGACGTTCACATCCTTGTCCTCGGTCAGCCGGTGGGCCAGTACACAGCCGGCGGACCCACCGCCGACGATGATGTAGTCGTAGTCATTTTGCGCCATAGTCGCCTCCCCTGTCCCAGAATTGCCCGATAGAGCCTTGCGATCAAGCGGGTATCAGGTGCTATCATAGGCGCCACCGTTTTCACCGGGAGTCACCGATCCATGGACCCGATTATCAAGGTCACCGACATCGCCTATGCGCGGTTCACCGCCCCCGATCTGGATAAGATGGAAACTTTCCTGATTGATTTTGGCTTGCACCGGTCAGCCCGGACCGACACCGCGCTCTATATGCGGGCCCATGACACGGACCACCATGTGCATATTACCGAACTGGGCGAGCCGGAATTCATCGGTCTTGGCTTTCATGCGGGCTCGGCGGAGGACCTGAACACGTTATCGAGAGAGACCGGACATCCGGTTTTGGAAACCGGGGAACCCGGCGGCGGCCAGATGGTCCGCCTGCTGGACCCGGACGGCTATGTCATCGATGTGGTCCACGGGATCGACACGGTGGAGCCCCTGCCTGTCCGCAACGAGATCGTCACCAACTTCGGCTCCGAACATCCGCGCAAAGGCGACGTGGTCCGGCTTGAACCGGGCCCCGCGCCGTGTCTGCGGCTGGGTCATGCAGTCATTCACTCTTCCGATTTTCAGGCCAGCGATGCGTTCTACAAGCGCCATCTCGGATTCCTGAACTCCGACGTTTGCTACGACGGCGACGACGAGGACAACATCATGCTGGCCTTCAACCGCTGCGACCGGGGCGACGAATTTGTCGACCACCACACGCTGCTGACCGCGCCGGTGCCGGAGAAGGGCCTCGGCCACATCGCCTTCGAGGTGCAAGACATCAACGCAATCCATGTCGGCGCGGCCCATCTGGAATCCAAGGGCTACAAACACTCCTGGGGGGTCGGCCGGCATATCCTGGGCGCACAGATTTTTGACTATTGGTTCGATCCGTTCGGCTTCCGGGTTGAACATTGGACCGATGGCGATCTCTTGAACAATGCCTCGGCCACCGGCGTGCATCCCTATTCCAACCGCTTTGCCACCCAATGGGGCGTCACCGAAGACGAGCGAATTTAAACCCATGTTCGCCGACCGCTTCATCGCACACCGGGGCGGGGCGGCACACGCGCCGGAAAACACCCTATCCGCCGTGCGCGAAGGCGTGGCCCGAGGCGCGAAGTGGATCGAGGTGGATGTCTCGGTCCTGGGCGACGGCACCCCGGTGATTTTTCACGATGAAACCCTGGACCGGACCACCAATGGCACGGGCAAGCTCTCCGAACACTCATGGGATGACGTCGCCAAGCTGGACGCCGGATCCTGGTTCGGCCCGCAGTTTGCCGGCGAGCCGGTGCCCCGGCTCTGGGAGCTGTTGGATGTGGTGGCGGAGCTGGACTTAGGCCTCAATCTGGAGCTTAAAACCCATCACGGCGAGGGCGAGGCGCTGGTCACCGCCGTGCTGCCGGAACTGCGGGACGCGGAATTGCCGGCGGAGAAACTGCTGATTTCGTCTTTCGACCACGATGCGCTGCGGGCCTTTCGCCGGGCAGAGCGAGATGCCGCCATGGCGCTTCTCTATTGGAACTTCTCCGAGGATTGGCGGGAGACTTCAAAGGAATTAAATCCAATTGCCGTCAACCTGTCGGTGAAGAAAATCACCGACACGGATATCAGCGCAGTCAAATCCGCCGGGCTGGAGCTCTATTGCTACACGGTGAATGAGTTGGCCGTGGCCAAGTCCCTCTTCGCCCGCGGTGTCGATGGGGTTTTCTCGGATGTTGTTTTTTAGGGCGACGCCCCCCATCCGGCCCTACGGGCCACCTTCCCCCGCGAGGAGGGAAGGCTGTCGTGAAAGCATGTCCGCAGCCAATTGCCCTCCCCCTTTACGGGGGAGGGTGCGGAGTCCGGCACAGCCGGACAACGCGGGTGGGGGTGCGGTCCGCGTACCCATTTAGGATTCCCCCCTTGACCCGTCGCCGCCCGTGGCCTTGAGTCACCCACAACCAAATCAGGGAGACAGCATCATGCATTGGGCTTCACGCCGGGAGAAGTTCCGGGAAATCATCAACGGCGACACCTGCGTTCATCCGGGATCGGTGTTCGACCCCTTGTCCGCCCGGATCACCGAAGACGCCGGCTACGAGGTTGGTATGCTGGCGGGCTCCGTCGCTTCCATGGCTGTGCTGGGCGCGCCGGACCTCATCGTGCTTACTCTGTCGGAGTTCGCGAGCCTCGCGTTACGCATCAACCGGGCGGGCAACCTACCGCTGATGGTTGATGCGGATCACGGCTATGGCAATGCGCTGAATGTGCGCCGCACCGTGGAGGAACTGGAAACCGCCGGCGTCGCCGGGCTCAGCATCGAAGACACCGACCTGCCCCAGCCCTTCGGCAGCGTCGGCACGACCAAACTGATCCCGATTGAGGAAGGTGTGGGCAAGATGCGCGCCGCCCTGGATGCGCGGCAAGACCCATCCATGGTGATTGCCGGGCGCAGCAGCGCCGTCGCCGTCACCGGCGTGGACGACGCCATCGCGCGTGGTCTTGCCTATCAAGACGCCGGCGTGGATGTCATGTTCTATCCGGGCATCAAATCCCGGGACGAACTGGACCCCATTGCCGAAGCCTTGGATATCCCGATTTTCCTCGGCGGCACGCCACCGGAACTGGCGGACAAGGAATACCTCGCCTCGCGGGGCGTCCGCATCGCCCTGCAGGGCCACCTGCCGTTCATGGCGTCGGTCAAAGCCGCCGCGGATGTCATCAAAGCGCTGCGGGAAGGCACCGCGCCGGCGGATGTCATCACCGCCGCGCCGGGTGATCTGATGAAGGCGGCGCGCCGGGACGGCGACTATGACAAGTGGATGGAAGAGTTCCTAAGCTAGGCTCAGCAAGGCTTTAAGGCTTATAATACACAAAATAATTGTAGTTATAGGCGTTCCGTCTTATCCTCTGGGTGATTGTCCGGATTTGAGGTGGAACAAATATATTTTTATGTCCCGCTCCCTGGGCTATCCCAATGAAGAGAAAAGGGATTTCGGATCAGGCGGCCATTTATGACTTCACCGCAGCACAACGTCGACACCGCGCCACCCGTGGCGGACGAGACCAAGTACACCACGTGCTACATGTGCGCGTGCCGTTGCGGCATCAAGGTGCACCTGAAGGACGGCAAGGTCCGCTATATCGAAGGCAACAAGAACCACCCTGTGAACAAAGGCGTGCTCTGCGCCAAAGGCTCCGCCGGGATCATGCAGCACTATTCCCCGGCCCGGCTGACCAAGCCTCTGCGCCGTGTCGGCGAACGGGGCTCCGGCGAGTTTCGGGAAATCGAATGGGAAGACGCGCTGGATATCGCCACCGCCTGGCTGGCCGAGTCCCGCGCCCGGAATCCCCGCCGTCTCGCCTTCTTCACCGGAAGGGATCAAAGCCAGGCCCTGACCAGTCTTTGGGCGCAGCAATACGGCACCCCCAACTATGCGGCCCATGGCGGCTTTTGTTCGGTCAATATGGCCGCCGGCGGCATGTACACATTCTCCAGCGCCTTTTGGGAGTTCACCGAGCCCGACTGGAAACACACCAAGTATTTCCTGCTGTTCGGTGTGGCCGAGGATCATGACAGCAACCCGATCAAGGCCGGCATCTCCAGCCTGAAAACCCGGGGCGCGAAGTTCGTCTCGGTCAATCCAGTGCAGACCGGCTATTCCGCCATCGCCGATGAATGGCTGGGGATCACGCCCGGCACCGACGGGCTGTTCATTCTGTCACTGGTGCACGAACTGTTCCGGGCCGGCAAAGTGGATATCGACTATCTGGCCCGCTACACCAATGCGCCTTATCTGGTGATTGATGCGCCGGGCACGGAGACTGACGGGCTATTCTTACGGGATGCGGACGACCAGCCGCTGATCTGGGACCGCAAAAAAGACGCCCCCGCGCCCGCCCACGGCGCCGATGCCGCGCCCGCCATGAAGGGCGCGTTCGAGGTGGACGGCGTCAAGGTCCGCCCGGTGTTCCACTTGATGGCGGAAAAATATCTGCACGACCGCTATAGCCCGGACGCCGTCGCCGATAAAACCGGCATAAAGGCGGCCACCATCCGGCGCATTGCCGCCGATCTGGCCCGGGTCGCGTTCGAGGAAGAAGTGGTCATTGATCAGCCCTGGACCGACTGGACCGGCCGCCGCCACGACAAGATGATCGGCCGGCCGGTCAGCATGCACGCCATGCGCGGCATCTCGGCGCACTCTAACGGGTTCCAGACCTGCCGGGCGATCCATGTGCTGCAAATCCTGCTGGGCAGCATCGATACGCCGGGCGGGCTGCGTTACAAGCCGCCCTACCCCAAGGGCTTCGACAGTTTGCCCCGGCCCACAGGCCGGCCGGCGGAAGTTCACCGCAACACGCCTCTGCCCGGCCCACACCTGGGCTTCGTTCAGGAGCCGGGGGATCTGCTGCTGGATGAAGACGGCACGCCAACCCGGATTGACAAGGCGTTCTCCTGGGATGCGCCCCTGGCCGCCCACGGAATGATGCATTCGGTCATCACCAATGCCTGGGCCAAGGACCCGTACGAAATCGACGTGCTGTTCATGTACATGTCCAACATGTCCTGGAACTCCGCCATGAACACGGCGGACACGATGAAGATGCTGACCGACAAGGACGGCGACGGGAACTACAAGATTCCCAACATCATTTATTCCGACGCCTACTATTCGGAAATGGTGGCCTATGCGGATTTGGTCTTGCCGGATACCACCTATTTGGAACGCTACGACTGTATCTCTTTGTTGGACCGGCCGATCTCGGAAGCCGACGGTCCGGCGGATTCCATCCGTCACCCGGTGGTGAAGCCCGACCGGGACGTCATGCCCTTCCAGGATGTGCTGCTGGAACTGGGCGCGCGGCTCGGCTTTGCCGCGCTGATCGACGATGACGGCAAGAACCGGTTCCCCGGCGGCTATGCGGATTATCTGGCCAACCACGAACGGCTGCCGGGTATCGGCATGTTGTCCGGCTATCGCGGCGAGAACGGCAAACTGTCCGGCACCGGCGCACCCAACCCCAATCAGATTGAACGCTATATCGAAAACGAATGCTTCTGGTTCGAAGAATTCGCTGACGAGCTGAAATACTTCAAGAACGTCAACCAGGGCTATTTGGATTACGCCAAGGAAAAGGCCTTCATCCGGGAAGCCAAGCCGATCTTCCTGTCCCTCTATAGCGAACAGCTGCAGAAGTTCCGCCTGGCGGGGCAAGGCCACGGTCCGGTGCAGCCGCCACACAGCAAGCGCGACCGCATCGAGAAGCATTTCGATCCATTGCCCTTCTGGTATCCGCCGTTCGAGGACGAGATCAACGTGGACCGGGAATATCCGCTGCACGCCATCACCCAGCGCCCCGCCGCCATGTACCACGCTTGGGGCTCGCAGAACGCCTGGCTCCGGCAGATCCACGGCGACAACAAGCTCTATATCGGCCGCGCGGTGGCGGAGGATCATGGGCTTGAGGACGACGATTGGGCCAAGCTGTCCAGCCGCAACGGCCAGATCAAAGCGCAGGTCAAGGTGATGGATGGGGTCAATGACAAAACCGTCTGGACCTGGAACGCCATCGGCAAGCGCCGGGGCGCGTGGAACCTGGATAAAGATGCCAAGGAGGCGACCACCGGCTTCCTGCTCAACCATCTGATCGACGATCTTCTGCCGGCACAGTCCGGCGGTTACCGCTACTCGAATTCCGATCCGATCACCGGCCAGGCGGCTTGGTACGACCTTCGCGTCCGGATCGAAAAAACTACGGCGGATGCCGAACTGTCTGAGCCCCAGTTCGAGCCCCTGGGCCAGCCGAACGGCCTCGCCAAGCGGGCATCCATCCTGCGCTACGGCAAAAAGCCAGAGGCGGCGGAATGACCAGCCTCCCCGCGACAACTGAGAAAAAACTCGGCCTGGTCATCGACCTCGATATCTGTGTCGGCTGCCACGCCTGCGCCGTCAACTGCAAGGAATGGAATACCAGCGGCTATCACGCGCCCCTGACCGACACCACGCCCTACGGCGCGCAGGCGACCGGCATCTGGTTCAACCGCATTCATTCCTTTGAAGTGAAAGACGAGGAGACATCTCGTACGGTCTATTTCCCCAAATCCTGCCTGCACTGCGACGACGCACCGTGTGTGACAGTCTGCCCTACCGGCGCGTCCTATAAGCGGGGCGAGGATGGCATCGTCCTGGTGGACGAAAACATGTGCATCGGCTGCAAGCTGTGTTCCTGGGCCTGCCCCTATGGCGCGCGGGAATTCGACGCCGATGTTGGCGTGATGAAGAAATGCACCCTCTGCATCGACCGCATTTACAACGACAACATCCCGGAACGGGACCGGGTGCCGGCCTGCGTCGCCACCTGCCCGGCCTCCGCCCGGCATTTTGGCGATCTCGGCGACCCCAATTCCGGCGTGTCCAAGCTGGTGGCCGCGCGGGAAGGGTTCGATCTGATGCCAGAGCAAGACTGCAAACCGGTAAACAAGTACCTGCCGCCCCGCGCCCGTTCCTCCTCGAAGGAAGGGCAGAGCACACTCGGCGACGCATCCCCCGCCGGTGGGTTTTTGGGCTGGGTCGACCGGCTGTTGTCGGATTGAGGCCGCGCCATGCATCCCGCCTATTCCGTTATCTTCTTCACCACCGCGTCCGGCGCCGGTTATGGACTTTTAGGCACTTTAGGCGTCTTGAATTTTGCCGGCCTGTTGCCCACAGACCGATGGTTCGGGTTCGCCGGATTGGCGATTTCGCTGGGCCTGATTACCGCCGGGCTGTTGTCTTCCACCTTCCATCTCGGCCATCCGGAACGGGCCTGGCGGGCCTTCAGTCAGTGGCGGTCGTCCTGGCTGTCCCGGGAAGGTGTGGCCTCGGTCATCACCTATGGCCCCGCCGCGATCTTCGCGTACGGCTGGGTGTTCCTGGAACAGACCGACGGCATTTGGGCGGTCATGGGGCTGCTGGCGGCCATCGGCGCGGTAATCACCGTCTATTGCACCAGCATGATCTATGTGTCGCTCCGCACCATCGCCGCCTGGCACAACAACTGGGTCGCACCCGGCTATCTGTTGATGGCGCTGGCCACCGGGCTGGTACTGATGGACGCTTTGCTGCGCGTATTCGGCGCGCCTCTGGATCAGCTGTCCTGGGCCGCTTTGGCCGCCTACTTCGCGGTCGGCCTGCAGAAAAGCCTGTATTGGCGGTCCCTCGACAAGGATCAACCGGCATCGACCCTTGCCACCGCCACGGGCCTGGGCGAGGGCGTGAAGATGTTCGATCCGCCCCACACCGGCACCAACTATCTGCGGGAAGAAATGGGCTACAAGGTCGCCCGTAAACATGCGCAGAAGCTGCGGATTATCACCAATATCACCTTGATCGTTGTACCGTTTGTTTTGATCTTGAGCGCGACCCTCCATCCGTCCATCGGCATGATCACCACCGTTCTCGCGGCCCTCTCCGCCGCCATTGGTGTGGTGACCGAACGCTGGCTATTCTTCGCCGAGGCCAAGCACGTGGTGTCGCTGTATTATGGGGATGGCGGACACTAACCGATGTCGTCATGCGCAGGCTTGTCCCGCGTATCCATTTTAACCACGAAGATTACAAAGGCCACGAAGACGTTGAGTTGGACGGCACCTTCGTGAACATCGTGGTGAATTGTCCTCCCTCCACCCTTTAATGCGTCGCCCCCGAGTTGGAACCAATGTAATTGGGGCCAAGTCTCGGGGGACCATCTATATATCCATGGTTCCCCGACAACTGCTACGCAGGTCGGGGATGACGCAGTGCGGAGAAGGGGGAGTGTGTATTCCACCCTTGCCCCCGTCGGTTTTCCGCCTACATTGCCCCCATGACCCAAACACCGCCCAGCGCGCCGAAAAAGCCCCTCGAAATCACCCTCCACGGCCGGACCCGAACCGATGATTACGCCTGGCTGAAGGTTGACAATTGGCAGGAGGTTATGCGCGAGCCGGCCAAACTGGACGCAGAGGTCCGCGCCTATCTGGAGGCCGAGAACGCCTACACCGAGGCGGCCATGGCCGACACGGAAGCCTTGCAGGCCCAATTGGTCAAGGAAATGCGGGGCCGCATTAAGGAAGATGATTCCTCCGTGCCCGCGCCGGACGGCGAGTTCGCCTATTTCACCAAGTATGACACCGGCGGCCAGCATCCGATATTTGCCCGCACGACCGTGACGGGTGGCGAGGAACAGATTCTGCTGCACGGCGACAAGGAAGCGGAAGGCCTTGCCTATTTCAAAATCGCTGGCTGCGATCACAGCCCGGATCAAAAACTACTGGCCTACGCTGCGGACACCAACGGTTCGGAGCTTTACACCATTCGGGTGCGGGACCTGGAAACCGGCGAAAACCTCGCCGACGAAATCACCGAGGCCCATGGCGGTCTGGCCTGGGCAAATGACGGCCAAACAATTTTCTATACACTGCTCGACGAGAACCACCGTCCCTATCGGGTCAACCGGCACCGTTTGGGCGATGACCCGGCAAACGACGCCACGATCTATGAGGAAAAAGACCCCGGCTTTTTTGTTGGCGTCGGCAAGACCCAGAGCGGCAGGTTCATCGAAATTTCCGCCCATGATCACACCACGTCGGAGGTGCATCTGATCGACGCCGATGCGCCCGGCAGCCCGCCGGTCACGGTCGCGCCAAGAGATACGGGCGTGGAGTATGACATTGCCCACTTTGGCGACAAACTGTTCATCCTGACCAACGCCGACGAGGCGGAGGACTTCAAAATCGTCGAAGCGCCCTTGGGCGACCCTGGCCGGGAGAATTGGGCCGATCTGGTCCCCCACCGGCAGGGCTGTTTGATCCGATCGATCCTTGAATTTTCCGGCCATTTGGTCCGCTCGGAACGAGAGAGGGGCCTGCCCCGGATCGTTATCCGCGACCTGGCGAACGGCGAGGAACACGAGATATCCTTTGATGAGGAGGCCTACGAGCTGGGCCTGTCGCCGGGCTATGAATTCGACACCCAAACCCTGCGTTTCACCTATTCCTCGATGACCACGCCGCAACAGGTGTTCGACTACAACATGGAGAGCCGGGAACGGACGTTACGCAAACAGCAGGAAGTTCCCAGCGGCCATGACATCGACAACTATGTCATACGGCGGATATTCGCCGAGAGCCACGACGGAACCAAGGTCCCGATCTCGGTCCTGTACCACAAGGACACGCCGCTCGACGGCAGTGCGCCGACATTGCTGTACGGTTATGGTTCCTACGGCATGTCCATGCCGGCGTCTTTTGTCACCAACCGGCTTTCCCTGGTGGACCGGGGCTTTGTCTATGCCATCGCGCACATTCGAGGCGGCACCGAAGGCGGCTATGGCTGGTATCTGAACGGCAAGCTCGACAAAAAGAAAAACACGTTCCTGGACTTCATCGCGGCGGCGGAACACCTGATCCAGGAAGGCTTCAGCGCTAAGGGCCGGATCGCCATTCACGGCGGTAGCGCCGGCGGCATGCTGGTCGGCGCCACCGTCAACATGGCGACGGACCTGTTCGCCGCCGTCGTCGGTGAAGTGCCCTTCGTCGACGTGCTGAACACCATGTGCGACAAGGACCTGCCCCTGACGCCGCCGGAATGGCCGGAATGGGGCAACCCGCTGGAGGATGAAAAAGCGTTCGACTATATCGCGTCCTATTCCCCCTACGACAATGTGGAGGCCAAGGATTACCCCGCCATGCTGATCACCGGCGGCATTTCCGATCCGCGGGTCACCTATTGGGAGCCGGCCAAATGGGCGGCCAAATTGCGAGAGCTTAAGACCGACGACAACCTGTTGCTCCTCAAGATCAATATGGAGGCCGGCCACGGCGGTGCGGCCGGACGTTTCGACCGGCTCGACGAAGTGGGACTGGTCTACGCTTTTCTGCTCAAAGTATTTGATCAGGCGTAGCTCAAATCGTCGCTGCCCACATCCCCTCAATGCTTTTGCCGCCGGGACGCTTCGGCGTCTCATCCGTGCCCGGCGCATACACTTCCGCCGCCGCCGGGCGCGCCATCAGCCGGTCCCGCCAGTCATTGACCCGTGGATATTTGGCCGGGTCCACCCGATCCGGATACAGCTCCCGTATCCGATGCACATGTGACAGCAAATAAAGATCGGCCAGGGAAAAGCGCGGCCCCGCCAGCCAGCCGGTCGCCTCTAGTTCCCGTTCCAGCCAATCGACGACGTAAGTCACTTTGTCCAAGGCGGCATTCAAGTCGGCGTCGGTATAGCCTTCGCCGGCCATCCGGACCCAGCGGGCGCGGCGTTCCGGCATGGGTGTGGCGGCGATCATTTGTTCCTTATCCGCCTCGCTCAGTTCCTCCACCATGGATTTCAGATTAATGGTAAAGGTCAGGTTGATAATCGCCTGATGCACATCATCGCCGGTGATAATCCAGTGGCGCATCCGCGCCCGGTCTTTCAGATCATCGGGTTTTAGCGGCGGGCCGTCAAAGGCCTCGTCGATATATTCGCAGATCGCCGGCGCATTGATGATCGGCACGCCGTCATGGACCAGGGTCGGCACCACACCGTTCGGATTGAGCGCCAAGTACGCCGGGTTCAGATTTTCGTAGCGCCACAGCTCGATATAATGGCTTTTATAGCCGACACCTTTTTCCTTGAGACAGTGACGCACCTGCTTGGAACAGGTGCTGAGCCCGCTGTGATACAGCTCCAACATGGTCTCGCATTCCTTAAGAGCAAATCCCAGGCGAAACTGTAGGCCTGCGAACACAAATTGGCAAAACCGAAAGCCGGTAGTACGATAGCCCCAACTGAAGAAAAACCGGTCTGTCACGGAGGCGCGACATGCAAACCAAGATACCCTGTGTGATGATGCGCGGCGGGACGTCGAAGGGCACGTACTTTTTGGCCTCTGACCTGCCGGCGGATGACGACTTGCGAGATCAGGTTCTCCTGTCCGTGATGGGATCGCCCGACGACCGGCAGATCGATGGCGTCGGCGGCGCCAACCCGCTCACCAGCAAAGTCGCCGTTGTCAAAAAATCCGACCGCCCCGGTGTCGATGTGGACTATCTGTTCATCCAGGTCGTGGTTGATGAACCCCGCACCAGCACGGTGCAGAACTGCGGCAACATCCTGGCCGGCGTCGGCCAGTTTGCGGTGGAAAGCGGCCTGGTCGAGCCCTCTGACGGGGAGACCACGCTGACTATTTTCATGGAAAATTCCGACAGCCTCGCCGATGTGACCTTCCCGTCTCCCGGCGGTGTACCCAGTTTCGACGGCGATGCGCGGATCGACGGCGTGCCGGGCACAGCCGCCCCGGTGATGATCAACTTCCGGGACACGGAAGGCTCCGCCTGCGGCTCACTACTGCCCACCGGCAACCTCATCGACACGGTGCAGGGCATCGATGTCACCTGCATCGACAACGGTATGCCGATCGTGCTGTTCACCGCCCAATCCATGGGCCGCACCGGCTATGAAAGCCGGGACGAACTGAACGCTGATACGGAGCTTAAAAAGCGGATCGAAGCGTTGCGTTTGGAAGTCGGCCATATGATGAACCTGGACGACGTGACTGAAAAAACCATCCCCAAGATGACCATGATCGCCGCCCCGCAAAATGGCGGGGCCATCTGCACGCGCTCATTCATCCCGCACGATTGCCACGCCGCTATTGGGGTGTTTGCCGCGGTTTCCGTCGGCACCGCTTGCGCCATGCCCGGCACAGTCGCGTATGACATTGCGGAAATTCCAGACGGCGATACCAAGCTGGTCTCGGTGGAGCACCCGACCGGGGAGTTCTCGGTGGAGATGGAAATCGACAGCAGCGGCGACACGCCCCAGGTAAAACGCGCCGCCCTTTTGCGCACCGCTCGCCGTTTGTTCGAGGGCCAGGTCCTGATCCCTCAATCGGTCTGGTCCGGCGCGGATGGCAAGCTGGCTGCGGCAGCGGAATAGGTAGAGGAGCCCTTATCATGGCGGAGATCGTATTCGGTTTAGGCAGTTCTCATGGCCCGCTTCTGGCGTTGCCCCCAGATATGTGGAGCCTCCGCGCCGAGGACGACAAGAAGAACCCGTCTCTGGAATACCGGGGCGAGAAGTATAAATGGGACGACTTGCGTGATCTGAGGATGGCCGAGAATCTCGCCGCGCAGATCGAACTTCCCGTCCGGGAAGAACGCCACGCTGCCTGCCAGGCGCATATCAAGGAGCTGGGCAATCGGCTGGCCGACGTCAATCCGGATGTCCTGGTTATTGTCGGCGATGACCAGCATGAATGGTTCCAGCCCGAAAACATGCCGACATTTGCCGTTTTTTACGGTGATCACGTGCTGAACCGGCCGCCAGCCAAGGATATCGAAAAAAAATCCAAGGCTTTGGCTCTGGCCGCCATGAATTATCGTACGCCCGACGATGTGCGCTATGAGACCGAGCCCGATCTGGCCATGAAGATTATCAGCCAGGCCAAGGATGACGGGTTCGATATCGCCACCTGCGGCGGCATTCCCCAGGGGGAGCAAGGCAATATCGGCATCGGCCACGCCTTTGGCTATGTGCAGCGGCGCATTTGCAACGACAAGCCGATTCCCTTCGTGCCGGTGATGCTGAACACCTTCTATCCGCCCAATCAGGCGACGCCCAAACGCTGCTTCGAATTCGGGCAGATGCTCGGCCGGGCCATCCGCGACTGGGACTCCGACAAGAAAGTCGCCATCGTCGCGTCCGGCGGCCTCAGCCATTTCGTCATCGACGAAGAACATGACCAGCGCATGATCGCCGCCTTCAAAGCCAATGATCCGAGCGGGCTGACGAGCGAACCGGACGAACTATTCCGCTCCGGCACGTCGGAAACCAAGAACTGGATCACCAGCGCCGGCGCGTTGTCTGAATCGGGCCTGACCATCGACATGTTCGAATACGTGCCCTGCTACCGGTCCGAGGCCGGCACCGGCAACGCCATGGGCTTCGCCACCTGGACGTAACTCTCGTCCGCCTTATCAGGCGTTCGATTGCGGCGGATCGAATTGGAAGAACTCTCGGAACGCGGTGCTGATCTTATCGCCGTAATCCTTCTCGACTTCCTGCGCGATTGAATCCGGGATGGAAACATCGTCGCGCCCCTCTTCCACACCCGTGATGACCGTAAGCTGCACCGCATCCGTATCGCCGATGTTTTTAAACCCGCGATAGACCCGGGGCGGACAGGAGAACGTGTCCCATTTGTTCAGCACGACCGTATGTTCCACCGGATCACCGATGTAGTATTCAATTGTCCCTTCCAACACCATAAACGTCTCGAAGGTTGAGTTGTGAGAATGAAGGCACGGGCCCTGACCCGGTGGCATGATGGACACAAACATCGTCGTGCCGGCGGCGCCGAAGATCGGCGCGGCGTTCCCGAACGGGTTTTTGGTATCGTCCAGAATGACCGGCATCAGCTTGCGGGCGTAGAAGACGTCCATCGCGTCTTGCCCGACCCATTCCAGGTCATCGGCCGTGGACATCTGGCGCAGATCGGAGAACCGGCCGATCCGGCTGTCGATCTCTTCCTTTGTGGGCGTATAAATTTCATTTGTCATGATACATCCTCCCTTTTGTCGATAATTCCCTTGATCAATTCGGCGGAAACTACGCCGTTCAACGTTGAACTGCATGGTATCACGGTTCACTCTAAACACGACCACCTCTGCAACTAAGGCTAATATGACATGACCACCCCAACGAACGCCGCCGGCTATTCCCATCTCTCCATCGTCACTCATTGGCTGGGGGCGATCCTGGTCATCGCGTTGTTCGCCACCCACGAAGGCGACCGCGGCGACGCGATGTACGTCTTTCATGTGAGTTTCGGCGCTGTCGCCGGCTTATTCCTGATCTGGCGGGTTTGGAATCGAATTCGTCGCGGCTTCACCGACAAGCCGGATCAGGCGGAGATTTATAACCTGGCCTCGCGGATCGTGATCTGGGGGTTTCTGGTCTGCATCGTCCTGGTGATTGTCAGCGGTTACTTCCTGCCCTGGTCCCTGGGCCGGCCGCTGGACGTGTTCGGTCTGGAAATTCCGTCGCCCATGGAGCGGAGCCGTGATGTTCATGAATTCATGGAGGAACTGCACGAACTCACCGGTATTTTGATCATGTGGCTGCTGGCCCTGCACATGCTGGGGGCCGCGAAGCATTACTTCATCGACAAGGATGGCGTGCTGCAGCGCATGCTTCGCCCCGTAGATGGCGGCAAATAGCGCTACCGGGATTTTTTCCGGATTTTTCCTTTCGGATTCCGGGCCAGTTGAGTAGGGTACGTCCCAATTATTCAAACACCTCAAAAATTGGGCAGGAAAAAATGAGCAATCCCATTTCCGCCGTCGATCCCGACGGGCTTCTTGAGTATTCAGTGGTCTTTACTGACCGTTCTCTGAACCACATGTCCCAATCCTTCCAGGGCGTCATGCGGGACATCTCCGACACGCTAAAGAGCGTCTACAACGCGGATGCTGTGGCGATTGTGCCGGGCGGCGGCACCTACGGCATGGAGGCGGTAGCCCGCCAATTCGCGACGGACAAGAAATGCCTGGTGATCCGCAATGGCTTTTTCAGTTTCCGCTGGTCCCAGATTTTCGAAGCCGGCAATATTCCCTCATCCGAAACGGTCCTCAAAGCCCGGCTGGTGGAAAGCGGTAATCAGGCCGCTTTTGCCCCCGCCCCCATCGAAGAGGTCGTGGCCGCCATCGAGAAAGAGAAGCCGGATATGGTCTTCGCGCCCCATGTGGAGACGGCGTCGGGCATTATCCTGCCGGATGATTATGTCAAAGCCGTTGCCGACGCCACCCACGCGGCGGGTGGGCTGTTTGTCCTCGACTGCATCGCGTCGGGCTGCGTCTGGGTCGACATGAAAGCGACCGGCGTCGATATCCTGTTGAGCGCACCGCAAAAAGGCTGGAGCGCGTCTCCCTGTAGCGCCCTGGTCATGATGAACCAGAGCGCCATGGACAAGATGGACAGCACGGCCAGTTCCAGCTTCGCTGCCGATCTAAAGAAATGGCGACAGATCATGGAGGCGTACGAGAATGGCGGCCATGCCTATCATGCCACCATGCCCACGGATGCGCTGGTAAAATTCCATCAGTCCATGAAGGAAACCCAAGAATATGGGTTCGACAAGGTCAAAGAGGAGCAATGGGCGTTGGGCAATAAAGTCCGGGAACTGCTGGTCAGTAAAGGTTTCCGCAGCGTCGCCGCCGAAGGTTTCCAGGCGCCGGGCGTGGTGGTCAGCTACACCGACGACGGCGACATCCAAACCGGCAAGAAGTTCGCCGCAGCCGGCCTGCAAACGGCCGCCGGCGTACCCTTGATGTGTGATGAGCCGGAAGGGTTCAGCACCTTCCGCATGGGGCTCTTTGGATTGGACAAGCTGCACAATATCGACCGGACCGTGGACAACCTGTCCAAGGCCCTTGATCAGATCGCTTAAACTTCAGGCTTTGTACGAATGCGGGAAGCCGCGGCGTTTACGTCGCGGCTTCTTTTTTTGCGAGTCGGCCTTTGATCAGGTGGTGATAAGCCAGATAGAGCAGCGCCACGCCAATCGCGACATCGGCGATCAACGAATCTTTCAGGATGACCAGCAGCGCCAACAGCAACCGCACGCCGATCTCCCACTTGGCGAGACGATGTTTGTCCTGTCGGCTGAGCGCGCTCGCCACCAGATAGAGCGCGAACACCAGTCTCACCAGCAGCCAGCCCAAACTCGCCAAGTGAATGGTGCCGTCATAGCCCGGCAGGTAAGTCTTCTCCGTCGTGCCGCCCTCCAGGACCGGGGCGATCTGCGCCGCTTCGATGAGGAGCAGCTCCGGATAGAAGGCGAAGACGAACGGAATCGTGAACATAATGATGCCCGAGCGCACGGCCGAGAAGCCGGTCGCCAACGGTTCCGCCTTGGAAATGGTGGACGCCGCAAACGCGGCGATCGCAACGGGTGGCGTAATCGCTGAGGCCACCGCGAAGTAGAAAATGAACATATGGGACGTAAACACCGAGGTGCCGAGCGCCGCCAGCAGCGGACCGATGATCAGCACCACGTTCACATAGGCAGGCAGGGTCGGCATGCCCATGCCCAGCAGGATGGTCGCGAACATGGTCACCACCAGCGCCAGCATTAGATACAGCGATCCGCCGATATGGAATTCCGAACCAAACAAGTTGAACGTCTCGACAGACTTCAACCAGTTGAGGACGTCAATCGTCAGAATGCCGGTGAAGTTGGTGAAATTGATACAGACATCAATCACCGAGACCGCAACCAGCAAGAGGAACAGCTCGCCGATGATTATGCCGGCGTCGGCCAGAGCGGTCAGCACCTTACGCGGCTTTTTGCGGATTTCCGGATCCAGGAACAACAGCGCCACCAGCAAAGCCACGGCATAGAAGCCGGCTGAGTCCGGATCCCCCGCCGCATTCTGGATGACCTTTAAAAGCCAGGGCAGCGGCGCACCGGATTCACTGTCATACCCAAGCAGGAAAGCCGGCCAGCCGTTGGCCACCGTATCCTTGGAGGTCAGCAGCAGGAACAGGATCATCAGGATCGGTCCGGCGATCATGATCAGGTTTTTATAGTCTTCCCAGGTGAGCTTCTGTTCCTCGGTCAGGACTTTGACCGCCTGGATATCCATCCGGCGGGATTCAAACACCACCATCAGAAACAGACTGAAGAAGTAAGCGAGAGCCGGGATGAACGCCGCCACGATCACCTCGGAATACGGCACGGTAGATAGCGCAGCCAGAACGAAGGCCGCAATGCCCATGACCGGCGGCATGATTTGACCACCGCTCGACGACGCCGCCTCAACCCCGCCGGCGAATGTTTTGCGAAACCCGTTCTGGATCATCATCGGGATGGTCAGGGTGCCGGTGCCGAGCACGTTGACGACGGGACCGCCGGAAATCGTGCCGAACGTTGCCGAGCCCACAATGGCAGCGTGCGCCGGACCGCCCCGGAGCTTCCGGGTGATCACCACGGCCATGCGGATCAGGGACCGGCCGCCGGCCGACGCACCGAACAACGCGCCCAGCACGACATAGGGGAAGACAATGTTCACGGTGATATTCAGGAACTGCCCTAAGATACCGTTGGATTCAATGATGATCGCGTTTCTGGCCGCCACCACGCCGGCCGAGTAATCTCGTATCCCGTCGGTGATGGTGCCGATGGACGTGGTCAGATATT
>CAZSXT010000016.1:33630-56731 GCA_964611435.1 uncultured Rhodospirillaceae bacterium | reverse complement strand
GCCGAGTAATCTCGTATCCCGTCGGTGATGGTGCCGATGGACGTGGTCAGATATTTATTGTCGGTCCAGTCGAAGTACCAGGCCCCGGCTGAAATCACCGTATACAAAAAAGCCGCGATGGCCACGGCGACGATGGGGAAGCCCCAAACCTTAATGATATAGACAAAGAAAATGCCGACGGACCATACCAGGAACGGCAGTATCCACGGGCCGATATTGGTCTGACAATCTGGGAAATCTTCATCCGGCGGCGTGCCGAAAATCGCCAGATACTCCGCCGCGCGCGCCCGGTTTTCTTCCATCAGGCGCTCCCGCTCGCCAGAGAGCGTATCGATCAGGCAAACCTGTTCGTGTTCGATTAGGAAAACCAGAACAACGCCGAAAATGGTCAGCAGCATCAAGGAATCGAGAACCACGCCGCCGAAATATTTGTTGGGCCCTGCCTCTTTCCAATCCCGGGAGAACGACGCGTTCAACAGGGAAATGGTGAGCATCAGCGCAAAGGCGATGGGAAAAAAGAATTCAGAATTGTATTTGCTGTAACGTGGAATATCACCCAGGCCGGGAATGAACTGGATCACCTCCAGAAGGCCGGGCACGTTGGGGAAGTTGTTGGCCATCCCGCACACAACCAGGATGAACGCGAGGACCATGGCGACGTTGCGACGCCAATTCTGCGGTTCTTGGACGGCAGTATCCGACATGGTTCCGATTTCCCCCTGTTAGGACGGGCGTTATGCCTCTTTATGCGGAAAAAGAGCCGGAGCGCACATAAACGCTCCGACTCTTAATTTTCCGAATTAGACGAGCCGCTTAGCCTTTCGGCTTCATGCAGTCTTCGATCTTGTGACCGGCCTCTTCCCAGGCCTCAACGGCGCCGGGGTGCAGGACCACATTGGCCGTGCAGATGCCCATCAGTTTGTTGTCGATCTTGCCGAAATGCGAAGACTTGGCGAACGCAATGTTCTTGTACATGTTCGGCAGGTTGGCCAGGAAGGCCGCCGTCAGAGATTTCGCCAACGCCTTGTCCATCTTCTTATGGACAACAATACCGGCGGTGTTCGCCACGGCGCGATACATATTGTCTTCGGAAATAATCCGCGCACCGTCACCCAGGTGGGCCAATTCGCTGATCGGGAAGACATTCGCCGCATTGCCCGGCGCCTTGATGTACTTCTGCATGGCAGCAGATTCAAACTTGGCTTTCGGAATGGAGACTAGATTGATCTTACCGGCAGCCATGAAGACCGGCAGGAAGGCCGAGGGATTTGTGCTCGGCCGCACGGCCGCATCAACCGAACCATCCAGGAAGATAGAGTTGGCCTGACCCCAAGCAATTTGCTTGCCGGTATAGCCCTTACCTTCGGTCATGCCGGCAACCAAGCGAATGATGTTCCGCGCGGAGATCAACGCGCCGCCCCGGGGCGGGCCGTTGTGGATGGTTTTGCCTTTGATCTTGTCCCAGCTATCGATGTTCTTGGACTGAAAGGATACCAGATAAAAGGTGGCAATATGGAACGGGAACAACAGACGGATATTGCCCGCCAATTGCGCACCTTTTTCCTTGCCGAGGCCGGAATACGGGCCCAGGCCCTTGCTCATCAAGAAGCCGAGCACAAAGGGATTAGTTGTCAGGTCAAGTTTTCCCTCCACCACTTCTTGGAGGGTCTTGGTCAGTACCTTGCCGCCTTGGGTCTGAATGGTTGCGATGCCCTTAGACGCCGCAACCTCGGCCAGCACTTTGGCCGCGATATCGGACGCACCACCCGGCTGAGCGGACGCCATGGTCATGGTGATATTTTGCGCCTGAGCGCCGGCAGCCATGAGGCCGGTGGCGGCAACCGCCGAAAAAAGTAATTTACGCATAGTGAACTCCTACCTGTGTTAAACGAAAACGATGACGCCTTAACGGCTCTTATTTTGGACCCTAGCACAGCGGCGGCTTGATGTCTCGAAGCTCCCGCCCGGCTGCGGAATTTTGGGTCTAATGTCCTTTATTCTGGTCCAAAATCAAGCGAAATTAAGGCAATGAATCAAGTGTGAGGATTTTTGGCTGCGTCCCATTCCACCCATAACTCTTGTACACCACGAAAATTCAATGTTGGGATGTAGCGCCAGTCCTGACCCGGTTTCAAGTCCATATGGGGCAGCCGCCGGGTCAACTCCTCCAGGATCACTTTCATCTCCATCCGCGCCAGCGGTGCACCCATGCAGAAATGTGCGCCGTTGCCGAACGCCAAATGCCGTTTGGCGTTCTTCCGGGTGATATCCACCTTGCCCCCTTCCGGGAACATGTCGTCGTCGTGGTTGCCGGACCCGGTCATCACCAGAATTTTGGAGCCCTTCGGGATATCCACACCGCCGATTTGCGTGTCCTTGGTGGCGATCCGCCGCCAGGTAAAGATCGACGCATCAAATCGCAGAATTTCCTCCACCGCATTGGGGATCAGAGACGGGTCCGCACATAGCGCTTCCCATTGTTCCCGGTTCTCCAACAGCGCCTTCATGCCGTTGGCCGAGGCCTGAGTGGTCGTTTCGTGTCCCGCGAACTGCATCAGGAACATGACGTTGTAGAGGTAATTGATGGTGAACCGGCTGGGGTCTTCCTGATGCAACCGGACCATATCGCCCAGATAATTGTCGCCGGGATTTTTAAGGGCGTTATCTACCAGGTTGCGGGTGAAGTCCCAGTGCTTGCCCATGTCCCGCATCATTTCGACCTGTTCGTCGTCGGTGGGCCGGCCCCAGTTCACGATGGCGCGGGTGGAACCCAGCTCTTTGACCAAGACCGCATCGTCATCGGGCGCGCCCAGGAAGATAAAGATTGCGAGCGCGGGCACTTCGTAGAGCATCTGGCTGACCAAGTCGGCTTCGCCGTCACCGGCAAACCGGTCGATGAACCGGGTGACAATTTCCCGGACCCGAGGTTCCACTTCGTTCACCCTCTTGGGTGTAAAAGCGTCGCCAAAGATTTTCCGGTGCTTCCGGTGGGTTTCCGGCTCTTCGTCCACCAGAGACGGCTCCACGGAAATGTCCAGACTGTCGCGCACGGCGGCGGCGG
Organism: uncultured Rhodospirillaceae bacterium; assembly: GCA_964611435.1. Lineage (GTDB taxonomy): Bacteria > Pseudomonadota > Alphaproteobacteria > Rhodospirillales > UBA2165 > JAYPHU01. The sequence goes on along the minus strand of CAZSXT010000016.1, from coordinate 53,670 downwards.
CCGGGCAAATGGGCGTCACCGGATGGCGGGCCAAGGCGGCGGAAAAGGTCTCCGGATCGCGAAACACCTCGACGATCTCGTCGTACTTCATCACCACCCAATAGCCGAGCTTCGGATCATAGAAAATCGGCTCTTCATCCCGAGCCTTAACAAAGAACGCATAAGGGTCGGCCAAATACGCCTCGCTAAAGGGCTCGAACGCTTCGGCCATGGCCGACATCGGACAAGATGGCGGCGGCGGTGCATCCAGATCCGGGTCGGACTGGAACATGCCCAGGCTCTTATTCGGTGTCGACGCCATCTTTGCCTCCCCGACAAGGTCAGTGGCAGTATAGGCGGGTTCCCGGCGGCACGTAACGGATTCAGGCTTAAATTCCGCAGAGTGAAACTTGCAGCACGATCAGGGCGAGGCTTGACGAAACGGGTCCCGATAAGGCTTATCGGGCTCGATTTATAACACGGATAATCAACATGTCTGAACCCCGAGTTCTTATCGCCGGCGGCGGCATCGGCGGGCTTACCCTGGCCCTGACCCTCTACCAGATTGGCGTGCCCTGCACCGTCTATGAATCCGTGCGCAATCTCAGCCCGCTTGGCGTGGGCATCAACATGCAGCCCAACGCGGTGCGCGAACTCCTCGACCTCGGCATCGATGAAGACAAGCTGAACACGGTCGGCCTGCCCGCCAAGGAATGGGCGCTGGTGGGCCTCAACGGCAACGACATATATTCCGAGGAGCGCGGATTGCTGGCCGGCTACAACTGGCCCCAATACGCCGTCCACCGGGGCGAATTCCACATGATGCTCTACCGGGAGGTGCTCGAGCGTCTGGGCAATGACGCCGTCCGCTTAGGCCACCGGGTCACCGGCTATGAAAACAACGATGACGGCACGGTGACCGCCATTGTCGAACAGCGGGGCGGCGATACGATCCGCGAAACTGGGACCATCCTGGTGGGCGCGGACGGCATCCATTCCGCCATCCGGGCGCAGATGCATCCCGACCAGCCGCCGATCCATTGGGGCGGCGCACTGATGTGGCGGGGCGCATCCCTGGGCAAACCGATACGCACGGGCTCGTCGTTTGTCGGGCTCGGCACCCACAAGCAGCGGATGGTGATCTATCCGATCTCCCATCCCGACCCGGACACCGGCCTGGCGCTGATCAACTGGATCGCCGAGGTGACCTTCGACGATCCTGACGACTGGAAAGACAGCGGCTGGTTCCAAAAGGTCGGGATTGACGATTTTATCCATTATTTTGAAGACTGGACCTATGACTGGCTGGACGTCCCGGGCCTGTTGCGCGGCGCGGATGAGGCGTTCGAGAATCCGATGATCGACCGGGATCCGATCCCCACCTGGCAGGACGGTCGCGTGATCCTGATCGGCGACGCGGCCCATCCCATGTATCCGACAGGTTCCAACGGCGGCAGCCAGGCTGTCGTCGATACCCGCAACCTGGGCGCGGCCCTTATCGAGCACGGACTCACCCCGGAGGCGCTCACCGCCTTTGACCAGAAATTCTGCGGGCCGATCTCGGAAGTGGTGCTGCGCAACCGGGGCGCCGGACCGTTCGGGCTGTTGAACATGGTGGACGAACGCTGCCGCGGCACCTTCGACAATATCGACGACGTGATCCCGCCCGACGAACGCAATGAGTTCATGGCGGGCTATAAGGCGGCGGCCGGTTTCGCCATCGAAGGCTTGAACAAAGCCCCCCGGACGATTGCCGAAGGGGCGAAAGTCAGCCTCTAGAGCCTAATTCGTCAGGATGAAGGCCACGCCGGCCTTGTCCGCACATCCACGGATTTCCTCCGTCAGGGCCGCCGACAAGGGGATACCGTTCTTGGACCGCTCCTCGAACTGCGCCCATTCGGGATCGCCGGCGATCAAGACAGGTTGATCGGGATCGGCGGGCGGGGTTGCACGGAGCGCATCGATATAGTCGTCCAGCTCATCGACGAACCCGTCATCGCCGCGCAGCGCCGCCGGATCGGCCGCCATCACAAAATGCCCCACATCGCCGATGTTGAAGGTCATGCCCTTGTCCCGCTCCATACACAGGATCGACGCGCCCGACATGATCGAACATAGAATCTCCACCATGGCGCCGAGGCCATAGCCCTTGTGACTGCCCAGCTCCCGGCTGCCGCCAAGCGGGGTCAGCTTTCGGGCAAACCGGGCCACGGTCGCGTCGGTGGTCGGCTGGCCGTCATCATCCAGGGCCCAGCCCAACGGGATCGGCTTTTGCAGCCGGTGAGAAATAGCGAGTTTCCCCACCGCGACGGTGCTGGTCGCCATATCCAGAACAAACGGCGGGTTACGCTTGGTCGGCGCAGCAAAGGCGATCGGATTGGTGCCGATCATGCTTTGCTTGCCGAAGGTGGGCACGACGGCTGCCCCCGGCGTCGCCGTCATAGCGATGCCGATTAACCCGTGCTCAAGCGCCATCTTGGCGTAATAGCCGGCCGCGCCGAAATGATTGGACTTGCGCACCGTCACCATGCCGATACCGGTGGCCTTCGCCTTTTCGATGGCCAAGGTCATGGCCTTGTAAGCGGCGGGATGGCCCAATCCCGAGCCCGCATCCAGCAGCGCCATGGACGGGATATCGTTCACCACGGTGATCGGCGCATCGAAAAACAGGTCGCCGTCATCCCGCCACTGATCATAGCTGGACAACATACCCACCCCATGGGAATCGATCCCGCAGAGATCCGTATCCATGATGATATCGGCGGTGACCCTGATATAGTCTTCGGGCATGCCCCAGGCGGCCAATAAATCTTCCAGTTGCCGGCGGAGCAGCTCGGCCGAAACGGTGATATCGCCGTGATCAGCCATTCAGCATCGCCTTTACATCGGCTTCGACTACGGTGCCGTCAAAGAAGTTCGGGTTCTGGTCGGTGAAGAAACTGACCGGATTGGTGAACATGAAGTCCCGAAAACTATCCTCGTTCATCAGGCCGCTCTCCACCATCTCGTACGCATGGGGCACGCAGCCGGTCATGTCGGTCACGTCCCAGTGGCCAATATCGGAGCCGAACATCGCCTTCAGTTGAACCTCAAGATGATTGAGCCGACGGTCGAAAGCCACGGCATTCATCCGATCGTCCGCCTCGCAGCCGAAGTAGAAGGGTTTGACGAACAAATCGGCAATGTCTTCCTCTTTCGAAATTTCGCAGGCCTTGAACTCGTCGATCTCCAGTTCCCCGGCGATGACGCCTCCCATCCGGTGGCGTTGCGGCTGTTGGCCGACCTTGTCCGGGGTCAGGATATCGCCGCCGTATTGAGCCGCCATCTCGGCGATCAGCGCCACATCCAGCTTGGATGGGTCCAAATTCTCGCGCATGAAGTCCACATTGCGCTTTTCCCAATGCTCGAACAGGTCGTTATAGAGTTGTGACGCCCAGCCGACGCCGCCTTCCAGAAACGCAAAATTCAGACCGGGAAACCGGCGGGTGACGCCGCCCAAAAAGAGACACCGGCAGAAATAATCCCCCGACTCGGCAAAGCCGCCCAGATGATTAAAGACATAGTTGGTAGGCGAGGAACGATAGCCCAGCGTGCCCCGCCCGGCCGTGTGACTGGCCACCGCGATCTTCAGATCAAGACACCGCTGCCAGACCGGATCATAGTCATGGAGCGAGTCCATGGCGACCGGGTAGATCGCGCACACAAAGTCATCCAGGTCCGGCGCGGCCTCCATCACCTCGGGCGGCGCGATACGAACTTCGGTGCCAAACGTGGCCGCCTTGAACCCGAGTTCGTTGACCACGTAATCCAGCTCGGCGATGGCTTCATCCGGTGAGTACATGGGGATACCGGCGGATGGAGTCAGGCGGTCGCTAACATCCCGGAACATGTCCGCCAACATTGTATTTAGCGCCCTGTGACCAACCTGACGCAGCTCGTCATTGTTCTGATGCATCAGCGGCAGAACAGCGGTCGAATAACAAATGCCGAAATCAATCCCAGCCTCTTCCAGCCGCTCCGCGTACAGTTTCGGCAGCATGGCCGTCGCCCGGTCCAAACTGTTGGGCCCGGACGGCATTCCCCAAAAGATTTCCTTGTGCTGGCGTCGGCCAAACCAGGGACCCATTTGTTCATATTGCTTGGCGACATCCGCGCCGGCGATCTGTTTTACGTAATCCAGAATGACCGCCGAGGTTTCGACCACGTGGCCATCGCCATCGACGATGGGGTGGCCCACTTTTTGGCGGATATCCTGTGCGCTTAGATGATGAGCATGTCCGTTCATTGCGCCCTCCTAGCTGGCGTACGGGTCGGGGTTCAGCCGCCCGCCGATCTCGGGCGAGTCCGGCGCATAGCGGTGGGCCCTGAACAGCTGGTTGGCGTTGGCCCAGGGACCTTTGAAATCCTTCGGCATGAAATAGGGCGAGGTGTAGTTCCACACGACCTCCTTGTCTGGCGTCACCTCGAACACGCGCCCGCCTACACCTTCGCAGATCAAGGTATTGCCGTTCCACAAACGCTGACAGCCGCTGATATGGCCGGAATAAAACGTGTGCGGCGGCAGGCCGACAAACTCCCAGACGATTTCCTTGGTCGCCGGATCGATCTCGAAAATGCGGGAGCCGGCCGCCGGCCCCGTTCGATCTGTGTGATAGCCGTTGGAGAACAGCATGTAGTTACCGTTCTCCAATTCCTGAAAATCATGCTGGTGGCCAAAGCTCAGCTCCATCATCTCCCAGATGAACTTTCCGGTCTTCTTATCGATAACGGCGCAATGGTTGGTATGCCGGCTGCTGATCATGAAGTTGCCGTTCTTATCTTCGGCAACGGTATTCATGTGCATCTGTTCTTCCCGCGGACACAATGGACAGACTGGGTAGTTCTCAATCTCCATCTCGTCCTGGGCGTGCCATTCCCAGACGGTTTCGCCATCCGGGGTTACCTCCCGCAGATAGTCCGTATGAATAATCCCGCCTTCGTGTTCGGTGCCAGGCATGCCGCCGATCAGCCGCGCCTGAGTATCCTCGCGCATGTCTTCGAGGCCGATATAGATCGTGTTGCCGTTCGCCAGCCGGCGGAAATCGTGGTGCTGGGTGTGATCGGTATATTCCCATACGATGTTGCCGTCCCAATCAAACTCCCGCAGGCAGCCGCCCTTTGCCGCAATGTGCGGGCCTTCGTCCGTGCGGTTGCCGCTCAGCAGATTTCCTGTGGGCAGCAAATAGGCGTAGTTACCGGGCGGCAGGCCCCGGTCCCATTCGTGCACCACCTCGCCCTTCATGTTCAGGGCATAGGTCTTGGTGAAGTTGCCGATGGGCGAGATGAGGGTGTACCCCCCCGCCGCCTTATCTTCGTCGCAGAGCGTAACCCCGAGTTCTCCGTAGAGCATATTGCCCCCCTTAAATTTATTTTAGCTCCAGACCGCGAAGGCCATTGCGCAGCCGGTTCCCGCCAGAGAGCGGTAGCACGGCACATAGTCGGACCAAACCATCTCCAGGTCTTCGGCCGCGCCGGCGACAGTGATCCAATTACGAATTTCAGAATTGCCGGTGTTAAGCTTATTGAGCGGAATGGAAATCAAGGCGTCTTTGTCCTTCTCTTCCAGGGCCTTCATCACACCCCGATCCAATTCTTCATCAATCGTGAAATGGCTTAAACCGCCAGAGGCCATGATCCCGACCTTGGCGTCCGCCTTCCAGGACTCGACCGATTGGCGGATCGCCCGGCCGAAGTCATAACAGCGCTTGGGCCTGGGCTGGTTCGGCGGATAGTACGTGTTCTGGCTGATCGGCACGATGGGCACCGCATTTCCGTTGGCCAAGCGGCGGTGATAGAAACCGAAGGAATGGCTCTCGCCCCGCTCGAACCGAAGCTCATCCGAGACAGAGATATCAAATTCCTGATCGAGCAGACTATCGATCATATGTTTGGAAAGCTCGGACGCGACGGGATAGTCCTTTGGGCCGTCTTCTTCATGATACTGAGACCGGGCGCGCTGCCACCATTGGGGGGCGCCTTCCGCCAACTCTATCGTCGTGTTGCGGATGGTCTCGCCGTGATAGACGATGAAGGCGGGCATGTTGTCGCTGAAATATTGTTCCTGCTGGTCGTCGCCGATAATAATCAGCGCATCCAAGTCTGCGCCATTCACGTCGGCGGCCATCCGGGCGATGTTTTCCTGGCACTTGTCCACCTGCTCTCCGATTTTTTTGTCGGTGATGGCGTCAGCCATCCAGTCGGGCGCCTTTTCGATCAGCTCTTCAAAGGTGGAAACGTTGCCGTCCTTGTCCATCAGGGTGCGTTTCCAATGGCTCGCACCCCGGTCGATATCGGCATGCTGGTGATAATCCTCGACCGTGCTGTTGAGGGCCGGGCTGTGGGATGTGCCGAACGCTTTGACCAGTTCCGCCATTTTGTGACATCCTTCGAGTGGGACGGCAAAAGTCTAACAAATAGTACCGTTTTGCAAACCCGGAACGTGGGTCCCACGTGCCGGACGGGAGGACAGATCATGGCGAAGTTTATCATTCAACCCCACGGTCGTATTCAGGAATGGATCGCCCACGAAAAAGGCTATTTCACCGACGCTGGCCTGGACTATGAAATTCCCCGCCGCAGCGACGCGGAAAGGCCCAAAACCGTGGACGACAGCGGCAACGTTATGGAAATCAAGAAAGGCGCGTACGAGTCCTATATCTCCGGCAAGGGCAACAAGGGCGTCAAATCGGACATCAGCTGCGCCTGTCATTGGGCGGTGAATCAAGCCTCCGCCCAGAATGTCGGGCGCATGTGGGGCAAGGCCTATGTTGTGACCCCCGGCGCGGTGATGGTCCGGCTGGATTCAGACATCAAGCGGCCTGAAGACTTGGCCGGCAAGGAAATCGCCGTCGGCTATCATTCCGGCAGCCACTTCACCACCATCCAGGCGCTGGAACCGTTCCTCAAACCGGACGATATCAAGCTGAAGTTCACCGGCCTGCCCTGGGCCCGCGTGGACGTGTTAGTGGATGGCGACGTGGAGGCCTCCAGCGTTTGGGGCCTCACCTACCAGGCGGCGGAACAGTTGGGCATGCGCCGCATCGTCGACACGACCTTTATGATTGCCTTCATGTTCCCCCACGACGTGGACGAGGCGGACGTGGAAAAATACATGGAAGCCATGAAGCGGGCGCAGATGGACATCGATCTGGAGCCGGAGAAGTACAAGCATTATTACCTGCTGGAAACGCCGGACCGCTACAAAGATCAGCTCGACGTGCGCCAATTCAGCGCCGGGGAACGGATCGTCTTTCTGCCGTATACACAGGAGACATTCGATAAGACCCAGGCCTGGATCCACGACCGCGCCATCTTCGACGAAAAGCCGGACGGCTACGACTACGACATGGCGGTGGCCGGGTAGAGCCGCCCCCTCCGCCTCTTTTCTGCGTCACCCCCGAGTTGCGAAGCAATTCTCGGGGGACCAATAAACCGCGATCCATGGATACCCGAGACTTGGTCCCGACTAACGTCGGTCCCAACTCGGGCACGACGCGATAAAGAAGGCGGTGGCGGGGTAGCCAAGGTCCCTTGCTCCGCCCCCTGCCCTTCGCCAGAATACCGCCTCTAAATCACACCAGCGGAGAATAGATCATGGGCATGTTTGGCATGGGACAACCGGTCCCGCGTACGGAAGACCCAAGGCTCCTGACCGGACGCGGCCAATATGTCAGCGATGTCTCCTTTCCGGACCAGCTGTATGGTTATAGCGTCCGTTCGCCTTATGCCCACGCCAAAGTGCTATCGGTCGACATTGACGCCGCCAAGGCCGCGCCCGGCGTCCACGCGGTTTACGTCGAGGCCGACCTGAAAGCCGCCGGGCTGGGACTGACCCGGCCGCATTTTCCGCCCCGCACCCGGCCGAAGGACGGCTCCCCCGAATACTGGGCGTCCCATCCAGGCTTGTGCGGTGAACGGGTCCGGGTGATCGGTGATCCGGTCGCCTTTGTGGTCGCGGAAACCCTGGCCCAGGCCAAGGACGCGGCGGAACTGGTCGAGGTGGACTACGAGCCCCTGGCGGCGGTCACCAACACGGCGCTGGCGACCGACCCGGCGAGCCCGCAGCTTTACGAGGACTTCCCTGACAACATCTCCAACGTCTTCAACATCGGCGACAAAGACGCCGTAGACCAGGCGTTCGAGAAGGCCGCACACGTGGTCAAAGAACGCTTTGTGATCAACCGCATCTCGACCAACTCCATGGAGAGCCGGGGCTGCGTCGGTGTCTACGATCAATCCGAAGAGCGCTATGTCATGTATTGCGATTCACAGGCGCTGCATTCGTCCCGTCAGCAACTGGCGGAGGAAATCTTCCACGTACCGGAAACCAAGGTCCGGGTCATCGCCCGGGACATCGGCGGCGCGTTCGGCCTGAAGGACACCCACTTTCCGGAAAACCGGCTGACACTGTTTGCCGCCAAGAACCTGGGCCGCCCGGTCAAATGGGTGAGCGAACGCTCGGAAGCGATTCTGGCCGACGATCACGCCCGCGACGTGGTCACCGATGCGGAACTAGCCCTGGACGAAAACGGCCGTTTCTTAGGCCTCCGCATCAAGAACGTGAACAATCTGGGCGCCTATCTCACCGGCCATGCCGGTATGGTGCCAACGTTTATGAACCTGGGCGGGCTGGCCGGCACGTATACCACGCCGGCCATCCATGTGGAGGTCTTCAGCGTTTACACAAATACCCAGCCGACGGGCCCTTATCGGGGCGCGGGCCGGCCCGAGGCGAGTTATGTGCTGGAACGGATGATCGATCTGGCCGCCGGTGAAATGGGCATCGACCGGGTGGAACTGCGCCGGCGTAATTTGATTCCCGCCGACGCCATGCCCTATCAGACCGGCTTGACCTTCAACTATGATTCCGGCGAGTTCGAAAAGAACATGGATATGGCGCTGGAGGCCGCCGACTACGCGGGATTCGAAGCGCGGCGGGAAGCCAGCCTCGCCGACGGCAAACTGCGTGGCATCAGCGTCATTCATATGATCGAGGCCGCCGGCGGCCCCCGGCCGGAACAGGCGGAAATCCGCTTTGACACCTCGGGCTCGGTCACCGTCTTCGCCGGCACCAAGGCCCAGGGACAAGGCCACGACACCATGTACAAGATCATGGTCTCGGACATGCTGGGTATTGATTCCGACAACATCAATGTCATCGATCACGACACGGATCAGGTGGCGTTCGGGTCAGGCACCATCGGCTCACGCTCGGCGCTCACCGGCGGTGGCGCGATCCGGGGGGCGGCCGACAAGATCATCGAGAAGTGCACCAAAATTGCCGCCCATATGCTGGAAGCCGCCGAGGCGGATATCGAGTTCGACAAAGGCGTCTTCAGGGTCGCCGGAACCGACAAGGAAACCTCCATTACCAATGTCGCCAAGGCGGCGTTCAACCCGATGGCTTTGCCGCCGGGAACCGAGGTCGGACTATACGAAAGGTCTACATATGTACCTGCCGCCGCCAGCTTCCCCAATGGCTGTCACATCTGTGAGGTGGAGATTGATCAGGACACCGGAAAGATCGAGATCGTCCGCTATATCGCGGTCGATGATGTGGGCACGGTGGTCAATGCGTTGACCCTAGAAGGCCAGGTCCATGGCGGCATCGTCCAAGGCGCGGGCCAAGCCTTGATGGAAAACATCGCCTACGACCCCGAATCAGGCCAGTTGCTCTCGGGCTCCTTCATGGATTACGCCATGCCCCGGGCCGATGATATGTGCCATTTCGAGATCAGCTCGAACCCGGTTCCGGCCAAAACAAATCCGCTGGGCATCAAGGGCGCGGGCGAGGCGGGCACCACCGGCGCTCTGCCGGCGGTGATGAACGCCGCAAACCACGCGCTGTCGTATCTGGGCATTCGGCACGTGGAAATGCCACTGACAGCGGAGAAGGTCTGGCAGGCTATGAGGGCGGCGGGCTAACCACACCGATTTAGTTGTGGAGCGCCGGCGTCGGAAAGCGCCGGACCGTGGATCATTTGAGCTAAATTGGCCCAAAATGCCGCCGCTTCACACATAGCGCACGGCCGGGAGGTGGAATACAACACAGCGCCGGACAGACTGGTTGGGCCCAACCGCCGGGCCGCGTCTCGAATGGCCATCATCTCCGCATGGGCCGTTGGGTCACCATTGGTCACCACCTGACTGGGGCCGAAACCTACTATCCGGTCGTCCTTGACGACCACGGCGCCGAAACCTTGATCCCCGGCTTTTACCGCCTGATCTAACATACGCTCGGCCTCCGTCATGAACTGGCGCGGGACAGAGGCATCAGAGGCGAACGCGCTGGGAGCACCAATCGCCGACGCAACGGTCAATCCGCCCATGAGAAAACCACGCCGGTCCAAGGACATCCTGCGCATTGTCTTCGCCTCCTCTAGTCCGCAAGAACGGTCTGAATAAAATCCACCACTTCCGCCCCGACGCCTTCATCCTCGGTGCCGATGCAGAAAGCCTCCGACAGATGGTTGTGGCCGATAAATTCCCTGATCCGCGGCACATTGCCATGCTCCGCCGCCAGTTTGGCCGCTAGGGCCAGAGCCAAAATCTGGAAGTTCGGCGTATCCAGTTCGGCGAACCCGATAAACACAGGGATATCCGGTCTGTCGATATTCAAGAGCGTCGCCATCTCGTCATATCTGGAGGCATCGTCACCGTAATAGGCCTTGTGGTTGTCCGGCGTGTTGACCCGCGTCACATCGTAAGACCCGGACAAAAGGACGAGACCGGCCGCACCCGCGCCGTCCCCACGGTGAAAGCGGGACTGAAACCCGTAAGCGGAAACATGGGTCGCCCCGGCGGAATGGCCCATCAGGAATATCTTGTCGGGATCGCCGCCAAACCCAGCAATATTCTCCCGCGCCCAACTTAATGCCGCACCCACGTCCTCCGCTCCGGCCGGCCATGGGTGATCCGGCGCCAGCCGATAGGTGGCGTTGACGCCAACCATGCCTTGGGTCGCGAAGTAACTGGCCACATTGCCATAGAGGGCGCTGCCCGCTTGGTTCTTATAACCTTGGACCAGACCGCCACCATGGAAAAAGATCACCACCGGCAGTCTCGTGCCGCCGCCTTCCGGCGCGTGCACATCGAGCAAATGCCGTTTGGGATCGGGGCCGAAGGAAATGTCACTGGTGAAATCGATGCCGGACCAGTTGGCTTTGGCCAAGAGCGGCTCATACAGCATCCTTGTATCCTCGACGATATCGGGTCCAAACTTCTGGCCGATCTCCGCCAGCCGCACGGCCACCGACGCCGGCGTCGGCCGGGCCAGTGAGGGCGGGGGCGCATCCATCTTGTTCATCGCGTCATCCTTTCATTTCTTTGGAAAAAGAGTAATGAGCAGGCGCAGCCGAGTCGAGCGATTCACCACCACCAGGGCTTGCCAAGCGCGTCCTGACGCGGAAAAATTCAGAAACGACGGACCGAGGGAGACCGCTATGCTAGACGAAACCCGAAACCGCCAACTCATGGAAGTCAGCGCCGGCACGCCCATGGGCGAATTGCTACGCCGCTACTGGACGCCCTTCGCCGCCGCCAGCGAGTTCAATGACAAAGACACCAAACCGGTCCGGCTGATGGGCGAGGACTTGGTGGCCTATAAGGACAAAAGCGGCAACTACGGTCTGATCGACCGCCAATGCCCCCATCGCCGGGCTGATTTGTCGTATGGGTTTGTCGAGGACTGTGGGCTCCGATGCAATTATCACGGCTGGCTGTTCGACCACAACGGCGACTGTTTGGCCCAACCTTTCGAGGACACCTCCGGCGACAACGAGAAAGCCCGCGCCGGCGTTAAGGTCAAATCCTATCCGGTGGAGGAAAAGGCCGGGCTTCTCTGGGCCTATATGGGCCCGGAACCGGCGCCCTTGGTGCCCAACTGGGAACCTTTCACGTACGACAATTGCTTCGTACAGATCGTCTTCTCGGAACTGCCGTGCAATTGGTTCCAATGTCAGGAAAACTCCATCGACCCGGTGCATTTCGAATGGATGCATGCCAATTGGAGCCAGCGGCTTCGCGGCGATGACGGGCCTTATACCCCCACCCACACCAAACTCGACTTCAAGGATTTCGAGTATGGGTTCAGCTATCACCGGGTGCGCACCGACACGGACGAGGACAATCCGCTGTGGACCGTGGGCCGGGTGTGTCTCTGGCCCAACTGCCTGTTCACCGGCGAACATTTCGAATGGCGGGTGCCCATCGACGACGAGAACACGCTGAGTGTCGGCTGGTTCCTCAACCGGGTGCCCCAGGGCCGGGAGCCTTTTAGCCAAGACAGCATTCCCGCCTGGAACTCCCCTATCAAAGATCCGGAAACCGGCCGCTGGATCGATACCCATGTCATGAACCAGGATTTCATCGCCTGGGTCGGTCAGGGCACGTTTGCGGACCGCACCAAGGAAACCCTGGGCAAGAGCGACCGGGGCATTCACATGATCCGTCAGCAGTTCTTCAAGGACATGGAGTTGATCGAGAAGAACGGCAATGCGGACCCGATGGCCATCGTGCGCGATCCGAAAGCCAATGAATGCATTGAGCTGCCGATCATCGCCCGGAAAATCATGAAGGAAGGCCTGACCCAGGAACAATTGGCAGATGAGAAAAGCATTTTGGCCCGCTCTACCAAGCGGTTCGTATTCCAGGCCGGCCAGCCGGATGAAGTGAAGGACGCCTATGAAGCCGCCATGGGCTTTCGTATGGAGGACCGGGACTAGGGCCGGGGCCCTAGCCCGCCGTCTCTTCTTCCGCCAGGTTTTCGATCATATTCAGCAACAGCGCCCGCATATCGGCGATGTCGCTTTCCGCCTGATCTTTCATGGCGATCTGATTCACTTTAATCGCCTGTGGGATCAGTTCATCCTTCAGCGCCCGGCCTGCCTCGGTCAGGAACACATGCTGCTTGCGACGGTTGTCCCCCACGTGTTTGCGAATCACGTGACCGTTCTTTTCCATTTGCCGGACCACCATAGTGGTGGTGGCCTCTTTCACCCCGGCGGCATGGCTGAGTTCCCGTTGAGTGAGGCCGTCCCGGTCCCATAACACGCGAAGAAACGTCCACTGGCCGAACGGGATATCATAGTCCGCCAGCCGCGACTGCAGGCTCCGCTCCAGCGCCCGGGCGACGTCCCGGATCAGGTGCGCCATCCGGTCATCGGGTACGGCATCCCGCCAGTGGTTGAGGATCAGTTGGGTTTCGTTGCTCACCGTTGGCCTCTCTTATCCGGCCGGCGCGCATTGATGGGAGAGCGCGACGTCTTTGCCGGTATTGGCCGACTCCAGGATCGCCAGGCACACTTCCAGGCTGGCCGTCGCCCAATCGCCGTCGTGGCGCGGCGGCACATCGTCCCAAACCGCCATGGCGAGTTCATCGATCACTTCAACACGCGGGACATCCGGTGGCGGCAGTTCCAGGCTGCTGCGTTCCTGGTCTCCGTAGATCATGACGCCCCATGGCAAGGGCCGAAGATCGGCGTGATCACAAGACACAATGAGACTGCCGAAATGCTGATGCACCAAACCCGACTGCCCCCGGCCCACGGGCGCATACTGGGACCCGCCGAAATTCCGGGACGCCTTCAGGTCGGCTTCGACAATTGTTTCCGTGGCTTTGGCCAAATTATCCCGCGCGGTCCAATAGACAACCGGGTCCTTGGTCCCGCCCAGCTCCGAGCGCCAGCCGACAAATTCATCCGAGTCGAAATGCGCATAGCCACTATATACTGCTGTCGCCGCCATGCCGTCTTCGAACGTCAACAAGGCTGAGTACGCCCCTTCCGTTGGACGCGCCGGGTCCCACTGCCCGGTGACGGCGCGAACGGATTTCACCAGGCCGCCACCCAGCAGCCGGATAATATCAATCTGGTGCGCACCTTGGCTGAACACCACGCCACCCCCTTGTTCGGTAATCAGCTCATCCGGACGGCGCGGGCGGTACATGAAGTCGGTAAAGTTCATGGCGGTGATCATGCGCACCGGCCCGACCTCGCCCGCCTCTATCAGCTCACGGGTCAGGCGGATTGGCGCATCGAAACTATGGCTATGCCCAACGATCATGTGAATGCCGGCGTCCCGGGCGATGCGGGTCATTTCTTGGGACTCTTCGATGGTGAGCCCCATGGGCTTTTCCATCAGGATGTGCTTGCCCGCCGCCGCGAGCACTTTCACCTGATCCAGGTGAAACGGCACCGGGGTCGCCAAATAGACCGCATCCACATCCGCGCCGGCCAGCAGGTCTTCGAGCGAGGCGAACGAAACACCGCCGAACTCCGCCTCGAACTGCGCCTGCGCCTCGGGCCGGGGATCGGCGCCCGCCACAAGCTCAATCCGGAGATCCGCCGTAAACGTCGGCACCATGACCGTGAACGCCCGGCCGAGACCGGCAACGCCCAAGCGGATGGACTCTTTCGATGTTGAGCCGGCCATGGGCGGCGCCTCCGAATTAAATCTCTCTAGACTCTGAGACGGTGTTACGGTAAAAAAACTTAGGTACCTAAGTTTATGCGCTAGAAAAGCGTTTATCAAGAAACTCTTGTCCGACAGGCTAAAGAACCGGGACAGCAATCAGAGTGAGGTTCGCGAATCATGTTTACCAATGAACAGAATGACACTTTGTGCCGGGTCGGCCCGGACACGCCCATGGGTCAATTGATGCGGCGCCATTGGCTGCCGGCCTGTCTATCCGACGAGGTGGCGGAGCCCGACGGCACCCCAGTGCGTACTAAAATGCTGGGCGAATGGGTCGTTGTCTTCCGGGATTCGGACGGCAAGCTGGGCGCGCTGGATGACCGCTGTCCTCACCGGAAGGCTTCTCTTGCCTTCGGGCGGAATGAAGAATGCGGCCTACGCTGCCTCTACCACGGATGGAAGTTCGGCGTTGACGGTACGGTCCTCGACATGGCGTCCGAACCAAACGCCGAACGCAAGATGAAATCCTTCAAACACCGCGCCTTCCCGGTGGAGGAAAGCGGCGGCTTCGTCTGGGTCTATCTGGGCCCGGCCGAAAGCATGACCCCGTTCCAGCCGCCGGCTTGGGCGCCCTTCCCCGGCATCAAGACCAGCGTGGTGAAGATGCATACGGAGTGCAATTGGGCGCAAGTCTTGGAAGGCTCCATCGACTCCGCCCACAGTTCCAGCCTGCATTCCACCAACATGCCACCGGCGGAAGAGGTGAAAGGCTCGACCGCGACCGAAGACGCTTGGCTGCGCCCGTCCAACGACAAATCGCCCAAGCTGGAAATCGAGATGACTGATTACGGCTTTACCTATGCGGCGCTGCGCAAACCCATCGTCGATCCGGATAACAATGTTTATGTGCGGACAACCACTTTCATCGCGCCATTCACCGTGCTGATCCCGCCGAACAATCAGTATCACCTGTCGCAGATGCTGTTCCCCATGGATGACGAAAACACCATGTTTTATTGGATCGCTTGGCATCCCGACCCGGAGAAGGGCATCAGCCAGGACGACTGGCGCAAGTTCTGTGCCGCACGGGTCGGTATTGAGCTGGACGAAAACTATGACAAGTCCCTGAATATGGATAATTGGTTTAAGCAGGACCGGGACGCCATGAGGAAAGGCGATTTTACCGGCATCTCCGGCATTCCCGCACAGGACATGGCCATGTGGGAATCGATGGGCCCGATCACCGACCGGTCGGATGAAATCCTGGGTTCCAGCGATCTGTCGATCGTCAAGTTCCGCCAGCAGATGCTGAAAGCGGCGGAAGACTTTGCCGCCGGCGGCGAGGCCATCGGCACCAGCCCCGACGGGGTGAAGCATGTCGAGCTCCGCACCTATGAGCGGATTCTGCCCAAGTCCCAGGACTGGCGCACCTTCCGGTCGGAACGGGAATTGGAAGCGGCGGAGTAATCTGCCGACCGATGCCGATCATGATCGGGCAGAAGGCGGCGAAAATTCATGTCTGATCTTGAGCAGCGGTTTCTGGCGGCGATAGACGCTCACCGCCGAGGCGAGTTGGACCGCGCCGAACCCGTCTATAGAGAGGTCCTCGCGGCCGATCCCAAAAATGCCGAAGCTCATCACATGATGGGCATCGCCTACTATCAGCGGCAAAACCTGTCCGAGGCCGAAGCATCTCTCTGCCGGGCGCTTGAGTTGGAGGCCACTACCGCGAAGTATCACAACACACTGGGCTCGATCCTGAATGCGCAGGCGCGCCGGATGGAGGCGCTAGCCGCGTTCGACGCGGCGATTGCCTGCGAGCCGGGTTTTGTCACCGCCATCCACAACAAAGCTGTGACTTTGATTGAACTGGGCAATGCCCGGGAAGCGGAACGGGTGTGCCGCGCGGCCTTGAACGCCGGGCTCTATTCCGCCGACATTTACGACAAACTGACGACCGCTCAGATTCAGCAGAACAAGATCGCCGATGCGATCACCGCCGGGCGCGAGGGCCTGAGCCGGTATCCTGATGATCAAGAGCTACGCTTGAATCTGGCCTCCGCCCTGGAACTGTCCAACGATCTGGGCGAAGCGGAGACCGAGGCCCGGCGGGTCTTTGAATCTCAATCCCCGTTGCCCATGTCCCGGTTGATCCTGGCGCGGGTGATGCGGCGCACTCGAAACGCCGAGGGGGCGCTGGCGGTGCTGACCCCGCTCCTCGGCTTGGAGCTCAGCTTGGTCGATCGTATCGAGGTGCTTTATGAACAAGGGTTTATTCTGGAAGCCCTCGGGTCTTACCCTGAAGCCTTCGCCGCCTTCACCGAATGTAACGCCCTGCAACGGGAGCTGCCCGACGCCGCCAAGTGTGATGCGGACCGCTTCCTTCACTCGGTCCGAACCTGGCGAGCCTGGCTGGGCCTGCGTCAAGAGACGCGGCCATCGCCTGTGGAGAAAGACACCCCGCCACCGGTGTTCTTCGTCGGTTTTCCCCGGTCCGGCACCACCCTGGTAGAGCAAGTGCTCATGACCCACCCGGATATTGTGACGACCGAGGAAAACTCGCCGCTCGGACCGGTCCGCAGACTGGCCAACGAAATGGCGCAGGCTCAAGGGCAGCCGTTCCCGGCCTGGCTGGACACGGCTAGCCAGGATGATCTCGATCTATTGCGCCAAGAGTTCGACGCCCAGGCGGCCGACCTTTTCGGCGGAAAAACCGGGCTGACGTTGGTCGATAAGCTGCCGTTGAACATCGTTCCCTTGGGCCTGGTGGAAAAGCTTTGGCCCGACGCCAAGGTGCTGGTGGCGTTGCGCGATCCGCGGGATGCCTGCCTGAGCTGCTTCATGCAAAAATTTACGTTGAACGACGCCATGGCCAATTATCTGGATATCGGCTCGACGGGAACCGCCTATGCCGAGGTGATGGGGCTTTGGCTGGCGTACCGGGAGGCGCTGTCCCTACCCTATCTGGAATATCGCTATGAGGATTTGGTCGGCGATTTTGAGCTAACCATTCGCGAAATCCTCGATTTTATCGGTGTCGGCTGGCACGATGATGTGTCCAAATACCGAGAGGCGGCCAAGAAACGAGACATCAAGACGCCCAGCTACCGCGAGGTCACCGGGGAGGTTCACCGGCGCGCCGTCGCCCGCTGGAAACGCTACGAAAATCAACTGTCCCCGATCCTGCCAACCCTCGCGCCCTACGTCCGCGCTTTTGGCTACGAAGAGTAGGACCGCAACAGCCGCTAGTTAGATATTTGTGCAGACGCGACGGGAAGTTCGATCCAAAAGGTCGTCCCCTCACCCAGCCGGGTATCAAATCCGATCCGCCCGTCGAGCGCATCCATGATCTGTTTGCAAATGGTCAAGCCGATGCCCGTGCCCGGCACGGCGCCGCTTTCCATACCTAAACGATCAAACGGTTCAAACACCTTCTCGGCCACATCCCCCGCTATTCCGGGACCCGTATCGGTGATGGAGAGGCGATACCAACCGGGCTCCATGGCCTCACCGGTCAAAATGATCTTTCCGCCGTCTTCATTGTATTTCACCGCGTTGGACAGAATGTTTCGTAGCACCTGCCCGAGCCGTATTTTATCGGCCCAAAGATCAGGCGGACCTACCCCGGGAACCTTATTGGCAATCCCAATCCCCCGCTCCCGCGCCAAGGGAAGCATTTGCGCCGTGGCGGCTTCCAGCAATTCCGCCACAGCGACATTTTCGAGTTGAAGCTTTAGGTGTCCCGGTTCGATTTTATTCAGCTCCAGTACCTGTTCGATCAGGTAAAGCAGATCTTCGCCGCTTTTAGAGATGATCTCGGCATATTCCTTTTGCCGGTCGGACAGCGGCGCGGATGGATCGGAAGTCAGCATATGGCCAAATCCCATGATAGCGTTGAGCGGTGTTCGAAGCTCATGACTCATGGAGGAGAGAAAATCGGATTTCGCCTGTAGCGAGACTTCCGCCCGCCGGAGCGCCTCTTCACGGTCGTTTCTGGCGCCGCCGGCAATTACCGAAAGGGATGCCGCCACACCCATGAGGATTTGGAACTCTATTTCATTGAAGAGGGATTGGCCGACAATCACTGTTGCCAACACCAGTGAAACACCCACCAATGCGGTCGCGGTCGATGCAGCCAGGAGCCCGTAGCTTAACCCAATAAGGGTGACCGGGATTAGCGTGACAAATAGAATTCTCGGCGCTTCCACAACCAAGGTCGGAAAGAAAGCGACCATGACGACTACCGCGATCGATGACACATATAGGGAAACCAGCGTTGAACTAGTGACATGCTCCTTCAAAACCGCGACGGAAAGCCGGGAGAAACCTTGCAGGTACCCCCAAACCCACAGGGCCAAGGGTGCAATCGTCATGAGGCCGGCAAAGTTGCTTCCCCAGGATAGGAAAAACAGATGCTCCAGCTCATCCCGGCCAATCGGCGCCGTGAGCCCCGCGAGTCTTTGCACCGCGACGGCGTAGAGAAAGGAGCCGCCAAGACCAATCGCGAAGAGGCTGACCCCCGTATACTGGGAAAACCTGCCGCCATTTTCGCGGATCAAGAGGCCGAACCGGCAGCCTGAAACGCCAAACAAAAGTACATGAAAAAATTGGGAACCCGCTAAATAAATATCCTGCTCTTCAAGCAGCTGGGGTAGGGCATTGGCAAACGCGGTGACAAGAAGGGCCGGCAGCCAGCGCCAGCCCGAAATGGCCGCAGCAGCAAACGTGAGGCCTGCCGTCAGGTCAATGAGGGGCAGATCACCTTCAGGCGCCAACCCGCGCTGAGCGTGATAGACCAACGTATAGAAGACCGCATAAGCGGCTATCCATTTTGGGTTCTGCATCGCGCCTGTAGCCCCCGTTATCTTTATCTAACGCTTCTGGTGAGCGTTCCTTTGAACCTCTATTTGTTGCGATACTGGTCTTGAAAATCCCTGCGCCGATACCACTTATGGTAAGTTGGGGTGTCATGGTCGAAATATCAATAGTGCAGAGGCAGGTCTGATGGAACAAAATGTGGGCAGCAGCGACAAAATCCTGCGGATAATGATCGGCATAGGGCTGATTTCATTCGCGAATTTTGGACCGGAGACCGGCTATAACTTTATCGGGTGGATCGGGATCGTACCCTTGGTGACAGCCTTTTTGGGGATTTGTCCCGGTTATATAATATTCGGCATCAAAACCAACCGAACCAAGGATTCAACGGCCGGTTAACGGCCTTCCTTAAACTAACCCCATCATTTCACACGTGGCGGTGAAGATCGGGCTGCCTGTCTCGTGCAGGCGGTTCGCCATTTGGAAGTGATTGTCGCCGGCAAAGAAGTTGTCGGCCACGGTCCGCCCTGAAGCTTTGAGCACTGCAGTGAACTCCGTGCTCTGACGCTGGAACTCGTCCAACTCCTTGCCTCCCCAGCCGGTGACCACCGCCGGCGGCATCCGGTCCAGTACGGACATGGGCGACAACCGGTCCGCCGCCGCCTCATCCAGGAACAGGTACTCGTTGCGGGAACTATGCCGTACCGGCTCCAGATCATACAGCCCGCTGATGCTGGTCAGTCCTTTTATCAGATTGCTGGGCAAACCGAACTCTCCCGTCCAGTCGGCGCC
>CAZSXT010000016.1:0-33530 GCA_964611435.1 uncultured Rhodospirillaceae bacterium | reverse complement strand
CGCCATGGGTGTAGATCATCGCCGGCCGCGATCCATCCGCCTCCCCATAGACGTCGATATATTCGGCGTCCTTAGGTCCGTAGGGAACGCCGAGCCGGCAGGGCAGAATCTCCCGCGCCTTGGCGGTCTCGTCCGCCTGGCGGGCCTGGTGATCGCTGATATCGGGGACCAGGGTCGCCTGATTGTAGGCGTCGTTCAGCTGGGCTTGAGTAAAGTTCCGGTAGACCAGGGGATCGGACATCGGTTTCACGTCACCCGGTTTTAACGTAGGCCACGGCCTCAATCTCGATGAGCATGTCGTCATGGACAAGCTTCGACACCTCAACCATCGTCGAGGCCGGGCGGGTATTCACGAAGAATTCCCGCCGGACCTCGTGGATGACGTCAAAATCATTCATGTCGGTGATGTAGACGGTCACCTTAGCGACATCATCCAAGGTGGCGCCGACGCTGGCCAAAATTTTCGTCAGATTTTCAAGTATATGCCGCGTCTGGGCTCTTATATCGTTGGGCGCAAACGTGCTTCCATCCTTGGCGCGGCTGGTCAACCCGGACACGTGAATGACGTCACTGCCGGCAGGCACACGTGTTGCCTGGACAAAGACGCCGGCCGGCTCGCTTAAGTCTTCAGATCGGATAATCTCGTGCGCCATCGCTAAGCAGCCTCAATGTCTTGGCTGATGCATGGCGGCCCAGACTTTCTCCGCCGAGAGCGGCATGTCGATATGGGCGACACCATGATCCTTCAACGCATCCACCACGGCGTTGACCACCGCCGGCATGGCGCAGGCCGTGCCCACTTCGCCCGCCCCCTTAACGCCCAAGGGATTGGCCTCGGTAAAGGTCGGGTTGTCCGCTAGTTCAAAGGCCGGGAAATCGCTGGCCCGGGGCATGGCGTAATCAAGGAAGGAACCGGTCAGCAACTGGCCCGAATTTTCGTCATACTGTAGCCCTTCCATCAGGACCTGCCCGGCCCCCTGGCCGATGCCGCCATGGATCTGCCCGTCCAACGTGAGCCGGTTGATAATCGTGCCGACATCGCTGACCGCCACATAGCGCACCAGATCAACGCCGCCCGTATCGGGATCGACCTCCACCTCGCAAACATGACAGCCGTTGGGATAATTGGGCGCCTTGCCGGTAAACACACCTTCCTCGGCAAAGCCCGCTTCCATATCCGGGGGCAATTGATCCGGCTGGAAGGCCACCTTGATCACCTCGTCGATGGAGACTTCCTTGTCCGTGCCGGCGACCACGAAGCGACCGTCGTCGAATTCAATATCGCTGAGGCCGGCCTCCAGGATATGTGCGGCAATCTTGCGGCCTTTCTCCACCAGTCCGTCGGCGGCGGCCAGCGCGGCACTGGAACCGTAGGAGGAAACGCGGGAGCCACCGGTGCCGTTGCCTTGGGCCAGCGCGTCGGAATCCCCTTCGATCACCCGCACCCTGTCCGGATCGATGCCGAGCCGGTCGCAGACCACGATCTTGTACATGGCGGCATGGCCCTGGCCGTTGTCTGTGGTGCCGACAGAAATCGTTGCGCTGCCGTCTTCAGCAAAGGCAATGTCGGCGAATTCCTGACCAACGCCGCCGGCGGCTTCCACATTGTTGGCGAGACCGAAGCCGCGCAGTTTACCCGCCTTGGCCGAAGCCTCTTTGCGGGCGGCAAAGCCGGCAAAGTCGATCTTGCTCAACGCATCGTCCATATTCTTTTCGAACTCGCCACAGTCATAGACCGGCCCAAGCGGTGTCTTATGGGGCATAATCGCAGACGGAATGATGTTGCGGCGACGCAGCTCGAACCTATCGATTCCGGTCTGTTCAGCCGCAATGTCGATCATCCGTTCCAGGATGTAGGCCGTGTCGGGCCGGTTTGACCCCCGGTACGGGTTGGTTGAGCCGGTATTGGTAAAGACGCCGGTGATCTTGTGGAACGCCGTCGGGAAGTTATAGACGCCCGTGAGCCCGCCGATGCTCAGCATCGTATGCATGAAGGCCAAGGGCGAGAGATATGCCCCCAGATTGGCGACGATGTCGGCCCGGATCGCGAGGAACTTGCCGTCCGCATCCAGCGCGAGCTCGGCCAACGCCTGCTTGCCCCGGCCCTGATAATCGCTCAACAGCGACTCTTGGCGGTCGTTTTCCCACTTCACCGGCCGGCCCAAACGTCGAGACGCCCAGATGGTTAGGATGTTTTCGGGGTACGTGTTCTTCATGCCGAAGCTGCCGCCCATATGGCCGGTCACCACCCGGAAGTTTTCTTCCTTATCATTGAAAATCTGTTCAGCCAGGGTCTTGCGCATGCCGAATACGCCCTGGGTGCCGATATAGACCGTCGTGTGGCCCGTCTTCGGATCAAAGTCGGCGGTCGTACCCCGGGGTTCCATGGAGCTGACGGCCACCCGGTTTACCACCATCTCGTGGCGCACCACGTGGGCGGCGGCGGCGAAGGCTGCGTCTGTCGCCTCCTTGTCGCCAAAGTCTTTTTCAAACGCGATATTACCCGGCCGGTCTTCCCACACCGTGACCGTGGAGCCGTCTTTTGACGTCAACGCATCGGTCACCGGGTCCAGCACCTCGTAGTCGACCTCGACCAATTCGGCCGCATCCTTGGCGATCAGCAGACTGTCGGCGACGATAAACGCCACCGGGTCCCCCACCACGCGCACTTCGCCAACAGCCAGACCATAGCGCGCCGGGCGATGTACGGTCTCGATATCCAGACCGGGGATTGGCGGCACCACCAGGGGCATTTTGCCGATCTTATCCGCCATCAAATCATCGCCGGTCAACACGGCGGCCACACCTTCCATGGCGGCGGCAGCGGACGTGTCGATGGATTTAATTTTGGCCCGGGCATGGGGCGAACGCAGCACATAACCATAAGCCATATTCGGCAGATTGATATCGCCGTTATATTGGCCGCGGCCAGTGAGCAAGACGGGATCTTCATCCCGGGTAACGGATTGACCGATAGCGACAATTCCCATGGTGACTGGCTCCTGAATTGGGCTGAATTTGGCGCGTATTGTAGGCCTCCAGTCCTGAACCTCAATCCCTCTCTGACCTTCTCTGGCCCTCTACATCGCCAAACAGCCTTGACCTGTCCGGTGAGGAATGCCCCAATCCGGCCAGAGCCGGAAAGCCGGCAAGCAAGGAACCATCAGGGGACGATTATGAAGATACTCTTTTTCGACGATTTTAAACTGGGCGTGCTGACCGACGCCGGCGTAGTCGATGTCTCGGCCGCCGCGCAAGACATCCCGCACACCCACCCCCAGGACCTGATCTCGGGCCTGATCGAGAATTTTGATCAATACCGGGCCAAACTGGAAGAAGCCGCCGCCGCCGGCCCGGTCGTGCCGGAAGACAGCGTGCGCATTCGTCCGCCCCTGCCCCGCCCGCTGAACATCGACTGTATGGCCGTGAACTATATGGAAAACGGCACCCGCGACGCACCGGCGCCCATCAACGCCTTCACAAAGTCGCCCCACAGCATCATCGGACCGGGCGACACGATGATCATGGAAGACATCCCCGCCACCATTTGGGAAGGCGAGGCGGAACTCGGCCTGGTCATCGGCAAGCGGGCCAAGGATGTCAGCTATGACGACGCCATGGACTATGTGTTCGGCTATGTGAACTTCATCGACGGCTCGGCCCGCGGCCTCGGCCCGGCCACCGCGTTTTTCTATCAGATGAAGAACCGCGACACGTTCGCGCCAATCGGGCCGTACATCGTCACCAAGGACGAAATCGACGATCCGCAGAAGATGCCGATCAAGCTTTGGGTCAACGGCGAGATCAAACAGGACTTCAACACCGACGATATGGCGCACGACATCAAAAAGTGCATCGCCTTCGTCAGCCAGGCCCATACGCTGGAGCCCGGCGATATCCTCGCCACCGGCACCAACCACCGGGGGCTGAACGCCTTCCAGGACGGCGACGTGGTGGAGCTGGAATGTGAAGGGCTGGGCAAGCTGATGATCAACATTCAGGATGATCTGAAACGCACCTGGTCACGGGAAACCCGGCTGGACCGCCAGGAGCAGGGCTTCGATCCGCCCCACGCGCCGCAGCTCACCGGCAAGTACGCGCCGGAGAAATAATTCTGGCGAGCATCCAGCTCACCGAATTTTGTCTGAAATCTCGGACCGATTGTGCCACCATGCGAAGGTTATGGTGGCACAGTCTTATTCCGGCGTATCACGCCGCACCTTTCTCACCGGGCTTACAGGTATGGCCGGCTTGGCCGGCGCCGGGATCAGCGCGCTCGCCTGGCCACGGGCTGGTTTAAGCGCGACGACTCCAATGCTGGCCAAGCCCATCCCTAAGACCGGGGAGCGCCTGCCGGTCATCGGAATGGGTTCCTGGATCACCATGAACGTGGGCAGCGACAATTACCTTCGCCGCCAGCGCACCCAGGTCGTGAAAACCTTCTTTGAGCGGGGCGGCGGGATGATCGATTCATCGCCCATGTATGGCTCCTCGGAGGAGGTGATCGGCCACACGCTTGCGGAATTGGATCAGCCCAAGGGTTTGTTTTCCGCCACCAAGGTCTGGACCCAAACCCGGTTCATGGGAGAGCGCCAGATCACCAACTCCTTTGATCTCTGGGGGATCGAGAAGTTCGACCTGTTTCAGATCCACAATCTGGTGGATTGGGAAACCCATCTCGAAACACTGTTGCAGCTGAAAGCCCAGGGCCGCATCCGCTACATCGGCATCACCATATCCCATGGGCGCAAACATCACGCCTTTGCCGCGATCATGCGCACCCAGCCCATCGACTTCGTGCAATTCACCTACAATGTCCGGGACCGGGAGGCCGAAGACGTACTTCTGCCCCTTGCTCGCGAGCGCAAATTGGCGGTCATCATCAACCGGCCGTTTCAGCGGGGCGGCCTGTTCGACGCCTATGACGATAAACCCCTGCCCCGCTGGGCCGGCGAGATCGGCTGCCAAAACTGGGCGCAGTTCTTCTTGAAATACGTGGTGTCCCATCCTGCTGTTACTTGCGCCATTCCCGCCACCAGCCGGATCGATCATATGATCGAAAATATGGGCGCCGGGCATGGCCCCATGCCGGATTCAGCGATGCGCGCGCGGATGGCGGATTACGTGGAAAGCCTCTGAGTTCTCAATGATTTGGCTGTTGTAAATTCAATAGTGAAGCATATGATATCGGGTAATGAAGGGGCGAGATTGAGACCCCCTAATATTAATACACCTGGGAGATTGCATCATGCTCAACGCCACCAAAGACCTCGTCATGCCGACCTCGCTGATCGGCTCTCTGCCGCGCCCGGAATGGTTTACCGAACGCCTGGGCAGCCAGTCCTTCCTCGAAGCCATGGTCAACACCGTCTACCGGGAACAGTACATGGATGCGGTCTCGGTCTATCTGCGGGAGCAGGAAACCGCCGGCCTGGATATCTGCACCGATGGCGATGCGCACTATGACCCGGACGTGGGCGGCCAGAGTTGGACCTCGTATCCGCTGTTCCACATGGACGGATTTGACCGCAAGGACCCGAAGCCGGCCATTATGAAAACCGGCGGCGTCGCCTTCCCCATGGGGCATATCCTGCATGATTATCTCGAAGCCCGCGTCATGCCGCAGATTGTCGGCCCCATCGGCCGGGGTGATCTACAATACACCGCCATGTGGAAGGCCGCCCAGCGGATGACCAAACGGCCGGTGAAATTTGGCACCATCACGCCTGAACTGTTGGGCGCGGCGGTCGATGACCAATACTACACCGACCCGGTAGAGCGGATTTACGCGTTGGGCGCGGCCATCAACGAGGAACTGAACGAGTTGGCGGACGCCGGATGCCCCGTTATCCAGCTGGAAGAGCCGCAAATCCACATGATCCCGGTCCGGGGCAAAGTCTTCGGCAAACTGGACATGGCCGAACTGGTTGATGTGTTCAACAACACCACCAAGGGCCTCCGCGACAAGACCGAAGTCTGGTGCCACACTTGCTGGGGCAACCCGTCGCAGCAGCGCATGTTCAAGGAAGTCCAATCCTACGAACCCTCCCTCGAATATCTGGCCCAGGTGGACGCGGACGTGATCACGTTCGAGTCCTGCAGCTCTGGTCATATTGATCTGGAAGCCATCGGCAAGGTGATCACCGACAAGAAGATCGCCATCGGCGTCATCGACCACCATTCCCTTCAGGTGGAACGGCCGGAGGAAATCGCCGACACGATCCGCGAGGCGCTCAAGTATATTCCCGCCGAGCGATTGATCCTATGCTCAGACTGCGGCATGGGCCGGGAAGGCATGAGCCGCCGGCACGCGCGCTATAAGATGGTTTCCCTGGTTCAGGGCACCAATATCGTGAAGAAGGAACTGGGTCTGCCGGAAGCCGAATGTATGGCCGCCGACGGACAATATTCTCTCGTCATCCAACAGTAAGGCTCGACACCATGGCGAAGAAAGCCACCAGGAAACGGAAGGTCGGCAGCGATCTCGAAATCGCCCGCGCGGCTAAACCAAAGCTGATCGGCGACATCGCGGCCAAGCTCGATATTCCGGCCAAGCATGTCTTCAACTACGGGCCCTACAAGGCCAAGATCAATCTGGACTATCTTTCCAAACTGCCGGAAAAACCCGGCAACCGGATGATCCTGGTGACCGGCATCACGCCGACGCCGGCAGGTGAAGGCAAGACCACCACCACGGTAGGGCTTGGCGATGCGCTGAACCGTTTGGGCTATAAAAGCGCCATCTGCCTGCGGGAGCCCAGCCTGGGCCCCTGCTTCGGCATGAAGGGGGGCGCGGCCGGCGGTGGGTATTCCCAGGTGATCCCGATGGAGGATATCAACCTCCACTTCACGGGTGACTTCCACGCCATTACCTCAGCGCACAATCTCCTGTCCGCCATGCTGGACAACCATATCTATTGGGGGAACGAGCTGGGCATTGATGCGCGGCGCATCCGTTGGCGGCGGGTGGTCGATCTGAACGACCGGGCGCTTCGATCCATTACCCAGTCCTTGGGCGGCGTGGCCAATGGCTTTCCCCGGGAAGACGGGTTCGACATCACCGTGGCGTCCGAGGTCATGGCGGTCTTTTGCCTCGCCAATGATGTCAAAGATTTGCAGGATCGGCTGGGCCGGATTGTGGTGGCGGAAACCCGCGACCGTAAACCGGTGACCGCGGCGCAATTGAATGCATCAGGCGCCATGACGGTGCTATTGAAGGAAGCGATCCAGCCCAATCTGGTGCAGACCTTGGAAGGTACGCCGGCCTTTGTGCATGGCGGCCCGTTCGCCAATATCGCGCATGGCTGCAACTCCCTCATCGCTACCAAGTCGGCCCGTAAACTCGCCGACTATGTGGTGACCGAGGCAGGGTTTGGTTCAGACCTGGGAGCGGAAAAGTTCTTCGACATCAAATGCCGCATGTCTGGCATGTCCCCGGACGGCGTGGTCATCGTGGCCACCATCCGCGCATTAAAGATGCATGGCGGCGTCGCCAAAGATGAACTCGGCAAGTCCAACGTGGCGGCGGTCACCGCCGGCCTCGCGAATCTGAAAAAGCACGTGTCCAACTTGAAACTGTTCGGCGTGCCCGTCGTCGTCGCCCTCAACCGCTTCTCCAAGGATACAGATGCCGAAGTCGCCGCTGTCGTTGGCGCCGGTAAGGAATTGGACGTCCCGGTGGTCGAGTGCAATCATTGGGCCGAAGGGGGCAAAGGCGCCACCGGCCTCGCCAAAAAACTCATCGGCGAAATCGACAAGGGCAAAAACGACTTTGGCTTCCTCTATTCGGATGGCACCCCTTTGTGGGAAAAGATCGAGACCATTGCCCACAGCCTCTATGGCGCGGCGGCGGTCACGGCGCCCGACAATGTGCACCGCCAGATCGCGGAATATCAAAAGCAAGGCTATGGCCGTTTCCCGGTCTGCATGGCGAAAACGCCCTTGAGCTTCTCCGCCGACCCAAGCCTCTTGGGCGCGCCGGAAGGTCATGAAATTCAAATTCGGGAGGTGCGCCTCAGCGCCGGTGCGGGATTTATTGTGGCCATCTGCGGCAACATCATGACCATGCCGGGTCTGCCCCGGGTGCCCGCCGCCAACAATATCACCCTTAATAAAAAGGGCGATATTGAAGGCTTATTCTAGGCGGAAACTATTTTACGACTTCGGCTTGGCGCAGTCGTCGATCTTGTGACCGGCTTCTTCCCACGCCTCGATGGCGCCGGGATGATACTTCAGGCCGGCCCGGCACATGCCGAACTCTGCATTCGAAACCTTCCCGAACCCTTGGTTCTTGGCAATCGGTTGATTGCGAAGTAATTCAGGTAGGCTTTCGATGTGGGCAGCTATCAGAGCTTTCACCAGCTTCTTGTCCATCTTTTTGTGGACAATAGGCCCGGCAACCGTCGCAACCGTGCGGAACATGTCGTCTTCGGAGACGACGTTCACCGTATCACCGTAGTGAGCGAAATCACTGATTGGCTGAATGATCGACACCCGCCCCGGCGCACCGACAAGCTTTTTCCAGGCAGCGCTCTCGAAGATATTTTTCGGCACCGAAATCAGGTTCATCTTGCCGGCGCCGGTCAAAACCGCGAAGTGCGGGGCCGGATTGGTGCCGGGACGCACGGCCGCATCGACGGAACGATCCAGGAATATAGCGTTGGCCTGACCCCAGGCCACCTGCCGGCCGTTATAGCCTTCTTTCTCTTTGAGGCCACCCGACGCAACACTGATCAACTGCCGGGCCGTGATCAGGGCGCCACCGCGGGGCGGACCATTGTGGACGTTCTTGCCCTTCAGCTTTGCCCAACTATCGATGCCTGAGCTGGCATAAGCCGTCAGATAAAAAGACGCGATTCGATACGGATACAGCAACCGAAGATTGGCCGCCGCCGCCTTGCCCTTTTCCTTACCAAGGCCGGAATACGGGCCCAGGCCTTTGGACATCAACAATGCCAGGGTAAACGGACCAGCGGAAATATCAGACTTACCCTGAGCGACTTCCAGCAGGGTTTTGGTCAGCACCTTACCCTGTTGAACTTGGATCGTGGCGAGGCCTTTTTTCGCCCCGACTTCCGCCATATTCTTGGCGGAAATATCCGTCGGGTCACCGGCCTGCGCCGTCGACATGGTGAGCGTCACGCCCTGGGCGTGCGCGGAAGCCGACAGCAACGTGCCGGCCGCGAGTGCGAGTGCAATTTTTTTCATGAGGCTCCCTTTCAATTTAAATCTCGAACATACACAAATTAAAATACGCGTTTAGCTTAGCGCGCCGTAACAATCAGAGGCACGCAAAAACAAACAGGCCCCGGTGTACGCCAGGGCCTGTATTGAATTTTAAACACCCTCGCCGGAACCTGTCGGGAAGGCTATCAGGTGTTACGCGCCGCCCCAAACCTCTTCGGCGGTTTCTTTCACCAGTTGAAACTTTGCGCGCTCATCATCCACGGTCACCAGATTGCCGACGGCGTTGGACGAGAAGCCGCATTGCGGGCTCAGGCAAAGCTGATCGCCGTCGCAATATTGGGACGCTTCCTCAATCCGGGCTTTGAGCTCATCCTTGCTTTCCAGCTCCGGCCGTTTGGTGGTGACCAGACCCAACACGATCTGCATGTCGCCCTTGGGTACGAAGCGCAAGGGTTCGAACCCGCCGGAACGGTCATCGTCATATTCCAGGAAGAAACCATCGACCTTGGTCATGTTGAACATGATGTCGGCGACCGGCTCATAGCCGCCCTCGGCGAACCATTGGCTCCGCGCGTTGCCGCGGCACAAGTGAACGCAAACGGCCATGTCATCGGGACGGTCCTTGATCGATTCATTGATCAGGTTGGCGTATTTCTCCGGCAGTTCGTCCGGGTTTTCACCCAGCGCGCGGGCATTGGCCCGCATCTTCTCGTCGCAGAGATACGCCAGGTTGGTATCGTCAAACTGCACATACCGGCAACCGGCGGCATATAGGTCCGCCAACTCCTCCCGGTAGAGCCGCGCCAGATCGGCAAAGAAATCCTCCATCTCCGGATAGGTATCCTTGTCGATCGCCTCCCGGCCGCCCCGGAAGTGGGTCATGGTCGGCGACGGCACGGTGATCTTCACCATCCGGTCGGTGAGGGTAGAGGTATACTTATAGTTCTCAACCTCGATACCGCCATCGGGGCGATCCATCTTGCCGTTGATGTAGGGGATGTACGGCATTTGCTTGTCTTGGCCAGCGGCGTGTTTCTCGCCCAGCTTGACCGCTTCGTCAAAGTCCCAGCTTGAGGTGACATTTTTAATCTTACTGATGAAATCCACGTGGAAGCTGGCCCGGCGGAATTCACCGTCGGTAACCGCAATCAGACCGCATTCTTCCTGAAGTTTGACGACTTCCTTAATGGCTTCGTCTTCGTGCGCCTTCAGTTCCTCGGCGGTGATTTCACCGGCGGCGAACTTGTCGCGGGACGCCAAAAGCGCATCCGGACGCAATAGCGACCCGATATGATCATAACGGAAAGGTGGTTTGTCTCGCATAGCCATAACGCTATCTCCCTAATTTAAAAATTCTGGCTTTGACCTATCAGATTGGGCCGGAAAGGTCTAATCCCTTAAGCCCGATCCGGTGACGACGGCGGGAATGCTGGAGGTGTTGATCGGCGCCATCAGATGAACACCTGCGATGCCAGGCATCTCGGACATTTCCTGAAGTTGTTCGATGCAGATTTTGACGCCTTCGGCCTTAGGATCATCCGCCCCTTCCAGCCGCTCAATCACGGCATCCGGCATTACCACGCCCCACAGATTGTCCCGCATCCAGATGGCGGAACGAGCGGAGGGCAACGGGCCATTACCGATCAAAAACGAAAGATCGGCGGCATAGCCGTCTTCCACCAGGATTTCGCCGTATTTGCGGACCACATCCATGTCATAACAAAGCTGGGTCTGGCAGAACTTGGCCCCGGCCGCCCGTTTCGCGTCAAGCCCACTGGGCCACCGATCACTCCGTTCCGCCGCCGGCATGTCCGCTGCGCCGACGAAGAAATTCGGCGTCCCGTCGATACTTTTGTGATCGGCCGGCACGCCGTCTTCTTCCTTGGCGCCACTTGAAGGGATAATACCGGGATCGGTCATCTCGCTGGCAATTTTGATCAGGTCGCCGCTGGAATAATCGAACACCGGCTTGGCCTCGGGCTGATCACCCGCGGACGGATCATCGCCGGTCAGCATCAGCATGTTTTTGATTCCCAGCGCGCCGGCGCCAAGCAGATCACTCAACAATGCGATACGGTTCCGGTCCCGGCAGGTAAACTGCGCCACGGGCTCTATTCCATTGGCAACCAGGATGGCGGCGGCGGTGACACTCGACATATGCACCCGCGCGCTGGCCCCGTCCGTGACATTGATCGCGTCCACGTAGGGGCCCAGAATCTCCGCCTTCTTCATCAGCGCATCGGCGGAGGCGCTCACCGGCGGGGTGATTTCCGCCGTCATGGCGAATTTGCCATTCGCCAGCCGTTGAGCCAGATTACTGGGGGCGCTGTTGTCAGACATATCTCTTCCTTTGTCCTAATCTCTTTTCCGGGTCACCACGAAGGATTCATCATTGAACCAAAGCCCGTTCCGGCGGTTCAGCACCTCGCGAGTGGCCTCCAGGTAGGAGCCGTCGGAGATCACACTTTCCAGCCGGGCGTCTTCAATTTGCGCCACATAGATCGCCGCGTTCCAGGCCGCCAGCAAGGTCGACGAACCAATACCCGCGCCGCTCACCTCGCTCGGTAAGGTGTGCATGTCATAGCGGAACAAAGACCGTTTGTCCGAATAGACGTTGAAATTCAGATCCCGGTTGGTCTTGCCCAGATCCCGTCTCAGCACGCGCATGATGTCGTGCCGGTTGGTGATGAAGGGATTCTCACCCGGCCAGACATTCTGGATGATCTCCAGCCCCGGATCCTGCCCATAGGAATGAATCCCCAGCAACCGGCCGCCGGGTCCCAGTGACTTGGCCAGGGGCGCAATCACCTTTTCTACTTTGAACTCAACCGGCATGCGGGCCCGGTACGGCTGGGACGCAATCACCAGGTCGTAATCAGCGGTCGCCTGACCGGGCCGCGGGATGACCTGATCCAGCAGGAACTTGTGATCCTCCCGGTACATAACCAGCACCGACGGCCGTTCATACAACGGATTACCCGTCTTTGCGCTGGCTTTCACGTTCCAGCCTTCTGACAAAGTGGGCTGCAATTCTTTAATCTGCTCATGGAATTCGTGGGACGAGTCGCCGGACAACGGCACCTCAATCCAGTTCAACGCCGCCGCCGCCTGCATGGATCGCGGCTTCAGCCAGGGCGCCTCCGTATAATAAAGATTGGTCGCCACCAGGACCGTCGCCGGATGCTCATAGAACCGGTCGGGCATTTTCTCCAGACTGAGGCGGACGTCTTCGAGGCTGATTTCCTTTCCTACGATATAGAACGGAAAGTTGGGAAACCGGCGATGCATGTGCCGCATGACGCCTGTTAGCACCGTGCCATCACCCATGCCCGCATCAAACACGCGGAGCGCCGGCGGCCGGGGATGGATATTCGACAGTTCAAGTCCGGCCCGTTCCGCCACGGCCCATTTTTCGCTACAGGTGTTCACGAACATCAGATATTTCTGGCGGTTGTCGTAGAAGCGGAACGCCGTCGGGTCGTTTTCCTTGTCGTCTTTCCTGGCCCGCTTCGCCGGTGCTGGTTTTTTGGCCTTGCCGGCGGCGGCTTTCTTCTTGGATGTGCTTCGAGTGGTCATCTTGGCGCCTCCCTTATTCTTGGAAATAAATTTTCGGACTTTATCGACGGTCGCCACGGTGACGCCTTTGCCCTCCCGAAGGCGGCTCACGAACTTTCCGTCATTCACGACTTGCCGGCCAAAGGTGCTCTCAGCCATACCGATTTGGCCGCAGAAGCGTTCAATCTCACGCACGAGTTTCGCGGATTCTTTCAAAGATCACCTTCCTGCCTGATATTTTTATTTTGTGATCGAAGTGTCGAACCTGACTGACCAGCTGTCAATAATTATCCCACATTTTCGGCTACGCCAATTTGTGGGATATTTCCTTCGGTGCAGGAGTACAACACACAAACCTACCGTTCACACGGGGATGCGGCACGGTACGCGCTTAAACCCAGTGATCGTCTCCCAATCCACGGGCACTTGTTTTCAAATCGGCGTGAGTTGTGACGATCATCACTGCGTGTTGATACCTGGCGTGTATCTCTGGGATCGCTAACGTGCGCAATTTCGCGCAGACGAACGAAGAAAACGACAGGAACGCATGACAATGTTTACCTCCAACCACGCCCCAAACACTTCATTGGGCAAAAGCCTCTTTTCGTTCGTTGCGATTATAGCCCCTTTTGCCCTTATGGGAGCGCCTGTCTCAGCCCAAAGCAATCTTGAAGTCGCCGTGACGGAACATGAAGTGGTTGGTGGTATGACCCGCACTAAAGGCCATGTCAGCGCATTGGTCTCCAACCAAAAACGCATCATGAGGACCGGCAGCGAGGTCATATACCAGGATCGCATCCTCACCGGTCAGAAATCGCGGGCCGAGTTCAAGTTACTTGACGAAAGCGTCATCACCCTTGGCGACATGTCCGATTTTCTGATCGACGAGATGGTCTACGACCCCGGCGCCGAGAAGTCCTCTGCGACTCTCCGTCTGGCTGGCGGTGTCTTCCGGATGGTGTCCGGCAAGATCAATAAAGTACCCGGTGGCTCCCTCACCCTGATTACCCCGGTCGCGACCATTGGTATCCGCGGCACAGATTTCTGGGGTCACCAGGAGCCCGATAAATTGACCATGGTCCTGATCGACAATGGCGTCCTCGAAATTTCAAACGGCAGCGAAACGGTTACCCTGACCGAACCGCTATCCGGGGTCGTGGTCCAGAACGGTGTCGCCACAATTCAGCGTATCAATGTGACTCCGCAAGAATTGGCGGCTGCCGCCGAGACCATTTCGTTTTAACCCCCGTGGAATATCTAGGGGTCCGGACCCTAGGCGCCGGGTTTTTTGATAAAGATCGCCGGAATGATCGCCGATGCGACTCCGAGCGCCAGCAAGAGAAATCCGTCCCGGAAGGCCAGCATCTCCGCCTGGCGAATGATCGCCTGGCCAATAAATAGGTGCGACAGCGGCTCGCCGATATTCTCCGGAAAGCCCATGCCCGGCCACATGGTCCTAAGCTCATTGATCAGCTCCAGTGTCGTGCTGTTGCCGTCATGTTGCATGGCGGTCATGGCGTCCCGGTACACCGCCGCCCGGTAGTCCACGAATATCGCCGTAATGTTCACCCCGAAGGCGCCACCGATGGTCCGGGTGAAGTTCATGGTGCCCGATCCCTGTCCCACATAATCCGGCGGTAGCACGCTGAGACTGGCGGTGGAAAGGGGCGGGAAAATGAACGAAAGCCCGATCCGGCTGATCACCATCCAGAGTGCAAAATCAAAAAACGGCGTATTTGTATGTGCGCCGACCATAAGAAACGCCGCGTAGGCTGATAAAATTAGGCCGAACGTCGTCAGCCAATTCTCCCGCCCGAAATCGGCCAGACGGCCGGCAATGGGGAAAAAGATCGCCATGGCAATACCTGCCGGAAACTGCAACAGACCGGCCTCGGTCGGGGAGTAACCTTGGACCAGCTGCACGAAAAGGGGCACAAGATAGATGGCCGCGAAGATCGCAGCACCGAACATGAAGGAGACAAAATTCGCGGCGGCAAACCGGGGAATGGCAAACATCTCCACCCGCATGAGCGGATCAGGGGTGCGCAACTCCCAAAAGACAAAAGCAACCAGGCTAACGGCGGCGGCTATGAACAATTCGAGTATCGTGTCCGAGGACCAGCCCTGCTCCGAACCGTTGGTCAGCGCCACCAGGAGACTGATGACGGCCACGGTGATCAGCGTAAATCCGATCAGGTCAAACCGGGGGACTTGGATGTTCGGATTGCGGCCCTTTAGGAACAGGCTGGCCAACGCGATCGAGATCAGCGCGATGGGGATCGGCAGGAAAAACGTGTAGCGCCAACCCAACTCGTCCACTGTAACTCCGCCGACCCACGGCCCCACGGCCGGGGCCAGAATGATCACCAAACCAAACAGTCCCATGGCGCGACCGCGCGCTTCCGGCGGATAAATTTGAAACATGGTCATCATGGCCAAGGGCTGGGCGATCCCACCGGCAAACCCCTGCATGATGCGCCCGAGGATAAGCACATCGAAAGTGGTCGCCGTGCCGGCCAGCAGTGATCCGGCGATGAAGATAATCAGCGCGCCGATGTAGGTGCTTCGGGCGCCTATCCGCCGCACCGACCAGTCATTGGCGAGCATGGCGAGCGTCGTCGCCGCCAGAAACGCCGTCGATACCCACTGCGCCTTGTCCTGACCGACGCCAAATGTCCCCATGACGCTGGGCACAGCCACATTCATGATAGTGGCAGTTAGAATGGTGGCGATGGAGCCGACGCAAACGCTAGACGTGATCAGCCAGCGTTCGGTCGTCGAGATGTCATAAGAGGCCCGCTCACTTGCCGGTGACGACAATTTCCACCTCGACCATCATGCCCGGCCGGAGGGGCCGGGTCTCGGTTCCCTTGATGCTGATCTTAACCGGCACCCGTTGGGTCACTTTGGTAAAGGTGCCGCTGGGGTTCGGGTTGGGCAGTAGGGCAAACTGGCTGGTAGCGGCGCTGCCGATGCGCAGCACCGACCCCGTAAACGGTGAGTCCGGATAGGAATCCACAAAAATCTTCACCGGCGCACCGAGCGTGACATGGCGAAGCTCGGTCTCCCGCACATTGGTTTCCACCCAGATATTGCTTGGATTATGGATCAGCGCGAGACGTTGGCCCGGCCGTACAAACTCCCCCTTGTCGACAAAGACCTTGTCCACCACTCCGGAAATGGGACTGGTAATGTGCCTGTCCTTCACATTCAGTTTTTGTTGCTCAATCTGCGCGACCAGGGTCTTCCGGCGCGCCTCGACCTGCGCCCGCTTGCGCCCCAATACGTCGATCCGACCCTTCTCCGCCTTGATCTCGGCCAGGCGCGCGCCCGCCGCCGCAAGTTCGGCTTCCGCCGTGCGGTGGCGGCTTTGGGCATTCAGGAGCTCGACCTCGGCTTTCTCCAGCGCCTGCGGCGAAACGACCCGATTACGCGCCAGGGGCTTCAGCCGGTTTAACTCTGACTTGCGCAATTTGACCTGATCGGTGGTGGTGCGAAGCGCCGCCCGTTTGGCGTCTGTCTCGTGCACCTGGACCTTGTAGCGCCGGTCAATCTGCGCAGTCACCAGCTTGATCTCGGCCTGCAGCGCCTCATTCTCCGCCGTGTATTCACCCAGCCGGGACTCGAGTTCGGTGACCTTGAGCCGCGCCTCCCGGTCATCCATCTGAGCGATCAACTCACCCTTATCCAGCATATCGCCTTGAGATACGGGCACGTCGGTCACCCAGCCTTCGACCCGGCTGGAAATGGCGATCAGATCGGTGGTGATCCGCGCATCATTCTCGAACACATGGGCGGAACGGTACTCCACCCACTGCACGCCCCAAATACCGGCGCCCGCCAGCACAGCAATCGCCAGGACGATACGGATCATTCTTCTAGACATCGCGGGTCACCATTTGCGCCGGCTTGGTGTTTTCTGCGTTATCCAGGATCTGCACAAAGACCTGACGGCAGCTTTCCAATTGCGCCGGATCAATGGCATCCAACAATCGGTGCCGCACCTCCGACAGGACATCCTGGATGAGGGCCACTTGTTCACTGCCTTTGTCCAACAGATGCACGGACTTTGCGCGGCGGTCCGTGCTGGAGACCCGGCGTTCGATTAGCCCGGCGCCTTCCAACTGATCCAAAAGGTGTACGAGGCTGGGCCCTTCGATGCCGATGGCGAAAGCAAGGTCTTTCTGCGGAATTTCGCCGCCGGTCCGGCTGATAAAATAGAGCGTCCGCCATGTCGCCTGTGACAGGCCAAACGGCCGCAGCTCGTCATCGACCACCCGGCGCCACTTGTGAGCCAATTCGACCAAAGATAATTCAAACGCCAGAAGATCAGGCACTTTTTCCTCGCCTAGCGGGGGCCATTTGTCGGCCCCGGTCCTCAATTTATTAGAATTCTAATAATTAGAATTCTTTATATAAGGATCGTTCCTGGCTATCCAGATTTATTAATAATCCAGCCCGAACAGATCTGCGGCGTTGTCGTGCAGAAGGCGTTTCCGGACATCCGCCGGCAGGTGGGCCATCTGATCTTCGATCCGCTGTTGGGAGAAGGGCCAGGTGCTGTCCGGGTGAGGATAGTCGGACGCCCAAAGCGCGTTCTTCTCCCCCATGAACGGCAAAAGCGCGATCGCCACATCGTCTTCCTGGAAGCTGGCGAAGATCTGCCGCTTAAAGAGCTCGCTCGGCTTGATGGTCAATGGCACGCCACCCCGCTCATCCCAGAACGCCTTGGTCTCATAAAGCCGGTCAAACCGGTGATCCAGTTCCTGCACCACCCAGGGCAGCCAGCCCAGACCGGCTTCCGCCATCAACACCCGCATTTTCGGATGGCGCTCCAGAATGCCCCAGGCGAACAGATCGACGAACGGGTCCATGAACTGAGTGAGGAACTCCTTGGTCGCGACAAAGGTGCTGGCCGGGGTGCCGAAGGACGGATCATCCTTGGGTACGCTGAACACCGCGACGTGGAAGGACAGGATCAGTCCGATTTCCTCCACCGCCGTCCAGAACGGATCCCACACCGGGTCGTGAATCTTGGGGCTGACCTCGGCGATCTGCAGATTGGCCTGCCGCCAACCGCCCATCTTTGCCAGGCGGTAAAGCTCCTTGGTCGCGGACTCCGGCGACGGCGGCAGCATGGGTACGCCCAGAAGCCGGTCCGGCGCGGCCGCGCAAAATTCCTTCAACGAATCGTTATAGGCCGAATAGCATTGATCACGTAGCGCCTGGTCATCCGCGTTGATAGAGAAAACGGGCCCGTAGATCACCTGGGCATAGACCCCGTCCCGTTCCATATCTTCCATGCGCAATTCGGGAATGGCCGGGCGGCGCTCGCCAGAGAACGGATGCCCGCCCCGCTCCAGCGCGGTGATGACGGGCTTGGCCGCGTCATCGCCCTTGCTGTGCCGGCCTCGCCAGCCACCCCAAACTTTGCCGTCACACACCCATAGGGACACGCCGTCCCGTTCCTCCACATGAGGCGCCCGGTCGCCCAGGGACTTGGGCATATTCTTCGACCAGAAATCCTCCGGCAGGTAGCCGAGATCAATGTGATCGTCGGCGGAGATAATATTGTAATCCATGGGTAGCCTCCCCTTTTTGGGCGTCAACTCAGTCTTCCGGCACCAGCTTGCCGGGATTGAGAATATTGTTGGGGTCCCAGGCCGCCTTGATGCGGCGCATGGCGTCCAGGGCCACCGGATTCTTGAACCGGCGCATGGCGTGGAGCTTGTAGACACCCACCCCGTGCTCCGCGCTGAAGGAACCACCGAGGTCCAGCGCTACCGCTTCGGCTTCTTCGCTGATCGCGATATGGCGGTCTTCATTCAGGCCCTTGCCGTCCGGGTCCGGCCAGATGGTGTAGTGGAGATTGCCGTCGCCCAAATGCCCGACCACCACGGACATGGCCCCCGGCGCGACCACCGGCAGTCGCTTCTCCATAATCTCCAGATAGGTCCCGATCTTGTCCAACGGCAGCGCGATATCCGTCAGGATCACCGGCGGCCGGGATTGCACAATTTCCAGCCCCGCTTCCCGGCAGGCCCACATACTCTGCCGCTGCGCCTCGTTCTGGGCAATGGCCGCATCCAGCACCCGGCCTTCCTCGAACGCTTTGCCCAACACATCTTCCAGCATCTCCGTCGCCTGTTGGCTGTCGCCCCCAACCAGCCCGATCTCCAGCATGATGGTGAGGTGATCCAGGGTTTCGATCGCGGCGGTCAGATCGGGTCGGGCCACCGTCATCTGCTGGAAATGCTCCTTCGACATATACTCAAACGCTTCGACGCTGCCGTTGGAGACATCATTGAGTTCGTTCAACAACCCCAAAGCCGCGTCGAAGTCAGGCACGGCGATGGTCGCCGTGCCGTAGCCCGCCGGCTTTGGAAACAGTTTCAGCACAGCCGCCGTGATGACCGCCAAGGCGCCCTCTGAGCCGATCAGCAAATCCCGGAGATCAAAGCCCGTATTGTCTTTCCGCAGCGACGACATCAGATCCAGCACCTCGCCTTCCGGCGTCACCGCCTCCAGTCCGAGGCACAGAGCGCGGGTATTGCCGTAGCGCAGCACGTTGCTGCCGCCGGCATTGGTCGCGAGTACGCCGCCGATGCGGCAACTTCCCCGTGCGCCAAAAGTCAGGGGAAAAATCAAGTCATGCTCATCGACCGCATTGTGCAGGGTCTCCAGCACGGCGCCGGACTCGACCACCGCCGTCCGGGTGCTGGTGTTGATCTCTCGAATTTTGGTGAGCCGTTCGGTGCTCAGGATGATTGCCGAGCCGTCGTCCCCCGCGTATGCCCCACCGGACAGCCCGGTATTACCGCCCATGGGCACGACCACGGTCCGGGTCTCGGAGGCCAGCTTCATCACCGCCGCGATTTCTGCTGTGTCCTTGGGCCGGACCACCGCCAGCACCCGGCTCTTGTAAGCGCCAGTGAAGTCGGTCTCGTACGCCGCACGCGCATCGTCCTCGGTCAGCACGTGGTTGTCGCCGGCAATGGCTTTGAGTTTATCGATCAGGTTCATCTTGATATTATCGCCACACAATCAGATCACGCAATCGGGGAGGATGATATGCCTGTTTTAAAACTGGACGACGCGGAAATTCATTATCAGGAATTCGGCAGCGGTTATCCGATTGTCGTCTTCGCGCCCGGCGGCATGAAATCCCGGATGAGCATGTGGACAGCCGAACTGTCGCCCAGCGGCGCCCCCCGGTCCTGGCACAACTGGCCGGAGCTTCTGTCCGACAGGTACCGGGTCATTGCCATGGACCAACGCAACGCCGGCGCTTCCACCGGCGCTATCGAAGCCGATCATGGCTGGCACACGTATACGTCGGATCACCTCGCCCTCATGGATCATCTAGGGATCGAGACCTGCCATGTGATGGGCGTCTGCATCGGGCCCAGCTTCTTCTTTCATCTTCTCAAGACCGCGCCGGACCGGGTGAATGCGCTGGTTGTGCAGAACCCCATCGGCCTGCACCCTGATTTCCCCACGTATTTCCCGGACGGGTTCGTGGAGTGGGCGGATGATCTTTGCGCCGACCGGCCCGATCTGGACCGGGAAGCGGTCCGCGCCTTCGGCGAGAACATGTGGAGCGGCGATTTCGTCTTCAGCGTGGACCGGGACTTCGTCCGCAACATTGACCGTCCGGCGATTGTGCTTCCCGGCGACGATAAACCGCACCCGGCTGTGATCGGCGCCGAGGTTGCCGACATCCTGCCCGGCGCGGAACGGCTGATGGACTGGAAGGGCCCTGACCATTTCGACGCCCAGCTTGACCGGGTCACCGGCTTCCTCGCCAACAACACGCCGAACTGAGATTTATGACCGAGATAGAAACGGACGTTCTGATCGTCGGCGGCGGGCCGGTGGGCCTGGCGCTTGCCGGCGATCTCGGCTGGCGGGGGATCAACTGCCTGCTGGTCGAACAAACCGACGGCGTCATCCGCACGCCCAAAATGAACGAGGTGAACCTCCGCTCCATGGAATTCTGCCGGCGTTGGGGTATCGACCAAAAGGTCATGGACTGCCCCTTCCCCAACGACTATCCCATGGACATCTGCTTTGTCACCTCCATCGGCGGCTTTGAATTGGGCCGGATGCCCCGCCCGGCGAAGAAGGATCAGAAGCCCGGCCTGGCCAGTCCGGTCAATCTGCAGATTTGCTCTCAGCTTTGGTTCGACCCGATCCTGAAGGAGTTCGCCGACGGCTTCGACACGGTGCGCCTCGCGCACCGCCATCGGCTGGAACGGTTTACCGATACGGGCGACGGCGTTGAGGCGGCCGTCACGAATCTGGAGACAAACGAGACCTTGACCGTGCACTCCCGATATTTGGTGGGGTGCGACGGGGCCAACAGCCCGATCCGGGAGGCGTTGGGCATCGGACTCAGTGGCGACGAGGTGCTGGGCCGGCCGCTGCATTTCTATTTCAAGGCGCCGAACATGCTGGACGAGCTCGGCCGACCGGCCGCGACGTTCTTTTTGGCGTTCGACAAAGACGGGCTGTGGGCCAATATCCGCATCATTGATCCGGATAACGCGCTGTGGCGGTTGATGGTCTTGGACACGCCGGAAGACACTGATCTCGACAATCTCGACCGCGCGGCATTTTTGCGCCGGGCGCTCGGCCGGGACATGGATGTGGAATGGGTCGGGGTCAGCCAATGGATTCGGCGGGGTGTGGTCGCCGACGCCTATTCCAAGGGCCGGGTCTTCCTGGCCGGCGATGCGGTGCATCAATTGTCGCCCACCGGCGCCATGGGCATGAACACCGGCATCGGCGACGCCACGGACCTGGCCTGGAAGCTGGCGGCTGTGATCGACGGCTGGGGCGGGCCAAACCTACTGGACTCTTACGACGCCGAACGCCGGCCCATCGGCTTGCGCAATGTTTCCATGGCGACGGAGTTTCATTCCAATCACTTGAAGTTCGACGACTTCGCCGGGATCGAGGATACAGACGCCGCCGGCGTGGCGCTCCGGGAAAAATTGGGCGCGGAACTGGTGCAGACCATCGGCCAGATGTTTAGGACCGAAGGCCTGCAGATCGGTTACCGCTACGAGGGCTCCCCCATCTGCGTGCCGGACGGGACGCCTGCCCTCCCCGATGAGATCGAGGTCTGCGCCCCCAGCGCCCGCCCCGGCGCCCGCGCGCCTCACGCCTTTATGCAGGACGGCCGCTCGACCCTAGACCTATTTGGCCAGGAATTTGTTCTCCTGGCCTTTAATGAGGGGGAGAATGCCCTGTCCGCGGCGGCGAAAGCGGCGGGCCTCCCCTTGAAGATCGAACCCCTCGACGAGCCGGAAGTTGGAGACCTGTACGGCGCAGATTATGTTCTTGTGCGCCCGGACGGTCACGTGGCTTGGCGCGGCGGCCAAGCACCGGAAAACCCGGCGGCAGTTGTCGATACCGTGCGCGGCGCATAGGGCCCGGCCCTTACGGAGACCCCAAAAAACTGTTGTAGTTGAGACGGACCATCGCCATATCCAGATTGTAGCGAATGTGACGCCGATATGACGGATTTTGGCGGCGGAAACGTCAGGGAAGTTTGTGGGACCCGTATGAAGATTGAAAAGCTAGACGTTCGGCTGGTTCCCGTTGTGTCGCCCGCCAGTCACAAAACCAATTCCTTTTACGTCCTGGCCGGCAGCCCGTCGTGGGCCAGGGACGTCGGACACGGATTTCCTGAAAAGGAAGCCAATACCAAGTTGGCAATGGCGACGGCCCGCACCCTCGCCGGGCTGGGCGCGCTGCATCCGGCCGGCGCGGAGCGCTTGATCGTGCCCGTCAGCTCCCGCGCGCTGGTGGGGAGTGAGAATGTGGCCACGGTTCTGACACCCCTCCGCGACATGGACGAGGAACTGCGCCACAAGATCATTGTTGAAATTCATGACTTCCCCGCGCGTCTCACTTTGGACACGCTGGAAGACATCACCATTCCGCTGCTGACTTTTGTCGGCGGATTCGTCGCCCGGCCGCCGGCCGGACTTAGCGACGCCACTGTCTTCGCCAACTGCAACTATATCGCCCTGACCATGAATCTGGCCGGATCATCCGATCTTAAGCCGCTGCAACGACTTTGGGCCATCGCCGCGCCCAGTCGACTGAAAATGTTTCTCTGGAACACGCCTGATGAACTCCTGCACGATGCCCAGCGGCTGGAAGTCTTCGGCTGCTCTCACCCAATCTAATCGCTTAATTCTGATGACAATCACCCCGGTTCGGCCTTAAAGTACCGGTCGATTAAGATTTCCCGGCCCATTTGCCGGTTTCAAGGGAATGAATGAGATGAGCCACGTTCGCGCTTTTGGTTTTACCCTCCTGGCCGCCGCCTTTTTGGCTGTCACCATCTCCACTAGCCCGGCATCCGCCGCCGCCAAGCGAGAAGACGGCATTCACGCCCAGGAGTGGTTCAAGAACATTTCCTTCCTGGATATGAAAGAAGACCTGGAAGAAGCCAAGAAAGCCGGCAAGGGCCTGGTTGTCCTTTTTGAGCAGCCGGGCTGTGGCAGCTGCAAGAAGCTCCACGAGATTAATTTCGCCGATAAGGACTTGGTGAACTACATCTCCAAGCACTTCGACGTATTGCAGATCAATATGTATGGCTCCAAAGAAGTGACCGACATGGACGGCTCTGTCATCGACGAACGCAAATACGCCGAACGGGTGCTGGTGCAGTTTACGCCAACCACGCTGTTCTATGGCGAGGATGGTCAGGAAATCTTCCGCATTCCCGGCTATCTGCCAGCGCGCTTCTATAAGCGGGCATTCGAGTATGTGGTGGATAAAGGCCCACAACGGGGCATTCTGTTGCCGCGCTGGTCCCGCGACCGCATCCGCGCAGAGAAAACAACCAAGGGCGGAAGCTAAACCTTTCGGGTTCAACATCCCCCTTGTCATCGGTTTCCTCTGAATTTACCGAGATCATTTCTCCGACCTTTTGAACGCCAAGCCGCTTTCGCGGGCCGGTGATTTCGCGTTTTGAATTCACTACACGGGAATGTGATCTCTGCCACGGAATTGTGATCCCTCCACCAATTGAGACCCCGCGCAAACATGATTAAACCTGCCGGTAACGCCGCAGCTGGATCATGCTTTGCGTTTTGGGGTTAAACCCGGGTGCCTGTGTTTGGGTACGCCAACCGGAGAAACTCCAACCAGCTTGCCGTCTGGGGCGGGAATTGCGTGGCCATTCGGCTGGGTATCGGATCGCCATCTTGTTGAAGCCTATGACACCCACCAATTGAGGAGAATTTTTAATGACCAAGCGTACTAATGTTCTTGCAGCCACCACGGTGGCAAGCGCCGTTGCTCTGGCGGTCGTCGCGAGCACCAGCATCCCGACGACAGCACACGCCCAGGCGAAAGAGAAATGCTACGGTATTTCCCTCGCCGGTAAGAACGATTGCAAAGCTGGCGCCGGTACGACCTGCGCAGGCACGTCGAAGGTCGACTATCAAGGCAATGCCTGGACAATGGTCCCGGCCGGCGGCTGTGTGAAGTACGGCGTGCAGGAAGCCAACGCCAAATTCAACCTTCCTGGCGACCGCAAGGGCTCTCTGGCCCCGCTTACGCGGGACATTCCCGGCTAATAAATCGGATGGATATCCCCGCGTGCTCATCATCGGCACGCGGGGACATCACCGAGCGCAGTTGAATTGGGCCGATTGCCGGGCGCGCCGCGATGAACCCGAAAAATACCCGTTACCGATCTCCGCTTAATTCTTCATCCCGTGCCGGCGTGGGATTAAAGCCGGAACATTATGAAGAAATCCTGGGCGCACACCCAAAATTAGGATTCTTTGAGGTCCATGCCGAAAACTATATGGGCGACGGCGGACCGCCGCATCACTATCTGACAAAAATTCGCGAGAACTACCCCCTGTCGGTTCACGGTGTCGGGTTGTCGATCGGCTCGTCCCGCCCGTTGGACGCCTCGCATCTCGCCAGATTAAAGGCGGTCCACGACCGCTACGAGCCCGAGTTGTTTTCCGAGCATCTCGCCTGGTCAGGTCACGGCGACACCTATTTTCCCGATCTGCTCCCCGTTCCATACACCGCGGAAACCCTGAGTTTGGTGGTAGAGCATATCGATCAGGTCCAAGAGACCCTCGGCCGTCCCATGTTGCTGGAAAATCCCGCCACATATATCTCCTTTGAAAATAGCGAGATGCCCGAAACAACGTTCCTCGCC
Source organism: uncultured Rhodospirillaceae bacterium (assembly GCA_964611435.1). Lineage (GTDB taxonomy): Bacteria > Pseudomonadota > Alphaproteobacteria > Rhodospirillales > UBA2165 > JAYPHU01. Next base: position 8,587 of record CAZSXT010000016.1, on the reverse strand, counting down.
GAAATTGTCCGCCAAACGAGCTGCGGACTGCTGCTGGATATAAACAATGTTTTTGTCTCGGCAACCAATCACGGATATGGCGCAAAAGAGTATTTAGATGATTTTCCAATGGACGCTGTCGATGAAATTCACTTGGCCGGCCATGCCACGGAAACGGACGATGCCGGCGCCACGCTTTTGATCGACGCCCATGACCGGCCGGTGGCTGATCCCGTTTGGGATCTTTACCAGAGTGTTGTAGCAGAGGAAGGATCGATACCGACGTTGATCGAATGGGATGCGGATGTTCCCGATTGGCCGATCCTTTTTGCCGAGGCCGTTTCGGCGGACAAGATCATGACGGAAATGTCTTCGCCTGGCGTTGCCGATCCGTCCCACCCAACACGCGAGATAGGATCACACGATGCCGTCATTGGATAGATCCCAGGCGGACTTCGCCGCGGCACTGATGAACCCGGCCCTCTCGGCGCCCGATGGCATCCGCCAATCCGGGGACGACACGGCCAGACCAGGCGATGGCCGGCGTTTCAACGTCTATCGTAATAATATCGCCATCGCGGCGATTGACGCCCTGGCGGACATCTTTCCGGCCGTGCAGGCGATCGTTGGGGAGGAATTTTTCCGTGCGGCCGCCAGAGTGTACTTTGAGAAATTCCCGCCGGCCTCACCAATCTTGTTCCGCTACGGCGACAAGTTCGGTGCGTTTCTAGCGGATTTTCCCCCGGCCGCATCCGTCCCCTATTTAAGTGATGTAGCCGCGCTGGAGTTTGCCCGTCTGCGCGCCTACCATGCCGCCGATGTCGAGCCGATCCGGATCGAATGCCTGGCGGATATCCCGGCGGACCAAATCGACGCTGTCGGTCTGGTGGCGCACCCGTCGGTTTCATTGATCCGTTCCGCTTATCCGATTGTCTCTCTCTGGGGGGCGAGTTCAGGACTACTGGACGGTGATGAGATCAATCTGAACCAGAGCGAGGACGCGCTGATTGTTCGCCCTGGCATGGAGGTCAATACGATCGCCTTGCCGCCGGGCGGCGGCATGTTCCTGGAGGCGCTCCTGACAGGGAGCACGCTGGGTGAAGCCGCTGCACTTGCCTCGGAGGTGGAGGAGCAATTTGATCTCTCCTCGCATCTTGCCGGTCTTTTTCTATCGGGCGTCATTGCCGGTGTAGACACCGGAACCACCCTATCATCCGGCGAATTGACGCCGCAGCCAAATCCCTAAGCAATTTAGCAACGACCAGGTAGTTATCATGATCCAATCGATTGTTTCCCTTCACACCCGTACAATAGAATTTTTTGCCCCCCATGCGGATCGCTGGCTGCTGGGCCTGCTGGCCCGATTCGCATTTACGGCCGTACTCTTTGTCTATTTCCTGAATGCGGCGATGACCAAATTTGCCGGTGGCCCTTTTTCGATCGCCGACGGCGCCTATTTCCAGATTATCCCGCCGATCGTCGAAGCCGCCGGTTTCGACACGTCAAAGGTCTCCTTCATTCCGTGGGGATTGATCGTCTATTTGGGCAGTTACGCCGAGGTCATCTTACCCATCCTGGTGGTGATCGGGCTGTTCACCCGCGTCGCCGCGGCCGGAATGATCGTCTTTGTCCTGGTCCAAAGTTACGTCGATATCGCCCTTCACAAGGTCGAGGCAGCCACAATCGGCGCCTGGTTCGATAATATCTCCGGCGCCGCCATCATGGACCAGCGCGCCCTATGGGTGTTCCTTCTACTCTATTTGGTGTTCAAAGGCGCCGGCCTTATTTCCGCCGACCACCTACTCGCCAAAAGGTTCGGCAGCCGATAGGCGTCGGTTTTACGGAATGAACGGAAGGCGGTGGAGCCCCGGAGGAATCCAAACATCCCGAGGCGATTTCAACGAGGAGAAGAAGTTGGTGGAGCCGAGGGGAATCGAACCCCTGACCTTCGCATTGCGAACGCGACGCTCTCCCATCTGAGCTACGGCCCCATCTCGGCCCGGTTAGAGAAATCTCCGGGCGGCAAAGGTGCGGGATAATGTGTCGGGACCCGGATTCTGTCAAGTAGGGACTGACCCTCGGCCTTCCTTATGGAACTTGCCAGGGTATCGGCTGGGCTTTAGGGTCTGGACACACGGCGCAATCATTATAAATAGGGTTCCATGCAGTCCATATTGATCCTCATCGACACCATTTTGAACCTCTATGTATGGTGCATCATCATCTCCGCCATCCTGAGCTGGCTGGTGGCGTTCAACGTGGTGAACACGTCGAACCGGTTTGTCTATATGGTCGGGGATTTTCTCTACCGGATCACCGAACCGGTGCTTCGGCCGTTTCGGAAGTTCATCCCGAATCTGGGCGGCATCGACGTTTCGCCGATCATTGTCATCCTGCTGATTTTTTTCATCCGCAATCTGATGCGGGAATACGGCGGGCACTTTTAAGCCGAGGCCGGACAAGAAACCCATCACTATCATCTAACGGGGGAACGACCCATGGCGGAAGCCGCACGCATTGACGGAAAAGCCTTTGCCGAGAATTTGCGCAATCGCGTTGCCGATCAGGTCCGGGAGTTGAAGGACAGCCACAACCTCACGCCGGGCCTGGCGGTGGTGCTGGTGGGCGAGGATCCGGCCAGCGAGATCTATGTCCGAAACAAGGGTAAGATGACCGTGGAAGCCGGCATGAAAAGCCTGGAACACAAGCTGCCGGCGGAAACCACGCAGAAGCAGCTTCTGACCCTGATCGAGGGCCTCAACGGCGATGATGCGGTCAACGGAATCCTGGTGCAATTACCGCTGCCCGATCATATCGACGAACAAGCCGTGCTGGCCAAGATCAACCCGATGAAGGACGTGGACGGGTTTCACGTGATCAACGCGGGCAAGCTGGCCACCGGCGCGGATGGGTTGGTTCCCTGCACACCGTTGGGCTGCGTCATGCTGATCAAAGATCAACTGGGCGACGATTTGTCCGGCAAGCGCGCCGTGGTGGTCGGCCGGTCCAACATTGTCGGCAAACCCATGGCGGCGCTGCTGCTCCGGGAGAATTGCACGGTCACCATCGCACATTCCCGCACTAAGGACTTGGAAGAAGAATGCCGGCGCGCCGATATCCTGGTCGCCGCGGTGGGCCGCGCCCAGATGGTCAAGGGAAGCTGGATCAAGGACGGCGCCGTGGTCATCGATGTGGGCATGAACCGCCTGCCCCCGGACGCAGAGGGCAAATCCAAACTCTGCGGCGATGTGGACTATGAGCAAGCGATGAAGGTGGCGTCTGCGGTCACCCCGGTGCCCGGCGGCGTCGGCCCGATGACCATCGCCTGCCTACTGCAGAACACGGTCACCGCCGCCTGCGCCCAGCACGAAATCGACGTGCCGGACGTGTAAAGGATGGGGTGGCGCCCATGACCGGCGGAATCTCTCATCTGATCCTGGCGTCCGTCGCCTTTGTGGGCGGGCATATGGTTCTCTCCACCAAACCGGTCCGCGATCCCATTGTCGGCAAACTGGGGGAAGGACCGTTTCTGGGGCTCTATTCTCTGCTGATGGCGGCTGCGCTGGCCTGGATGATCCTGGCGTTCAACGCCGCGCCCTATCACGAGGTCTGGTTTGCGCCCACCGCCGTCAAACACCTGTCGCTATCCCTGTTGATCCCGGCCTGTATTTTTATTGTTGCGTCTCTCACGCCCAAAAGCCCCACAGCGGCCACAGGACATCCGCCTGATCTCTCCGGCGGTCCGAAAGGCATTTTCCGTATCACCCGTCATCCCATGATGTGGGGGATCGGCGTGTGGGCTCTGTTGCACTTGGCGGCCAACGGCGATGCGGCCTCGATCATTTTCTTCGGCGCGATGGCCCTATTGGCGCTGTTGGGTCCAATCCTGATCGACAGGCGGCGCGCACGATTACTCGGCGCGGACTGGGACGCCTTCGCGGCGCAGACCTCTTATATTCCTTTTGCCGCCATCCTGGCCAGGCGGACGCCGGAAAACTGGCGGGAAATCGGCTGGTTCCCCGTCCTCGCCGGGATCGGTCTCTATGTGGTGATTTTGATCTTGCACGAAAGCCTGTTTGGCGTCGCCCCCCTGAGCTGGGTGTCGGGAATCCTTAGCTAAATTCCGGCCCAATCCCCCCACTCGACGTCCCAAACGGTGCTTCCACTAGGCGCCTGGCGCCAGACCGGAGACCTAAGAGCTAAATGTCTTCTCGATATAGGTCATCAGGCTAGAGACACTTTCGTCAACCGACTGACTGGCCGTATCGACGGTGAATTCGGGCTCGGCCGGCGGCTCGTAAGGCGCGGAGACGCCGGTAAATTCCTTGATTTCGCCGGCGCGGGCCCGGGCGTAGTGACCCTTGGGATCCCGGTCTTCACAAACCTCCACGTCGGCGGCGATATGGATTTCGTGAAACCGCTCGCCCGAGGCTTTGCGCGCCAGGTCCCGGTCGGCCCGGTACGGCGAGATAAACGCGGTGATCACCAGGAAACCGGCATCGGCAAACAGCGCCGCCATTTCGCCGATACGGCGGATATTTTCGGTCCGGTCCTCAGGCGAAAAACCCAAATCGGCGCTAAGCCCTTGGCGAACATTATCCCCATCCAGCACATAGACCTGCCAACCCATTTCGAACAGTTTTTGCTCCACCTCAATGGCGAGCGTCGACTTGCCGGAACCGGGCAACCCGGTAAACCAAAGAACCCCGCTTTGATGCTTGTTCGCGGCAACGCGCTGGTCGGTGGAGACCCGGTGTTTAACGGTGACGAGGTTAGCGGTTTTGGCGGGCATGAAAATTGTCCGATGTGGAACTAAGCGATGTTTGTTAGCGGGTTATGCAAACCCGGACAAGATACCGGTTTATAAAAACTGGCCTGTCTTCAGCCAATAGGCGCAGCCTTCGCCAAGCTCTGTCAGCGCCAAGTCCTCGTATTTCTGGCTCTCTTCGTCGGACAACATATCCCGCCAGCGGCCGTTGACGCCTTTGTACACGAACGTCTCGGCGCCGCCGTCCCAAAATGCGCCGCCTAGGGGCACGCTGGGCGTCGCGTTCGCTTTCATATACTCAAAGCTGCAATGCTCCAATATGTCCGGCCATTTGGCTTCATCGATGGGAATCTCCAGGAACCCGGCTATATCGCGGATTTCGCTGGGCATGTCATCTTTCAGCGCCGAGAAATGGATCAGCTTCACGTTCGGCAGGTCCCGAATTTCCCACCAGGACCGGATGTTGTCCCAGAACGACCAGAACGGATAACCGTCTTTATCCAACCAGTCATGGTAATACTGCATGATGTCGTCCACCGGGCGGCCGATGGGTGGTCCAACCAGCCCGGGCGTGTCGTTGAGCGCTTCGTACCAGGCGTCATTGGCGCTCACGTGGTGGTTATACATGCTCCACACCACGTCTCTTCCGTCCCGGGCGATGTAGATGTACTTGGCCTTGGGCGAAAAGACGAGCGCGTCCACCGGCAGATGAGTCTTCAAAAAGCGCCGATGGGTCTGCGCTTCGACCTCCGGCAGCTTGATCTCCCGTGGCGGCACCCGCAGATCAAGCCAGGGCGACATATCCGCCACCGGTAGACCTTCCGCGCCGTTAAAGATCAGTTGACTGACGATCTGCTGCACCCACGTGGTGCCCGATTTGGCCCAGGTGCCGATGATGATGTCATCGTCCCGAAACTTGAAGTCGTTCCAGAACGTGGAATCCATGTGATTGTTCTGCATTTCCCGCGTTTTCACGGGCCATCGAATGTCATCCGCCATGTGATCTGGCCGCCTCTCTGGTGTCCTGCCGTTCGTATTCTTGTTGATTGCCCAAAAGGCTACCTGATTTGCCAGAGTCCGTGAAACAAATATTCGTTGCCATGGTGTGATCCAGTTCTGGAATTCATCCGTCCCGGATGATAGACAGCACGGCTTAGCACCACCGATATTGCGGCTTTCAGACCTTTTATGACCGACCTCGCCCACAAACGTAATTTCGCAATTATCGCCCACATTGATCACGGCAAATCCACCCTGGCGGACCGGATGATCGAGGTGTGTGGCGGGTTGACCAATCGTGAAATGAAGGAACAGGTCCTCGATTCCATGGACATCGAGCGGGAACGGGGCATCACCATCAAGGCGCAGACGGTGCGGCTTAACTTCAAGTCCAAGGACGGCAATACCTATGAGCTGAACCTGATGGACACACCGGGCCATGTGGATTTTTCCTACGAGGTGAGCCGGTCCCTGGCGGCGTGTGAAGGCTCTCTCCTCGTTGTCGATGCGACCCAGGGGGTCGAGGCGCAAACCTTGGCCAACGCCTATCTCGCCATTGACGCCAACCACGAGATCGTCCCGGTGCTGAACAAGATCGATCTGCCGGCGGCCGAGCCGGACCGCATCAAGGCGCAGATCGAGGAAGTGGTCGGGCTGGACACCTCCGACTCTGTAGAGATTTCCGCCAAGACCGGCATGGGCGTCCCCGATGTTTTGGAAGCCCTGGTCGAACGCCTGCCGCCGCCCCAAGGGGACCCGTCCGCGCCGTTGAAAGCGCTATTGGTGGATTCCTGGTACGACCCGTATCTGGGTGTGATGATCCTGGTCCGGATTTATGATGGGGAGATCAAGAAAGGCATGAAGGTCAAGTTCATGTCGTCGGGCGCCGCCTATCAGATCGACCAAGTAGGTATCTTCAAGCCCAAGATCACCCAAGTGGACTCGCTCACCCCAGGCGATCTCGGCTATCTCACCGCGTCGATCAAGACCGTGGCGGAGACCCCGGTCGGCGATACGATTACGGAAGAAAAACGCCCGGCCGCGGAACCGTTGTCCGGCTTTAAACCGTCCGTACCAGTGGTGTTTTCCAGCCTGTTCCCCACCGATAATGCGGAGTTCGAGGATTTGCGAGACAGTCTCGCCAAGCTTCGTCTCAACGACGCCAGCTTTCAGTACGAGCCGGAGACCTCCGCCGCGCTGGGATTCGGATTCCGCTGTGGGTTTTTGGGCCTTCTACATCTGGAGATCATCCAGGAACGGCTGGAGCGGGAATTTGACCTGGACCTGATCACCACCGCGCCCAGCGTGGTCTACAAAATACATCTCTCCAACGGCGAGGAAATAGAACTCCATAATCCGGCGGATATGCCAGAACCGACGGAGATCGACTTTGTCGAAGAACCTTGGATTCGCGCCACCATCCTGGTGCCCGACGAACATCTAGGCGGCGTCCTCGCCCTCTGCACCGATCGGCGGGGCGAACAGATCGAACTGACCTACGCCGGCAGCCGGGCCATGGTCGTCTATCGCCTGCCCTTGAACGAAGTGGTGTTCGATTTTTATGACCGGCTGAAGTCCACCACCAGGGGTTACGCCAGTTTTGACTATCAGATGGATGGTTACCGGGAATCGCAATTGGTCAAGGTCTCCATCCTGGTCAATGCGGAACCTGTTGACGCCCTGGCCTTCATCGCCCACCGGAGCCAGGCGGAAAGCCGAGGCCGGGCCATCTGTGAACGGCTCAAGGATTTGATCCCGCGTCAACTCTTCAAGATCGCCGTGCAAGCGGCTATTGGCGGCAAAATCATCGCCCGCGAGACCATTAGCGCGCTTCGCAAGGACGTGACCGCAAAATGCTATGGCGGTGACATCACCCGAAAACGAAAGCTGTTGGAAAAGCAGAAAAAAGGGAAGAAACGCATGCGCCAGTTCGGCCAGGTGGAAATTCCCCAGTCCGCCTTCCTGGCGGCGCTTCGCATGGGCGACGACTAGTCTTCTTTTTTCAAAGTTTCTTGTGTGTCCGAGATTTCCAGCGGCGTGATCCGATGGGCCTCCGTCAAGTGAAACGGCTGCAAGGCCTCCGGACTGTCCTCCTCCCCATGTTGCACCACGTGGGCGACAAAGAGATCATCCATATCCGAATCCACCTGGGTCAAATCGGTCGGGTCAAATTCCCCCACGTCTTTATATTTTGACGGCTCCCCCTCGCCGTAGAGCTCGAATTCTTCTTCCGCCGCCGCTTTGATATCGTCATAGGTCGTATACGGCAGTTCCCCGTCATCGTCATCCTCCACGACCGAACGCTTCCGGTAGCGCCAAGCCAGCGCCAAGCCCGGCGCGCCGGCCAGAAACCAACCAGGCAGCGCCATGACGGTCAGAAACGCCTGATCCCAAAGCGCCGGATGAAGGCCGCCCCGCACCGCGCCGGCCAGCTCGACAAAAAATGCAGGCACCAGGACTTCCATTACCCTGGCGACCCCCATAATGCCGTATTCTCCGGTGATGGCCTGTGCGGCGGTTTCCGCGGCCGCGAGAAAAAAGGCGGCGACCAGGAGAAACCAGCCGGATGCTTTCCCGATTTGCATACGCCCATCATACCAGCCGGCATCCGTCACACCTACTGGGAATATCACGGATGACGAAATTTTCATCCCCAACGGCGACCCCGCTCAAAACCGTTGCGGAGCCGGAGCGGGTCCGCTAATTTGCCCGCCCATTGCGGCGCCACGGCTTGTGAGCGCCCGTGTGACGGAGGGGTGGCCGAGCGGCTGAAGGCGCACGCTTGGAAAGCGTGTATACGTTAACGCGTATCGAGGGTTCGAATCCCTCTCCCTCCGCCAT
>CAZSXT010000015.1:0-92111 GCA_964611435.1 uncultured Rhodospirillaceae bacterium | reverse complement strand
ATCAGTCCTCCCGTTACTATCATAATCGGTGGACCAACTCAGTGGGGGAGGATCATTTCATGACCTTAGGGCAGCATTCCCAGTCATGATCGCAGGCATCAGAGATTATGCGGAGTATGTACCATTGGAGACCGGACTTTTTGATCTGATCATCATCGATGAAGCGAGTCAGGTCTCCATCGCCCAAGCACTGTTGGCCTTCATTAGAGCTAAAAAGGTGCTCGTCTTAGGCTACAGAAATCAGTTCTCTAATGTCAAAACTGAAAACGCCTCTAAGGTGATGAACACCAACTACAAATCACGAATAATGCAACAGTTCATCGAGGAGGAAAGTCCCGATAGCAATGCGATAAACCAAATTCAGATGTTTGATATAAAAACCAGCGTCTTAGAATTTGTCGAACGCATCGCCAACTTGAAGATAATGCTCAGGAAACATTTTAGAGGTTATCCGGAGCTTATCGGTTTCTCTTCCAAGCACTTTTACGGGGATGGCCTGCAGGCCGTGAAGATCAGGGGTGGTTCAATCGATGAGGTGCTAGAGTTTGTGGAAGTAGAAGGCGACGGTCTGCTGGAAGTTGTGGGCAATACAAACACCCTCGAAGCAGAGGCAATAATCGAACGTCTGAAAGATCTCGCTTCTCAGGCCGAGTCGCCAGATGTTTGTGTCATTACCCCTTTCACGGATCAGCAGCGACTCCTCCATCAAAAAATACAAAGCCTCTCCGAAGGTTCAGAACTGGCCGAAAAGTTAAACTTGAGAATTTTCACATTTGACACTTGCCAAGGTGAAGAGGCGGACGTCTGCATCTATTCTATGGTGGCCACGCCGACTAGAGACCGTCTCAACTATATCTTTGCGAAAGACCTCAGTAACTCCGGGGATGTCGAAGATAACCTAAGGCTTCAGCGCCTGAACGTCGGCTTTAGCCGCGCCAAGGAAAAAATAGAGATATACCACTCTAAGCCTCTACCTGAATTCAGCGGCGGAATTCAGATTGCTCTAACATACTATCAACGCGAGTTAGAGCGCGGGAGGCTCGGTCCAGATGTTGACGATGTCGACCCCAATTCACCTATGGAAGAAAAGGTTCTGGGTTGGCTTCGAGAGGTGCCTATTTTAGAGGAACTTGGGGAACAGATCGAAATAGATGCACAGTTCGAACTGGGTGCCTACCTAAGACAACTAGATCCCACCTACTCGCACCCAAATTATAAAGTTGATTTTCTACTTCGTGTAAAAGGCGAGAGAGAAACCCTAAGAATTGTTTTGGAATACGACGGCTTCAAAGAGCATTTCACTGATTTGGATAAAGTGGACGCCTCAAACTACGAATTTTACATGAAGGAAGATGACGTTGAGCGTCAAAAAATTTTGGAGGGATACGGGTATCATTTTTTGAGGATCAACCGATTTAATATTGGTGCTGATCCTGTAAAGACGCTTGACGAGAGACTTCGCCGATTAATTTCAAAAATCGATAGTGTACTGGAATCACCGACACTGATTAAGGCACACCAAGAAGAGCAAATTGCTCTAGGCAATAAAGAGAAGAAGCAGTGTCCAAAGTGCCATCAAATTAAACCCGTAGAGGACTTTTTCGACCAATCACTCAAGGGGGTGATGGGGGGTATGGCCGAAACTGTATGGCCTGCAAAAATCAAGGCTCATCGAATAAATCTTCCAAACGCGATCGAAAAAAAGGGACCGGTCGACAATCCACCCGTCGCACCTCTAGCGACTTTTCGTCACAGAATAATACCTACCTCAACTGTCCTTACTCCGAAAAAGAGGAGTGCAAGAAGCTTGGCGGAAAATGGGATCCGTTTAGAAAAAAATGGTATGTACCTGAAGGGCTCGATACAAAAGTTTTCTCAAAATGGCTCACCTGACTAGGCTTTGCTCATACACGCAGCGCCGGATCGCGGTGTTTATTGCCTCACTAGTGATATTGCCCTTTGAGGCTATCGGCCAGCAGTTCCCTCATTACGACTGTGTCATTCAAGGAGTCTATGAGGTGAAGGCTGGCAGAATGGTTCAGCGGCCTCACCGGCGGGCTATTGGAAAACGCATTATAATCGACAAGCGCTCAGGCGAGGTGAAGGGTTATTTTGGAACCGATGGCTACGAAATTGTGCCAGTTAAGAGACCTCCAGATGACGGTATACTCAATCTAGAGCTGGCCGAGGGAGTTCTTGGTAATAGCGCCAATATATTGAGGGTCAAACCACGCAAACCTGCGGACGGTCGTTACAATTTTTTCTATAGGAAAAGCTGGCTCTATATAACGGGCGTCTGTCGCTGAATATTTTAGTTTTACGCTTCGACGATCAAAGCGATCTGCGACAACGATCTGCACGAGGAGGCCGCATGACACCGCATCAACGATACCGAATTTTAGTTGCCGGTCACTGGGCGGGTGGCCAAACAGCTTCGTCTATTGAGAGGATCACATGCCTGCCTCATTGAACTCAGAATTCACTTGCAGCATCAGCTATCGCACCGACGACCGGATTGTCATTCTGGAAGACTGGCTCGATGAGAATGCGAGCGGCAGTTGGTCCATGGGCGTTGAAAACCCCAAGACCGATGAAAGCCTGAAGAGGGTGAAAGTGGTATTTGAAATCGAAGACGACAAGATTTCCTTCATGCAAAAGTTCGACGGCAAGATGATGGTCGGCTAAGCCGCCACAGCTCATTCTTTCACAATTTGTTTTCCCGGTAATTTCTGACTACAGTCCCGCCCCTGTTCATTGCGAAAAGAAGGAGCGGCGGCTATGGCCCGGACACTCATCAAGGGCGGCACGATTGTCAGCCTGGATAGAAAAGTCGGCGACTTCGCCAAGGGCGATGTCCTGATTGACGGCGACAAAATCCTCAAAGTGGCAAAATCCATTCGCGCGTCAGGCGCCAAGACCATCGACGCCACCGGCATGATCGTCCTTCCCGGATTGGTCAACGCGCACCTGCACACGTGGCAGACCGGCCTGCGGGGCAGCGCCGGCAACTGGTCGATCCCCGAGTATCTGCATCATATGCATGCCAAGATCGCGCCGCGCTTTACGGCGAACGATACCTATCTCGGCAATCTGGTGGGCGCGCTCAACCAGATCAACTCGGGCGCGACGACGATCATGGACTGGTGTCACAATAATGCGACCCCGGCCCATTCCGACGCGGCCATCGATGCGTTGAAAGAATCCGGCATCCGCGCCATGTTCGGCCATGGCTCCCCCAAACCAGACGCCAAGAAAAACCAGACGCCGTTTACCCATATCCCCCACCCCCGATCCGAGATCGAGCGGCTCCGCAAAACCTCCCTGGCGGCGGACGACGCCATGGTCACCTTGGCGATGGCGGCGCTGGGCCCGGACTTTTCGGTGTGGGATGTCACCAAGCATGATTTCGAACTGGCCAAGGAATTTGATCTATTGATCTCGGCTCACGTCTGGGGCTCCCCCCACCGGCTGAACAAGAACGGGTATCAAAGGCTCGCGAAATTGGGGCTGTTGGACGAGCGGCACAACATGGTGCACGGTGTCCATCTTAGCGACCGGGAACTGAAAATCCTGGTGGACGCGGGCGCGTCGCTGACGGTTACCGCGGAGGTGGAACTTCAGATGGCCCACGGCGCACCGATCACCGGCCGGGTGCGGGCGCTGGGCGGCCGGCCGTCCATCGGCGTCGATGTGGAATGCAATATCTCCGGCGATATGTTTACGGTGCTGCGCACCACATTGCAGCACCAGCGCAACCTGGATAACAACGAGACCATCAAGAAAACCGGCAAGCCCGCCGATCATCTCTCCATCACCGCGCGAGAGGCCTTGGAATGGGCGACCATAGATTCCGCCCGGGCGTTGCGGCTGGATCACAAGATCGGATCGCTGACGCCGGGCAAACAGGCCGACATCATTCTGGTCGACGGCCGGCACCTGAATCTGTTCCCGGTAAATGATCCAGTAGAGGCGCTGGTCTTCCACGCCAACGGCTCCAACGTGGATACGGTGATGATCGCCGGCAAGATCAAAAAGCGGAACGGTAAGCTGCACTACAAAGGCATCGACAAGAAAATGGACCAGCTCGCCCGGTCCGGCCGGCGCATCTTGAAAGACGTGAAGCTGGCCGCGTAAATGGCGGAGACCTCTCCTACCTTTGACTTTATCATCGTCGGCGCCGGCAGCGCCGGCTGCGTGCTGGCCAACCGGCTGACGGAAAGCGGGCGCTATACTGTGTGTCTGCTGGAGGCCGGACGGGAAGACACCAGCCCCTGGATCCATATCCCCATCGGCTACGGCAAGCACTTCACCAATCCGCTGGTCAACTGGCTCTACCGGACGCAGAAAAATCCGGACTGGGTCGACCGCCAGGTGATCCAGCCCCGCGGCAAGGTCATCGGTGGCTCCAGCTCCATCAACGGGCTGGTCTATATGCGGGGCCATCGGCAGGACTATGACCTGTGGCGGCAGATGGGCAATACCGGCTGGAGCTTCGATGACGTACTCCACTATTTCAAAAAATCAGAAGATCAGCAGCGGGGCGAAAGCGAATACCACGGCGCCGGCGGCCCGCTGGCCGTCTCCGACCCGGCGACCCGTCACGAAATCGCCGATGCGTTCCTGGACGCCGTGCAGCAAGCCGGGCATGAGCGCAACGACGATGTGAACGGGGCAAAACCCGACGGCTTTGGCTATGTCCAATGGACCAGCCGCAACGGCCGGCGTTGCAGTGCGGCTGTCGGGTATCTGAAACCGGCGCGCAAGCGGCCCAACCTCACGGTGATCTCCAACGCCCATGCGACCCGGCTGCTGTTCGACGGCAAAAAAGCCACCGGCGTGGCGTATGAAGCGGACGGGATGGAAAAGTCGGTGCTGGCGGGCCGCGAAGTCCTGGTCTCCGGCGGCGCGATCAACTCCCCGCAACTGTTGCAGCTCTCCGGCCTCGGTCCGGCGGAGCTGCTGCAGTCCCACGGCATCGATGTGGTGCAGGACATGCCGGGCGTCGGCGACAATCTGCAGGATCACTTTAACGGCACGCTGATGTACCGCTCCGCCAAGCCGAACACGGTAAACGACATTTTCCACAGCCCGTGGCGCAAAATTCAAACGGGGCTGAATTACGGCCTGCGCCGCCAGGGCCTGATGGAGATGGGCGCGGCTTATGCCGGCGGCTATACACAGATCGAGCCCGGCGCGGCGTCTCCGGAAATTCAGATGCTGCTGATGCTGTTCACGGCGGACACGCCCGGCGACACACCCCATCCCTTTCCTGGTTTCTCGCTGGTTTGCGCGATCATGAGGCCTGAAAGCCGGGGCAGCGTGCAGATCGTCTCTCGCGATCACCGCACAGCGCCGTCGATCCAGCCCAACTACATGTCGGCGGAGAAAGACCGGCAGATACTCTTGGGCGGGATGCGCGCGGGCCGGGAGATCATGGCCCAACCTGCCTGGGAGGGTGTTCACGAAGGCGAATTTAGACCGGGACCGGACCTTCAATCCGATGACGAGTTGGTGGCTTTCCTGAAAGAGCAAGGCCGGTCCAGCTATCACCCGGTCAGCACCTGCCGGATGGGCACGGACGAACGCGCCGTGGTTGACCCACGCCTACGGGTCAATGGCATCAAGGGCCTCCGCGTCGTAGACGCCTCTATCATGCCGACGTTGGTGTCCGGCAACACCAACGCGCCGACCATTATGATCGGCGAAAAGGCGGCGGATATGATTTTAGAAGACGCTGCGGCCTAATCTCGAATTTTCAAAAAAACCTTCCACCGATTCACGGATTGGTAAGGATTGGGCGCTATTGTCATCCTCAACAAAAACAAAACCAGTGAGGAGAGCAGAATGCGCTACTCAGTCCAGTACCAGAATACGTCTGATGATTGGGTGATATTCGATACGGTCGAGTGTTACATGATGCCCGGACGTTTTCGAAGCGAAGAGCAGGCGCTTCTGGCCGCGCTGAACATGACGGAACAAAGCCGTCAGCGTGTGAACGGATTAACTTTTAAGGTCGCGTAGACGATTCGAATATAAGCGTGAAAGAGTTTAGGGCACTTGTGCCGGCATCCCCTCGCATACCCCACGACTCCCCCGAAGGTGCGAGTGCCCTATCTTTCCCCACCAGGCTCCAAGACGAAAACCCGGTTTAACCGGATCGCTAAGATTCGCGGAATTTTGTTATTTTCCGCCCTCCCCATTCCCATAATATATAGCTGAAAACAGCCGATATTTTGGCATTTACATTTCTTTAAGCATTTCTGATTCATTTTGATTCAGTATCAAGAACTGGTACAGGTGTGCTTATGAAAAGCAAAAACTTAAAGATCACCGGGATGGCGCTTTCCATGGTGCCGTTTTTTGTCGCCGGATGGTTCTTCACAGGCTGGCTTTCCGATCAAACGACGGCATCCGGACCTCGCGCAGAACTCATCGTTGTCAATCCGCCCAAGGAATTGGACCGGGTGGCGCAGGATATGGGATTCTGGATCACCAACCGGGAAGCAGGCCCTCGACTGCAACAAGTCTCGCTCAGCCTTCGTGCGCCGAAAGGCGTGTCGGAGCAACGGGCCATCGACCTGCTGCGGCAGAAGTTTCCCACATTGGTGCTCGAAGACGGCACGATCGCCCGCTGAGTTTCCAATTGCCCCCCTACTCATCTAAAGGGGATAATCCGGTGTGAGCTCTGAGCCAAACACGCCGTGGCGCCTTGTTGCCATCGCGCTGACGATTGGAATCGTCGGCGCGTTTTACGTGGGCAAAACCCCTCCGGCCCTCCCGCTCATACGGGACGAATTAAAAATCGGCCTGGTGACCGCCGGCTGGATCGTCTCTATCTTCAGCCTGATCGGCACCGGTCTGGGTATTGGGTTCGGACTGCTGACCGACCGGCTTGGCCACCGGCGTATGATGGCACTGGCCATCTTGCTGATGGCTGGGGGCGGGATCTGGGGCGGATTGGCGCAAACGCCCCTGGAAATGCTTATAAGCCGGTCTTTGGAAGGCGCCGGTTATATTGGCTTGATGATCGCGATGCCATCTCTCATCGCCCAAATCGCCACCGACAAAGACCGACGCACCGCCGTCAGCTTCTGGAGCAGCGTCACCCCTATCGGCATGACCATCGCCATCATCACCGCACCGTGGGTCATCACCCATGGCGGCTGGCGGAATTTGTGGTTTCTGACCGCCATTTTGTCCCTCATTTGCCTGGCCGTCGCAGCCATAAGCTTTAAAGGGCATGCTCCACCCAAAAAGTCCGTTAC
Source organism: uncultured Rhodospirillaceae bacterium (assembly GCA_964611435.1). GTDB lineage: Bacteria > Pseudomonadota > Alphaproteobacteria > Rhodospirillales > UBA2165 > JAYPHU01. Next base: position 84,846 of record CAZSXT010000015.1, on the reverse strand, counting down.
CATCGGTCACTGGCAGAATGTGAAACTGACCACGTCCCGCCCGGGACCTTGGATTCTGACTTTCTGTTTCTCCACCTATACCTTCCAGTGGATGGCGATGATGGTCTGGCTCCCCACATTCGCCATCGAGGAAAAGGGACTGAGCCTGGAAGTTGCGGCCACCCTTACGGCCATTGCGCTGGCCATCAATATCCCCGGGAACTGGTTCGGCACCTGGCTGGTGCACAAACAGATACCACGTTGGCTGCTGATCACGCTCGGCAGTGGCATTATGGGCACGACCGCCCTACTCGCCTTTCCCGATTGGCTCCCGGATAGCGTCAGGTATCTTCTGGTTCTGGTCTTTTCCTTCTGCGGTGGGATGCAGCCCGCCTCCATCCTCGGCGGCGCGCCGGTACACAGCCCTTCACACGCTCAGCTAGGCACCACAAATGGACTGATCTACCAAGGCTCCCAGGGTGGTCAACTTATCGGTCCGCCAATTGTCGCCTTCGTGGTGGTGCAGACCGGGGTTTGGGACCATGCGGGTTGGGTATTGCTTGCGCTGACAGGCTTAAACCTGGTGCTAGCACAATGGATCCGGCGGTTAGAAAGATCATTGGACTAAAGGGGCAGAGGCCGTTCTCTTCCGCCGAGGCATTCAACTCTCATTACCGCAACAACGCTGTCCACAATCCCTATTGCCGCCATGCCTTCCCGCAGGCATAGTGACCTAACCACTGGGGGGAGCCGGGCAACCGGCTGAGAGGTTTCAATCGGGAAACGACCCCTCGAACCTGATCCGGCCAGGACCGGCGTAGGGACGAGTGTGCATGACAGAGAATAACACATCCCAACGCTTCGATATCACCGTCAACATTGACCACTTGGTTTTTGACGGACGCTCTCTGTTTCGCGATCTAAGATTCGGGATTGCCGGTGGAGCCTGGACATGCCTGTTGGGCGCCAGTGGTGTCGGCAAGACAACGTTGCTCAGGCTCGTCGCGGGTCTACTCGAAGACGTCTCATCCGCGACAGTGTCCTGTTCGGATGGAGAGGAATTGCCCGGACGGGTCACTTATATGGCCCAGCAGGACCTGCTCCTGCCTTGGCTGTCCGTGCTCGACAACGTCCTGATCGGTCGCCGCCTGCGGTATGAAACGATTTCGGTTACCGACATTGACCGGGCACAGGACCTGTTGGCCAAGGTCGGTCTGGGGGGCGACACCGCGCGCCTGCCAGCTACGTTGTCAGGGGGCATGCGCCAGCGGGCGGCGCTTGCCAGAACTCTCATGGAAGATCGGCCCGTGGTCCTGATGGACGAGCCTTTCTCCGCCCTGGATGCGATCACCCGGGTTCAATTGCAGGATCTGGCGGCGGAGCTGCTGGCAGATCATACAGTCCTCCTGGTCACCCACGACCCGCTGGAGGCTCTCCGCCTCGGCCATCATATCCATGTGCTCTCGGGACGCCCGGCGGTACTGGACAAACCGCTCGTCATGACCGACGCAATTCCGAGAGACCTGCAAGATACAACGCTGCTTGCCCGCCAGGCGGAATTGTTGGATCGCCTACGGCAATCGGCGGCGGAGATGGCGGCATGACAGTCTTTCGCCCGCTGCTCGTCTTTGTGATCCTGATCGCCGCCTGGCAAATACTGGTGATGCTTACCGGGGTGCAGCCGTTCATCCTGCCGTCACCCGCCAAAGTGGCTACGGCGTTGCTGGACCGGGGCGACGTGATCGCCGGGCACGCCTGGATTACCTTAGGTGAAATCCTGTTGGGGCTGATCCTCGGCACCATTCTCGGCACCGCCAGCGCGCTCGCCATGGGGTATTTCCGCACCGCCCGGCAGTGGCTGTTGCCTGTCATGGTGGTGAGCCAAGCCATCCCGGTATTTGCCCTCGCGCCCATCCTGGTGCTGTGGCTGGGTTACGGCATTGGCTCCAAGGTCGCCATGGCGACACTGATCATTTATTTCCCGGTCACCGCCGCCTTCTTCGATGGTCTCAGGCGTACCGAGCTCGGCTATCTGGATATGGCGCGGACCATGGGAGCCAGCCGCTGGGCCATCCTCCGGCAGATCCGCATCCCCGCCGCCCTGCCCTCCTTCGCGTCGGGCCTCCGCGTCGCCACCGCTGTGGCCCCCATCGGCGCGATTGTTGGAGAGTGGGTCGGCTCCAGCGGCGGACTAGGTTTTCTCATGCTGCACGCCAACGGACGTATGCAGATCGATGTCATGTTCGCCTCTCTCTTCGTCCTCGCGGTGATCGCGGTGGTTCTCTATTTCGCCGTGGACGCGCTTTTAAAACGGCTGTTGCACTGGCAGCCTGATACCCAACCAAGCAATGACTAAGGATACGCTTATGCTTCGGACACTCACCCTCGCCCTCTTGTTCGCCCTCTGCGGCGCAATTTCCAGCGCCAACGCCCAGGATAAGATCACCGTCATGCTGGACTGGTTCGTTAATCCGGACCATGCACCGCTGATCGTCGCCCAGGAGAAGGGCTACTTCAAAGCCGCCGGCCTGGACGTCAAATTGGTGGCACCCGCCGATCCGAACGATCCGCCCAAGCTGGTCGCGGCAGGCAAGGCCGAATTGGCGGTCTCTTACCAGCCGCAACTACATGTCCAGGTGGCGGAAGGTTTGCCGCTGATCCGCATCGGCACACTGGTTTCGACGCCACTGAATTCCCTGGTCGTGCTGAAAGACGGGCCGATCAAGAAAATCTCCGACCTTAAGGGCAAAAAAGTTGGCTTCTCCGTCGGCGGGTTCGAGGACGCGCTCCTGTCCGCCATGCTGAGCAAGCACGGGCTTAGCCTAAAGGATATCGAGCTGATCAACGTCAACTTCTCCCTTTCCCCATCCATCGTTGCTGGCAAGGTAGATGCGGTCATTGGCGCGTTCCGCAATTTCGAATTGAACCAGATGGATATCGTCAACAAGCCGGGCCGGGCGTTCTATCCGGAGGAGGAAGGCGTGCCCCCTTATGACGAATTGATCATCGTCGCCAACAAGGCTAAGGCGACGGCGCCCACCAACCGCAAGTTCATGGATGCGCTGGAACAGGGGATGCAGTATCTGGTCAATCATCCGCACGAGAGTTGGGGCCTGTTCATTGGCGCGCACAAAAATTTGAACGACGAGCTCAATAAAAGGGCGTGGCGGGACACGCTGCCCAGATTCGCCCTTCGGCCGGCGGCGTTGGACACCAAGCGATATGCCAGATTTGCCGAGTTTCTCTTAAAACAACGTCTAATCAAGGATATCCGCCCGGTTTCAGAATACGCCATCGAACTTCCTTGAAGCGTTTTAAAAAGGCCGTTAGGTTTTTGCCGACGGGGGAATCTACTTAATTCGTTAGGTACGGTGCCCCCGTTTGATATAGGGATTGGGATCACACAGGAGCCAATGAGACGTGGCTAGAAGCATCGGCCTCGCCATCACACTGTTTATCCTCTGGATGCTGATGTCCGGACACACCGCACCTCTGTTGATCGGGTTCGGTGTCGTGTCCAGCATTTTGGTTGCCTGGATCGCACGCCGGATGGAGGTCGTGGATCATGAAGGCTTCCCGATCCACCTTAGCCGCCGGGCAATCGCCTATTGGCCCTGGCTGATCTGGGAAATTTTCAAGGCCAATGTGGATGTCGCACGGATCATCGTCAAAAAAGACATGCCGATCTCTCCGGTCATGTTTCGCACGAAAGCCAGCCAGGAAAGCGAGGTTGGCCAGGTCACCTATGCGAATTCTATCACCCTAACGCCCGGCACAATTTCCGTAGCCGTCGGCGAAGGCATGATTGATGTCCACGCCCTGACAGAAGAAGCAGCCGTGGAGCTGCAAAACGGCACCATGGACCGGCAAGTCTACAAGATGGAAGCGCACTGATGTTTATCGTTGCTTCTATCGCCATCCTGGTCGCCATGTTCCTGGCCATCATCAGGGGCATGATGGGCCCAACCATCTATGACCGCATTCTCGCGGTGAACGTGGTCGGCACGAAGGCTCTGCTGTTGATTGCCGTGCTGGGATTCCTCACCGGCCGGCCCGAGTTTTTAGATCTCGCTCTGGTTTATGCGTTGATCAATTTCATCGCCACTTTGGCGGTGATGAAATTTTTCCGCTACTCCCATCTCGGCCACCCTCACCAGAACGACAGTTTAGGTGATCTTTGAGTATGTTCGCCGACATTTTCAGCTGGATTTTTATCGTTGCGGGTAGCGTCTTGCTGCTAATTAGCGCAGTGGGTCTTCTCCGCATGCCGGATGTCTTCACCCGCATGCACGCCGCAAGCATCGGGGAGACGCTGGCGCTGTTTTTATTGGTGCTGGGCATGATCATTCAGGCCGGGTTCACGCTGGTTACCGTCAAACTGGTCCTCATCGTATTGTTTTTGTTTTTCGCCAACCCAACCACTACTCATGCCTTGGCGAAAGCCGCACTGGCCGGCGGCGTCAAACCCTTCCTGAAGGAAGACCAACGCCCCAACGATCGAACCCTGGGAGAAGACGAATAGAAGAAATTATTAACATCGTTCTGCTCGCCTTCATGGTGATCATTTCATTCGCCATCATCCGCATTCGCCGACTGTTCGCCGTGGTCATTCTGACCGGCATTTTCAGCCTGCTTGCGGCGGTGCTGTATGTCGTGCTCGCCGCTGTCGATGTGGCCTTTACCGAGGCCGCCGTCGGCGCTGGCATCTCGACACTTCTGATGCTCGCCACGCTTTCTCTGACGGCAAATGTCGAAAAAGCCCACAAGGGATGGAAACCGATCCCGCTCCTCATCGTCATCGTGACCGGCGGCCTCCTTATTTGGGGGACCCTCGACATGCCGCTTTACGGCGATCCGGAGGCGCCGGCGAACAAGCATGTCGCGCCTCGCTATATCAATGACTCCATGGGTGAAGTCGGCATGCCGAACATTGTCACATCGGTCCTGGCCAGCTATCGCAGCTTTGATACATTGGGCGAGGTTGTGGTGATTTTCACCGCCGGTATCGGCGTGCTGATCCTTCTGGGCCGGGGCCACAACCGCTGGAGGCCGGGGCAATCTAGTCGTGTTGCGCCAATCCGGCGGGAGGAGGATGTATGAGCAGACATTCGATCCTCCGCGTTGTCGCCAAATTCATGATCCCGTATATCCTGTTGTTTGGCCTTTATGTGCAGTTCCATGGGGACTTCGGTCCCGGCGGCGGCTTTCAGGCCGGCGTGATCTTTGCCGCGGCCTTTATCCTCTATGCGCTGGTCTATGGTGTTGAGACAGCCCGCAAGGTCTTTCCGTCCTGGGCGACCCGGCTACTCCTGGCTGGCGGGGTTCTCTTGTATGCTGGAACGGGTGTCGCCGGCATTTTGCTGGGCGGAAATTACCTGGACTACAATGTTCTAGCCTCCACGCCGCTCGCCGGACAGCATTACGGCATTATTCTCGTGGAATTTGGCGTCGGTATGACGGTCTGCGCCACCATGGTCACCGTCTTTTTCGTCTTTGCCGGGCAGGATCACTGATTATGGAATTCCCCGGCCTCTGGAATTATTGGCTGGTCGTGGTCATCATGATGGCCGGCTTTTATATCGTCATTGCCCAGGACAACCTGGTCAAAAAGATGGTCGGGCTCAGTATTTTTCAGGTTGCCGTCTTTGTGTTCTACATCACCATCGCCCGCATCGATGGCGGTACCGCGCCGATCATCGGCGAAGGCCTGTCCAATTACACGAACCCCCTGCCCCACGTCTTGATCTTGACCGCCATTGTGGTCGGAATCTCAACGACGGCGCTCGGTCTTGCCATGATCGTCCGCATCAAAGACGCCTACGGCACCATTGAAGACGATGAAATCCAAGCGATGGAGTTGGAGGAAGACAAGTGATCTCCGCCCATCTTCCTACCTGGCAGGTTGTTCTGCCTCTAATCTGCGCGCCGCTCTGTGTGGTGCTGCGGCGGACCCAGGCGACATGGCTTCTGTCTTTGGCGGTAAGCTGGGTGTCGTTCGCCATCGCCCTGGCTCTCCTGCAACAAGTGGCGGCCACCGGAACAATTACCTATTTTCTCGGCAATTGGCCCGCCCCATGGGGCATTGAATACAAAGTAGACATGCTGGCGGCCCTGGTACTGGTACTTGTGACCGGTATCGGATCGGTCTGCATTTTCTTCGCGCCAAAAAGCATCCAGGCGGAAATTCCTGGCGACCGGGCGTACCTGTTTTACACGATGTACCTGCTGACGCTTACCGGCCTGTTGGGCATTGTGATTACCGGTGATGCCTTCAACCTATTTGTGTTCCTCGAGATTTCATCTCTCTCAACATATGTGTTGATCAGCCTTGGCGATTCCCGCCGGGCCATGACGGCAGCCTTCCGCTATCTGATCCTGGGCACGGTTGGCGCAACGTTCTACGTGATCGGCGTCGGCATGATGTATCAAATGACCGGCACCCTAAACTTGGCAGACCTGGCGGAACGTCTGCCCGCGGTCGCTGACACAAAAACCATTTTGGTCGCGGTCGGGTTTATCACCGTTGGATTTGGGTTAAAGCTGGGCCTTTTCCCGGTGCATGTCTGGCTGCCCAACGCCTACGCCTTTGCGCCATCTGTTGTCACAGCCTTCCTGGCCGCCACGGCAACCAAGGTCTCCGTCTACGTCTTCCTACGCTTCTATTATACGGTCTTGGGCGCCTCGACCTTCGACAAGTTGCCGGTCAACGAATTCTTATTGGCGCTCAGTCTGATTGCCGTCATCACCATGTCGGCGGTCGCCATCTTCCAGAACAACGCCAAGCGGCTATTGGCGTATTCCAGCGTGGCGCAGGTTGGTTATATCCTGATCGGCATCAGCCTGGTGACCGCCACCGGCGTCGCTGCCGGCATTCTGCACATCTTTAACCACGGACTGATGAAAGGCGCGCTGTTCCTGGTGATGGCGTGCGTATTTTACCGCATCAAGTCAGTGGAGATCGCCGACATGGCGGGCCTGGGCAAAGCCATGCCGCTCACCATGGCGGCCTTTGTCCTGGCCGGCTTTAGTTTGATCGGCGTGCCGCTCACAGTCGGCTTTGTCAGCAAGTGGTATCTGATCATCGCCGCGATTGAGACACAATCGTGGGTTACCGCGGCCCTAGTGCTCCTCGGCTCCCTCCTCGCCATCATTTATGTGTGGAAGGTTGTCGAGGTCGCCTACTTCAGACCGAGGCCCGACGGCGCGACCGCTGTCACCGAGGCGCCGATGATCATGCTGATTCCGATGTGGGTGTTGGTGCTGTCCAACATCTATTTCGGCGTTAACACCGACCTGACGGTCGGCACCGCCATGTCGGCCGCCAAGGCCTTGGTGGGGGTCGCGCCATGACGCCGGAACAAGCCATCCTGTGGGCCATGGGTGTGCCGCTGATCGGTTCGATTTTAATCCTGATTACAGGACGTAAACCAAACGTGCGGGAGACCATGACCCTGCTGACCGCAGTCAGCATGTTCCTGGTGGTCGGCTCCATCACTCATGTGGTGATCGGCGGTGGACGGCCCAGTGTTACGCTGGCTGAACTGTTGCCCGGCCTCAATATTACGTTCACGGTCGAGCCGCTGGGCATGCTATTCGGGCTGATCGCGTCGGGCCTCTGGATCATCAATTCCCTCTATTCCATCGGCTATATGCGCGGCAACAACGAGAAAAACCAGACCCGGTTCTATTTCTTCTTCGCAATTGCGCTCGCCAGCGCCGTCGGTGTGGCTTTCGCCGGCAATATGTTGACGTTGTTTGTCTGCTATGAAGTTTTGACCATTTGCACCTATCCGCTGGTCACCCATTCCGGCAAGCCGGAAGCCATAAAATCGGGCAGGACCTATATGGGCATCTTGCTGTCGACCTCCATCGGGCTGCAATTACTGGCCATCATCTGGACCTGGCAGGCGACCGGCACCTTGGACTTCCGGGAAGGCGGCATCCTCGACGGAAAGGTCAGCGGCGGTGTATTGGGTATTCTTTTGTTCCTCTACATGTACGGGATCGGTAAAGCGGCGCTGATGCCGATCCACCGCTGGCTGCCGGCGGCCATGGTCGCGCCCACACCGGTTAGCGCGCTGCTGCATGCGGTGGCGGTGGTGAAAGCTGGGGTGTTCACCGTCCTGAAGGTCATCATCTATATCTTCGGCATCGAGACACTCCAGGGCACGGGCGCGGCTATGTTGTTGGCGGCAGTCGCGTCGATGACGCTCCTCTTTGCCTCCGTCGTGGCAATCCGCAAAGACAATCTAAAAGCCCGGCTCGCCTATTCCACGGTGAGCCATTTATCCTATATCGTCCTGGCCGCCGCCATCGCCACCGGCACCAGTATCATCGGCGGCGGCATGCATATCGCTATGCATGCGTTCGGCAAGATCACCCTCTTCTTCTGTGCCGGCGCCATTTACACGGCCCATCATCTGACCCTGGTCAGCCAGTTAGACGGTATTGGGCGAAAAATGCCGTTCACAATGGCGGCTTTCTTGGTCGGCTCGATCAGCCTGATCGGCTTGCCTCCGATGGGCGGGGCCTGGAGTAAGTTCCACATGATGCTGGGGGCGGCGAATGCTGATCTGCTGATTTTCGTCGGGGTTTGGATGCTGTCGTCCATCTTAAGCGCGGTTTATCTATTCCCGATTATCGGCAGAGCCTTCTTCCGCCCCCTGCCGCAGACAGATGGGCAGGCGGCGGCGGCAGGCATTCAGGAAGCGCCGCTCCCGTCCGTAATCGCTATTTGCATCGCGGCGATTGGCACGTTTGTTTTATTCTTTTACGCGGGCGATTTGGCGAATTTCCTTTCGCCCATCGTCAAGTCGTGATCGGAGCGCGAACCATGAACGACATGCCAGAGCAAGATCAACAACAGCCCCCCGAAGGCGGAAAGCGCTATTGGCTGGACGACATCAAAAACGTGAACAAGATTTTTGTCGTGCTGGTGATCGTTTGCGCGGGCTTGATAGGCGCCGATCTGTTCTACCACAAGCATGCGGTCTATGACGTCGAGAACTGGTTCGGTTTCTATGGTTTTTACGCCCTTTTCTTGTCCATCGCCCTGGTACTGACGTCGAAGGTGCTGGGTAAATTCCTGGTGCGGGACGAGGACTATTATGATGACTGAGTTTCCCCCCGGCCTGATCCTCATCCTCGGGGCCATCCTCACCCCCTTCATCAAGGGGAATCTACGCTCGGCCTATATGCTGCTTTTGCCGGTCCTGGGCATCTGGCAGCTGACCATGCTGGATGCGGGCGCCTTCGGCACCATCACCATGTTCGGCTATGAGCTGAACCATGTCCGCGTCGATAAGCTCAGCCTGATTTTCGGCTATATCTTCTACACTGCCGCGGCGCTGGGGATTATTTTCGCCTGGCATAGCCGAGACATCGTCGAACAGGCGTCGGCCCTTGTTTATGTCGGCGCAGCCATCGGTGCGATCTTCGCCGGTGACCTGATCACGCTGTTTATTTATTGGGAACTGACAGCCCTCGCCTCGGTGTTCATTATCTGGGCCGGCCGAACCGACAAGGCTTACGGCGCTGCTATGCGCTATCTGGTCATCCAATTGATGTCGGGTGTCCTGCTGGCGGCCGGCGCTGTGGTCAAGGCCGCCGAAACAGGGTCAATCGCCTTTGATAAAATTGGCATCGACAGCCCGGGCGGGCTGCTGATCCTTGCCGCTTTTGGCATCAAGTGCGCTTTTCCGCTGCTGCACAATTGGTTGCAGGATGCGTATCCCGAAGCCACGCCGACCGGCACGGTGTTCTTGTCAGCAATCACAACAAAGCTCGCAGTGTATGCCTTGGCGCGAGGTTATGCGGGCACGGAAGAACTCATCTGGATCGGGGCTACGATGACGGCATTCCCGATCTTCTTTGCGGTGATCGAGAACAATCTGCGCCGGGTCTTGGCGTACAGTCTGAACAATTCGCTGGGCTTTATGGTCGTGGGCGTCGGCATCGGTACACCCCTGGCGCTTAACGGCGCCATCAGCCACGCAGTCGCCGGCATCCTTTACATGGCCCTTTTATTCATGTCCATGGGCGCAGTCCTGCACCGAACCGGCACAACAGAAAGCTCGGCGCTTGGTGGACTTTACAAGTCTATGCCGTGGACGGCGGGCTTCTGCATGATTGGCTCTGCCTCAGTTTCGGCGTTCCCGCTCTTCAGCAGCTTCGTCACCAAGGCAATGATTCTGAGTGCGGCGGCAGAGGAAGGACACATGATCACGTTCCTTGTATTGCTGTTTGCCTCCGCTTGCGTGATCTTCCATGCAGGGCTCAAAGTTCCGTTCTTCGCTTTCTTTGCCCGCCCCCAAGGGCCACAGAAATCGGTGAAAGAAGCGCCGTTTAACATGCTGGTCGCCATGGGGCTGACCTCGGCGCTGTGCATCGGCATCGGCATTCATCCCGATCCGCTGTTTACCCTTCTCCTCTACCCGGTCGACTACGCGGCCTACACGACCTACCACGTCGTGAACCAGTTGCAGTTGCTGCTGTTATCAATCCTGGCGTTTGCCGTGCTGCTCAAGATGGGCGTCTATCCAAAGGTGTTGAGATCGACCGTCCTTGATTTTGATTTCAGTTATCGTTGGCTCGGCCCCCGGTTGTTCGGCTGGCTGGCAGACAGGACATCAATCGCCTGGGCCACCATCCGCGAAGACCTCTACAACATGGTGCAGACATTCATCGGCTTCGCCTTCCGCCATCATAGCCCGCAAGGCCTCCTCGGCCGGACCCAGGAAATCGGCTCGGCCACCGGCGTGGTCGTGGTGCTTCTGGCGGTGTTTGTATTAGCGTTGCTCGTATAGCTATTGAGTCGGCTTCACCGTTGGCGGGGTCCAGCTCTTCACCGTGACAGGGCGGCCCTTATGGGAACGCATGACTTTGGGCCGGACCACCTGATCGACGCCCGGCGTATCATGGGCCTTGGTGAAGGCCTTGATCATTTCTTCCAAATGAATTTCGGCGCGATTGCCCCGCTTGAGCGAGATGCGATAGGCCGGCGACTTCCGGCACATCTTGCCTAAATACTCAGCGGAGTGATGGCCGAACCGCCGCCATACGCTATCTGCAAAGTTCTTGGCGTCTTCGGGAATATCCGGGACACGTTCAAATGAGGGGCGACCTTCGATCCAGGCGCGGTAAACGGACGGCTCAATGGGGCCGGTTTCATCGGCCACGAAGATCGCCGGCACGAACCGTTTGCCGTTGTAGGCAACGGCGTAATACGCCTGGGTTAGATACAAGAGATGCTGCAGCTTGATCGGCTGGAGATATTCGTTGTCATTCAGCGCCCGGTCGGAGAACCAGAACGCGAGGTCAAAAACTGAATCCACGGCAGACGGCATTGGTAAATCACGGCCCCTTTGTCATCGCAATGTACCTATTAGTATAGGATTCCCTTAAGATTCAGTTCAAGGGGCGGCAGAAAATCTTCAAGCCGGGTGGTTGCCGATCACTATCGCCGCCAACTGGCGCGGCTCAACCGAAGACTATTGACGGACGATGCGATTGCGCAGCGTGCCCAGGCCCGACATCTCCAATTCGATCACATCACCGTCGTTGAGATATTGATTGTGTTCCAGTCCGCAGCCGCCGCCGACCGTGCCGGAGGCCAGGAATTCTCCGGGATACAAGGTCTCCTCCCGAGAGATGTGCGCGATCAGGTCGGCAAAGTTCCAATGCATGGTGCCGGAGTCGCCAGTGGAGATATCCTTGCCGTTGATCCGCGACGTCATGGTCTGCGCATAGGGATCAAACTCGTCAGCGGTGACAATCCACGGGCCGATTACATTGCCGGTGTCAAAATCCTTACACTTGCCCGGCCCCAACTGGCCCGACATTTCCGGAAACTGCGTGTCCCTTGCGCTCACGTCATTAAAGATCGAATAGCCGAAAATATGGTCATGCGCGGTCTCTTTGGGGATGTTCTTACCGCCAGTCTTGATAAAGCAGCCGAATTCAAATTCGTAATCCATCTGTTCAGAGAAGCTCGGCCAGAGGATTTCCTGCTCCGTACCGATCACCGAAAACCGGTTAGCCTTATAGTAGATCGGCTGTTCATAGAAGACTTCGGGAATTCGGAACAAGCCTTTCTCTTCAATTTCACGCATGGCGGCGACCGGATCGGGGGATGCCTCCGCCCGTAGCTTTTTCAACATGCCGAACGCGCCGATCAAATGTGTTTCAAAACAAAGACAGTCCCTGATCTGCGGCGGCCGGGGAATCGGCGCCAGTAACTTCACAGACGAGATCGGGATCGTCTCGGCAGCGCTCGAGGCGGCAAGGTCCCGAATTGTCGCCAACGCCGCATCACCACCTTCGATCAGCGCCAACATCGACGTGAAATAGGATGATGGTTCTCCGGCCTTAGTCTCCTGGAGAGCCTGAAGATCAAGCAACTGATCATCATCCCCAGTGACCAACCCGACCCGCTCCTGGTCGCCAGATGCCATGTATGTCGCCAGTTTCATGCTCGTCTCCCCGCCACTTGTCTACGCAGCGCCAGTACTTCGGTTCCGTTTCCAAAATAATGAACATCTCCAAACCATCCGCAACCCTCATTTACCCGGCCTTAACATTCACCGCCGATAATCCTCGGGAATGTCGCCGGAGTGAGGGAATTTACCGTGAATCATCTTCACAATCTGGCCAGACCTCTGAATTCCGACGCTACGCCGTCGGTCGAGATGGCCCGGACGAAGCTGCAACAGCAGGACCTGGCGGGTACGGAGACAATCTGCCGCACGCTCATCCGCGACAACCCGAAGGATGCAGAGGCTATCCTGATGCTGGCCCAGGTCGCGCGGCTCAGCGGTCACGCCGAACAATCGCTCCGACTTTTCAAGAAATCTGTTGAACTGGCGCCCGACAGCGCGGAGGGACATTTTCACCTTGGCAATAGCCACTACGATCTGGGCGAATTTGACCAAGCTGTCGCATCCTATCGCCGGGCCCTGGCAATCAACCCGGCGCTGCACGCCGCTGAAATCAATCTCGCCAACACCTTACTTGCCACCAATATGGAGGAGGAAGCGGCTGAGCTTTCTGAATCCACCCTTCAGGCCTATCCCAATTCCCTCCAGGCGCTCAGCAACTTGGCCCAAGCAAACATGCGGCTTGGCGATTTGTGGGAGGCCCGGCAGAACCTGACGGATGCGCTGGGGCTCGCGCCCGGCCATCCCGAAATCCTCAATAACCTTGGCGTCGCCTGTCAGCTTCAGGGCGATGTGGACAGTGCGCTCGGCCACTTTCGCGCGGGACTTGCCGCCGATCCGCAGAACGACCTTAGCCGCCGGAACATTCAGGTAGCGGTGCTTAATCAACCGGACGTTTCCCCGGTTGATCTGTTCACGCTGCATCGGGATCTGAATGCCGAGTTGGCAAGCAGACGCCATGTCCGGGACGATTTCGAATATCTTGACCGGTCGCCGGGGCGGAAACTTCGGATTGGATTTTTGTCATCCGACTTCCGTGATCACCCCGTCGGCCGCAACCTCATCCCGCTGATCGAGAATTTCGACAGCACCAAGGTGGAAGTCTGGCTCTACTCGACGAACGAGACTGAAGATTCCCTGACCGAGCAGTTCCAAAATCTTGCCGATCATTGGGCCGATGTCGGCGGCTATAGCGACGAAGCAATTGCCGAGTTTATTGCCGCCGATCACGTGGACATCATGATCTACCTCGCGGGCCGGTTTAACCGCAACCGCTCGGAGGTCGCCGCACATAGACCTGCGCCGATACAAGTCAGCTTTCATGATTGTGCGACGACCGCCGTGCCGGGCATGGATTACTGGCTCACCGACGAATATTTCCACCCCGAGGATACACGGGAATTGTTCTCCGAAACGCTATATCGGCTGCCCACATTTTATCAGTTCCGGGTGCCGGACTACGCACCGCATCCGGCCAAGCCGCCGATGTACTTTAACGATCACGTGACCTTCGGCTCTTTCAGTAAACCGGAGAAGATCAACGATCAGGTTCTGGACGCTTGGTGCGATGTCTTGAAGGCGCTGCCCAAGTCGGAACTGATCCTTAAGTATCGCAATTTCTTCAGCGATTACCGGCTGAAACAGGTTTGGCGGGACAAGTTTGCGCACCGGGGCATTGATGCCGAGCGGGTGCATCTGATGGCCCTGGACGATTTTTATGCCGATCATTTAGCGCTTTATAGCCAAGTGGATATCGCCCTAGACCCCTTCCCGTTCAACGGTGCGACGACCACATTCGAAGCGCTTTACATGGGTGTGCCGGTAATTGCCTTGGAAGGTGAACGCTTTGTCGATCGGGTCGCCGGCAATTTCATGACCCATTGCGGCGAGGCTGATTTGGTCGCCTCCGACAGAGAGGCTTACGTAAAAGCCGCGGTTGGTCTCGCGAGTTCGCCGGAAAGGCTGGGCGCTCTCCGGCTAACCCTTCGTCAGCAATTGCTTCAGTCGCCCCTCTGCGACGGCAAAAACTATGCCCGAGACATGGAATCCGCCCTTCGCGACATGTGGCGAAATTGGTGCGATAGCCAAAATCACTGATTTTTTCGTCTGATACTCAAAAAATTGCCCTAAAAAGTCTGGTTTCGACTGGTGCCGTGCTGTTAAATACGGCCAACCAACAAGCGTTGATAACTATGAGGCAAGCATGTCCTATCAGATAAAAATGACCGTCAATGGGAAGGAAGTCTCCGGGGAGGTTGAAGGCCGGACACTTCTGGTTCAGTTTCTCAGAGAACATTTAGGCCTGACCGGCACGCACGTGGGTTGCGACACGTCCCAATGTGGGGCTTGCACGGTGCATGTCGATGGCCGCGCGGTGAAATCCTGCTCGCTTTTGGCGACCCATGTGGATGGCCATGATGTAACCACCATTGAAGGTCTGGCCGACGGCGACAAGCTGCACCCGATGCAGGAGGCCTTCCGCGAACACCATGCCCTGCAGTGCGGCTTCTGCACCCCCGGCATGGTGATGAGCGCGATCGGCATCGTCGACGACAATCCCGACCCCTCTCACGAGGAAATCCGTCACGCACTGGAAGGCAATATCTGCCGCTGTACCGGTTACCACAACATCGTGCTGGCCATCGAAGCGGCCGCCAAGGATATGAGGGGTTAAGCCGATGTACGATTTTAATTATCAACGAGCTGATTCTCAGGACGACGCGGTTTCCAAACATGGTTCCGCCGATGACGCCCGCTTCCTGGCCGGCGGTATGACCTTGGTGCCGGTTCTCAAGCAACGCCTCGATCAACCGAGCGATCTTGTTGATCTTGGATACGTCGATGACATGGTCGGCATTTCTGAAGAAGGCGGCGCTATCGTAATCAAGGCGATGACCACCCACCACGCGGTGAATTCGTCAGAACTGGTGCAGTCGAAAATTCCGGCGCTGGCCGAACTGGCGGGGACCATCGGCGATCAAATGGTTCGCAACCGGGGTACGATCGGCGGTTCTCTCGCCAATAATGACCCGGCTGCCAGCTACCCGAGCGCCGTTTTGGCCCTGAACGCCACGATCAACACCAACAAGCGCAGCATCTCGGCCGATGACTTCTTCACCGGCATGTTTGATACCGCCCTGGAAGAAGGTGAATTGATCACCAGCGTCTCGTTCCCCATTCCGGAACAGGCCGGCTACAAGCACTTCCCGAACCCCGCATCCCGTTACCCCATCGTCGGCGCCTTTGTCGCCAAGACGGGCAGCGGCGTACGGGTCGGCGTCACCGGTGCGGGCCCCTGCGCCTACCGGCAGACCGAATTCGAGGAAGCCTGGGCTGACGGCAATCTGGATGCGGACAAGATCAAGGATATCAAGGTCAGCGCCGATGGTCTGAACTCTGATATCCACGCAAGTGCGGAGTACCGGGCGCATCTGATTAATGTGATGGCCCGGCGCGCCATTGGGGGCTAGCCGCCCGCGCATTTCAGACTATATGAGGCGCAGCCATGGCCGAAGATGATGTATTAGGACAAGCTGCGGATTGGATGGGCGACGGCAAGGACGTCGCCCTCGCCACTGTGATCGGCACGTGGGGGTCTTCCCCGCGCCCGGTCGGCAGCCAGATCGCTGTCGACAAGGATGGCGCATTTGTTGGCTCTGTTTCCGGTGGTTGCATCGAAGGCGCGGTCATCGGAGAAGCGCTGAATTCCATCAATGATGGTCAGGTCAGGGTGCTCGATTTCGGGGTTACCAACGAACAAGCCTGGGAAGTGGGTTTGGCCTGCGGCGGCGATATTAAAATTTTCGTCGAGAAGGCCGCCGATAAGGCCACCGTAAGCCGTCTGGCCAGCGAACGCCCCCTGGCGACGGTCACTGATATCGAAACCGGTGAACGCTCCTTTGTCACCGGCGATGACGTGGAGGGCCCCCTCGCCATCACCGATGAGATGCTGGGCAACGTCCGCCAGGCCATTCGCGATGACCGGAGTAAGTTGTTCGACCAGGATGGCCAGTCGCTATTCGTCCAAGTCTTCAACAAGCCGCTGCGCATGCTGATTGTCGGCGCGGTGCACATCTCCCAAGCGCTGGTGCCCATGGCGGCCACCGCCGGCTTTGAAGTCACCGTGATTGATCCACGCGGATCCTTCGCCACGGACGCCCGGTTCCCCGGCGTGACCCTCAGCGAAGAATGGCCCGATGACGCGCTGAAAGAACTGGCGCCTGACGCTCGGACCGCCGTTGTGACCCTGACCCATGATCCTAAATTGGACGATCCGGCGCTCGAAATCGCTCTCAAATCCGACGCTTTTTACATCGGCTCTCTGGGTAGCCGACGCACTCACGCGTCGCGGCTGGAACGGCTGGGAGAGCTGGGGTTCGGTGAAGACGACTTCGCCCGAATCAACGGCCCCATCGGGTTGAACCTGGGCGCCACATCACCGGCCGAGATCGCGGTCTCCATCCTGGCTCAAATCGTCGCCGCGAAACACGGCAAGCTGAACGATATATGAAATTCGGCACCATCCCGCTGAGCGAGGCGGAAGGCGCGATCCTGGCCCATAGCGCACGCCTGCCCGAACGTGTCCTCAAGAAAGGCCGAGTGCTCAGCGCCGATGATATTGATCTCTTCAAAGCCGCAGGCGTAGAAGAAGTCGTTGCCGCCCGTCTGGAAGACGGCGATATCGCCGAAGACCCCGCCGCGCGGCGGATTTCCGAAGCTCTCGCCGGCGACAATGTCAAAGTGGGCGACGCCTTTACCGGCCGCTGCAACCTGATCGCCGAGAAACACGGCGTCATCGTCTATGACCAGGAAAAGCTGAACGCCGTCAATCTGATCGACGAGACCATCACGGTCGCTACGACTCCCGCATACGAGGTGGTCACACCAGGCCAATTGATCGCCACGATCAAGATTATCCCTTTCGCGGTGAGCGATGCACTGGTGAAGGAGGCTGAGGCGTCGTCCCATCCGGATAAGCCGCTAATAGACGTCTATCCCTTCGATGCGCGCTCCGTCGGGCTGATCCTCACACGGCTTCCCGGAATGAAGGAGAGCATTCTCGACAAAACCGTGGAAACGGCCGCTGCGCGGGTCGAGGCCTATGGCAGCACAATCTCCGAAGTCATTCGCTGCGGACACGTCCAAGTGGAGGTGACCGAGGCCATTACCGAGCTTCAGAACAAAGGCATCGAGATTATCCTAATCTTCGGCGCCTCCGCGGTTGTCGATCGGCACGATGTATTGCCGGCCGCCGTGGTGGATGCCGGCGGCACAGTGGATCATTTCGGCATGCCGGTGGATCCCGGCAATTTGCTATTCATCGGTACGCTTGATAACCAACCGGTGGTCGGCATGCCCGGCTGCGCCCGCTCCCCCAAGCTCAATGGATTCGATTGGGTGCTCTGGCGGTTACTGGCCGGTGTGCCGGTGACCCCGAAAGACATTATGCTGATGGGCGGCGGCGGGCTGCTGAAGGAAATTTCCGAACGTGGCCAATTGCGTCAAAGCGGCAGCAGCGACACAGACGTGGCCAAAGCCCGGGAGCCTCGCATTGCCGCGCTGATCCTGGCGGCGGGTGCATCGCGGCGCATGGGCGCGCAAAATAAACTATTGGTCGATGTGGATGGTAAGCCAATGGTCCGCCGTGTCGCGGAAACCGTGGCGGCGGCGAAACAGGTTGCCTCCCTTACCGTAATCATCGGCTTCGAAGAAGATCAGGTGAAAGAGGCATTATCAGGGCTGGATGTTACCTTCGTCCACAATGCCGATTACGCGGACGGACTCAGCACCTCGGTCAAAACAGGTTTAGCCGCTTTGTCGGGCGATGCGGACGGATTCATGGTCTGTTTGGGGGACATGCCGCTGATATCCACGGACATCCTGGATCAATTGATCAAAGCCTTCGATCCGGTGGAAGGGCGTTCAATCTGTGTGCCGGTTCACGGCCGAAAGCGGGGCAATCCGGTGATCTGGTCCAACGAATTCAAGGCGGAAATGGCGGGTCTCAGCGGCGACGTCGGCGCCCGGTATCTACTAGAAGAACATGCGGACCGGGTATTTGAAGTGCCGATTGAAGAGGATTCCGTTCTGTTTGACGTGGATACGCCGGAACGGCTGAAGCAGTTGCAAGACCGCCTAAACGAGACGTAAAAAAAAACCGGCGCACAGGCCGGTCTGCATCTTCATGCGCTGACCTTCCCTAAACGGTCAGGCTCAACTCCTCGCCGAGTTCCGCCAGTTCATCATAAATGACATCGTGGGTCAGTTCATAGGAGGCAATTCCCTTAGAGACGCTCACGGTCGAATCGCCCCCGGTCAGCGGCGCACCACCAGTGCCACCTTTGTTGAGGACCGAGGCAAAAGCTTCGGCGAACGTGTGGGTGTTCGTCGCCACCATGGGCGTGTTGATCCGCCGCTCCGGCGCCTGTGGCGCATCCCGGCGATTGCGGGCCCGACGTTGATCAAGACCCAATTCTTCCTGACGATATCCAAGGCGGTCGTTAACGATGGCGGAATAGGTCTCGACTTCCCCAACCGCTTGCTCGCTGATTGTGGGCGATATCGAGTGGCCGGCTAGTCGGTTGACCGCCGGTATCGAATTTTGTTGAGCTACTTTGGCCGCTAGCGCCATTTACGCCACCATCGCACAGTACACCACAGCTTAAGTATATCTTAATTTATTGTTAAGAGTCAAAGACTTAGAGACTCTTTGCCGTGGCTATTGATATTTTCTCATAAAATCAATGACTTTGGCGGCAACGCCGAAGTTATACAGATCGTTGTGTCCGGCGGTCGCCAATTGCAAAAACGACTTCGGTTCGCGAGCCGTGTCAAATAATTTCTTGCCGAACTTCATCGGCACCACCCGGTCCTTACCCCCATGCACCACCAGGATCGGCTCCTCAACGCGCGCTATTTTTTCCGTGGAATCGAAACGGTCACGGACCAAATACCTTACCGGCATATAAAAATAATGATGCTGCGCCACATCGGGAATGGAACTATAGGGCGCCTCAAGCACAGCCGCGTTTACGTCGTATTTTGTGGCCAGTTCTATGGCGATACCGGTCCCAAGCGATTCTCCGTACAGAACGACGCGGCTGCTCTGAACGCCTGTTCCCGCCAAGAAGGCCATGGCCGCGTCCCCGTCGGCGTAGAGCCCCTCCTCCGTGGGCTTACCCGGATTGCCGGCATAGCCGCGATAGCTGAGCAACAGGAGCCCATAGCCTGCATCCAGATAGGCCCGGACCTTTCCACCGCGATGGCCGATATGTCCGCCGTTCCCATGCAGGTAGAGTATGGTTTGCCGGCCTGCCGCCGCCGGTCGGTACCAGGCGAGCAGCTTCAGTCCGTCTTGTGTTTCTACACTGATTTGCTCTAGATCCGGTACGCCATACGCTGCCGGGTCGGGCCGGTCGCCGGAGGGGTGGTACAAAAGCGTTCGCTGAAACAGGAACAGGCAGGCCAAAAATCCGGCATAGACGGCAATAGCGGATAGCGCGATCAGCATTAAGCGGCGCATCTGACGTGGCGCGCTGTTTGGAGAGGGCCGGCGCCCGAACGATTGTTGATGCTAATCAGGCTCGCTCGTCAATAAACCAATTGCCACCGGCGATCCGGCAGGCCCGCGCTTCGCCCGATCCAACTCCCGATTTGACAGCGATGCTGGCGGTGAAGTCCCGGCAGTAGCGGTTTTGACCTGCATAATAGCTGCGGGTCGGCTTGATCGTGCCGGCCACCCCGGTTTCGGGATTGGCCCAATTCACCTGCTGTCCATCCGCGGCATTATTCATCGCGTAGGCCGTCGATCTCTCGAACGTAGACTTATCGGACGGCAATAGCTCGTTCCCGATCGAATATCCCGCACCACCGCCAATAAGACCGCCGGCGATCATAAACAAGAGCTTGCCGGTCCCGCCGCCAAACTGACTACCGGCGAACATGCCAACGGCTGCGCCGCCGATGGCGCCGGCCACCTTGCCCGGCGTAAAGTGCTCGTTGTCCGCACATGCCGCCAAGGAAAGGGCAGCGGTTAAAACCATGACCTTCTTCATGCCTAGTCTCCTATACAATGCGGGGCCTTCTACCCCTATTAGCGACGACGAGTGTTAAGGAACACTAAAAGCGTCGGTAAAGGCTAGCACAGCTACTTTTAGATGGGAATCCCGGCGGCGGAATTCAACGCAAGTCTTTGATTTTATTATTTTCTTAGACAAGAAAATGTCGCCCGCGCCGGCGTCGTCAGCGGGCATTCGAGATAGTCATGTCCTTGAAAACGGGCCGTTTTCCCGTATTTGCCGCATTCCGTGGCAGCCATTTGCAGCAGTTCATCCACATTAGTGGCCAACTTGCTGTAGCAAATTTGTACATCATCCCGGTCTTTGGGCTCTTTGTTGAAGGTCGGGGAGTCCCGGTTGAATTCGTCGGCCTTGAAAATATAAGCCTGTTGATTGCTGCACGCGCCCAAGGCGATGGCGACAACCGCGAACAAAGAAATGAGTGCTGAATTTCGCGCGTTCATGACGCCTTCTCTATAACCCTTCCGGTCAAGAGGGACAATCGGCAGATAAACGACTGCAAAAGAAATTCTCCATCGGGTCTGGAAATTCACGCCCTGCGCCGTCATATGCAAGCAAAGAGAGCGCATGGAAGGAAAGTTCATGGCCTTTGTTGAACGGGACAGTGACGGCAGAATTCTCGCTATTGTCCGGGAAACGGCAAACCGGCAGCCCGAACAGGTTGATCCTGGCTCTAAGGAGGTCGCCGAATTTTTGTTTGGCGAGGGGTTGGCCGAGAGTTTGGAGGAGAACTGGCTGGCGGCCGATTTGTCCCTCAGCCGGGTGATCGAAGATCTCGTAGACATCCTGATCAAAAAGGATGTACTGGAGATCACCGACTTTCCGCTGCAAGCACAACAAAAGATCATCGGCCGGCGCGGTAAACGGAATGACTTCGGTTACTTGGCACAGCTGTTCCCCAGCGACGAAGACGACGACGCGCTGATCGCCTGACCCAGGGCACAGCCCCTACCCTAAATCAGGGTTAGACGGTGTCGCGCCAACCGGTATACTCCGGTCGTTGTGAGCACCAAACCCAAGCTAAAGTTATCCGTTCTTGATCAGTCCCCCATTCGCTCCGGCGGCACCCCGGCGGCGGCGATCCGGGAATCGATTGATCTGGCCCGCGCCTGCGAAGCGGCGGGCTATCACCGCTATTGGCTGGCCGAGCACCACGCAACCCCGGCGCTGGCGGGCCCCGCACCGGAAATCCTGATCACCCGCATCGCCGCAGAGACCGAGCGCATCCGTGTTGGCTCCGGCGGTGTGATGCTGGGACATTACAGCCCCCTCAAGGTCGCAGAAACCTTCGGCATGCTGGAAACTCTGTACCCGGGGCGGATAGATCTGGGCATCGGCCGGGCGCCGGGCAGTGATCAGCTGACCGCAGCCGCCCTCGCCTATGGGTCCGAAATCGGTGTCGAGTACTTTCCCACCCGCGTGGCCGATCTGATGGCCTTCCTAAGCGGCGGCGAACCGCCGACCAAAATATTCAAGCGGATCAAGATGGTGCCCCGGCCCGAGGTTCCGCCGCAAATGTGGATGCTGGGTTCCAGCGACCAAAGCGCACTGTTGGCCGCCAATTTCGGTCTGCCGTTCTCGTTCGCCCAGTTCATCGTGCAGGACGGCGGCGATATCGTGATCTCCGCCTACAAGCACCAGTTCCAGCCTTCGGCCCTGTATGCCGAACCACAGGCCAGCGTGTGCATCGCCATCGTCTGCGGCGAGACCGAGGAAAAGGCCCGCCAACTGGCTTTGTGCCGTGATCTGGTCTTGCTCTCGCGAGAATACGGGCGGCACGGGCCCTTCCCGTCGATTGAGGAGGCCGAGGCCTACGAATACACCGACGCGGACGAAAAGATTATTGAACGTAACCGTCCGCGAAGCCTTTTCGGCACGCCGGAGCAATGCCGCGATATGCTGACCGATATTGCCCGGCAGTATGACGTCAATGAGATCGTGTTGTTGACCATCTGCCACGATCCGGACGACCGCAGGCGGTCCTATGAACTGATCGCCGACGCGTTTGATGTTAATTCTAAATAATTTCTTCTAATTAACTGATTTTATTATTTTTATCTTATCATTTTTTGAGGGCAAAGCGGACCCCACTTCAAGCTCTTCTTCCGGGATATGCGCTGTCATCCTATTCGCGGGCAAAAGCCCGGCGAGCTTTGCCTGAATCTCCACGGCCTTGCAGGCGGCGGCGTATTTTCGGTCTTCCAACGCACGCCTGTAAATGGTTTCAAGTTTCATGAATAGTGTATCGAGATTGAGACAATAATTCTTCGTCAACTCAGTGCGGAGTTCTCTAAGCCGCTTTTGGATATCCTTTCGTTTAAGGACCTCCCAGGCCCGGCCCTTGGCGCCTTGAGCGGAATATCCGGCCAGCCGGGCCGCCTTGGCGCCGTTTGGCTCCAACACGTAGTAGCGGCAAAACATCTCGTGGCGGGCAGAGGTAAGTTCGCCCATGAATTTTCTCCTCCTTTGGCAGATACCTGACGCTAATAAGGTCTCTGGTCGAGTCCTGTTCAAGCCAGCCGCCGGCCACTCGGCGTGCACTACGGATCACCGCTGATTTTGCTACCTCCTTCTCCAGATTGGGCGTAGACTTCCCATCAATCTGATCAGCCAGAAAGGAGTGATGAACCATGGCAATAACCGTAATGGGCGCCCGGTTGGCGTCTCCGGGATGGGGCGAGGACGGCAGAAGTGATCCTCCTATCCTAATTGAACTCACGGCAAAACGCTGGAAAGGACTGCAGATCGTCGCCTTCGTCTTGGGCTTGTTGGGTTTTCTTTTGTTGGGCTGGCAGATTTGGGCGGAGGTCTATGAGCCCCTTCTCACCGCTGGCCTGACCTTAAAAACCCAGCCTGTACCGATGTTGGGGGACGCGTTGTTCGGTTTCGGCGGCATTTTCGGCTTGCTTGCGCTGCTCGCCGCCCTCGGCATAGGCGTCTATGCCCGTTTCATGGCCTGGTGGAGACACGGTTGATCAAACATCGAATGGTCGCCGCTGTTCTGGCGGCGCTCGTACCTAGCGCAGCCGAGCCGGCTGTGGCGGGCGAACCGGTCGATCTAGAACTGGTGATCGCCACCGATGTGTCCCGTAGCATTGATCATCAGGAAGCGCTCTTGCAGCGAGAAGGTGTGGCCGCGGCTTTCCGCAGTCCCGAAGTCATCAACGCCATTAAATCCGGCATCCTGGGAAAAATCGCGGTCGCCTATATTGATTACTCCAGTCGGCCCTATAACGAGGTTGTCGTCGACTGGATGAAAATCGCCAACGCGGCAAATGCCGAGGCGTTTGTAACCAAGCTACTATCGGCCCCACTGACCCATGGCCGGCGGACCTCTATCAGCGATGCGGTTGTGCAAGCCGCCGAAATGATCGACGGCAACGCCTTCGAAGGCACCCGCCGGGTCATCGACGTGGCCGGCGATGGGCCCAACAACCATGGTAGTTTGGTTCATCGAGTGCGGGACGCCACGATCAAAAAACGCATTACGATCAATGGGTTACCCATTATCGACAACCAAACCGGGCCCGGCAGCAGATTTTATTTGGAAGACCTGGATAAATACTACAAAGGTTGCGTCATCGGCGGCGTCGGCGCGTTCATGATCATTGCCAAGGACTTCCACGATTTTGCCACCGCCTTTCGCCGGAAACTGATCTTCGAGATCGCCGGCACTGCTCCGAAAACGCAATGGGCAGGGCGCGCAAACCCACTGTTGCACTTGGCGCAATTCCAGCCGCCGCCTGGATTCGTCTATGAAAAGGGTTGCGATATCGGCGAACGCATGTGGCAGCGCATTTGGGGTGATTGGGATGACGGCAACTGACCCCAGGCGCGAAGCGGCGGAAACTCTTGCCCTACAAGCAGCCGCATTTATTTTCGCCGACGAAAGCCTGATGAACGGCTTTGTCGGCCTTACCGGCGCCGACCCCCAAGATGTAAAAGAGAACTTGGCCGACCCCGGCTATTTGGCGGGGGTATTGGAGTATCTTTTAAGCCGCGAGGAAGAGCTGGTTCAGTTCTGCGAGGCGCAGGACATCAACCCAGAAGCGCCGAAGCGGGCATGGGTTCTGCTGTCGGGCGAGCCCTTGGAAGATTTTTGACCCTCGATCTCTCGCGCCTCCGTAATATCCACACTTGAAATATAGGACTAGAGCCCCACTTAATTATGTGTTTTCAAGTAGATACAGTGGGAAATTGATCATCCTCTTTCGTAAGTACTATTTTAATCATATAACCTACTGATAAATAAAAAAATTAATCGGCCCCGTAGTTTAGATCCGAAACGTCAATGGAAAATCGATCCAACATCCTGATCGTCGATGATGAGAAGCAAATTTGCGAGTTTCTCAGCGACTACTTACAGGCGCACGGCTATGACGTGCAGATAGCCAATGACGGCGCCGGCATGCGGGACGTGATGGCCTCCCACGAAATCGATCTTGTCATCCTCGATTTGGTCATGCCCGGCGAAGATGGGCTCACCCTGACCCGTTATCTTCGGGAAACCTCCAACGTCGCGGTGATTATCCTGACCGGCAAGGACGAAGAAGTGGATCGCATCATCGGTTTGGAGATGGGCGCGGATGACTATGTGGCCAAGCCGTTCAGCTCGCGCGAGCTGCTGGCCCGGGTCAAAACGGTTTTGCGCCGGTCCAAGGACGCCGGCAGCGGGGTTATGCCGGCCAAAGGCTCGGACGCTATTACGTTTGCCGGATGGAACTTTGACAAGATCAGCCGAAAGCTGACAGCACCCGGCGGCGGTGAAGTGCCGCTGACCACTATGGAATTTAACCTCCTGAATGCCTTCACCAATCACCCGAACCAGGTTCTGGACCGGGATAAGCTGCTGGAGCTTCTGCAAAACAGGAGTTGGGACCCCTATGATCGCAGCATAGACGTACTGGTTGGTCGCCTTCGGGGTAAAATTGAAGAAAACCCCAAGAAGCCGGAATTCATCAAAACCGTCCGCGGGGCGGGGTATGTCTTCGCCACGACCGTCGAAGGTGCTTAATTCTGGTCCTCGGCGCTTTTCGCCATCATTTCCCTGATCCAAGCTTCTTTGTCGGCCGGCGCATGCGCTTCCGGCCATATGGCAATGGTCAACGGCTTCAACTCCCCCTGGCGATCAAACATCAGCTTCTGGCGAGCCTGTTTAACGCCATAGCTGGCGGAGACCCATCCCTCTCCGACATCGGCCGTCCAATCTCCGGCCTCGACAATATAGAGCAGGAATACCGCGTCGGATGACGCCACGCGCCACTGCTGATCTTTGGCCGGACTTGCAACGAAACCCGGCGCAAAGTGGTAAGGAACAAAGACATCATGACTTCCCTCTCCATCGAACCGGTCGGCGATCAACAGCCCATGTGTCTGTTTATCCAGTGCAAGGGTTCGAACAGGTGTGACCGGCCTGCCGAGACGCTGGTAGCCCGTGTGCGATCCGGTGAAGACATCCAAGCCGTCGCCCGTCCGCCATTGATTCACCAGCGGCGCCGCGTCGTCGTGCAGGGCAAACAACTCATCTTCCGAGACGAAACGGTTTTGCTCCGCGCCATCGATCATCGGCGTGCTATGAGACGCGGTGCTGCGGAACAGGTTGCGCCACTCTCGCGATTCCGAATAGACAAAAGAGCCGCTGTCGGTGATCAGGTCCACGCCGTTCAGGGCCGCTTCGAACGACAGGCAATCATTGTGACCGTGTCCACCGCGCCCGCCATAACCGACCGGTCCGCAATCAATGAAAACCCAGTCGCCCTCGCCCCGCATAACGTAGACACCGCCCGCCGGGAAAGCGGTCGTAAACGGTTGGTGAGGCCCCGCATCCAGCGCGGCTCCGGCCCTTTCCGGCCCAAGCCCCCAGATCAGTTCCACCCGCGCCGTCGTCGATACGGAGGAGGAGGAGGAGGAGGACCCGCCGAGGGACTTGGAGACGAGTAACGGCAGATAGCTATGATCAGCAAACGGCTGCACGCCGAAAATATAGGCCCGTCCGTCATCCGCATCACCCCAGAGCGGCGACAGACCGTTGTCTCTGGTATAGGCCCTGGCAAATTCCCCCATCAGCCGGACCCGCTGAAGATAGGTTTCCGGTGCCCCCTTGCCATTGACCCGGCGATACAGCGCCGGCCATAGGAAGAGTTCCGCCACCATACGGTGATAGCTGGCCGAGCCCTCGAAGTCGACGCCGTCGGGATGCACCTGCCGGAAATTTTCCTGCACCAGAATGCGCCAGCCCCGCTGCTCCCAAAGGATCGCGCGGTCACCTTTCTCAAAAAACTCGCCTGCGAAAACGAGCGCGGCGGCATCGGCTGTCAAGTGGTTGCCATTAATTCCAAAATCTTCGAGGTAGCGTTCGCAGAATACGGCGTGATCGTAGAGACCACATAGGAATTGAGTTTGGAACTGTTCATCCCGCCAAGCTGTAGACCCCTTGAATACATGAAAAAACCAGGTCCAGGTAAAGACCCGCATGGCCGCTTCCATGGCCACAGCCCAATTGACGCTTCGGGCGTAAGGGTTGGCGGTGATCCAGTCACCAATCAGGTCCCGGACGAACACTGCATACGTGTCATCGCCGGTCAGTTGGTAGGCTTGGGCCACTGGAATGGCCCATTGCAGCCGGGACAGGTCCCAAGGAACCTTCACATCGCACACCGTCCCCGGTTTTAGAATATCGATGTCGCGGAAGAACGCCGGCGGCCAGGTCACATCATTTTTGAAGTCCGTGTACCAGTCGATTCTGTCGCCGAGCGCCCTGGGGCCCGAGCCCAGCAAATCCACCTGCCCCCGCATCGCCTGCTCGGCAGCGTCGAGAATGCGAGCACTTTCACCCGGTATAATCTTGTCGAGCTCTGCCGCGGGCAGGCTGTCATGAAAGACAGGGTGAGACCCCATGGCGATCCGCTGCCACAATTCGTCAATACCGGTAGCATCAAACGTCACGGCCAAGCCTCTCGGGCCCAGCTGTGCTGAGGGCGCACCACGAAGCCGGTCCGTCAGGGCGCGCCGCTCGTGCCCAAACCGGCGCAGCAGTTCCCCAGGCGACCGCCGCGTCGCACGCTTTAACCGGTTGAGCCAAAGATCAATCATGGTCGGAAAATGCGGACAATCTGATTAACATTTCAAGAACGGCCAAAGAAGAATGGCAGAGTAGCCAGCGGGCCCTGCCGTGGCCATGAATTGTTTGCCGCGGTTCCGGCGGGCAGCTAACGTGGCGGCATGCTGACACGCCCCATTCCCTCCACCGGAGAGCCCTTGCCCGTGATCGGGCTCGGCACCTACCGGTCGTTCAACGTCTCCATCAACCCGTTCAAGAAAAAGGATCTACAAGAAGTCTTGCGGCTTTTTTATGCCGGTGGCGGACGTTTGATTGATTCTTCTCCCATGTACGGCAAATCGGAAGCCGTCATCGGCGAAGTCCGCCAAGGCGTGCCCGGCGACGAAAACGCTTTTATGGCCACCAAAGTCTGGACCAGCGGCCGGCAGAAGGGCATCGACGAGATGGACGCCTCTATGGGTAAGATGGGCTGCGACGGGCGTCTGGAGCTTATGCAAATCCACAATATGGTGGATACAGACACCCATCTTGAAACTCTGAAAGAGTGGAAATCCGCCGGCAAGATTAAATACATCGGCATCACCCATTACACAGAGAGCGCGTTTGGTGAAATGGGCCGATATATCAAGCAAGAACCGGAGATCGATTTTTGCCAGTTCCCCTATTCCATCGACCGGCGGGCGGCGGAGGAGTATTTCCTCGAGCTGTGCGCCGATCACGGTGTGGCGACCCTCATCAACCGGCCGTTCGAACAAGACGGGCTGTTCGCCGATGTCCGCCGGGCGCCACTTCCCGAATGGGCCGGTGACATGGGGATCACCAGTTGGGCGCAGTATTTCCTAAAATACTTGCTGTCTTTTGAGGCCGTGACCTGTTTGATCCCCGCCACCGGCAATCCGGCCCACGTGGAAGATAACCTGAAAGCGGGCCAGGGACACTTGCCGGATCGCGCAGAACGCGCCCGGATGGTTGCCTATTTCAACTCTATATGAATTTTTGTGATGTGAATCACATCACTTTAGGGGTATATACGTATATAACTTTCGTACCGATTTGCTGGTGTGCGTTGGAGCGAATTGGACAACGAAAAAATGGAGCCCCTCATGAGCTTTGTGGAACGAAGATTTCCCGAAGAACGCCGCAGCGGTCAGGAAAGGCGCAGCGGTAAAGACCGGCGGGAAGAGAAAAATCGCCAAGTAAAAGGCCGTCGCATGGAAGAGAGTGACCGCCGGGATGGGGACCGGCGCAAGACCTGCATGAGCTGCGGCAATACCTATAAACCCAGCTCCTTAGGCTCAACAACTTGCGGCTGCCGTACGGCCGCGTTGCGCTCCCCAGGCATTTTTTAGGC
The DNA here is from genome assembly GCA_964611435.1 of uncultured Rhodospirillaceae bacterium. Taxonomy (GTDB): domain Bacteria; phylum Pseudomonadota; class Alphaproteobacteria; order Rhodospirillales; family UBA2165; genus JAYPHU01. The sequence continues at coordinate 55,944 of CAZSXT010000015.1, read as the reverse complement.
GGTGGGAAACCACTTCCTTTGACCTACCCCGGCTCGCCTGATATTGGCGGCGCATGGAGACACTACTCAAGAGATCCGGCGTTGAAGCCGTCCTGTTCGACCTGGGTGGCGTGGTCATCCAGTTTCAGCCCGGCGATTATTTTCACCGGATGTTAGGTATGGCCAGCGGCGACCCCGCTCCGGCTCGCTGGGACGCTTCCCAATGGGTGAAAGAGTATGAAAGCGGACGCTGTGACCGGCTCACCTTCGCTGCAGGTATGATCGAAGACTTTGGTCTGGAAGTCGGTCCCCAAGACTTCGTTGATCTGTTTCGCCGTTGGCCCAACGGCATATTTGACGGCGCGGCTGGCTTGGCCCAAGAGCTCTCCAGCCATGTCACCGTCGGCTGCCTCAGCAACACCAACGAGTGTCACTGGTGGGAGCAGACGGAGGCCGAGACCATCCGCAACCTGTTCGGCGACCATGCGTATCTGTCGTTCGAGCTTGGCGTGATGAAGCCGGGTCCAGAGATCTACGCCAAGACGCAAGAGGCTTTGGACCTGCCGCCCGAAAAGATCATGTTCTTTGATGACAGGGCGGAAAACGCCGCCGCCGCCCGCAACGCCGGCTGGCAGGCGCATCATGTGCGCGGCCCGGCAGAGGCGCGCGCGGTGATCGAGGGGCTGGGCAGCAAAATTTATTAGTCATGCGCGGACGGCAACGAAAGAGCCTGATCCGCGTACCCATACATATAGTTTAACCACGAAGGACCCTGGTATTCCGCAGTCTTCGTGTCCTTTGTGACCTTCGTGGTGAATTTAATCCCCCGCCTCCTTATCGCGTCGCCCCCGAGTTGGGACCAATGGCAATAGGGACCAAGTCTCGGGGGACCATGGGTATCGGAGGTGTAAGTTGATGCGCTGGATGGGTCCCCGAGAATTGCTGCGCAATTCGGGGGTGACGAATGGAGAGGGGTGAAGAAAGCCCCCCTACCCCGCCTCTTGCTCGACCTCTTGAGTGCCGCCGGCGTCGCGTTGATAGTTCGTGTCGATGTACCAGCAGACGTAATCCATCAGGCTCATGGGCTCGTATTGGGCCGGGTTGGCCTCGCTGACGCAGCTTTCCAAGGCATTGGACATGGTGTCCGGGCTCGGATTAAAGAAGGTGGCGATGGACAGCCGGTCGGTTTCCGGCGGCACCACACGGTGCGGGGTCGGGATAAAACGACCATTGGACCAGCGGTTCAGGAATTCGCCGGTATTCACCAGGATGCCTTCGTGGATGTACTTGGCGTCGATCCACTTTTTATCCGGGGTTAGAATTTGCAGCCCCGGCACTTCGGTGGTCGGCAACATGGTGAGGAAGCTGTGATCACTGTGCGGCGCAATGCCGTATTGGTTCTCCTCCGGCTCTACCGCCGGATAATGTGCATTGCGGGACCACATCACCGGGTCTTTGAAATATTTGTCAAAATAATCGGGCGCCAGTTCCAGCGCCACAGCGAAAATCGGCAGCAGCTTTCGGCCAAGCGCCACAATATCCTGCTGATAATCGACGATGGCGTCACGAAGTTCCGCCACTTCTTCCGGCCACTGGTTGGGGCCGACAAAGCGGGTGCCGGCCTGGATCAGCGGATGGTCATCCGGCCGGTCCAGCGCGGTAATTAGTGTTTCGTTCAGGTCTTTCTTGGTGTTCTCGTTGATGATCGAGGTGATGTACTTGGTGCTTTTGGCGGGCACATACCCGACCGAAAGATGATTGATCTTGTATTTCATCTTCTGTTCGATCGGCAGATCGAAGAACCGATTGAGTTGCTCGTAAACTCGGGCCAGCTTATCCCACGAAACACCGTGATTGATCACCGCCCAAAAACCCAGGTTCTCTTGAATATGGCGGACTTTTTCGCCCAATTCCTTTAACGCCCCCGCTTCCCCCGCCAAATACGGTCCCAGGTCGAGGGTCGGGATTTCGGTATAGGCGTTGCTGCCGCTGTCGATCTTATTCATTGATTGCTCATCCTGCTTTTAACGTCGCCGGTTAGATAACGCCTAATATAGGCAAATCAATCTGAATTTTCGAGACCGCGCCACAATGCATAGCCCTCGACACAAGCCGTATTTCAGCTATTTTGCGCGCCTCGCGACCGGAGAATACCGTGGCAGACCAGATATCTCAATTCGGCGGAAACGACCCGCGCGCCGGGCACCGCGATGTATGGCGGCTGGCCGGTCCGATCATCCTGGCGAATTTGTCGATTCCCCTTTTAGGCGCGGTAGACACGGCTGTCATCGGGCATTCCGACCACGTCTACAATCTGAGTGCTGTCGCCATCGGCTCCACCATCATTCATTTTCTGTTTTGGGCGTTCGGTTTCCTCCGCATGGGGGTGACCGGATTTGCTGCGCAGGCTCGCGGCGCAAACGACGCGCCGGAAGTCCGCGCCCTAGTTCTTCGTTCTCTCGCGATCGCGTGCAGCGTCGGGGTGCTGTTATGGCTACTGCAGTTCCCGATCATTACCCTGTCGCTGTCCCTGTTTGACGGGTCGAGCGAAGCCAAAGACCTTGCGACCGACTACTTCCAAATCCGGATATGGAGTGCACCCGTCGTATTGATCAACTACTGCCTGATGGGCTGGTTCATCGGTATGCAAAACACCCGCGCGGTACTGATCCTCCAAGTACTGATGAACGGGCTGAATATAGTCCTCGATCTCTATTTTGTACTTGGCCTGGAATGGGGTGTGGCTGGCGTCGCCGCCGCCACGGTGATTGCCGAGGTCACCGCAACCTTGGCGGCAATCTGGCTCTACCGGCGTGAAGTTGCCAAATTCGACCCCGGCGGACAGGCGGCGGCCCTGTGGCAGCCGGCGAAAATCAAGCGAATGCTGTCGATCAACTTCGATATTTTCATTCGCACCATCTGCCTCCTCTCCGCCTTTGCCTTCTTCACCTCGCAAGCGTCTGGTTTCGGCGACGCGACAACGGCGGCGCATCTTGTCCTGATCCAATTTCAGGGTTTTCTGGCATTCGGGCTTGATGGGTTTGCCCATGCGGCGGAGGCGCTGGTCGGGGGCGCCATAGGCGCGAAAAAAAGGGATGCGCTGAGAAATGCGGTGAAGATCGCCAGCCTTTGGGCGGTGCTGATCGCCGCCGGCTATGCACTGATCTATGCAATCCTGGGCGATCTCATCATCGCCGTCCTGACCGGCATGGAAGACGTGCAGAACATCGCCGGGCAGTACCTGCCGTGGATCATTCTGTCGCCCATTATCTCGGTGTGGTCGTTTATGTTGGACGGGGTTTTTATCGGCGCGACCTTCAGCCGGGAGATGCGCAACGGCATGATCATCTCGCTGGTTTTGTTTGCCGCTCTGACTCTCATCCTCAAGCCGGTCCTCGGCTATCACGGAGTCTGGCTGGCGTTCATCCTATTCATGACGTCGCGCGCGTTGACGCTGGGAATATTTTACCCCCGCGTGGAACGCGCCGCGATAAATGAAAGCGTCTAGGGCTTAGAAGCGATATCCGTAACGAAGACCGAACGTTTCCAACCCTTCGTTGGTTGTGCACAGTTTGGCGTTCGAGATGTGATCGAAGTGGAACATCAGTGAATGCGCCTCGTTGATCCGGTAGCCAAGATTGAGGGATTCCCGGAACAGAACGCTGCAACCGAGGGACTTCTTTTTTGGATCGCTGGTGACCTTTTCACCGGTGTGATAAGCGCCGCCCAGTGAAAAGTCGAAAAAGAAGTGAGTGAAGAAATCCCATTCCCAGGTCAGGCCGAGATATGCTTGGTGGGTATTGCCGTCAGAGTTGTACGTGCCGCCGATATGGGGACGGGGTGACCAGATCACATCCAGGAAATCCGGCGACGTGAACAGCAGTTCAATATTACTGTCGAATCCGCTTTCCTTATTGCGGCTAAAAGGCCCTTCATCATGGACCATAGCCCCAACCCGGATTTCGGAGAAAATACCGCCCGGCTTGTGATAGTTCACGGGTTCTGATTGGCGAACGATGGTTTCCCGGCCCTCTTGGGACCGTTGAGGCTGCACCGGACGGACAGCGGGTGTGGGCATAGGTGCTGGGCGTGAAACCACGGGCGCGGGTTCGGCCGGGCGCGGTGCGGCTGGCGCATTGGCAAACGGATGCGGCTCATTCAACAGCCGTGACATGTCATAAAGACCGTTTGACGCCTCAACGGTGCCGGGCGTGGTAATGGCAAAAACAGCCAGCAAGGCCGCCCCTGCAATATAGTTGAGCCCCTTGGTCATTCGTCCGCCATCCGTTTCTGTTAGCCGATCCTGCTAAACCTTAGTCCAGATCCAGCGGCGCGCCGCTGAGATCTTCGGCGCGTTCGATTTTCACCAGAACACCGGAGCCCTTTTTCTCGGCATCCCGTTCCCGCTCGGCCTCTTTCATGGTGTTATAGATGTGTTCAGAGACCTCGTCATCCATATGCAGCTTGGCCGTGCCATAGAACCGGGCGATACCGCCCTTGGGCAAAACGCCTTCATCGCGAAGAGCCGTGTTGCGATAGTAAAACGTCACCTTAGTGCCGTCCTTAACGGCATCGTGTGTTCTGCCGCGGCCACGATCCCAAAAGCCCAGGGTTTCGTCATCATAGACAATCACGCTGCCACGGGGACTGATCTGGGCAAAGCCGTCATCCAAGGCGGTGCCGACCAGAATCACATTTTGGGGAAAGGCATCGTTAATATAGTCGTGCAGCTTGGCAGGAATTTTCGCCATCTTCTTCTCCATGTTCGGTGCCGGGATGGTTTAGGATTTTTTGACCCGGCGAAATTTCTAATGTCCAACCTTATATGGGGAAATTGGCGCGAAGACAATTCGCTGTCACACCTCTATTTGCGTCTATTTGGCTTTTCAATGCCAAACGGGTCCAGTACGACTCACGTAGCGAATTAAACAGGGAACAATCATGATTTATGAAATTCGGACATACGACCTCACCGCCCGCTCCACCGGCGAGGTCATCAAACGATTTGAAGAAAAAATTGAAGGCCGCACCAAGCTCTCCCCGCTGGTCGGCTTTTGGTACACCGAGATCGGCCCACTCAACCAGATCGTCCATATCTGGCGCTACGATGACCTTAATCAACGCGCAGAGATTCGCCATGAATCCGTCGCCAGCGGCGCCTGGCCGCCGAAGATCGGTGAATTTGTTCTCAAACAGAATGTTGAAATCTGCTTCGCGTGGCCGTTCTCGCCGGAAATGACGCCGGGCGAGCACGGCCCCTACTACGAAATGCGGAGCTATATGGTGGAACCCGGCAAGATGCCGGCGGTTAAAGCGGCCTGGGAAAAGGATTTGCCGGGACGGCTCGAATATTCACCCTGCGTTGGGCTGTTGGAGTGCGATATCGGGGTGGCCAGCAAGATGATTCATATTTGGCCGTACAAAAGCCTGGATGATCGCGCCAAAGCACGAAAAGAAGCCGGAGAGGCGGGCGTCTGGCCGGCGCCGGTTGAAGGCGGGCCTCATCATATGGGCGCTCAGGACAGCAAAATCATGCTGCCGGCGCCATTTTCGCCGATGCGTTAGTCCAACCGGCGGCTAAAATTTAGCCGACCACAAGAGACTGCGGCATCATCTTCCGGATCCGCGCCAGATGCTTGGCGACAGGATCAAACTTGCGCCAGCGCTCTTGCTCGGCAAAGGCGTGGCGGTAGGCATCGGATTTGCTGACGTGCACGCCCATGACCTGATTGGCGTTGGCCTGGTCGGTGACAACCCAATTGCGATCTGACGTTTCAAAATGGACCGAATAACGCATTCTGCGGTCTCCTTCTATGGGTACAGGGAGACCATAGACCGCGTGAGGTTTAAAATTGGTAAACTAGCCGGACTTGTCTTCCAGCTTGACCGGTTCCGTGGATTCGACCTGAGCCAGTGAGAGCGACATTCGCTCCTGAGGGTCGGATTTGATTGTATTCACCGGATGACGGGCGCTGGAAAACACCTTTCGAATGCCGCGCCAAATCTTCGGCACAATCCAGATGGCCAACAAGGCAAAGACCGCAAAGATCACCAGGAACACGATTGGCTTGAAGATCGCGAAAAACATACCGACCACCACAAGCACGTCTTCCAGGAACGATGCCGTCCAGTTGGTGACCGGTTCCGGCGACGTATTAATAACCGCCCTCGTGCCGGCCTTGGTGGCGTGCGTACCGGCGGCAATAGCGCCGCCGCCGACCAGCGCCGCAACCGTCTGAAGCTCCGGCGCGAAACCGATGTCCAGGCCCTCAATCGCGCCCATGGCCATCAATGCGCCTGCGGGGATACGAACAAAGGTGTGGATGGCGTCCCAAACGGAGTCCAGACCCGGGATTTTATCGGCGAAGAACTCGATGAAGTAGAGGATGGCGGCGACGCCAATGACCAACGGATTCCCCAGAATTTGGAGAGGCTCTGGAAGGTCAACCAACCCCATCAGGTCCAACACGCCCATAATCGCGGCGGTTGCATATAGATTGAGCCCGGCGCCCCAAGACGCGCCCAGCGCCAGTGTCAGGGTTTCAAGAACACCCATTTATTTCCTCCCTCGGGCCGTATCATAACCGATAAATCGGAGAGCGACAGAGCCTAACCGGTTATTTTTAGAGATTTCCGGCCAAAATGGCGGCCGCGATGGACACCGTCAGCGCGGAAACGATGGTGGAGGTCAGAACGGCCATGGACGCCCGGCCCACATGGGCGTTGAAGGTTTCCGCCACCAAGTACAAGTTCGCGCCCATGGGCATACAGGCCGCCAGGACGGCGGTCGCCACCCAAATCGGGTCCGGCGCCGGCAGCAAGGACAGCGCACCGAACACCAAGAGCGGATACAGGATCAGTTTCACGCCGGTCATCACCGCACTCTCGGAGAACTTATCGGTGCGCTTGATCCGAGCCAGACTCGCCCCCAGGGCAAACAAGGAACACGGAATACCGGCGCTCCCGACCAGGCTTGCAAATTCGTCAACCAACGTCGGGATCGGAATGGAATAGTAGGAAAACAGGATGCCGATCAGCATGGACATGATCACCGCATTGGTGATTACCGCCATAACGCCCTTGCCGACGGCGCGGGGCAGCCCGGCGCCCGCCACTGCCCCTTCCCGGCTTCTGAGAACTTCCAGAATGATGATGGTCACTGGCATGTAGACCGCAGCTTCCAGCAACACCAGCATAGTGATGGGCAGCGTCGCCTTTTCGCCGAAGACATCAATAACAATGGGCAGCGCGATGATCGCCAGATTGCCGAAGCACGCCGACATACCAAAGATCGCCTGCCCGGCCAGTTGTGCGCCGAAAACAAAGCGGCCGATCCCCATGCCGATCAGATAGGTGCATATCCCTGCCGCCAGGTAATGGATGAAAAACCGGGCGTCCAGGCCGTCCGCCAGCGACAGGTTCGCCATCGTCCGGAACAAAAACACCGGCATGGCGAAATAAAAGGCGAACAGGGCGAGGCCCTTGATGCCGCCTTCGGTCAGATAGCCCCGCCGGACCGCGAAAAAGCCGGCGAACAGCAGCGCGAACATGGGAAGTGTGGCGTTCAGAAAAACCATGGCCGCCAGCTTAGTGGCGAATTTAACCTGTACAACCAATGTTTTACGGGTGGCTTGAACCTCCGCCAACGGGTACAAGCGATGCCAGAATGAACGATAGATCAGCCATACCCGCGCCAAGCCGCCCTCGTTACCCTATTGTTGATATGGTCCGGGGCGTCGCCATCCTGTTGATGATCAGCTACCACTTTTCCTGGGACCTGACCTATTTCCGCTACGCCGAATTCGACCTGTTCGGCGACCCGGCCTGGCAATGGTACGCCCGCTTCATCGCCGGGATGATCCTGTTCGTGATGGGATTCGCCCAGGCCCTAGCCCGGCGGCGGGGTCTGACGACCCGCGCGTTTTGGCGGCGATTGGTCATGATCGCAGCGGCGGCCGGGGTCGTTTCCGCCGGCACGTATTTTGTCGATCCGAACACGTATATCTTTTTCGGCATCCTGCATCACATTACGGTCGCGAGTGTGCTGATGCTCGCCGTCGCACGGCTCCCGAACATCGGGCTCTTGATCTTGGGCATTGCCTGCCTCGCTGCACCCCTGTTCCTGACATCACAAGCGTTGTCCGCCGATCATTGGCTATGGCTGGGATTGGCGGTCGAATTTCCAGCCAGCGTCGATTATGTGCCGCTGCTGCCTTGGTTCGGGGCGCCGGTGCTGGGACTTTTGGCGGGACGGCTCACGTTCGAAAACGGTGCGCCGGCGGTATTTAACTACCAGCCGGTTAGTGCAGCGGCAAAGCTCCTTCATCTGGCCGGGCGGCATAGCCTGTTGATTTATCTCATCCACCAGCCGATCCTGTTCGGTGGCATGTATCTGTTTTGGAAACTGGCCAGCGGGTAAAGACCGGCAATGAATTCAAGTGACAGTGACAAACGGCTGATGCGGAATGTGGCGCGCCTGCGGGCAAGACGGCAGCGCTTCCGCGACCGCATCCCCCTGCTGTTTCACTGGGGCAAGTACCGGAAATCGATCGAGCGGCAGGTGATGGCCGATTGGCCCGGCGGCTATGTGACGGTGAGCAGCCGAGATCAGCTCTATCTCCCCGCGCCTCTCGACACCATGGGGGCGCATTATCTGCTGAACGGGCTGGAAGGCGGCACAGTGATCCGCAATCACTGCCCGGCCGGCGGCGTCGCCATTGATGTGGGGGCGAACTACGGCGAATGGACCCTGCAAATGGCCCGCGCTGTCGGACCGGCGGGCAGGGTCATCGCGTTCGAGCCGGTGGCGCGCCTCTCAGACTCCATGGACAAGACCCTCGCGGTCAACGGGCTCAAGAACGCCACCGTCATCCGCAAAGCCGCCAGCAACGGCGCAGGTGAGGTTTCCTTCACTCACAATCAAGATCATTCCGGCAAGTCGGGGATCGGCGTTGACGCCGGCGCCGATCAATCGGAGAGCCTCACTATCCCGGCCACCCCCCTGGACGCCGTCGCCGAGGAACAAAACCTCGACCGGCTGGATTTCCTAAAGATCGATGTGGAGGGCCATGAGTTCGAGGTTCTGGAGGGCGCACGGGCGACGCTTGAACGCTTCGGCCCGGCCCTGGTCCTGGAAGCCGGCAACGAGGCGGCGGAGGCCCGCGCCAAAATCGCCGACCTCCTCCAATCTTGCGGCTACACACCGGTCGGCATGATCGAGGCCGGCGGCATCCTCGAGATCACCTGGGACGACTACGCGTCTGCTACCGGCCGACTCTCCGACGGCTTCGCGAACGTGCTGTTTTTGAGGGGGTGAGTGGTTCCCCGAGAATTGCTTCGCAACTCGGGGATGACGCACTGTGGGGCGGAGTGCAGTAAACTTCTCGATGAGCTCTTTGTCCTCTGTGTTCATAAATTCCACCCCCACCCTCGAAACGCATGGCGTTTCTCGACCTCACCCGTCATAGGGGGAGGTGGGGCGGTGTGCCGCGATATCCATATCAGAACCCCTTCCCCGCTCGCGGGGGAAGGTGGCCCGGCGGGCCGGATGGGGTGAAACTGGGAAAAAGTGGTGACCCCTACGGGATTCGAACCCGTGTTGCCAGAATGAAAATCTGGAGTCCTAGGCCTGACTAGACGAAGGGGTCACGCGAGGGGCTCCATATATAAACAGCGCCGGGCGAAATCAAGTCTCAATTCACGTCCCCGGTTTTCGGTCTTAACAGCCACAAGGCGACGGGGCCCAGGAGCGCGACACCCCCCATGGACGCGAATCCCAGTCCCCAGGCGAAAATGTCTTCCCGGCCGCCGCCAATATCGAGGAGCATGCCAAACACCAGCGGCCCGATGGCCGCGCCGGCGAATCCGATCAATGCGTGCAGGCCCAGGGTCGCGCCACGGCGCCCCTCCTCCGCCACACTTACGGCGCCGGCGGTCAGCGCGGCCGAGTCCAACTGGATCAATGCGGCATAGAGCAGCATGAGTCCGGCCACGATCCCGTAGGGCAACGCCGGCAAAAAGCCGGCAAACAGGCCCAGGGTTCCGGCGGCAATCAGATAGAGACAAATCATCCGCCGCCGGCCGAACCGGTCGGCCAACTCGTTCCCGCCGATGCTGGTAAGAACGGCGACGATCGCGCTAAAGGTGGCGATGAGGGTCGGCGCCCCCCAGGTGATTGCGTCAGGCTGCAGGGTCAGACTGAAGGCCAGGAAGGCCACCATCCAGGATCGATAGGCGAACAATTCCCAATTGTGCGCGCCATAAGCCCAGATATAGCCCATGGCCGCCCGGTTTCGGAAGATCGGCCGGAAGTCCAAAAGCCGGGTTGGTTCATCGGGCTTTGCCGGCGCCACCGGTTGCAGGCTTACGAAAACCAGGAGGACCGCCAACGCGGCGGAAACGGCCGCCACCCAAATGGCGGTCTGCCAACCGAACGCGCTGCCCAATTCTCCGGAGACGAAGAACGAAATCGCCGTACCGAGGGAAAAGCTTGCCGTATAAAAGGCGACCGAGCGGGCCTGTTTGTGGCCCTCGTAACGGTCCATCAACATACGGAGTCCGGGCATGTAGGTCGCCGCCAGGCCCACCCCGGCGAAAAATCGCAGGATTAAAGCCGAGAGAAAACCTTCGGCAATCAGCACGAAGCCCACAAGCGACAGCGCCGTTACTATCGAGCCGCCTATATGGACGAGTCGCGCATCCACCCGATCAGTCAGGCTGACCAGTACAGGCACGCCGCAAGCATACCCGGCCAGCATCACCCCGGCGATCCAACCGGCCTCGGTATTGTTCAACCCCCATTCGGCGATGAAGTCCGGCATCAGGGCGGGGAAGGTGAAGACCCCCACCATGGTCAGCAACTCCGCCAGGCAAACGGTGGCGACCAGACGGACGGACGAGTTCATGGAGGTGAGGTCCTTATTGCGCGGGCGCGGCGTCGTCGATCATCAACTGCACCGACGACCGGCCCTGCCAAACATTCTCCCGGAGCCGGCCGAGCACGTGCACCGGCAGACCGCCATGGTTCAGCAATGCCTGGCCTAACTCCGTCTCCGCCGTTCGAAAGGCGATCCCCTGCAACCGCTTACCGTTGGCATCGACGAAGTGGCAGCGCACGTGATCGGCGCCGACCACATCCACCTTGGCGACACGCAGTCCATTAAACACGAACCGGGGCTCGGCATTGCCACTGCCGAAGGGGCCAAGCCGGGCCACCTGATGGATTAGGTCCAAACTCGCCGCTTCGACTTTGAGCGCACCGTCGATCTTCCAGCTTGGCGCGACGCCATTGTCTTCGATCTGCTTGCTGATGCGCTCGGCCAGGAAATCCCGGAACGCCTCCAACTTATCCGCCTCGCAGGTAAAGCCGGCCGCCATGGCGTGACCGCCGCCGGCCAGCAGCATCCCCTGTTGACGAGCGGCGATGACGGCAGCCCCGAGATTAACCCCCGGTACGGATCGGGCAGAGCCGACGCCTTTGCCATCGGTCACGGCGACCACACAGGCCGGCACATTGAAGCGTTCCTTCAAACGGCTGGCGACAATGCCGATAACGCCGGCGTGCCAGTTCTCTGCCGCGACGAACACAACGGACTCACCGCGCTGGGACTCCGCCTGCTCGACCGCCTCGTTACTGATCTGCTCTTCGATCTCCCGGCGTTCCAGATTATAGTTGTTGAGCGCCTCGGCGATTTGTGCGGCCTCCATCTCATCCTCGGTGGACAGCAACTGCGCGCCCAGGTGAGACTCCCCTACCCGGCCGCCGGCGTTGACCCTGGGACCTAAAATAAATCCCATGTGATACGCGCTTGGTGTTTCATCTATCCCGGCAATGTCCGCCAGCGCCTTCATGCCCGCATTGCGGCGGCGGGCGAAGACCTTCAATCCCTGAATCACCAGCGCCCGGTTGACGCCTGTCAGAGGCACGATATCGGCCACCGTGCCGAGCGCAACGAGATCAAGCAAAGCCATCAAATCAGGTTCGGCCAAATTCTGTTCTTTGTAATAACCAGCCTCCCTCAAGCCCCGGTTGAGCGCGACGAGAAGGAGAAACGTCACGCCAACTGCCGCCAACTGACCGTGCGGGCTGTCTTCGTCCATCCGGTTCGGGTTCACCACTGCGGTGGCCTTGGGCAGGCCCGCTTCGGCCACATGGTGGTCGACGACAATGACATCCAGGTCGTTTTCCAGCGCATATTCCAACGGCTCATAGGACGCGGTGCCGCAATCGACGGTGATCACGACGTCTGTGCCCTGGCCCTTCAATTGGCTCAGCGCCGGGATGTTGGGGCCATAGCCTTCTTTCATGCGGTCGGGAATATAGATGCGGAGATCAACGCCCAACGCCCGAAAGAAACGTTTGACCAGCGCCGACGAGGTTGCTCCATCCACGTCATAGTCGCCAAACACCGCGACCTGCTCGCCGGCCTTGATCGCCCGGATCAGCCGCTCGACGGCCTTATCCATGTCCAATAAATGTCCGGGATCGGGCAGCAGCGTATTCAGACGGGGGTCCAGGAACGTCTCGACAACTTCCAGGTCCACGTCCCGGGCGGACAGCAGCCGCCCGATGATTTCCGGCAGGGTATACTGTTGGGAAATGGCCATCGCCAGCCGCTGGTCATAGTCACGTTCCAGCCAGCGACGGCCTGAGAAGGATTTCTCTACCCCGAATACGACCGTCTCTGATGCGACGGCGTCCACGGCTACTCGTCGGCGGGGTCGAAACCCGTCTTACGGTCAAAATTGTGCTCCGCCTCGATATAGCGGACCGTGCCGGACTTGGAGCGCATGATCATGGAATGAGTCATCGCGCCCTGGCGGAACCGGCGCACGCCTTTCAGCATGGTGCCGTTGGTCACACCGGTGGCGGCGAACATCACCTCACCGCCGGCCAAATCAAGCAGATTGTATTTTCGATCGAAATCAGTGACGCCCAGCCGTTCTGCGCGGGCTTTTTCATGGGCATTCCGGAACACCAGGCGGCCCTGCATCTGCCCGCCGATACAGCGGAGAGCCGCCGCGGCCAAAACGCCTTCGGGCGCCCCGCCGACACCCATATAGATATCGACTCCCGCCTCTTCCCGCGAAGTGGCGATCACGCCGCTGACATCGCCGTCGCCAATCAGCATGATCCGAGCACCGACTTCCCGGCACTTGGCGATGATCTCGTCATGACGCGGCCGGTCCAGCACACAGGCGACAATATCGCTGATATCCATGCCCTTGGCCTTGGCCAAATTTTTAAGGTTCACCTCGACCTTCTCATCCAGATCAACCACGCCTTCGGGCAAACCATGGCCGACAGCGATTTTCTCCATGTAGGTGTCGGGTGCGTTCAAAAAGCCCCCTTCCTCCGCCATCGCAACAACGGCCAGCGCATTGGTGCCGCCCTTGGCGGTGATGGTCGTTCCTTCCAGGGGGTCGAGGGCGATATCGATCTTCGGTCCATCGCCGACGCCGACTTCCTCGCCGATATAGAGCATCGGCGCTTCATCCCGTTCGCCCTCTCCGATCCGAACGGTGCCTTCGATATTCAAACTATTGAGCGCCCGGCGCATCGCGTCGACAGCGGCCTGATCGGCCGCTTTCTCATCGCCTCGCCCCATCCACCGGGACGCCGCGAGAGCCGCCGCCTCGGTTACCCGAACGGCTTCCAACGCCAAATTTCGATCCATTTTTGCCGGAAGTTCACTCATGCCATTCCACCCTATTTTTGGTTATTTAAGCCACCGTATTTGGTGCTATGAAAACGACACGATTCTTATCATCCTCGTGGGCTCTAATATAGCCTCGGATTTGCCGATGGCCTCGATGGTCGCGAGCATGGCCTTTTCTTCGGTTTCATGGGTGGTGAGAACAACTTCCACGGCCTCCCCTGGTGCCCGGCCACGCTGGATTATAGCCTCCATGGACACATTGTTCTCTTTGAGCGCACTGGCAATTTCAGCAAATACACCCGGCCGGTCGATCACCGTAAACCGCACATAGTATTGCCCCGAATGCCGCGCCATAGGCGGTATTTCAGCCCGAATCAACGAATCGGCGGGCACGCCGAAGACTGGCAGGTTCAAACCCCTGGCTATATCGACAATATCCGCGACCACGGCCGATGACGTCGGCCCTACGCCGGCGCCCCGGCCTTCGTACATGGTGGTCTCCACCGCGTGGCCATCGACAACGACGGCATTAAAAACGTCCTCGATATGCGCGATCGGATCTTCGAGCGGCACCATACAAGGATGCACCCGCTGCTCCACGCCGTGACCCGTCTTGCGCGCTATGCCGAGCAACTTAATCCGGTAACCGAGCTCCTCCGCGAATTCAAAATCCAACGGCGAAACATGTCGAATGCCCTCGCAATGGATAGCCTCAAAATTAACTTCCGTGCCGAACGCCAGGCTGGCGAGAATGGCGAGCTTGTGCGCTGCATCCACACCGTCCACGTCAAAAGCTGGATCGGCCTCCGCGTATCCTAGCTCTTGCGCTTCGGAGAGAACCATGTCGAACGGCTTGCCGGTCTCCCGCATATTGCTGAGGATATAATTGCAGGTGCCGTTGAGAATGCCATAGACCCGGCTGATGCTGTTCGCCGCCAAGCCTTCGCGCAGAGCTTTCACGATGGGGATACCGCCGGCAACAGCCGCCTCGTACGCCAGGGCGACACCTGCGCCTTCTGCTGCCTTGGCCAGCGCCGCACCGTGATGGGCGATCAGGGCCTTGTTGGCGGTCACAACATGCTTACCGTTGGCCAACGCCTTTTCGACCAGGTCCTTGGCCACACCTTCGGAACCGCCGATCAGTTCAACAACCACATCGACATTATCGTCGTCCGCCATAGCGATGGCATCGTCGTACCAGGTCAGTCCGTCTTTGGAGAAACCCCGGTCTTTCCCGGCGTCACGAGCTGAAACGGCGGTCACTGTAATGTCCCGCCCGGATCGCTGGCGCAGAAGCTCGGCCTGATCGCGCAACAGCTTGACCGTGCCGGCCCCGACGGTCCCGAGGCCCGCCACACCAATTTTCAATGGATCACTCAAGAGACAGCGGCCCGCTTTCGTTCCCAATCTTCCAGGACATTGCACTGCTGAGACATAAAGGTCTTCACGTTACGTGCGGCTTGGCGAATGCGCTGCTTGTTCTCGACCAGAGAAATCCGGACATGCCCGTCGCCATGCTCGCCGAAAGCAATACCCGGCGAGACGGCCATCTTGGCCTCTTGCAGGATCAGCTTGGAAAATTCGACTGACCCCAAATCCTCAAAGCCCGGCGGCAAAGGCGCCCAAGCGAACATGGTGGCCGGCGGCGCAGGAATATCCCAGCCGGAGGCTGACATGCTTTCGATCAGAACGTCGCGGCGTTCCTTATAGAGCTGGCGGATTTCTTCGACGCAATCCTGGGGACCATTCAAGGCCGCCGCAGCGGCCACCTGGATCGGCGTAAACGCACCATAGTCGAGATAAGATTTTATCCGAGTCAGCGCCGCAATCAGGTGCTTGTTGCCGGCGGCGAAACCGATCCGCCAGCCGGGCATGTTGTAGGTCTTGCTCATAGAGGTGAATTCGACAGCAATTTCACGGGCGCGTGGAATTTCCAGGATCGATGGCGGCGGCGCGATGTCGAAAAACAGCTCCGCATAGGCGAGGTCAGACAGGATATAAATCCCGTGGTGCAGGCAGAAATCGACCACCTGGCCATAGAAATCCAGATCAGCGACCATCGCCGTCGGGTTGTTGGGGTAGTTGAGAACCACAGCGGTCGGCTTAGGCACGCTATGGATGACGGCTGTCTCCAAGGCCTTCAAATAGTCGCCGTCAGGCGCGACAGGTACATTCCGCACCGCCGCGCCGGCAATGATAAAGCCGAACTGGTGAATCGGATAGCTGGGATTGGGCACCAGGATCACGTCACCGGGGCTGGTGATGGCGGAGGCGAGGTTCGCCAAGCCTTCCTTTGAACCCAAGGTCACGATGGCTTCTGAATTCGGATCGATATCCACGTTAAACCGGCGGCCGTAATAGGACGCGATCGCCTTCCGCAAACCGGGAATGCCCTTGGACGCCGAATAGCGATGGGTACGCCCGTCATGGACCGTTTCCACCAGCTTCTCGACGATGTGCGGCGGGGTTGCAGAATCAGGATTGCCCATGCCGAAGTCGATAATGTCCTCCCCGGCAGCTCGCGCCTTGGCCTTCATGTCGTTCACTTCATTGAACACATACGGCGGGAGACGCTTAATCCTGTGAAATTCCTGTTCCATGATCCTGTATCTTTTTAAAGCCTGATTGCTGCAACGGTTTTCGCTTTGATGGCCTCTCAAAGCAAACCAAATCTATTAGAAGATGATGTCAACTACGTGGCGGCTAGCCTAGAAGTCGATGAAAATTTCGGTTCGCCTATTTCCAGCCTCACCGGAGGGCATATTTTCCCGGTACTTAGGTTCATTGTCCGATACCGCACCGACAAATAAACTCGTAGCCGGTGTTCCCAATTTCATCAATTCCTTGGCGACAATATCGGCCCGCTCCGATGAAACTTCAAAATTCACCATCTTGTGGCGGACAGGTTCCAGATCGCGGGTCCGATGACTGGCATGACCCACTACGCGGATCGTGCCACCGACTTTCTTATGCTGACCTACGACCTGACGGAGGATCCGCCGGTCACGGGCGGCAAGCTTTGAAGAGCCGTTAGCAAAGATAATCGTCGCGACCTGATATGAACCCCGAACACCAGACGGATTAAATTCGGACAACGACCGCACCCCCGGAATCGTGGTGCCGGACACAGCAGGCATGTTGCCCTGGATAGCCGCAGCACTGGCGATCGTTTGCACACCGCTGCCGGAAATTACCACCGTGCCCTGCTCGCCCGCCGGCGCCGGAGAGATCGCCGCCATCTGTACAGCGGGTTCTCTAAAGCTCGATTGCTGTTGCGGACCGGACGATTGCGGCGGCGGTGGCGGCGCCACTTGCGGCGCTGCAGGAATAGGTTTTGCAGGCGGAGTCTTCGCCATTTCCTGTTTCATCGGTTCCGGCTTGGGCGCGGGCATAGCCGCTGACTCCGGCGCTTTTACGGCGGCTTCCGGCGCTGGTGCCGGGGTAGGCGCCGATGTGACCAAGGGATTGGATGCCTCACCCTGGCGCTGGATCACCTCATCGGAATAGCGGCGCGCGCTCTCCTGATCCGCGACCAGCCCTTCGCGAATACGTTCGCGCTCTGCGGCGGAACTCGGAGCGGGACGTGGAGGCACCGAAGAAAGCTTCGGAAACTCCTCGTTTGCGCCGGGCGCAGGCTTATCGCGATCCGCCACTAGTTCATTGGCCGGCTTTTCGGCGGCGTCGCCTTCCTTCTCGGCGTCGTCGCCGGCAATGGATTCCTTGACACTTTTGTACCACTCAACCGGATTGGCGGCATCCGGTACGGACGAACAACCTGCGAGCAGCAGCGCCGCACCAAAAACAACGCTCGAACCCGTCAGTGGCAGCTTAAACTTAGACTCCATGATCCCCTCGCTCACATGTCATTTTGCCGCACCAAGTTCTCGGCAGCAAAAAACCACGAGTGCAGTCATATTGCTTATATCCTTAACAGAAGGCAAACGACGATAAATTTCCCTGATAAATAAAAGATTTAACGGTCCTTGAAAACCGATTTCACCTGATTTCACCGTCCCTCGCCAGCCGTTTTGGGCACGCGAGTCGCCCCGTCAGTTTCCAGGTGTTCGGTCAGACCATACCCCGCCTCCTCCGGAATGCGAAAGATGATACCCTCGTCGGCCCGGGTCACATGGGGTTCAACCGGCACGATGGTGTCCGCCGCAGCCGCCGCCAACGCCTCATCCACGGTGGTGGCCCGGCCCGCTTTTTTCAGGTTCATCCGGGTCGCGAATACGATTTTAAAGTCCTGGTCCGCCGCCGCCTGCAGCGCCTTGTCCGGCGAAATCCAGAGAGAATCCACGGATTCTCCCTGATCGTGGGAGCCTTGCTGGTCCTCGGGCGCGCGCGCCATGAAAAACCACGTGTCGAAACGCTTAGGGAACGGCGACGGCGTGATCCACCACGCATACGGCACCATCAGATCGCACGCCAAGATCAAATTTTCAGCTTGGGCCATTTCGCGCATACCCACATCGCCTGCATGCACCGCATTTCGGTATTTTTCCCCCAGCTCGCCCGCCCGGTCCTTGCCGATCAACGCGCCATCGTGTTTGTCCCGCGCCAGCAGAAATCCGGCCTCCTCGAAGGTTTCGCGGATACCGCAGACCCGGTTGCCGATTTCGATCGGGCTTAAACCGTCAACGCCATCACAGTGATCATCCCAACCATGTTCGATATCGCCCGGATCGGTCTTACCACCTGGAAACACCAAGGCCCCACCGGCGAAATCAATGCCTGAATGCCGCTTAACCATAAACACCTCGAATCCGCCCGGACGGTCCCTTAACAACAGAACCGTGGCGGATGGAATGGCGGGGGCAGGCGTATCAGTCATGAAAGCAATCCAAATGAGTAAATTTGGGCGCATTAAGCAAAAAAATAGGGTGGTTTGCAAAGAAGTTAAGGCGCTTTTGCGTTAACTGGCGACTTTCAGCTCTGGACTCATTGTTGAAATGGAGGGGTGTCAGGCCAGGTCTGAAATGGCGTACAAATGCTGAGAACACTCACGACCGTCTGAAGTATTTCTGTCCTTCAAATTGATCGATGATTTCAACCAGATTCTTTTTTAAACGGTCGATCGCCTTCAGATCGCCAATTTCTCCTATCTTGGCCTCCGCCTCACTCGCATCGCTCTTTAATTGTTCAATCAATTTCTCGCCAGCTGCGGTAAGCGAAACATAAACTCGCCGACCGTCTTCACGACCGGCGGCTTTCGTCACGAGACCGTCTTTCACGGCAGCATCCACAAGACGGGTTACGGTCGGCTGTTTCAGCATAAGATTGTCTGTCAATTCGTTGATGGTCGATCTCTTGTAATCAGAAAGCCAGGCAAGCAAGCGCCATCGGCTTACACTCACGCCATTTAGCTTCAAGTGTTGGTGAAACTGTTCCGTAACCAAAAAACTCGCGCGCTGCAGCAGATAGGGTAGCAATTTTTCTAGAAATCGGTCCGACGATTGAACCATCTGGAATACACCTCAAAATTGACAGAAACAGGTCCAGGACATATTATATTAAAAACTATATTCATTTCTATATATTATTAAATTGTGTAGGAATTCAATATGCTGAGAGAAAATCTTGAAGGAAAATGGATTGACTGTTTTCAAAAAAGTTTTGAACTGAGCAGCGTTCGCCGGGGCGAAACCATTGCCATTTTGTCGGAGTCTCAATCCCGTCAAGTATTGGTCGATCTCGCCGAACAAGCTTTGCTCCGCATTGGCGCCAAACCGGTCCATGTGCGCGTGCCATCTCCGCCGGTCAAAGACCCCGTTCCTGTACGTTCGACGGGATCCAGTTATGCTTTGACGGGTTATGACGTCATTCTGCCTGCCTTGAGCGCTTGTGATCTGATCATCGATTGCACCGTCGAGGGCCTGCTCCACAGCAAGGAGGCGCAGTCCGTTCTTAGTAACGGCGGTCGTATTCTCATGATTTCGAACGAACACCCTGAAGTGCTTGAGCGCTGTATGCCCGATCCGGCGCTGAAACCAAAAGTCGACAAGAGTATTGAGCTGATCAATCAAGCCTCAGTTATGAGGGTAACGTCGGCTGCGGGCACAGATTTAACAATCGAGATCAAGGACGCGCCCTGCCGGGCAGGAGCCGGTTATTTGTCCCCCGGGGAAAAAGTCGCTTATTGGCCGGCAGGTCTGGCGCTTTTTTTTCCGCTGGAAAACACCGTGAGTGGGACCGTGGTCTTGGATGTCGGGGATGTGAATCTGACGTTCAAACGATACATCGAATCGCCTGTCACGCTATCAATTGAGAACGATTTCGTCACGGCAATCGACGGGCAAGGTCTCGATGCCGATTTAATGCGATCCTATTTTGAAGGATGGGATGACCCGAATGCTTATGCAATTTCTCACGTCGGTTGGGGATTGAATCCGGGCGCAAGGTGGGACGCGCTGATCATGTACGACAAACAGCATGTAAATTGTACGGAGCTTCGCGCTTTCGCCGGTAATTTTCTGATCTCTACAGGCGCCAATGAATTTAGCGGCCGGCACACTAACTGCCATTTTGACCTGCCGATGCGACATTGTACGATTGCTCTCGACAACAAGGAAATCGTCAAAGATGGCCAATTGCAGGAGCCCCTCTTGTAATGGCCTCCTCAGACATATCCCAACGCTGGGTCGACGGTGTTCCACGCCTCGCCTTTGACCAGATCGGAGACGGCGCTCCAGTTGTTTTTCTTCATGGCATTGGCGGCAACCGGACCAGCTGGACGTCTCAACAGCTAGCGATGGCCGATATCTGTACGGCCATTTCGTGGGACGCACGAGGCTACGGTCGCTCGGACGACTACGAGGGACCCCTAAATTTTAGTGATTTTAGTGACGACTTGGCGCGCCTGTTGGATTTCAACGGAATAGAGCGCGCGCATTTGGTCGGTCTGTCCATGGGGGCGCGCATATTGATGGACTTTTTTCCGCGCCATCGCGAACGGGTTGCCACACTTGTTTTGTGCGATTGTTTTTTCAGCTACGAAAAGGCGCTGAGTCCGGAAAAACGGCAAGAGTTTATCGAACTGCGGCAAAAACCTCTCAAAGAGGGAAAGTCGCTCGCGGAACTGGCCCCCGCGTTGATTAAATCACTGGTTGGGCCGAATTGTTCGGAAGCTGCCCGGCAGCAACTGCATCAAAGCATCCTCGATATCCACGTTGAATCTTATCTTAAAACCGTTGCCGCCACGGTGACCTACGACGTGAGCGGTAGCCTGAAAGAATTTAACGTGCCGGTACAATTGATCTTTGGCGAACACGATCAATTGACGCCGCCGTCGATTGGTCAAACCATGTTGGAGAAAATGCCCAGCGCGCAATTGGCGGTGATCGAAAATGCCGGTCATTTAAGCAATATGGAACAGCCCGATGCCTTCAATGAAATACTCAGAAACTTTATTGAGCCTCATCTAAAACTAGCCTCATACATGGCAGCGTAGTTCGAGGGAGCGATAGCCAATGTTATTTGCCATCTACATGCTTGATAAACCCGGCAGTGCAAAGTTGCGTGCAGAGAACCGAAACGCCCACGGCGAATACATGGCGGCAAACGAGACGGGGATGAAGTTGGGAGGTCCCCTCTATGCCGATGATCATAAAACCATGATCGGCAGCGTTGTCATTAAGGAATTTTCTGATCGAACAGCGGCAGAAAAGTTTATCGATGAGGAACCTTACAATAAGGCCGGATTGTTTAGAGTCGTGCTCATCAATCCGTTTGACGCCTTCGTTGACAATTAAACGGTTCAGCACAGATCCGGAGGCATTTTTATGATCGAAATTCCGGTACTAATTTCTGGAGGTGGTTCCGTCGGCCTGTCACTGGCAGCGGAATTGGGCTGGCGCGGCATAGATTGTCTGGCCGTAGAGCAGGCCGATGACTTAAATCCGCACCCACGGGCCAATGCCGTCGCCAATAGAACCATGGAATATTACCGGCGTTGGGGCATAGACCAGGCCATCAGCGACGCCGGCGTTCCCCCCGATCATCTGGCGGATTACTATTGGATATCAAGCCTGCATGGCCGGGAGTTGCACCGGATTTCCCTGCCGCCGTTTCAAAAAATCAAAGAGGTAAAGAACAACAGTGGATACGTAAAAGAAGAACACACATGGTCCCCCTATTTAAAGACAATCACTGGTCAAAACGAGGTGGAGCAGGCAATCCTCGACTACGTTCGCAAATTGGATAAGGTTGAATTTAGATTTGGCTGGAAGCTTGTGGACTTCTCGCAGGATGACAATGGGGTGAACTGCCAAATCGAATGTTTGGCCACGGGAAAAGCCGAAACAGTACGATGCGAATATTTGCTCGCCTGCGATGGGGGCCGCTCGTTTGTGCGGGATAAATTAAACATTGGTCTTAGCGGTCGCGCCAATCTTGCCCGTTTTGTCTCGATTTATTTTAAGGCGCCAAACTTCATGGCGAGCCATAAATTCGGCCCGGCAAATATCTATTTCCCTCTCCACAGGGATTACGCTGGTTTCATCCTCAACTGGGACGGGGGAACCACGTTTACCTATCACCTTATGTTGAAGGACGGACAAGAATGGAACTCGGTTGATGCGGTTGAAGCAATCGAAGCCGTTCTTGGCGCGTCGACGGCCATAAATATTATATCGACCCAACCCTGGACGGCCCATGCACTTGTGGCTGACCGCTATCACGCAGGACGGGTGCTGATGGCCGGAGATGCAGTACATCTGTTTACACCAACAGGCGGCTTCGGGATGAATACGGGCGTCTCCGATGCTATTGACCTTGCCTGGAAAGTCCAGGCGATGCTCGAAGGCTGGGGTGGCGAGCGTCTGCTCGATAGTTATTTCGTGGAGCGCCACCCGATCGGCGTCCGCAACACCTCGGAAGCCGCAGACTGCTTTGACCGGTTAAATGCCGTCATGCAGTATGGCGACGAACTGGACGAGGAAGGCTCCGATGCCGAAGCCTTCAGAGACCGGCTGGGCGCCGATCTTAAAGATCAGGAAAAGCTGATTTCTTCTTCAGGGACTCTCCTAGGCTATCGTTATGAAGGATCGCCGATTGTCGTGCCGGATGGCACGCCGGAACCACCTGACAATCCAAGGACCTATATACCGACCGCCAGACCGGGGCATCGCGCACCCCATATTTGGTTGGAAGAAGGACTGTCTATATTGGACAAGTTGGGTGCAGGATTTACTCTTCTGGTATTTGACGGTGTCGAGCAGGATTTCGATACGATGGTTTCTGCGGCTCGCGGCATTGGGTTGCCACTCGATATCGTGAGAATTGACGACAAAGATGCAGCCGATCTATACGAGCGCCCCCTGGTTCTGGTTCGGCCCGACATGATGGTGGCATGGCGTTCAGATTGCCTACCGCCTGACCCACGACAATTCTTAGATACCGTGCGGGGAGCCAGAGACACTCGCACCACCTCCTAAAGTGTGTTCCTTCAATCCGCCCCTCTTTTAGTTTGCATTCTCTGCAATCATGTATGGTAGTTTTGGGGCGATGGCTAAATTTTTGATCAAGTTTAGTTGCGCTATTTTGATGGCATTCTTGCTACAGAGTGCGTTGGCGCAAAAATCGTCCAAGGCGTTGGAGCCACCGCCGCGTCAGGGTGAATGGATTGGCCTTGCCTCCCTGGAGCAGACCCAATGCGAACTCGGCGCCGTTAAAATTGCAGCGACCGTCGAAGGAGATGGGCTGGTGGTGAAGACGCGGGACACCTCTGGTCCTCAAACTCTGTCGGGCAAGATAGACAACACTTTTTCGGTATCTTTGCGGAGTCCGGCCACTTCGTGGCGTGATGCCGGAAACTTTGGCGCAAGCGGGCGGAACGCCACAGTGAGTATCACAGGACAATTTCGCGGCGATGTGTTCGAAGGGGAATTTACCAGAGATGGAAATCAGCCGAGCGGGCTTCACCCTTGTTTTGGGGCGATCTATCTCGTCAGCCGCCACCTCGCCGAAGAGCACCCAGGTTTTCTAGCAAAACACGACGACATGGCGCGCCTCCCAGACGGGAAACGCCGGCAAAAATCTCTCGAAGTCCATTGGCGCACTTTTGTGAACCAGGAAGCCAAACGGCTGGAAACGCTTGGGGCCGAACGGCGCGCGGCCGCCCTGCGGAAAGAACAACAAATGGAACTGGAGCGCCTAACCCGGACTACCGCCGAACAGACGCGGGCTGATCGGGAACGCCAGGAGGCCAGGCGTCGTTCGGCCGAACGACGGGAAGCAGAACGCTTGGCGCGCCTTACCGCAGAAGAGGACCGCCAGGAAGCAGCACTCCGGGAAGCCGCGCGATTGGAGGCAGAACGGCTTGAGAAAGACCGGCCCAAGAAAACTGACAAGGGAAATAAGCCACAACCTGCCAGCCAGCCCATCGTCCAAGAACTTGAATTGCTCGATAAACTTCTAAAGTCCGGTCTTCTGAACAAGTCGGAATATAACCGGCGTAAGCAGGCAGCCCTGGATCGTCGGTTCGGTCAGGCGGCCACCGCCGACGCCAGCACAGGTGACGCCATGCCCGTCGCCGAGGGGGTGACCTTCGGCGACTACCACGCCCTAATCATTGGCATCAATAACTACCGGCATATCCGCAAACTGCGCACCGCCGAAAACGACGCCCGCCAGATCGCCGATGTGCTTTCCAAACAGTACGGATTCAAAACAACACTGATGTTGAATCCGACCCGCGCGCAAATCATCGACCGGCTGGATATCCTCCGCGAACGGCTCCGGTTCAAGGACAATTTGGTAATCTACTATGCAGGTCACGGCTGGCTCGATCAGGTCACCGACGTGGGCTATTGGATGCCGGTGGACGCCCGGCCCAAACGGCGGTCAAACTGGATATCCAACGCAGTAGTCACCAATTCCCTGCGCGCCATCAAGGCCAAGCATGTCATGTTGTTGGCAGACAGTTGCTTCGCCGGGCGGCTCACCCGGGGCATCAGCGTGCTTCCCGGCGTCGCCGACTATTATCAGAAGATGACCCATAAGAAGGCCAGGGTGGTAATCACCTCGGGCGGGCTGGAACCGGTGGATGACGGGCGGGGCGATCACTCCCCCTTCGCCGCCGCGCTCCTCAGAACGCTTCGCAGCAATCAGGGCATTCTCGACGGCACCCGGTTGTTTGATGCGATCCGCCGCCCGGTGATGACCGCAGCCGACCAAACGCCGGAATATTCCGACGTCCGCAAAGCCGGCCACGAGGGCGGCGATTTTATTTTTGTGAAGCGGCGGTAAGTTCCGCACTCTCTCCCCTACCCCTCCAGCTTGGCTTTGTATTCCTGGCCGAGCCGGCGGTAGCCTTCCGCGCCGCTGGTGAGGTTTTCCCGCTCCTCCGGGCTGAGCTCGCGGAAGAATTTGGCCGGGCTGCCGGCCCAGAGCTCGCCGGCCTTCACCACCTTGCCCGGCGTGACCATGGCCCCGGCGGCGACCATGGCGCCGCTTTCCACGATGGCGTTGTCCAGCACGGTCGCCCCCATGCCGACGAAGCTGCCGCTTTCCAACGTGCAGCCATGGATGATAGCGCAGTGGCCGACCAGCACATCGTCGCCGATCACCGTCGCCGCGTCCCCACCGGTCACATGGACGATGGTGCCGTCCTGGATGTTGGTGCGGGCGCCGATGGTGATGGGCTCGACATCGCCCCGGATCACCACGTTAAACCAAATGCTGGATTGGGATCCGATTTTAGTGCGTCCGATCACTGTGGCGTTGGGTGCGATAAACGCGTCATCGGCAATTTCCGGCATGAAGTCCTGATAAGGAAGGATAAGTCCGCTCATGTTAATTTATTCCTAGAGTTTCATCGCCAGGGGGTTCCCGTTGCACCGGTGTGTTGTTGGTGATTAGCGCATTTGACCAATGCATTGAAATATTTGAATCGTTGACATCGTGCAAGGGATGGCCTATTCCGCCCGCTATTGTGAAGATATGAAATCCAGAATTCACATACATTTTCAACCCGGACATCCTACATGAGCTTTGCAGACCTCGGTCTCAGCGATGAGGTCCTGAAAGCTGTTTCCGACGCAGGCTACAGCGAACCGACCCCCATTCAAGCCGCCGCAATTCCCAACGTCTTGATGGGACGGGATATTCTCGGCTGTGCACAGACCGGCACCGGCAAGACCGCGTCCTTTACCCTGCCGATGATCGATATCCTGGCCAGCGGCCGGGCGCGGGCGCGTATGCCTCGTACGCTGATCCTGGAGCCGACACGGGAATTGGCGGCGCAGGTCGCGGAAAACTTCGACATCTACGGCAAGTATCACAAATTAACCAAGGCGCTGATCATCGGCGGCACCTCCATGGACGAGCAGTCCAAGCTGCTGGACCGAGGTGTGGATGTGCTGATCGCGACGCCGGGCCGGCTGCTGGATATTTTTGACCGGGGCGGGCTTCTGCTGACCGATGTTAAAATCCTGGTGATCGACGAAGCGGACCGGATGCTCGACATGGGCTTTATCCCGGATGTCGAGAAAATCGTCTCGCTGCTGAATAAAATCCGCCAGACATTGTTCTTTTCGGCCACCATGCCGCCGGAGATCAAACGTCTCGCCGATGCCTTCCTGATGAATCCAAAGGAAATCACCGTCGCGCCGCCGTCAACGCCGGGTGAAAACATCACCCAGGGCCTGGTGATGATCCGCCACATGCCGAAGCGAGATATTGGCGGCATGCAAAAGAAAAAGCGGGCCGCCCTTCGTGAACTGATCATCAAGGAAGACGTGACCAATGCGCTGGTTTTTTGCAATCGAAAGAGGGACGTGGATATTGTTCACAAGTCCTGCCAGAAGCACGGCCTGAATTCAGCCACCTTGCACGGCGACATGTCCCAACCGGCGCGCACGGAAACCATGGATCGGTTCAAGGCCCGTGAAATAGACATCCTCGTTTGCAGCGATGTTGCCGCCCGCGGCCTCGACATCGACGACCTAAGCCACGTGTTTAATTTCGACGTACCGACCCATGCGGAAGATTACGTCCACCGGATCGGCCGCACCGGCCGGGCGGGCAAAAAAGGTCGGGCGTTTACCCTGGCGTGGCAGGAAGAGCAAAAGTACCTCGATTCCATCGAAAAGCTCATGGGCAGCAAAATCGAACCGGTGAAACTGGATAGTCTTGATTCCGGAAACGGCGCACCCGCGGATGATTCTGCGGAGGACGAAACGGACACCGGAGAGACTAAAGAACGGCGTTCGCGCAAAAAGTCTGCCGCCAAAAGTAAAAGTGAAAAGAGTTCCCCCGAAAAAGAGAAGCCCCGAAAACGCCGCAGTTCGCGCCGGGACAAGAACGAAGACGACGACGATCAGTCCAATGATCCCGTAGTCGGTATGGGCGACCATATGCCAGCCTTCCTGGCGCGGCCCGTTAAAAGCTAACCACGTACATTTTTTCCCTTAAAGCCGCCGTCCTATCGTGTATTGTGAGGCGTACTTGACCGCCGGAGAGGACCATGCAGACCATATTCATCCAAGTAAAATGCGAACTGGGCGAAGCCTATAAAGTCGCCGCGGACGCCGTCGAAAATGTCGAACAGGTTTCCGAGGTGCATTCCACATCGGGCCAGTACGACCTTCTGCTGAAGTGCTATTTGGAGGATGCGTCTGATATCGGGCACTTCGTCACCGAGAACATCCAAAAAATTCCGGGCGTCAAAGACACGTTTACCCTGATCACCTTCAAAGCCTTCACCTAAAGTCCTTCCGCGCCGCCACCTTGGACGAGTTGTGACATGACCGCCGCCATCAACTTCGACGGACATCGCGCGGAAACGGATCAGCCGGTGGGTATAGATGTGGCCACGCGGGAATTCCTCCGCGCCTATTTCCGCTTCGCCAATCAGAAGCAGTTTTACACCGTGTGTCCCGACGATACGGCCTTTGGCCTTTTCCGCGACTATGCCGGGGAAGAAAACATCGATCCGGAACGGTGCGTTTCAATCAATCAAAATGACGCGACCGGCCTCGAAGAAGCCGGCTGCCTGGTGCGTTACGACCCCGGCATCGTGAAATTCTCCTGGGCGCGGCGTCATCACGATCAGCGGCGCTATAGCCTCTGCGGGATCGCCCACGCTAGCGCCTCTGCGGCGGCCATGGAAATGTTCGGCGATTATTTTACCGCGCCGTTGCAAAATTGGGATGCATTGATCTGTCCTTCTCGATCCATCCGAAGCGCGGTGCAGGCGGTGATCGACGGCTGGCGTGTTTATATGAAGGACCGGTTCGCTATAGAAGCCCATTGCCCGCTAGAATTACCGGTTATCCCGCTGGGCGTGGACTCGGTCCGTTTCGACCGGCTCAGCGAATTGGAAAGGCGGACAGAACAACGGGAAAAACTAGGCGTCGCCGAAGACGAAGTGGTGATCCTTTATGTCGGCCGGCTGAATTATCTGGCGAAGGCCAATCCCCTGCCCCTGCTTTTAGCGGCGGAAGAAATTGCCGGCAAATCGGCCACCCCCGTGCGCGTGGTTTTCAACGGCTATTTCAATGACGAAATGAACGAGACAGCGTTCAAACAAGCGGTCCAAAAAGTAAACGAAAATGCACAGGTCAATTTCATCCGGCATGGCGACAGCGACTACCCCGACGGATTTTGGGCCGGCGCGGATATTTTTTGCTCGCTCTCCGACAATATACAAGAAAGCTTCGGCCTGACACCGATCGAGGCCATGGCCGCCAGCCTGCCTGTGGTGGTCAGCGACTGGGACGGCTATCGGGATACAGTACGTGACGGCGACGTGGGATTCACAGTGCCGACGCTGGCGCCTCCGCCTGGGAGCGGCGCTGACATGGCCTACGGCTATTTCGCCGGACAGCTTACCTATGGCGACTACCTCGGCGGTGTTTCTCAATCGACGTCAGTGGACGTCGGCCAATTGGTCAAGGCGCTGATGCCGCTGATAGAAAATCCTGACCTGCGCCTCAAGATGGGACGCGCCGGTCGCCAAGAGGTGATGAATCGCTTCGAATGGTCCCGCATCATCCGCGCCTACGAAGAATTGTGGCAGGAACTGTCTGTGCGGCGCCGGGAAGCTGATGAAATCGCCGCGCCGTCACAAGATGCTGGCTTTCACCCGTCTTTCCCCGATCCACTTACCATGTTCGAAAGCTTTCCCACCAGACACCTGGCGGCGGATGGAAAAATTACCCTGTTGCTCAGAGACTGGCAGCAAGCTGTGGTGCGTGTCCAGTTGAAGATGGGACTGATCTACCCGGAGACGCTCATCCCCTTGGAAGAACTTCCGGTGGTCTTCGGACATCTGGAGATGCAGGAAAGCTGCACCCTGCAAGAGCTTGCCGACGCTATGGGCGCGCCGGTGACCGGGCCGGTCATGATGACCGCCGGCTGGCTGATAAAATTGGGAATCTGCGGTTACACCCCACCCGAAGCCAACTAGGATCGGCTCCCCAAGTCAGATGTAGTATTCCATCAGCGGCGGAATGCCGTTAAAGCCGATGGACGCATAGCTGGCCGTATAGGCGCCCGCCGCCATCAAATCCACATGGTCGCCTTCTTTCAAAGCCAAAGGCAGTTTGTATCCGGCTTTCTCATACAGAACATCCGCACCATCGCAGGTTGGCCCAGCAATCATCACTGGTCCCTCTGGCCCACCGTCATGGGGGGTGCGAATCGGATACTGGATCGCTTCGTCCATGGTTTCGGCGAGACCGCCGAATTTGCCGACATCCAGATAGACCCAACGTACATCCGTGTCATAAGAGCGTTTGGAGACCAAAATCACCTCGCTTCGGATGACGCCGGCCGATCCGGGAATGCAGCGCCCAGGTTCCAGCATCAAGGCCGGCTGCCGGTTGCCGAAATGGCGTTGCATACTGTCATGAATCGCATTTGCGATTTGGCGATACTCCGGCACGTCATCCCGATACCGGGTCGGAAAACCGCCGCCCAGGTTCAGCACTTCGGGCTCTATCGATTTCTCGCGGAGGTCGGTAAAGATCATCGCCGCTTTGGCGATGGCGGCATCCCACTGGACCGTATCGGTCTGCTGCGAACCCACATGGAAAGAGATGCCATGGGGAACAAGCCCTTTCTCTTTCGCGGCCACCATCAGATCAACGGCCATTTCGACGGAGCAGCCAAACTTCTTGGCCAACGGCCATGCGGCCCCCGCGTTTTCGACCAGCACCCGGCAGTACACCTTGGAGCCCGGCGCCGCGATGGCCAGCTTGGCCAACTCGTTTTCGCAGTCAAACCCGAAAATTCGGACGCCCAGACCATAGGCCGTGGCGATGTCGCCCTGCTTCTTGATGGTGCTGCCGTAGGAAATCGAGGCCGGCGAGGCGCCTGCTGCGAGGCAACGATCAATTTCCGCAATGCTCGCCGCGTCAAATGAAGAACCGAGGCTATGCAAAGTCTGCAAAACCGGCCCCGCTGGGTTTGCCTTCACTGCGTAGTAGATCTCGGCCATCGGCATGGCGTCTTTCAAGCGGCGGTAGTTGTTCGCCACCTCGTCCAAATCGACAACCAAACACGGTGTCGCGAGGTTCTGACTGTCCAAAAACTGATCGAGTTTCTTGGTCAACGCGGTGCATCCCCGGCTGCAAAGAAGCGCTAAAAATAAGGGACGCGGTTATACGCTTTTTTGAACCGTTGAAAAGCGCTATTTTGCTGACAAATAAAGCACCTAAAAGTCTGATCTGGTAGAGCGCCCGGCCTTGTTTCGGCAGCACCCTTGCTGATCGGCAAGAATTGGAGAGATAGATGTTTATACAGACGGAAAGCATGCCCGATCCGAACCGGATGAAGTTCCACCCCGGTGAGGCGGTTTTGTCGGGCGGCATTGCCGAATTTGAGAATGCCAGTGCGGCGGCACGATCCCCACTGGCGGCGCGACTGTTCGACATCGGCGGCGTCGATGCGGTAACGCTTTATACCGATTCCGTGATGGTCGTAAAAAGCGACGGCGAGGACTGGCAGATCATGAAGCCGATGGTCCTGGGCGCCATCATGGATCACTATACCGCAGGCGATCCGGTCATGAACGAAGCATCGGGGAACGAAGGTGAAAACGAAGAAATCACTTTCGAAGACAATCCCGAAGACGCGGAGATTATTTCCCAAGTGATGGAGCTGATGGAATCCCGCATCCGGCCGGCCGCTCAGCAGATGGACGGCGACGTGATCTATAAGGGCTACAAGGCCGGCACGGTTTACGTGGAGTTTGCCGGCCCGACAATGAACCTGATGGGCGGCATGACCAATTTGCTGAGCCATTACGTGCCCGAGGTCAACGCGGTGAAGGATTTCCGGGACGCCATTCCGAAGCCAGGCTTGGATACACCGCAAGGCAAAGCCGTGCAGGAAGTTTTGGACAGTCGCATCAACCCTGCCGTGGCCAGCCACGGCGGCCACATCGCCCTGATCGACATCAAGGAGGACAAGGCCTATATCCGCCTCGAAGGCGGCTGCCAGGGTTGCGGCATGGCCGACGTGACCCTCAAACAAGGTGTCGAGGTGGAAATCAAGGACGCCGTGCCGTCCATCATCGAGGTGCTGGACGTTACCGACCACGCCAACGGTTCCAACCCCTACTACTCGCCGGGTAAGTAGGCCGCTGGTCCGAAAAGATCGGATCGTCCATGCGGGTTCTTCTGCTTTCGACCTATGACCTGGGGCACCAGCCGTTTGCGCTGGCCTCTGCGGCAGCGCGACTGCGCGGCGAAGGCATTCCGGTCACCTGCAACGACGTGGCAGTCGATGATCTGAACGAAGAGGCCGTCGCCGGTGCGGACCTCATCGCCATTCATCTCGCTATGCACACGGCGACGCGGTTGTCGTTGGAACTATTGCCCAGATTGGTCGCCCTGAACAGCGACGCCACTTACGTGTTTTTCGGACTCTATGCCCCCATGGCGCGGGAACTCATCACGGAAGACATCACCGCCCATTTTATTGGCGGTGAGATCGAAGACGAGCTGCTTGGCCTCGCCAAAACGGGTAATCCGCCAGCCAACGATATTCACTTGTCCAAACTTCTGCTAGAAACTCCGGACCGCACGGATTTGCCCGCCCTCGACAAGTACGCCCGGTTGCAGAAATCAGAGGGCAATGATGTGGTCACCGGCTACACGGAAGCCACCCGCGGCTGCAAACATGTCTGCCGTCACTGCCCGGTGGTGCCGGTTTACGGCGGCAAGTTCTTTCCCATACCGGTGGAGACCGTTCTGGCCGATATCGATCAACAAGTGGAAGCGGGCGCGCGGCATATCTCCTTTGGCGATCCGGATTTTTTCAATGGCCCGTCTCATGGGTTACGGGTGGTTCGTGAAATGCGAAATCGCCATCCGCACCTCACTTACGACGTCATCATCAAGGTCGAGCATTTGCTGAAACATCGGAATCGCCTGCCCGAGCTTAAGCAAACTGGCTGTTTGTTCATCACAACCGCGGTGGAATCTGTCGATGACCGGACGCTGACACTGCTGGACAAGGGCCATACCAGGGCGGCGTTTATCGAGGCGGTGTCTTTGGTGCGCGCCTCTGGCCTGACGCTGTCGCCCACATTTATCCCGTTCACGCCCTGGACAACGCTAGACGGTTA
The DNA here is from genome assembly GCA_964611435.1 of uncultured Rhodospirillaceae bacterium. Classification (GTDB taxonomy): domain Bacteria; phylum Pseudomonadota; class Alphaproteobacteria; order Rhodospirillales; family UBA2165; genus JAYPHU01. Next base: position 23,733 of record CAZSXT010000015.1, on the reverse strand, counting down.
TCGGGACCTGTTGTCGGTCATCCGAGACCTGGACCTCATCGAAAACGTCTCGCCCATTCAACTGGCGATCCGGTTGCTGATCCCTCTTGGTTCCCGGCTGTTGGAACTGGAAGACCTCCCGTTGACCCCCGAGGTTTTTGATCGGGATGCGTTAAGTTACACATGGGCCAACCCGGATTTGGCGGTGGACGAACTCGCCAACACGATCCAGGGGATTGTTGATCACGGGGAAAGCGCCGGCGACTCCCGGAGCGCCATTTTCACCCAGATTTGGCAGACCGCCCACGAGATCGACGGGACTGACGCCCCTGCCCTATTAATGACGGAACGGCCGAAAATGTTTGTTCCCCGCATGAGCGAGCCCTGGTATTGCTGTGCGGAACCGAGCCGGGAGCAATTGGCGCGCGTATGACCGCCGAGCCGCCAGCCCGTATTCTTCTACTTCTGCCTTCGACATCCTACCGGGCCAAGGACTTTATCGCCGCCGCTCACCGGCGGGACGTGTTGATCACAATCGGCTCCGATCAGGACAGTGTGTTCCGGGAAATTCAAGGCGACGGTGCGCTGACCCTGGACTTTGGCAACCTAGATGACAGTGTTGCCCGCATTGCCAAGTTTCACCAAGACACGCCGCTTAGCGCCGTCATCGGCGTGGAGGAATCCACCACATTGGTTGCCGCCGCCGCCTCCAAAGAATTAGGGCTGGCGCACAATGACCCAGAGGCTGTTTCACGGGCAAATAACAAACTATCATTTCGAAAAGAACTTGCCGACGCTGGGCTGCCGGGCCCCGCGGCGCGCTTGTTCCGCTCTGGGGAAGACGCCGCCAATGTCGCGAAGACGATTGCCTATCCTTGCGTCTTAAAACCCATCAACTTATCGGCCAGCCGAGGCGTGATCCGGGCCGACGATCCGGATCAGTTCGTTGCCGCGGCGCGCCGCATTCGGCGTATGCTGTCGGGCGCAAACCTTGAACAAAATATTCTGATCGAAGATTTCTGGCCGGGCGAAGAAATTGCTTTGGAAGGCATCTTGACCGAGGGCGACCTCACCACATTGGCGATTTTCGACAAACCTGACCCATTGGACGGACCGTATTTCGAGGAGACGATCTACGTCACCCCGTCCCGCCACGCGCCAGAGGACATTGAGCGTCTCACCAGGATAGCAGAAGACGCCTGCCGGGCCATCGGGCTGACGGATGGGCCGGTTCACGCTGAACTGCGCCTTTCAGCGCCCGACCGACGCAGCAACCAATCGGGCCCTTGGGTGATCGAGGTGGCCGCGCGATCCATCGGAGGGTTGTGCAGCCGAAGCCTGTCGTTCGGCGATGGCCTGAGTCTGGAAGATATCATTTTGGATCATGCCCTCGGCGTAACCACACCACCACCGGACCGGGAGATCCAGGCCTCCGGGGTCATGATGATTCCAATCCCACACTCCGGCACGTTAATATCTGTGAGCGGCGAGATCGAGGCCCGCAACGTGACAGGCATAACCGGCCTGGAGATATCCAAAAAGGTCGGACAGTCCGTCACCGCGCTGCCCGAAGGCAACGAATATCTCGGTTTTATCTTTGCCAAGGGTAATGCCCCCGATGAGGTAGAGGCATCATTGCGGGACGCACACGGCAAACTCACTTTTGAAATCAGCTGATCAGCCAGCGCAGACTTCGGCAAAAATCTCACCGGCGCGTTCGACGCCCTCCCGGCTGACATCCAAATGGGTCACCGCGCGTAATCGTTGCTTATCCAAGGCGCCCATGCGAACTCCTTTGGCCAGGAGTTCCGCGGAAATCTCCGGTGCAGATTTGCCGATGTTCGAAACATCAACAATGACAATATTGGTTTGCACGGTCTCCAACGGTACGGAAACACCGTCCACGCCATGTAGCACCTCCGCCAACACCCGCGCATTTTCGTGATCCTCGGCAAGACGATCCACGTTGTGATCCAGCGCATAAATGCCGGCGGCGGCGATTACCCCCGATTGCCGCATTGACCCGCCGAGCCGCTGCTTCCAGAACCAGGCCTCCTCGATAAACGCTTTGGAGCCCGCCAACACGCCCCCAATGGGACAGCCCAATCCTTTGGAGAGATCAATCCACAACGTATCGGTGAGAGCGGCATAATCAGCAGCTGCCACGCCTGACGCCACGACCGCATTCATCAGTCTCGCGCCGTCCATATGAACCAGCAGCCCCGCATCCTTCGCTACGGTTGAAACTTGCCCCAACGTTTCCAGCGGCCACACAGTGCCGCCGCCCAGGTTAGAGGTTTGTTCCACCGACACCAGCCGCGATTTGGGCATGTGCCGAACATCAGGCCGTATCGCGTTCGCCACCTGCTCGGCAGAGAAAATCCCGTGCGCGCCCGGCGCCGGCCTGATCATGGCCCCGGCTATGGAGGCCGCACCACCGACTTCGAAGTTAATGATGTGCGCCGTTTCATCGGCAATGATTTCGTCACCGGACCGGCAATGGACCGCCAAAGCGATTTGATTACACATGGTTCCTGACGGTAGAAACACTGCCGCCTCTTTTCCCAACAACTCCGCCACCATCCCACACAGCCGATTTGTTGTTGGGTCCTCGCCGGCTTGTTCGTCTCCGGTCTCCGCAGCCGTCATGGCGGCCAACATCCCAGCGGATGGCCGGGTCTTAGTATCACTGTAAAGTTCAATAAATGAGTTGTTCATTTTCGGTTCGTTGGTCCAGCTTCATTCGAACCGTACTTTACAGGGAATCCGAAGCTACGTAACCTGCCGTCATGCCGACTAAGACATCCGTTTCAATTTCCGTAGTCGCAGCCGTATTGCTTATCGCCGCCGTCTCCATTCGCGCCGGCGAAAAGGGTTACCACCTGTTTCTTGCCGGGGACTATATGGCTGCGCACGCCGCGCTGATCGACAATGCCAATGCCGGCGACGGGTTCGCCGCCTATCTGAACGGTAAAGCCGAAGAAACAAGGCTTTTGGGCCAGCAGCGAGCGGAAACCGCCTTAGCCAGTTATCGCCAAGCCGCTGAACTTGGTTTCTTGGACGGCGCGATTATGGAATATCGGTTAGCCGCCAGATTGGCGGAGTATTCCCCCAAAGCTTGCGAGGAATTCAAGAAAGTCCTGGAATGGGGCGCTCGCGCAGGAAACCTGACCGCGGCCGCCCACGGTGGGGAATTTTACACCTCTCATCATTGCGGACCAGCCGATCCCGTCACCGCAGCCCGGTATTTCGGCCTCGCGGCCCGGCTGGACCGGCGACTTGGCACTAAATTAGATGGTCTGCTGGCCATGCTTTCAGGGGACATTCTGAACGAAGCGAAACAGGCGGCTCAGATGCGTTTCCAACCCTTCACCCGTCAGAGCATGATGGACCGGTATCGCGCCCTCAAAGCAGGCGCTAACTAGGGCCCCGTGCGACGTTCTGTTCCGCCTGGACGAGCCAACCAATAGCTAGACATAAATGCGGACTAACGATTTTGCCGTGTGGCGTTGGTGTAGTGCCACATCATACGGGCGGCGGCGCTACGCCACGGTCGCCACGCCTCCCCGATTTCGAGCATCTTCTCCCGGGAGGGCCGTTTACGGAGGCCCTTCACACCCATCACGCCTTTGACGATTCCCAGATCGTCCACCGGCCACAAGTCGGGCCGGCGCAGTGCAAATAACAGATAGACCTCTGCGGTCCAGCGTCCGACGCCTTTCAGCTTTACCATCTCGGCGATCGCGTCTTCGTCGCTCATGCGGGCAACCCGGCGAAAACTGAATTCCCCATCCACGATTGCCTGAGCGATGCCCCGCCCGTACCCGGCTTTTTGGCCGCTCAGGCCAACGGCCCGAAGCTCCGCATCAGACAAGCTCAAGAATATCTCCGGCGTCATCGGATCGGCGATGGCATCAAGCCTTCCGGTGATGGCGCGGGCCGCAGACGTCGAAACTTGCTGGCCACAAATTGTCTTGAGCAGCGAGCCAAAACCAGTCTTCCGCGACCGCAGGCCCGGCAGGCCATGCTCTTCATACAAACGGGAGACATCGGGATCTTTAGCGGCCAATTCCTCAACCGCCGCCTTGAATGTCTTCCTGTCTATTTTTTCAATCATATCAAAGGGTTGTCGCAATTTAACGCGCCTGTCAACACCTGTATTCAAGGCCGGTCAAACCATGTAAGGTGTTATACTGATAGTTGAGTGTACGAGACAAACTACATACTCAGGGACAATAAAGTTTAACCAGAATTAGGCTCAGCGTAGGAGACCGCCATGATTACCGAGTTTTCCATCTTCGCCATCGTCATTTTCGTCTTTGCCTTGCTGTTTGCCCTGATGGCCATCAAGACGGTGCCCCAGGGCATGAATTACACACTGGAACGGTTTGGCCGGTACGCCCGTACGCTATCACCCGGGCTTCATATCATCGTGCCGATTATTGATAAGATCGGCCGGCGCATGAACATGATGGAACAGGTCTTGGATGTCCCCACACAAGAAGTCATCACCAAGGACAACGCCATGGTCGCGGTCGACGGCGTGGTGTTCTTCCAGGTGCTGGATGCGCCGAAAGCGGCTTACGAGGTCACTGATCTCTATAACGCCATCTTGAACCTCAGCATGACCAACCTCAGAACCGTGATGGGTTCAATGGATTTGGATGAGCTTCTGTCTCAGCGTGACGCCATCAACACCCGACTCTTGGGCGTGATCGATGCGGCGACCAACCCTTGGGGCATCAAGGTGACCCGCGTGGAAATCAAGGATATCGGACCGCCGCGTGATCTGGTCGACGCCATGGCCCGCCAGATGAAGGCCGAGCGGGACAAGCGCGCCAACATTCTGGAGGCCGAGGGCCATCGTCAGTCCGAAATTCTGCGCGCCGAAGGTGAGAAGCAGAGCGCCATCCTGGAAGCCGAAGGCCGGCGGGAAGCGGCCTTCCGGGACGCCGAAGCGCGGGAACGCGCCGCCGAAGCCGAGGCCAAGGCGACCGAGATGGTGTCCAAATCTATTGCCGAGGGGAACGTCCACGCGGTCAATTACTTCGTCGCGCTCAAGTATACGGACGCCTTGGCAAAAGTCGCCTCCGCGCCCAACCAGAAAGTCATCATGATGCCCCTGGAAGCCGGCAGCCTGTTGGGCGCCCTGGGCGGCATCGCCGAGATCGCCAAGGACAGTTTCGGCGACGGTGGCGGATCGGGAGGCGGTTTCCGCCCCTCCGGCCGGGGCAGCGTGCCCACGAGCGACTAAACGAGGAACGGCGATATGGAATTCTTAAACGAAGTCGTATTCTGGCATTGGCTGATCTTCGGTGTCGCGGTCATGGCGCTGGAGATTTTGGCCCCCGGCGCGGTGTTTCTGTGGATCGGCATCGCCGCCCTGCTGACCGGCGGTCTGCTTTTCCTGATGCCCGGGACGGGATGGGAATTTCAGATTGTCATCTTCGCCGCCCTGTCCGCCATTTCCATCTACATCGGGCGCAAGTTCATCGCCGGAAAACCGGGGCCCAGCGACCACCCCAACCTCAATCAACGGGGCGCCGGCTATATTGGACAAACCTATACGCTGGAAGAATCCATCCGCGACGGGATCGGCAAGCTGGTCATCGATGACACGAACTGGCGGGTCCATGGCCAAGACATGCCCAAAGGCACGCGGGTAAAAGTCATCGGGATGGATGGCGCTACGTTGGTGGTGGAAAAGCACCAAGCCGACTAGGCACGCCAACGGCGAGGATGACGCCGCGTCCCTGGTCCTCTAAGATGGCCGCAAAGCCAAACGGAGGACTAACGCGTGCTTGTTGAACAAATCTGGACCGAGAACGACTACCGCAATTTCAATTACCTAATCGCCTGCCCGGAAACCGGCGAGGCCCTGGCCATCGACCCGCTGGATTACAACCGGTGCCTGGCCACCGCCAAGGACAAGGGCTGGACCATCACCCAGGTGCTCAACACCCACCATCACCACGATCATATCGGCGGCAATCAGGGCGTCGTGGACGCCACCGGCGCGAAGGTCCTGGCGCATGCCGGCGCATCGGATCAAATCCCCGACATGGATGTAGGCCTAAAGGCCGGCGACGTGATCAAGGTCGGCCAGACCGTAGAGCTGGAAGCCTTGGACACACCCGGCCACACCATGAGCCATGTGTGCCTGCTGTCCCGGACCGACACCCCTGCGCTGTTCGCCGGCGACACCATGTTCAACGCGGGCGCGGGTCACTGCAAAGGCGGTGGCCATCCGGACTCGCTCTACAGCACGTTTGTCGGCCAGCTTGCCAAGTTGCCGGACGAGACGCTCATCTATCCCGGCCATGATTACATAGAAAACAATTTGAATTTCACCCTGGACCGGGAGCCGGATAACGAGCGCGCCAAATCCCTAAAAGCCGAGGTCGAAGGCCAGGACACCCACGACGCCATGGTCACCACCTTGGGCCTGGAGAAAGAGATCAACACGTTCTTCCGGCTGCACAGCCCCAGCGTGATCGAGAAGTTGCGGGAAGCCTTCCCCGACCTGCCGGTCGAGCTGGACGAAAAGACGATCTTCCTAAAACTGCGTGAACTACGGAACGACTGGTAGACGTTATTCCGCCGGCGCGGGCGCCTCAACCGGGCTTTGGCGGCGCGCCAGGAAGGTCGAGCCGATGGCGCTGGCGATAATGATCAGGATCACCCCGGCTGAAGTGAAATAGACCGCCTGGACGTTGCCGGCATCCATGATCGCGCCGAACAACAACGGCCCGATCATCCCGCCATAGCCGAAGCCGGCGTTCACGAAACCAAAGGCCTTGCCGGCGGCGCCTTTCGGGGCGACCTCGCGCACCATCAGATCGCGGGACGGGAACACGATCCCCATCATGAAACCGGCGATGAAGAACGCGATCACCATCAGCACAACCGGCAGCCAGGCGAAGGCGATGACGACGATCAGGATCGCGGCGGTGAAATATCCCACTGTGGCGATTAGATCAAACCGGCCGAACTTGTCGGCGACCCAGCCGCCCGCCAGCACGCCCAATGAAATGCCGAGCAAGTAAACAAACAGCGTCCGGTTGGCTTCCGACAAGGTAATGTCATAGAGCACCGGCAAGGCGGACGGCGAGAAACCCTGAATCCCCTGCCCGGCCAGCGCCATGGAGATATAGAACATCAACAGCAACAGGATCGGTCCCGACTTCAGCAGGGTAAACATGCCGACCGGTTTTGCCGCGGAGCCATCCGCATTGGGCTCCACGGTTTCCGCGATCAGCCAATGTTTGTTGAGGAACAACGCCACCGTCGTGATCAACCCCGCCGCGCCGGCAACATGCAGCGCTATGTGCCAGTCTGTCGCGATCCGCAGCATATCGATGATCGGCGGCGCGACAGCAAAGCCGAAGAAGCCGGCAAAGGCATGGATCGAATAGGCCCAGCCCAGCCGTTTGGCTCTCACCTGCGCCGTGATCACCGTGAAGTTGGCCGGATGGACGACCGAGTCGCCGAGGCCGCCAATCACAGCCAGGACCAGCAGGTGCCAATACTCGGTCGCAAATCCCATCAGGAAAAAACAACTCGACATCGTGCCGACCCCGGAGATCAACACCCAGCGTGGCCCTATCTTGTCTGACAGAATGCCGGCCGGATACTGCCCGGAGGCCGAGCCCAGCGCATAGAGCGTGATGACGAGGCCGAGCTCCGTAAAGCTGACGTTCAGATCATCCTTGATGACCGGGAACATCGGGTACAGGGTCAGCAAGTAAAAATGGCTGAAAAAATGCGGCACCGACACCAGATAGGTGGCGAAATTCTCGCGCTTATGGAGAGCGCGGTCGTCGGTGAGGGGCATGTCGGTCATGGCCGCAGTTTCATCCGCATCGGATCAATTGTCACGCACCATATACGCCGACCGTGTTATCGTGTCATAAACTTTAGGTGCTGCTTGCCGAAGCCAAGCGGCCTACTCCGCGATCACCGGAACCGGCCGGGTTTGATGCGAAGGCGACCCACGTCAGACACGGCTCACTTAGTTTTGATGATATTCATCAACGATTTTTTGATACCAATCGGTTTTAGATAGGCGAGCAGATTCGTCCCAGAAGCACTCGACTAAAGTTTTGTTGTCTTCGTAGAATCTCTTCCCAAACATAACGTAGCCCACCCGTACTTCGAGCGGTGGGTCAAGCTTAACTAGTTCACTGGCAAATGTCTCGTTTGCTCTAATGCGAGGGTCAACATTGTCCGCGATTCCCGCCACAAATCGAAACCGGCCTTTTGAAAGCATTTCGAGAAGATTGTCATATCCCGCCCTCTCGTATGGGCTCGCACCAAGTTCAGTGAGTCTCGGAATAATAGAGGCAGCTTGCTCGACCCCAACACGAGCTTTCGCAATCGAATTTTTCCAACCGCCTGTAGCTTCGGGCGTACTTCGCTTTGAATAAAGATGGTAAGCGTATACACGCTGAGCCGAGTCGGATCTGGTTTACCGTTTCTCATGGGGTAGGCGCCAAATTCCGCCCGATCCTTTTTAAAACTGCTGGTGAACGCCGCAGAAACCGTGCCGCCTTTCACCGAGAGTAAAGTTCGCTTCCAAGGCATAAACCGGTGAACGGAGAACTTGTCCGCTATTGCATCAAACTGAAAGGTGCCGAATTAGCCCAGTATGTTAATAAAGTTAAGGCGTGGGTGGGAGTTCTCCAGTGCCTATCCGGCCAACCTAAAACAATGACTGCAATCCAGACAAACCCTCAGAATTCAAATAAAGATGACTTTAAGATTCCGCTGGGTGACATAATATCGATGCCGTCCCTCGCTTTTTGGCGGCGAAAATAATCCTGTATCGACGCCGGTTTCAGTGTCGTTAGACATCGTAAAAAGACATTCTCAGGCTGTGTTTCGAAAGAAGTCCGCAAACGCGTCGGTCACCGCCGCCTCGTCGAACAGCACCTCGTTGCGCTCGCTTAATCGCCGGGCGAAATCGGCGCGGGCGTCAGATTCTGTGCCTAAGCGGAGGGCTGTCTCCACGTACTCATTCAGGTCTGCCGCGATACCGTCTACCATCGCCATCATCCGATACAAGCCGGCGGTGACCCGGCCCCGCATGAAGGCGCTGTCCAGAGTGACAATAGGCTTGCTGAGCGCAAAGCTTTCGTAAGTCGTGTTGCCGCCGCTGAAGTGCGGCGTATCCAGGATCACGTCCGCCGTCGCCTGAAGGGCAATGAAGTCCTCCGGCGCCTGGCGCGGCACAATAGTGATCCGGTCCATCACATCGGGGATGGTCGTCGCCCACCGCTCTTTGAGCAGCGTGCTCCAGTGGGACACCGCGCCATCGACCAGCACCACCCTGCCCTGCGCATCGCCCCGCAACACGCCAGCGAAGAGCTGATCCAGATCGGGATGATGTTTGATGGCGCTTTGCGGACACAAGTAAATCGTCTCATCTTTTGGCAGACCAAACGCCGCCCGATCTTTCAAATTCTCCGGGATATCCGGGAACGGGTAGCGGGTCGGCAGGGTCGGCAGTTTCACCAATTCCTCGCTGTAGTGATCCGCCGCATCTTCAGGCTCCAACCAGTTGCTCGACAGAAAATAGTCCATATTCGGAATGCCTGTCGTGTCCGGATGCCCCCAGGTGCAACACTGCACGGGCGCCAGGCGGGCGAAGGCCATAAAGTACGTCCGGATATCCATGCCGATATCCGCGTAGAACAGGACATCCAGCTTGGCCTCGGCGATCTTCTGCTGGTCCTCCCAAAAATGCTCGCCCAGGTAAATGGTCTGGTCAGCCAGCTTTTGAAACTCCCTGGCCAGCGGATCACGGGTCGTCCGGGGCGTGATCAGCACCACTTCGAAATCCTCCCGCGGCAGGCTGCGCATCAGCCCGATCATCATCCGGCCGATGGAATGGCGGCGAAAGTAGGCGGAGATCAGACCGAGCCGGATACGACCCGGCTTGCGGTCCCCCTCACAGTGCGGCGCGACGCTGCCCAGACGCGGACAGGATTTCAGATGCAGCCGGGCCGTCAGCTGCTGCAACTCTTTGTCGTTCTTGTTCTGGTACGCCAGGAAAAAATTGGTAGTGGAGGTCTCCAAGGTCGGATCAACCACGGTAAGATTGGGATCGTCCAACAGTTCCCACACCCGGTTCTCGAATACGGCGCGGGCCTCTTCGATATGGGCGTGGTCGCGGTACACCACCGGCAGGGTCGTCGCCCTTTTGATGCGCATGCCACCGTGGGCGCGCAGCCGGATCAACCCGTCATAGGCGCTGACCGCCTTCTCCGCCTCCCCCATGCGCCGGTAAAGATTGCCGAGATTGATATAGGCGCGTCCGGCCTTGGGGTTGATCTTCACGGCACGTTCGAAACAGGCCAGCGCCTCGTCGAGCCGGCCTTCCTCGTCCAGGATGTTGCCCATGTTGACCAGCGCATCCGTCCGTTCGGGGTTCAGTGACAGGACCTGCTCGTAGGTCATCAGGGCTGCATCGGGGAGTTCGAGCTGCCGGTACAGCTTGGCCAGATTGTAGTAGGCATCCACATTGTTGGGATCGAATTTGATCGCCCGGTCAAACGACGCCTTTGCCCGGTCCAACCGTCCCAGGTTCTGGCGCGCGACACCTAGATTGGTGTGATAAACCGCGTTCTCCGGATTTTCATCGATGGCGCGGCGCAGAAACGCCACCGCCTGTTCAAACCGGCCGCGCTGCGCCAGAACCGTGCCCAGTAGATAGAGCGCCTTTTCGTGGGTCGGACTGTCTTCGATGACCTCGGCATAGAGGGCCTGAGCCTCGGCCAACTGCCCGGCGTTATGGAGTCGTTGCGCCTCTAAAAACGGGTCGCTCAAATCAGCCCGGCAAGCGGCGAAGACGGGTCGGCATACATTTTCTTGGGCATGCGGCCGGCCAGATAAGCGAGACGCCCGGCTTCAACGGCGTGTTTCATGGCCCGCGCCATGGCGATCGGGTCCTTGGCTTCGGCGATCGCCGTGTTCATCAGCACCCCATCGCAGCCGAGTTCCATGGCCTCCGCCGCATCAGACGCGGTGCCGACGCCGGCATCCACCAGCACCGGCACATTGGCCTGCTCGATGATCAGCCGGATGCCGACCGGATTTTGAATGCCCAACCCCGACCCGATGGGCGCACCCAACGGCATGATGGCGGAACAGCCCATATCCTCCAGCCGCTGCGCCATGACCGGATCATCGCTGCAATAGACCATAACCTTGAAGTCTTCCTTGATCAGATCCTCGGCTGCTTTCAGGGTTTCGGTCATGTGCGGATAGAGGGTCACATGGTCCCACAGGACCTCCAGCTTCACCAGATCCCAACCGCCGGCCTCCCGCGCCAGACGCAGGGTCCGCAGCGCATCGTCCGCCGTGTGGCAGCCGGCAGTGTTGGGCAGATAGGTGTATTTCTTTGGGTCCACATAATCGACCAGCATGGGCTCTTTCGGATTTGTGACATTCACCCGGCGCACCGCCACGGTGACGATCTCCGCCCCCGAGGCCTCAATCGCTTCCGCCGTCTCCTCGAAGTCCTTGTACTTGCCGGTGCCGACCAGCAGCCGCGACGAGAAAACCTTGCCCGCCACTTCGAAAGTGTCTTTCCCCGGCAAAGAACCCGCCCCTTCGGGCGCCCCCCCACCGATAAAGTGCACCACCTCCAGCCGGTCGCCATCGGCGAGGTCAACATCGCTATACGTGGACTTGGGCACGATTTCCAAGTTGCGTTCGACCGCGACCTTTTTGGTGTCCAGGCCAAGCTCGCCCAAGAGCCCGGCGACGGTCATCGGCGCCTCTAGATTGTGGGGTTCGCCGTTCAGCGTAATATGCATCGGGATATATTCCGTATTCTTCGTTAAAACCAGTGGACCGAGTATGTGCCGACGGGGCTGGCCATGCAACATTCAAGGCCGGGACTCTCGTTTGGCAATTAATTCTTCATTTATCCTGTGTTCCGAGGGTCCGGCCTCTTTATTGTCATCCATTGCGCGGCAGTCAGTTTTGCCGGTGACTAGGAGCCAAGTCGCAGGAATATCCCATATATTTCAAGGCTTGGCGACGCCGTCGCCGGCAAAAGAGACGCCGCCCGTTGGGTTCGCGGGAAAGCTCCCCTCTGCATTGAAAATAATACTCGAATATGCGCCAGCATGTCCTTGCGCTTGTTTTCTCGCAGCCGTAACCTTTCCCCCGAACGCAATTGTATGAGAATAAAGAGACCGGGCCCTAGGATACTTTCGGTCTTGGGCTGGTATAACCGCCTCATCAAGGAAAGCGACACATGTCACATAGCGTAACGATCATCAACGGCCCCAACCTCAACATGCTGGGCACGCGGGAGCCTGAAATCTACGGCTCGGAGACCCTGGCCGATATTGAGGCCAAATGCCGGACCTTGGCCGGCGAACTCGGCCTTGAGCTCGATTTCCGCCAGAGCAACACCGAAGGCGAGATCGTTGATTGGATTCAACAGGCTGGCGGCAGCCAGAGCGCCATCATTCTGAACGCGGGCGCGTACACCCACACCTCGGTAGCGATCCACGACGCGCTCTTGGCGTGCGGGATACCGGTGATTGAGGTTCATCTCTCCAATGTTTTTCAGCGGGAAGAGTTCCGCCATCATTCCTATATATCGAGCGTGGCCAAAGGCGTGATTTGTGGCTTCGGCAGCCAGGGCTATGAATTTGCCTTGCGCGCAGCGGCGAAACTGACCAACTAAGACGAATGACCGAACCCGGACAGTCCGAAGATCGATTCAAGTTAACGCCGGAAATTCTTCTCCGGGCCTATGCCTCGGGCATTTTTCCCATGGCCGAGAACCGCCACGATAAAGAGCTCTTCTGGGTCGATCCGGAGATGCGGGGCATTATTCCCTTGGACGGACTGCATATATCCAAAAGCCTGAAAAAGACCCTGAAGCGCGCACCCTTCGAGGTGCGTTTCAACCATGATTTCAAACAAGTAATTGAAGCCTGCGCCGCAGAAGGCAGTGGCCGCCAGGAAACCTGGATCAATGACGAGATCATCCGCCTCTATACTCAGCTCTATATGATGGGACATGTCCATTCGGTGGAATGCTGGCGGGACGGAAAATTGGCCGGCGGGCTTTATGGCGTTTCACTGAAGGGCGGATTCTTCGGTGAAAGTATGTTTCATCGGGATCGGGACGCCAGCAAAGTCGCCCTGGTTCACCTGGTGGCGCATTTGAAACGCTGCGGCTTTGTGCTGTTGGACACACAATTCGTGACCGACCACCTGACAACCCTCGGCGCCATCGAGGTGCCCCGGGAAGAATACCATCTGATGTTGGATCACGCCCTCATTGTAGACGCGCATTTTCAATCAGATTTGCCGGGCTCCGGCGATGCGGATTCACTGGTAGAGCTGATACAGTCTAAAACCCAAACATCGTAGACCGGGTGTTCCATGGCGGAGAGCGCCGGGCTGGACGCAAACATCCACCCTCGAAAAACACTGACTGTCGGCTCGCCGGGTCTGACCTCGGCGATATCCAAAAATGCCGCGCTTTCGGGTTGCTCTTCCGGTGGACGCTTGTCGCACGTCCGCGCGATGATCGCCAACGTTCCAAAGCGCACCGTTTGACCCACCGGCGCGTCAAATGTGGACACCCGCGCGGTCACTTTGTCCAGCGTCTGCAAGACCGCGGTATCGTATGCCTCTGCGCTCGCCTGAATTGGCAGGAGTATCGCGCCGGCCATCGGACAAACGACAGCGATACGTTTCATGAATAAGCAAAGTTTCATGAGGCCGCTATTTAGGATGAAATTGCGGAAATTATTTGTTGCCGCCGGTCGCCAGGAAGATCACTTCGCCCACCTGATCTTCCAGTGATTTGAAGTCTTCGGTCTTGGCCAACCTGTCTCCATCCGCCAGATACTCTTTGACGTTGCCCGGTTTGATTGCGATATGCGGCCCACTGATGAAGCCGCCGCTGCCGATCGCCGCGACGGAGTTTTTAGGAATTTTCACCTCACCGGAAATTTTCAACGTCACAACCGCGTCGTAATCCTCGTTGATAATCCGCTCGGTGACGGAGCCAACCTTGATTCCGTTGATGCGGACATCGCTTCCCGCCTGCAATCCGCCAATATTCGCGAACAACGCCTTCACAGTGTATCCCTGAACTGTCTGAATTTGCGCCGTTGTCACAAAGAAATAGAGAAACGCGCCAGCGACAATCAGCACGACCGCCCCCATGATGGTTTCCGCAACATTTTTCCGCATGACTGCCTCTCCAGACTGACCGGACCCTGCCGGCTACTTCTTTAAAGCTTCGAGCTGTTTTTGAATTTTATCCCGGTTGGCCTTGGCCTGACCGATGATCAGATCCATGATTTCCTGCACGTCCACCGACGATTGGGCAAAATCAAAGGAATCGCCAGATTTCATGTAGTTTTCCTCGGCGCCGGGACTGAAGATCACGTGCTTCGAGCCGAATATACTCTCGGTATGAATGGCGACTGACGTGTCCCTGGGGATTTGGATTCCCGTATCCAGCTTGAAACGGACCCGGGCCTGATACTGATCAGTCAACGTGACCTTCGACACCTCGCCAATCTTGATGCCGCTCATCCGGACCTCATCACCAACGGACAACCCGTCGATCTTGCCGAACGTCGCGTTAATTTCGGTGTATTCGGCGGCATTGACCTTATCCGTCCTGAACGAAAACGAGCCGATCAAAACAAGGACGACCAGGGTAACTAGTCCCGTTGTGATCGCTTTGGCATCCTCATTCATGGAGAGCTATCCTCGCGCCGGCGGCTTATTCTGGGGTCCAAGCCTCGTAATCACCAGTCGCCTTGGCGCGCACCCCGCCTTCGAGTTGGTGCCCCGCGGGACGATAGGCGCCGGCGGTGCCGGTCAAGTTTGGCTGATGCTGCTGTTGCCAGTCTTTGGCCTTGGTGACTTGTTCTATCAGCGGTTCGTCCACCGTGTAGTGGAGCCATGCATGCCACTCCGGCGGCACTTTCGAGGCCTCGACAATGCCCTTGTAGACAACCCACCGGCGTTCCCGTCCGTTAAGCTTTTTGCCCTTGCCCCGGTAATAACGATTGCCGAACACGTCTTGCCCGACCTGTTCGCCGTTAAACAATGTATAAATCTTGGTACCTAGGCTCATGTTAAAATGTCTCGCTTCGCAGGCGGCCACGATTGAAGTATTAGGGGGAATATGGCACTTGCCGTTTCCGAGGTCTAGGGTCCGGACCTTTTATTCTCATACAATTGCGTTCGAGCGAAAGGTTACGGCTGCGAGAAAACAAGCGCAAGGACATGCTGGCGCATATTCGAGCATTGTTTTCGATTCAGAGGGGAGCTTTCCCGCGAACCTAAAGGGCGGCGTCTCTTTTGCCGGCGACGGCGTCGCCAAGCCTTTAAATATATGGGATATTCCTGCGACTTGGCTTCTTGTCACCGGCAAAACTGACTGCCGCGCAATGGATGACAATAAAGAGGCCGGACCCTAGTGAAACGACCGCTACATCAAAGAGAAGTAAGCACGCATCTCATGCCGGACAACTCCAAACCACCTTTCGCGGACGCCCAGGAACTCGAAAAACGAGGCGACCTGCCCGCCGCAGCCAAGGCGTACAAGGCGGATTTGGCCAAGTTCCCCGGCATAGCCGAGGCGCACCACAACTACGCCCTCCTGTTGAACCGGCTTGGCGAAGCGAAAGAAGCGCTGGCGCAATCCCGAATCGCGGTGGAACTGGCGCCTGAAAACCCAACGATCCTGTCCGCCCTAGGGCAACACTTGGAAGCTACCGGCGAAGCAGAGGCGGCAATGAATCTGTACCGGCAATGCCTGGCCCTCAACCCCGCTCACCTGCCGTCATTGGTGAACCTGGGCCGCTTGCTAAACGCCATGGACCGGCCTGATCAAGCGGTGGCGCTGCTGGAACCGGCACGGGAGAGATTTTCCGGCGACCGCGGCCTGTTGGTCAATCTGGCCAATGCCTATTTGGGTGTGGGGAAACCTGTGGAGGCTGGCGAGGCGGCGGGCCTGGCCGTTTCTACCGCCCCCGATTTAGCAGCGGCGCACAACGCGGCCGGCATTGCCCATTATATCCGGCGGAAGTGGCCCAAGGCAGCTGAGAGCTTTCGCCACGCCATCAGCGCCTCCCCCGATTTTGCCGAGGCCCACGAGAACTTAGCCATGACACTCCTCCATACCGGTGATTGGCAGCAAGGATGGGCGGAGTATGAGTGGCGCTGGAAAAATCCATCCAACCACCTGACCAAGCGCGCGCTTGAAGGCCCCGTTTGGGATGGAACTCCCCTAGATGGCCGCACCCTTCTCCTCCACGGCGAGCAAGGCTACGGCGACACCATCCAATTTGTGCGCTTTGCAAGCGTGATCAAGAAAGCCGGCGGCCGGGTGCTCTTGTCCTGCCAAACCGAATTGGTTGACTTGTTATCATGGGCAGACGGCGTGGATGACGCTGTCTCCCTTGATACAGGTCTTCCGGCGCACGACTGCCAGGCGCCGCTGCTTAGTCTACCCAAGCTGTTGCGGACAGAGCCTGCCGCGATCCCACAAAAGACTCCCTATATAAATGTGCCGCCCGATAAGGCCGTCCTGGCCACGGAGGGATTCAAGATCGGTGTAGTTTGGGCGGGCCGGTCGAGAGACATTTTGGATCCGTATCGTAATCGCTCCTGCAGGCCTGAGGACCTCACCCGCCTCGCCCGGTTGGACGGGGTTCAGGTTTATAGTCTCCAAACCGGGCCGAGCGCCGATGACTGCCCCGACGGGTTTGATGATCTCTCCCCTCAAATCAAGGATTTTACCGATACCGCCCGGCTCATCCAGGCGATGGACTTCATTGTCTCCGTGGACACGGCCGTGGCGCATCTAGCCGGCGGGCTTGGGAAGCCAACATGCGTGGCGCTCTGTTACGCAGCGGACTGGCGCTGGGGTGATGGACACGGCATTGCCCCCTGGTATCCCACGGTGCAAATGTTCCGGCAGGATTCACCCGGAGATTGGGCAGGAGTTGTGGGAAGAATCGCCGACATGATTGTCCAAAAAGCCCAGTAATCAAAGGCGAATCGTATTTTAATCGAGAGCACGGGGTACATTTTATTCCTAAGGCAATTTGCCGCCTAAGTCCCATAACTATTTGTAACGAAACAAAAAAGTTATCCACAGGAAGACTTCCCATCAGGTGGCGTCGGGTAAATCGTTCAAATGCCTACAATATTTGGCAATATTATTTCGATCTGCCCCAATATCTTGTTTCTCTTTGACTCAAATTTCGATCAGCGCTACATATAGCGCGTCCGAAGTCGCAACTGACAAAATGTTGTGACGGGGGCGATGAACACCAATATGCCGGCCTGGGAGACTGGGGGAAACGGGAAATTCCGACCAGTTGGTTTGCCGGGAGTGAAAATTCGGGGGACTACATGCGAGTACAGCGTTACTTTACCACTGAGGAGTCGGGCGCCTACGGGGATACAGAATTTCGGGAAGCCTCAAGCGAAATCCGGAATCCGGACGGCTCTCTTGTCTTTAAACACGATGCCATTGAAGTCCCATCGTCCTGGTCTCAGGTCGCTTGTGACGTTCTCGCGCAGAAATATTTTCGCAAAGCGGGCGTCCCTGCCCGCCTGAAAAAGGTGGAAGAGAACGATGTGCCGTCCTGGCTCTGGCGCAGCGTGCCGGACGAGGCCGCCCTCAAGAAATTACCCGAAGAAGAGCGCTTCCGGGGTGAAACGTCCGCGAAGGAAGTCTTTAATCGTTTGGCCGGCTGCTGGACCTATTGGGGTTGGAAGGGCGGCTATTTTGACGCCGAATCCGACGCTCGCGCCTATTACGATGAAATGAGCCTCATGCTCTGCCTGCAGATGTGCGCGCCGAATTCGCCGCAGTGGTTCAACACCGGCCTGCACTGGGCCTATGGCATCGATGGCCCCTCCCAAGGGCATCACTATGTGGATTTCGAGACAGGCAAGCTGGTGAAATCAAAATCGGCATACGAACACCCGCAACCCCATGCCTGCTTTATTCAGAGCATCTCGGACGATTTGGTCAACGAGGGCGGCATCATGGACCTGTGGGTCCGAGAGGCCCGCCTTTTCAAGTACGGCTCCGGTACGGGCACTAATTTCTCCCAACTGCGGGGTGAAAATGAACCTCTATCCGGCGGCGGCAAGTCCTCCGGCGTAATGAGCTTCCTCAAAATCGGTGATCGCGCCGCCGGCGCCATCAAATCCGGCGGCACCACCCGCCGGGCGGCCAAAATGGTCATCCTGGATGCCGACCACCCGGACATCGAGACCTTTATCAACTGGAAAGTAACCGAAGAACAGAAGGTGGCGGCCTTGGTCGCGGGTTCCAAATTGGCCGAAAAACATCTAAACGAGGTCATGGAAGCCTGTCACGACGCCGATGCCGAAGACCGGTTTGATCCGAAGAAGAATAAGCGGCTGAAAAAGGCGATTATCCGCGCCCGCAAGGTCATGCTGCCGGAAAACTATATCCAGCGCTGCATTGACTATGCCCGCCAAGGCTTCACCGAGATCGAATTCCCAACCTACAACACGGACTGGGATTCCGATGCCTATCTCACGGTGTCCGGCCAAAATTCCAACAATACAGTGCGGGTGACCGATGATTTCCTGCGCGCAGTGGAAAATGACGAGGAATGGAACCTGATCCGCCGCACGGACGGCGAAGTTGCCAAGTCGGTCAACGCCCGGGAGCTTTGGCGTCAGATCGGCGACGCCGCGTGGTCCTGTGCTGACCCAGGGCTTCAGTTCGACACCACCATCAACGATTGGCACACCTGCCTGAACACAGACCGAATTTACGGGTCGAACCCGTGCTCGGAATACATGTTCCTCGACAACACGGCCTGCAATCTTGCGTCGTTGAACCTGAAAGCCTTCCAACTGGAGGACGGTTCTTTCGACATCGAGGCCTTTTCCTACGCGGTGCGGCTGTGGACCATCAACCTGGAAATCGCAGTACTGATGGCGCAGTTCCCGTCGGCGGAAATCGCCAAACTGTCCTACCGCTATCGTACGCTGGGCCTAGGGTACGCCAATATCGGCGGGCTTCTGATGGCCATGGGCATCCCCTATGACAGCGAAGACGGCCGCACTATTTGCGCCGCCATCACCGCGCTGATGACCGGCATTTGCTACCGCACCTCGGCGGAAATGGCCGAGCTTCTGGGCACGTTCCCCGGTTATGATGACAACGCCGACGTCATGCTCAAGGTGATCCGCAACCATCGGCGCGCCGCCCACGGCGAGGAAGCCGATTACGAGCAGCTTTCGGTTCTGCCGGTGCCGCTGACAAATATCGATTCCGGCGCCGGTGATGCGATCATCGACGCCGGCCGGAACTCCTGGGACGAGGCGCTCGCGCTAGGTGAAAAGCATGGCTACCGCAACGCGCAAGTTTCCGTCATTGCGCCGACCGGCACGATCGGGCTGGTCATGGATTGCGACACCACCGGGATCGAGCCGGACTTTGCCCTGGTCAAGTTCAAGAAACTGGCCGGCGGCGGCTACTTCAAGATCATCAACCAGACCGTGCCCATGGCCCTGAAAAAACTGGGCTACGAGGATGGTCAGATCGAAGACATGATCAACTATGCGGTTGGTCTGGGCACCTTGGCCGGCGCGCCCGCCATCAATCACGAAACGCTCAAGGAAAAGGGCTTTGACGACGACGCCATCGCCACTGTGGAAAACGCTTTGGGCGATGCTTTCGACATCAAATTTGTCTTCAACAAATGGACCCTCGGCGCGGATTTCTGCACGGAAACCCTGGGCTTCACTGATGATCAGCTGGACGATATTTCGTTCGACATGCTGGCTTCGCTCGGGTTCTCCAGGGCCGATGTGGCCGCCGCCAACAATTATGTTTGCGGCGCCATGACACTGGAAGGCGCGCCGCACCTGCGGGATGAGCATCTACCGGTATTTGACTGCGCCAATCCCTGTGGCCGGGATGGCAAACGGTTCCTGTCGGTAGACTCCCACATCAGGATGCTGGCGGCCTCGCAGCCGTTTATCTCGGGCTCCATTTCCAAGACGATCAACATGCCCAACAGCGCCAGTGTCGAAGATTGCATGAGCGCCTACATGCTGTCTTGGAAGCTAGGATTGAAAGCCAACGCCCTCTATCGGGACGGTTCCAAACTGTCGCAGCCCCTCAATTCGCAACTCCTGGAGGATATCGAGGATGACGAGGATGAGGATCTGATCGAGGAAATCGCGGCCGCGCCGACAGCCGTTCGCGCCGAATTCATCGCCGAGCGGGTGGTGGAACGCTACATGGCCAAGCGCCTACGCCTCCCCGACCGCCGGAAGGGTTATACCCAGAAGGCAACGGTTGGTGGACACAAGGTCTATCTGCGGACCGGCGAATACGAAGACGGGCGAGCCGGCGAAATCTTCATCGATATGCATAAGGAAGGCGCTGCGTTCCGTTCATTGATGAACAACTTCGCCATCGCCATTTCAATCGCCCTGCAATATGGGGTGCCGCTGGAAGAATTCGTCGAGGCCTTCACCTTCACCCGGTTCGAACCGTCCGGCATGGTGGAAGGCAACGATTCCATCAAGATGGCGACCTCCATACTGGATTACATCTTCCGCGAGTTGGCAGTGTCGTACCTGGGCCGCAACGACTTGGCCCATGTCCAGCCGGAAGATCTGGCCCCGGATACGGTCGGCCGCGGCAATGAGGACGACGAAGCCGTCAGCGAGGCCATCAGCGAAGCAATGGATCGGGTCGAACGCTACGCCAGCCAAGGCTACATGCGGAGCAATCTGATGGTCGTTAACGGCGGCAAGTCAGAAGCCATGGGCGAAAGCATGTCGGCGGAAGCCATGGTCGCAACGCCGACCAGTGTCGAGGTCGGCATCACGGAATCGGTCTCGGTCGAGGCGCATGTGGCCGCGGCGACAGACAACCGCATGGATGCGGTTCGAGAAGCGAAAATGAAAGGATACGAAGGCGACGCCTGCGGCGAGTGCGGCAACTTCACGCTGGTCAGAAACGGCACCTGCATGAAGTGCGTGACCTGCGGCGCGACGAGCGGATGTTCGTAAATGAAATTTAAAGAGATTCTTTTCCTCCCTGGTGAACTTGGGGTACGGCAACGCACAGACCAGCCTTTCATTGCTGTGTACGGCGTACCCCATTTTTTTGCCGGCAAAAACGACGGAGGAAAAGAACGGGTTCCTCCCTGGTGAACTAGGGGTGCGTTGCGGAGCGGGCCTGCCAGCCAACTACCAAACCGCGCGCACCCCATTTTTTTCCTCGGAGAACCAATTTCCTGGTGAACTAGGGGTGCTTGTGTTTCAAACCGATTTCCCCCGATAAGGATCACAGCACCCCCTTTTCTTGCTATAATTCAAGGACTTGCCCATAGTGGCCGCGACAATGACGGGACTTGAACTTTGGCGTCTACCAACTATGCCACCTTCCGGATCGTCTCCCTCAAGGATTTCTGCTGGGAAGTCCAAACGGCGGACGAGTTCTTCAATCCGGCCGCCAATAACCTCTTCCTGAGAGTTTTTCCGCCCCAATCATTTGAGTGCACCCCGCCCATAAACCTGGGCGAGGACGAGGCCTCGGATCTGTTCAGGAACACGGCCGTGCCGCCAGGTTATGGGCTCAGCCGGACGGCGGACGAGGTCTTTATCGCGACAATCTCCGATGCGCGTCTGGCGACGGAGAACGCCTTTCTTTTCTCCAAACACGGTTTGATGTTTGCGGAATCTCACCACAGCCTGGATTGGGTCCGGCTCCCGATGGAGCGGACCAAGGGGCTGTTGCCGGTGGATTTCCGCTTTACCCTCGACGGTGAGGACGTCCAAGCGCCCATCAATCTGGCCCGGATGAATGACAATCCCCCGCTCATCGAAGAACCGGCGATCCTATTGGCGGCCCCGTGGTGGATGGGCTACCACCACTGGATCATGGAGGTTCTGCCCCGGCTCTGGGTGCTGGACGAATTTCCGCAATTAAAGGACCTGCCCATCGTCGTCCCTGGTGCGATGAGGGATTACCATCTGGCGCCACTAAAACTGCTGGGTATCGATGAAAACCGGCTAATTCGATTTGACGGCGATACCCTTGATTTTAAACGGCTATATGTGCCGTCCTTTCTGGCGCCTGGCGCTTATTCAACCCGCCAATGCACATGGCTCAAAACCAAGTTTTACAACGCCTGCGGAATTTCACCCAAAGCAACCGGCACACGGCGTTACGTCCTGTCACGCCGGGATGTGGGCAATCGGGACATTGCGAACCTGGCAGAGTTGCAGCCGGTTATAGAGAAACACGGCCTGGAGGTCATTTCCCCGGGCGATATGAGCATCGAAGACCAAGTGGCCGCCTTTGCCGACGCCGAGCTGGTCGTTTCGCCCCACAGCGCCGGCATTGTGAATACGGTCTTCGCACCACAGACTTGCACCCTGGTAGAGATAATGACCGCCAGCTATATCAATCTCGCCAACTGCTACATTTCCAGCCTTTTGGGCCATCCCTATTATTTCCTCATCGGCGACGAGGCCGGTGACGTCTCCGTTTCCGGCGAACATGATAATATGTCCGTCGATCCGGCAAAGCTGGATTTGGTCCTGACTCAGGCCCTCGAATAGGGAAAAATGCAAGAAATCGTCATGAGGAGGAAAACATGAGCGAGAGCATCGCCGACCGTCTGGAGAAATTGGGCATCACCCTGCCTGACACCGCTGCCCCCCTGGCCAATTACGTGCCGTTCGTCATCACCGGCAGGACCGTCTTTGTATCCGGCCAGTTGCCCCTTCTGAACGGAGAATTGCAGTCCACCGGTAAGCTGGGCGCTGACCTGTCGGTGGCGGAAGGCCAGGAAGCCGCCCGCTACTGCGCGCTTAACCTGATCGCCCAGGCCCAAGAGGCGGCAGGCGGTGATTTGGAAAAAATCGCCCGAGTGGTGCGCTTAGGCGGTTTCGTCAATTGCACACCCGACTTCACCGAACAGGCCCAGGTCATCAACGGCGCGTCCGATGTCATGGTCGACGTGTTCGAAGATAAGGGCCGTCATGCCCGCGCCGCCGTCGGCTGTGTCTCCCTGCCCCGTGGTGCATCCGTCGAGGTGGACGGTATATTCGAACTGGCCTGAACCCCAAACACCGGAGACCCGCCATGGTAAGCTACAAACGCATTGATCACGTCGCCCTGCATGTGAAGGACATCGACGCCTCGAAGGACTTCTACGAGTCCCATTTCGGGTTCGAGACCTATTTCGAGCACGACACACCCAAGGGCTTTAACATTGCCTATCTGCGCCTGGAAGACACGGTGCTGGAACTGGCCGGCTATGAAGACAGCCCCGTCCGAGGCTTTCACTTTTGTCTGGAGACCGACGATTTCGATGGCGCTGTCTCCGCCCTTACGAATGCCGGCGTGGAACTCTATCAGGAGCCCCACAAAACCGCCGCCCGCGCCCCCCGCGAGGAAAGCTGGCGCCGCGTCGTGTTCAAAGGCCCCGATGGGGAGCTGATCGAACTGAGAGGGTGACCGCGGCCGGCCGAATTCGCGAGCGATATCCCCAGGGTCCGGACCATAAACATTCGAATCAAGTCTCGAAATAATATTCACACTGCTCTACTTATAGCTGCCGCGCTGGATCAAATCTGTGGCTTCGCCAATTAAGCAATAAACATCAATACCTTGAGAGCGCAACTGTCCGTCTCGGATTTCCCGTTGACCGGATATGCTGACTCGCCCCAAAGTAA
>CAZSXT010000014.1:0-92364 GCA_964611435.1 uncultured Rhodospirillaceae bacterium | reverse complement strand
ACGTGACCTGTGAACGCAAGACAGTAAACGGACGGCGGGGTGTCTATGCCGTCTGCAAGGCGGGCAAGTTTACCCTCAACGCGATGCTTGCCCGTGAAGGCTGGGTGTTGGCCGATCCCAATCAGTCGGACGAATTCCGAAAGCACGAATTGGTCGCGCGCATCGCCAAGGTCGGGATATGGCGCGGCGAATTCGTTCCCCCGTGGGATTGGCGTCGCGGCATCCGATAGACGATATCCGCATGAAATAAATCCGCCCGCGGGAGATTAAACCCGCTGTCAAACGCAGGATGCGCTACTCATGTCCCTGGCCCGGCACGGGCGTTGCGCCGGGGGTGCCGGTGTTAAACGCGGCATCGGGGCCGCCGAATTTGGCAACCAGTTCGTTCTGATCATCCTTGGCGGCACGGTCGGTTTTTTCGGGATCACAAATGTCCAATAGATAGCCGTGATAGGCCGCCACCGTGGACGCATGAGCCGGATCACCCGCCAGGTTTGTCGTCTCTTCCGGGTCGGCGTCCAGATCGAACAGTTCCGGCTCATAGTCCACATAGTAATTGTATTTGAACTTGCCACGCCGGATCATAAAGGCGCCCGTGGGCGAGGTCGCCGCGTGATATTCGCTGAACGCCACGCGCTCGGGATCATCGGGCGAATTGGCGATCTCCAGCCAGGATTTACCGTGTAGCTCTTGCTCCTCGTCGGTCTCCGGGAGATCAACGCACTCCAACACAGTCTGATACGTGTCCAGCAGGCTCACAGGCGTGTTGCAGACCTCGCCTACGGGAACGTCTGGTCCGGCCAGGATCAGCGGGATGCCGGCGGCTTCTTCATAAAGGTTGGATTTTCCCCACATGCCCCTGGCGCCCACATTGTCACCGTGGTCGCTGGTGAAGACGATCCGGGTGGTTTCGCTGAGACCGGTCTCCTCCAACGTATTCAGAACCTCACCGATGAGCGCATCCACATAGGTGCAAAGACCAAAATAGGCGGCGACCGCCATCTTGCGCCGCTCAGACGTCAAACCGGCATCCACGGAATGGAAATCAAACTGCCGCTGAATCCAAGGGTGCCGTTGATAGCCGTCGT
This sequence comes from uncultured Rhodospirillaceae bacterium, assembly GCA_964611435.1. Lineage (GTDB taxonomy): Bacteria > Pseudomonadota > Alphaproteobacteria > Rhodospirillales > UBA2165 > JAYPHU01. The sequence goes on along the minus strand of CAZSXT010000014.1, from coordinate 91,276 downwards.
CCGGATCGAGTTTGCGGGGCGGCAAGTTCTCCAGCGGGTAGAGATTGTAATATTCCTCCGGCACGACGAGAGGAAAATGCGGGGCCACGAAACTCGAATACAGAACCCAGGGCTTATCGTCGCCAGCCTTTGCCGCGTCCATCAGCCACTGTTTTGTCTCATCGGCAATCAGCCGGTCATAACGGTTATAGTTGGACTCGCCCGGACCAATGTCTTTCAGCATTTGGCCTTCCCGGTGAGGCGGCAGCGGGTCACGTACCGATCCCCAGACCTGACCAATCCCCGCCATAACGTGCATGGGGTGATGTTGCCGGGAAAAGCCCGTGTTGAGTTCTTCGTTCTTGTAGTGAAGCTTGCCGATGGATTCGACCGGCAGGTCTTCATCCTGCAACCGGTGCCCCCATCCTTTAATCTCTCCGTCATAAGGAAGCGCGTTGTCCCAATAACGGGTCTCGTGGGTATAGCGGCCTGTGGCAAAAGCCGCGCGGGCCGGAATGCAAATTGCAGAATTTGTATATGCGGCACTGAAGCGCGTCCCCCGCTCCGCCAGCCGGTCCAGATGCGGTGTTTTGACTTGGCCATGGCCATAGCAACCCATCATCCGGTAGTTAAACTCATCCGACATAATGTAGAGGAGGTTCATGGGCTTCATGTGACCATACCTTTATTCAAATCTTGTTTGTCTTCGGAGTCACGCTTGCGCCCTCGGGAGAAAAACACAATCACCAAAATCGCCAGTACGATGAAGACGATGGAGATAGGGCTGGCAAACAGGAACCACGGATCGTTGCCGGTTGCGGCAAAGGCCTGACGCATCGAGGCTTCCAGGTTGTTGGCCAGGATAAAGGCGATCACGAACGGCAAAACGGAAATGTCGAACTTACGCATCAGATATCCGATCAAGCCGAAAACCAAGGTGACAATGATCGCGAACATAGTCGGTTGCTGAGAATAGATCGCGGTCAACGTAACCAGCAAAATCACCGGCATAAGCAGCTGCTTGGGCACTTTAACGACGAACCCCATAGACCGCATAAATACGCCGCCAATGGTCCAGTTCAGAACGTTCGCGAACAACATGGCGGTAAACAGGCCGAAGGCGATGACCATTTCAGGATTGACCTGATCGGGGATCAAACGGAACACCTGTGGCCCCGGATTGAACCCGCCGATGGATTCCATCGCCAGAATAAGGAACACAGCCGCCACGTTGCCGGGTATGCCCAAGGACAGAACCGGAATCAGGTTGGCGCCCGCGACCGAAGAGTTGGCCGCCTCTGTCGCGGCGACCCCTTCCGGCGTGCCTTGGCCAAAAGGCACCTCGCCTTTATGCATTTTCCGGCCCGTCGCGTAACCGAGTGTCGCCGCCAGGGTCGAGCCGATGCCCGGCAGCGCGCCAATGCCGGTGCCGATCAAGGCTGAGAGCCCCATGAACGGCGCGATCTTCTTGATGTCGCTGAAATGCAGCTTGTTGTCGCCCGACATTTCTACATTGGCGATCGCGGCGGTCTCCCGCATTTCCCGCCACATTTCTTCTAGGCCCTCAAATATCGCCCCCAAAATGAGAATACCGAGGATCACGCTCACCAAGGGGAGCCCACTGCCCAGCGCATCCAGGTTCATCGACAGTCTGGGATAGCCATCCAGCCCAGTACCAATAAACGCGAAGAACATGCCGAGTGCGGCCGCCGCCAACCCTTTCCAGACATTGCCGCCGACCACCGCCGAAATGAACGCCAGCGACAAGATAATCAATGCCGCCTTTTCAGGAAAATCCAGATAGCGTTCCACGATGATGGCCAGGAAGGGCGCCGTGGTAAACAACACAAAATCAGAGAACGTATCCCCGCTGACCGACGAAAAATGCGCCACCCGAAGCGCCTTTCCCGCCTGACCCTTTTGGGTCATGGGAAAGCCATCCAGGGTGGTCATCAATGAATCCGGCGTGCCGGGTGTATTGAAAAGGATCGCCGGCACCGCGCCGCCGATGGTGGCCCCTTTCATGACGGCCACCAAAAAACCAAGCACGGGCAGCAGCGCGTCTGCCTCAACCCCAAAGATGGAAATCAAAATGGGTAGGGAAATCGCCATGGTCGATGGCCCGCCCAGACCCGGCGTGGCACCGACGAATACACCGAGTAAGAATCCGAACACCACCATCGCCACGGTGGTGGAGATGGGCATGGGTCCAATGCTGAATAAGGGGTCCGCCATGAAAACCGCCAGAATCCCCAACCAGATGTGATCCAGAATGCCCATCAATAGTCACCATTGGGCGGCAGCAGGATATCGTCGAACGGCAAATCAAAAATGACAATCAGCGCCAGCACGGCAGCGGCGGCGATCCAAAGAGAATGACGGCTCAGCTTGTTTTCGACGACCATGATCACGCCGGCCACCATGCTTAAGCCACCCAGCACAAACCCCGCATATTTGTACGGTAAGTCATCTTTCAAATGGCGGTAGATGCCGACATCGCCAAACAGGTTCACAACCGCAACCAGTAGCGGGCCAGCATAGGTCATGATGACGAGCGACAGGACGATCACACCGCCGATACGGGCGAGAAATGAAAATGAGCGTTGATCCAGAGGTGCAGCGGATGAGGCCAACGGCCGGAAAAAGCTGAACACCCCCATCAGCAGCGAGACGACCAAAAGCGCCACCGCCGCCACGGTGGGGGCCATGGAATCACCGATATTTACCTGCCGCCGGTAAACTTCGACCACACCCGTCTCTATATCATTGGGAATCCACACAAACAGCATAACGGCGGCCAGGAGTGCAAAGAACCCGGCCAGCCCGACTGTCCAGCGGTCGATCCGCATCGTTGTAACCTGAGGGAGAGTGGGTGGCGGCATATAACACCGCCACCCGAAATACTCAGCCCGAAGCCTTCATCAAAGCCTTGGAGCTTTCCAGGCCATCTTTCAGAAGCTTCTCAAGCGCCGGGCCGGTGATCAGTTGCGGTCCACCGAAAGCCTTATTCACAAAGGCGGAAAGCTTGGTGCCTTTGGTGTTGAGTGCTTCCGCCACGGCGGCGGCGATGGAGACGCGGGCATCCGCGGGAATGCCCTTCGGTGCAAAAATGAGGAACTTCGCGCCGCCATCATAGGGAAGACCCATTTCCTTCAACGTCGGCACGTTCGGCGATGCTTTCAAACGGGTCAGTTCGCCGGAGAGGTAATGGGTCATCGTACCGGCCTTCACCGCACGGTTCTGAATGCCCGCACCGAACCCGGCATCCACGTCGCCGGCGGTCACCGCATTGAGCACCGCTTTACCACCCCGCAGGATCACCGGGTTAAACTTCACCCCAGCTTTCTGACCCAAGAGATAAATCAGATCAGCGTGTTTCGGGCTCATGCCGCCGATCTTGATGGTCTTGTCGCCTTTGGCCGCCTTTACCACGTCATCCCAGGACTTCCAGCCTTTGTCGGTCTTGCCGTACACGCCCATTTGGGAACCGGCGGTCGTGGTGATGAAGGTAAAGTCGTTCAGGGTGTAACCGGCATTCTTGGTCGCCGCCATGGAATAGTTGAAGCTCTCCGTCACGGCGATGCCGATAGTCTGGCCGTCATTGGGTTCGCTTTTCATCTTGCGAGCCAGCGTGACACCACCCTTGCCGGTGACGTTGGACGGAAGAATCTTCCAACCTTTTTTCTTCTCGATCTCAGAAGCGATGAGACGAGCCTGGGTGTCGGCCCCGCCGCCGGCCGTAAAGGCGATCATCAGGTTGATCGGGCCTTTCGGGCTCCAACCGCCGTGACCGCCGGCTTGGGCCTGATCGGAAACCGCCGCCAGCGACACCAAACCGCCCAATGCCGCAACCGCAAATCCTTTGGATATTGATGTGAACTTCATTGTCGTCCTCCACTGTAAAAATACGCGTTTTAATTTAGTTGTTGATACAACCATAACATAGTCTACTCGTTTCGCAACTGGCTGAATCCTTGCCCGGCAAATTTGCCCTTTCTAGTGTCAGGGATCCGGTCCCTAGATCTGTAATTCTTTCAACATACGTTCAGTTTCCGCCGTCAGGCGTTCAATCGCCTCTTCGAAATTTGCCCTATTTTCCTCTCCGACAGCGGCGCTCAATCGCTTTTCTCGCTCGTCGGAATAGCGCCGGACCTCAAGATACTTCTTCCGGCCTTTCGCGGTCAGGTTCAAAATGACCGCCCGGCGGTCTGTCGCGTCCGGCGTTCCACTGATCCGTCTGTCGGCGATCAGTTTTTTAACGGCCCGGCTGACATTACCCTTGTCCATCTTGCTGAGACCGCAAATCTTGCGGGCTGTCATCGGACCAATGGTTTCCAGCACGACCAAAACCCGCCATTCGGTCATGGTGACCCCGCAGTTGCTGAGATAGGCCTGGCTCGCCCATTGAGAAATCGCGTTCCCCAAAGTCGATATCTGGAATGCCAAACGGCCTCGAATATCGAGATCGTCCTCGGGGTTCATTTCCGACTGTATTTTATTCATCGCCGTCGTCTCTAAGCTTCGTGTGCCGGTAAGTCGTCCATCAACTTGCCTGGCCGGGCATGGATCATATCCGTGAGTTCCTTTTGCAAAGCCGCATACCCGGCGTCATCAAACAGATTATCCATCTCGTCGGGATCATTCTTGAGATCATACATCTCACCCGCCCCCGAGATAAGTTCAAGCGTCAACTTGGCGTCTTTGGTGCGCACGGTTCTAAGGTTCAGCTCCACGCCGGTTCGGCTCGGCTGCTGATTCCATTCGCTATAAGCCACGTCGCGCGATGTGTTTTCTTCAATGAGAGATCGGAGAGACTCGCTTTGAATGTCCGCCGGTTTTTCAACCCCGGCCCAATCGTAGAAACTGGCTGCCAGATCCAAGGTCGAGACCGGGTCAGCCACCACCTTACCGGCGGGTACGTTCGGCCCCTGCACGATCATGCCAACCCGCAATAGCGCCTCGTACGGTGTTGGTCCCTTGAGATACAGTCCGTGATCCCCCAACAGGTCGCCGTGATCGGAGGTGAAAATCACCACCGTATTTTCATCCAGACCGGTTTCGCTCAAAGCATCCATGATCCGCCCGACCCCATCATCGATAAAGGATATCTCCCCGTAATAATTAGCCGTCATCTGTCGGAGCTGTTTGTCCGTCTGCGGTGAAATCCGGGAGTATTCCTGACGAAGGATTTTTTCCCTCTCGCGCTTGGCTTGCGGCACGTTTTCCAAAGACGCCCGATGCCACCAGGGACGCCGATCCAAATCCCGTTCATGGGTGCGCGAAATATCTACATCGTCTTCATGATGCAGCCGGGACCAGGGTTCGGGGCAGTCAAATGGATGGTGGGGATCGGGATAGGAAGCCCATAAACAAAATGAATCGCTCTGATCATGCCGGCGAAGATAGTCAATCGTCCGGTCGGTAACCCAGGTGGTCGAGTGCCACGCGGCCGGCAGTTTGGAAAACCAAGTCTGTGCGCCTTCTTGGACCGGACCGAAATCCTGCGCCCAGAGATCCCATGCCTCCCCCTCTTCGCCATGCCCCCAAAACCAGCGTTCAAAATGCTGACCCCGAGGCGGTTTCTCACACGGCAGCAGATCATGCCAATGCCCCAGGATCATCAATTCGGCATGGTCATATCCCATATAGGGCCCGGACCAGTCCTCGGGAAAGTCGGCCGATTGGGCTCGTGATTCCGGTGCGCCATAGGGCGTACAGTTCGGATCACCGCCAAAATGCCCTTTGCCGATGAAGGCGCTGGCGTATCCATGATCAGCCAGGGTTCGGGCCCACCCCGTTTCACCAATCGCCGGATCGAGACTTACGTGATTATCGTAGACCCCATGACTAAGCGGCAGGAGTCCGGTCAAAATGGAGGCGCGGGCCGGTTGACACACCAAATTCGGTGTAATGGCCGAGCTGAAGCGCGTCCCGTTGGCCGCCATCCGATCCAGATGAGGCGTCCTGACTTTACGGCCTTCAAAGCCGTAACAATCCCACCGATGCTGGTCGGATGTAATCAGCAATATGTTCGGACGGTCGCTCAAGCGCCACTTTCTCCTTGTATTTGCATTCTAAAGGGCCATTTAAATGTAGCGACAACTATTTCACCTGACAACGCGAACCGGCAACGCGAGCGTGTGGCGTGGCGAATGGGTGAAACCTTGAGAATGGCGGCATAACATCTGATAGGCTATAGTCCCCTCACATGAGTAATTTCTACAAGCCCGATCTCGGCGCCAATCCAGAAGACCCATTCGCCCGCGACCAGGACGACAAACTGGTGCGTCGGGCCTATTGGCTCGGCATGAGCGACCAATCGGTCGTTCTCGCCATGACCAACGGGGTTGGAGCTCACCTGCCGAATGATCAGAAGCGTGCCCATCTGAGCGATATAGGCCGTGAACACCTGATCGATGACGTCTGCGTACAGGAAATTTTGCCACCGGAATAGCTCTATGTTCGGGATGTCAAAAATTAAAGCTGCACTTCGAATTTGGCGCATCGCCTTCGCGGCAATCACCTTCATGGCTATCTCACCGCTATCTGCCCCCCTTGTCTGGGCGGCAGAAACCGTCGCGCTTTCCGAGGAAGAAAAAGCTTGGATACAGCAGAACCCTGTCATCCGCGTTCACAACGAATCCGACTGGCCGCCTTTTAATTTTACCGAGAACGGCATCCCGACAGGTTACTCAATCGAGTTTATGGATCTGGTGGCCGAGAAGACCGGGCTCAAGGTCGAATATGTGACCGGCCCGACCTGGAACGAATTTCTGGAGATGATGAAGGAGGGCACACTGGATGTCATGCTCAACATCGTCAAAACGCCAAAGCGCCGGCAATACCTCCTCTACACCAGGCCTTACGCTGACAATCCCAACACAATTATCAGCAGACAGGAAAACTTTTACGGCAGTCTGAAGCAACTGTACGGCAAGACAATCGCCGCGCCCAAGGGGTTTTTCTACGAGGAAATCCTCAAACGCGATTTCCCGCAGATCAAACTGCATCTTGTGAAGGACACGCTGGAATCTATGAAGGCCGTCAGCTTTAGACAAGCAGACGCCGCCCTGGGAGAGTTAGCTGTTTTCAATTATCTGATTGATAAACATTTGATGACCGGCCTCGCTCTGTCCGGCGAGGTGAATTTGGGCGGAGAGGAATATAGCCTCTTAAATATGGCGTCCAGAAGAGACCTGCCTCTATTGGCATCGATTCTAGACAAAGGTATTGCAGCGGTCACGCCTGAAGAAAAAAGTGCTATCGGGGCCAAGTGGATCGCAGCACAGTATGAAATTTCGCTGGTCCCCCAAAAAGTTATCCGGGTTGCCTTGCAAGTCGGCGGTGGCGCGTTGGCGATTGTAATTTTAATTTTACTTTGGAATCGCCGCTTGGGCCGTGAAATTCGAATGCGTAAAGCGACCCAGTTGAAGTTGCAGGCCGCGAAGGAAGAGGCCGATGCCGCGAACAAGGCCAAATCACAGTTTCTGGCCAATATGAGCCATGAGCTTCGAACACCCATCACGTCCATTCAAGGGACCCTGGGACTGATGGCCGGCGGCGCCCTTGGCCCCTTGGACAAGCCCGTGCAGGAAATGGTTGATATAGCAAACCGGAATTGCCTTCGCCTGCGCCGTCTCATAGACGACATATTGGATGTCGAGAAAATCCAGGCCGGGATGCTTGAACTCCAATTGAAGCGAGTGAACTTAGCCGATTTTGCCGCAGATGCAGTAGAATCCAATCACGAGTACGCGGACCAGTATAATGTGAAGTTCGTGCTCGATACTTTGCCGGACAAGGCGGTTTATGTCGATGCGGATGAATTCCGCCTGCTGCAAGTGATGAACAATCTGATGTCGAATGCTGCGAAATTTTCCAAACCGGGAGACGATGTCATCATCGGCATCGTACCGGATGAACGGGATGTGTTTGTGTCCGTGAAGGATTTTGGCGCCGGTATTCCGGAAGAGTTCCAACCCCATATTTTCGATCAATTTTCACAGGCGGATGGCTCCGATACGAGAAAAACACAGGGTACCGGATTGGGGTTGGCGATCAGCAAGACGATCATCGAAGAGCTGAAGGGTGAATTGTGGTTCGAAACGGAAATCGGCAAAGGCACAACATTTACGTTCAAGCTGCCCATTGCTAACAGCTGATTCTGTCACCTTGGAAGACTTTGAAGACCTACAAAGGCACTTCACCGACCCCGCATATCAACTCAGAGAGTGACCTAAATCAGTGATTTCGGATCGATCGGGCCATCGGTGTTTTCGGACGCCTCTTTCACAGAATCCGCAATCTTGTTGCCCCGCTCCGTGGCCGGGCGTTCGTTGATCTGCTCGAACCAGCGCTTCACGTTGGAATAGTCGTCCAGGCTGACACCTTGGCGAGGGTGCGACCGCGCCCAGGGATGAGCGGAGATATCGGCGATGGTATAGTCACCGCCTGCTACATATTCCGACGAAGACAGGCGCTTGTCCAAAACGCCGTAAAGCCGCGCAGCTTCCTTGGCGAAACGTTCGACGGCGTGAGCGTTGGCGTCCTTGTCATCAAGATTGTTGAAATAGCCCTGCTGGCCGAGCATCGGGGCCATGCCACCGATTTGCCACATCAGCCACTGCATCACATTGCTGCGCTTGGCCGGATCAGCGGGCAGGAACTGGCCAGTCTTCTCCGCCAGATAAATCAGCATGGCGCCGGTCTCGAACACCGAATGAGGCTTGCCTCCCGGCCCGTCCGTGTCGATCATCGCTGGGGTTTTGTTATTGGGCGAAAAAGCCAGGAAGTCCGGCTCGTGTTGTTGGCCCGCGCCGATATTCACCGGATGAATTTGGTAGTCCAGGCCGGTTTCTTCCAGCATGTAATAAAGCTTCCGGGAATTCGGCGTCATCCAGCCGTGTAGTTCGATCATCGTGTATTCCTCCTTAGGTGAAAACGGCGGGCCCAAAGACCCGCCGCTCTCTCATCGCATCGTGATGAAGCGACTATTTCTTCAAGCCCAGTTCCTTGAGTGCTTTGAGCGCACCCGGGTGCCAGGGCATATAGTCCGGCTTCGCGAAGCCGTCCGCCGGCAGACGGTTGAACAGGCCCATGGAGCTGGCCAGATGCTTCTTGTTGGTCGCCAGAGCCTTGGTGATTTTGTAGACCACCTCATCCGACATACCCTTGTGAGTGAACAGGACATAATCAAATTGGATCATGTTAGTCGGACCCGTGATGCCCGGCAGCTTGGTGTTCGTGATCTTGGTGATCGAGCCCGGAGGTGCGAATTTGCGCATCCGTGCAACCGCTTCCGGAGAGTCATCCAGGTTGACATGGACCCAGCCGCCACGATTGCGCAGTTGAGTCATGACCTTCCGGCCCGCGCCGTTGCCGAGGCTGATCCAAGTAACATCGGTCTTACCTTCGCCGAGAGCAAAGATACCTTTCACGAAGCCGGAGACGGGGACCTTCTTGAAGTCCTTGTCATAGTCCATGCCGGCATTCGCGATGGCGCCGCGCATCCAGGATTCGATGGCGGTCAGGGAAGTGTATTCTGACGTAGCACGTTTGCCCTTCAGTTTTTTGAGATCTGCAGCGTTCTTCACGCCCGCATCCGCCGGCACAGCCAATCCGGCAACCAACGGGAACATGTTGCCCATCAGGCGAAGGTTGGTCTGCGCCCGCCCCTTAAAGGAGCCTTCGCCGACGACAGCCTGGTGTGCCTCGAGAGCGTTCGTGAAGCCGAAGCCCACTTCGCCGCGGTTGACGATCGGAATGTAGGTGGTCGAGCCGCCCATCGGACGGGGACGACCGGTGACGCCATCGACTTTTTCGGTCACGGTCTTGGCGACCGCGATACCCGTCCGGTAACCCAGGCTACCCTGCGGGTTCGTGGCAAATACGGCGACCTGGGCTTCCGCCTGGGGTGCGCTGACGGCAAACGCCGCGGCAATTGCCGCTGTCGCCATCGTTGTCGTTGCTAGAAGTCTCATACTTTCCTCCAACTGTTGAAATGTTTGTGGTTAGGGTTAAAAGAAACGCGGTTAAACCATCTTAGCCTACGGGGCTTCTGCGCCAACTGGGGTGTTTCCCCGCACTGCATATTTCTCGAAAGCAAATATAGCAATGCCGACGGCGACGCCAACGATGTTTAACATCTCGGCCATGTCGAATATCTCGTAGGGAAGCAGCGCTGCCAAACCGGCCGCTCCCAAAATAATTCGCATCACAACATTGAGCTTCCGGGTCAGGAAACCGACAACCGCCAGTGACGCAAAATAGGTGCCGAGAATAGCGGTCACCAAATTAATTGCGATGTCCGTGGAGTCGCCGGTCAACAGCAAGGTCGGCGAATAAACAAACAGGAACGGCACAAAGTACGCCGTCCAGCCGAATTTCATGCCGACAAAGCCTGTCACCATGGGATTGGCCTTGGTCAGAGTCGCCGCGGCAAATGCGGCCAGGGCAATCGGCGGCGTGATCATGGACATCATCCCGAAGTACAAGATGAACAGGTGAGCTGGAATTTCCGAGACACCCGCCTCGACAATCGCTGGTGCGATCAACGCGCCCAGCAATACATAGATCGCCAGGGTCGGCATCCCCATGCCGAGGACAATACAAATCACCGCACTGATCAGCAGCAGGATAAATAGATTACCGCCGGCCAGATCGGTCAGAGAGAAGGTAAGCGCAAAACCGAGGCCGGTCAGATTGAGAATGCCGATCACAAACCCGGCCGTGGCCACGATCATCAGCAACTCCACCACCAAATGACCCGTGCTTGAGAAAATGTTGAACAGATCCTTGAGCCTCAGACGGTCTTCGCCATAGGGCTTGATAAAGCCAATCAGCAGCGTGGTCGTGGAATAGATAGCCGCTTTCTCCGGCGGCATGCTGAGTTCAAACAGAGTGTAAATCAGGACGGCAAACGGGATGAAGAAATGCCAACCTTGTTTCAGAACTTCCCAGGGGCTCGGCAGTTCGGTCTCGACAAAACGGATATTGTCCCGGGCCGCGATCAGATCAACCTGCACGAAGACCGCCAGATAATAGAGGAGCGAGGGGATGATGGCCGCCAAAGCGATCTCCGCATAGGGCACTTCGATCATTTCCGCCATCAGGAAGGCGGCAGCGCCCATGATCGGCGGCATGAACTGTCCGCCGGTCGAGGCAATCGCCTCAATGGCGCCGGCGTGGGTTGCCCTGTAGCCTGCCTTGCGCATCAGCGGGATGGTCATGATGCCCGTCGTCACCACGTTGGAAACGGCGGTGCCGGAAATGGTGCCGAACAAGGCCGAGGCCACGACGGAAATCTTGGCTGCGCCGCCACGCCGATGGCCCACGGTCGCCATGGCCAGATCGGTAAAGAACCGTCCACCGCCAGCTTTGAACAGCACCTGGCCGAACAGAATGAACATAATCACGATGGTGGTGCCGACCTGCAATGGAATACCGAACAGGGCGTTCGGATTGAAACCCATGTTGATAGCCAGTTGCCACAGCTCTGTTTTCGACCCGACCAGCGGTCCTGGAATCAGGTGGCCCAATGGCGCGTAGATAATGAACACCAACGCCACACCCAGCATGATATAGCCGGCAGAGCGGCGAAGACCATCAATGACCAGGAACATGATGATCGCGCCCAAAGTAATGGCAAAGGGCGTGCTGCCACCCAGACCGAATTCCCGCAACCAGAGGAAATTGATGGACACGTACAGCAGCAGAACCAGCGAAACCGCCGCCAGCACGAAATCAAACCAGGGCACTTCTTTATCGGCGCTACGATCAATTCGCACAGAGAGAAACACGACCGGCAGCGCCAGCGCCATAATGAACGCGTAGTATTGCTCTTGAACGAAAGCAAAACCGAACCATTCAAAGAAGTCGATATTCCACAACAGCGCCGCAAACGTCATGAAAGCGGCGATCCACTTCCACAGTGAGTCGGCCCATGGTTGCATTTCGCTAGGGGTAGCGGCGTCCGGCTGCTCCGGCGCTGAGATGGTATCGTTCAAAATTTAGTCCCTGTTACACAAATGCCGGATTTGAATCCGGCTTATCTCTCTCATAACCTAATGGAATTCATATGAATCCATCGAAATCGTCCGATAAGTATAGCTGGTGTGAAGCCGTTTAGCTTTAGCATTTTCGCCCGCCGCACCCATGGCAATTAATAAAGGCACATAGTGATCCGGTGTCGGGTGATTTTCAAAGGCGTACGGCCCTTCCGCCAGATAATCGATAACGTCTTCCGCCCGGTTTTCCATCACGCAGTCATGGATCCACTCGGAAAACGCGGCCACCCAGTCGAACACCGGCTCATTCACCCCGCCGGCGCGCCGCCCATGGGTCGCATTGCCTGACCCCACTATGAGAATATTCTCATCTCTGAGCGGCGCCAGGGCCCTGCCCATCTCGTAATGATGCCGTGCGCCTAGATGGGACTGGATCGAGAGTTGCGCCACCGGCACCTCCCCCTCCGGGAACATGTAGGCCAGGGGCACCCAAGCGCCGTGGTCTAGTCCGCGTTCATCGTCTTCTACCACGTCGAATCCGGCCATTCGAAGGCATTCAAAGGTTTGCTTGGCGGTAGTTTGATGTCCGGTGGCTGGATAGTGATAGCGGTAGAGCGGCTCGGGAAAGCCGTAAAAATCATGGATGGTGGGCGGCTCGGCTGCACTGCCGACGGTGACGCCCTCTGTCTCCCAATGAGCGGAGATCATCAGAATGGCGTCCGGACGCTTCATCTCCTGGCCATACTGCGCCATGAAGTGCCGCGCCGGACAGTCATCCAGCAGGATCATCGGCGAGCCGTGGGATATAAATAGACTTGGCCACTGTTCCATGACGGCAACGTATAATTAGTACATGGATATGACTCTAGCAAAAGAGCCACTATTGCTGAAATTGATAATTCTTTTCTGGGCCATCGATTTCAGAAATATCCCAATTACGAATCTATCATGGAATTGGAACGGATTAGGCCATCAGATGACTCGATGGATCTGTCCAAATGATGTCGCCCTGCGTCAGTTTCCAGGTCAAGAGAATCCGGGATTTGACCTGCCGAGTTTGGCCGGTATACCTATGATATTAGAGGCTTGCCGGGGTTAACTTCGCTCGCCCTACCTTACGTTGAGACCGCGTACTGCAAAGTGATCGGGACCCCCTCTTTGGACGAGAGCAACGAACAGAATTTAAGCAACATCCTTGCGGCGATCGCGTCTGTCGGTCCGGATGCGAATAAGGATACACTTATTTCAACGATCGACACGTCGGTTGATACGATTATTGGCGCGCTCGGCAAACATGAATCCGGAAGCACCCTGGATCCCGAAATCGCCAAGTCAACGACGGTCACCCTCCAATTCCTGGAGCAATGCAGTCAGCTTGGCGATGAAGAGTTTAAGTCCCATATCAAAAATCGGGCATTGGAGCTGCAGCAGGTGTTTCAAGGGGCGGCCTCCGGTGAAGCGCCTGCCGCTGCATCGGCGGAAGCTACCGCAACCCATGACAGTTTTGAAGCCGCCTTCAGGGATTACTTCTGCGATTTTCTAGAGGAACGGCTGGCGCTGTTTCACGTAGATGACAGTCAGGAACCCTATCCCCTCAATCCGAAATTCACGGATGTGTTTATCGCCGCCGTGCGTAAGTTCATCGTGCCCGACATGCTGAACCATCGGCGTATCCGGAACATGGCCGACAGCGTCTCTGCCGATCAACTACACAAGCGCACATTCTTCGAGGAATTCGACAAACCGGACACGGAGAATATCGTTCTGCTGATTTGGGAAGACCGCATCAAGGAATTCCGTTCGGCCCTCGCCAACAGTGACGTCAAAGGCATCCCGAAGCCGAAGAAAAAGAAGGAAGAGAAAGGAAAGGGCGGCCTTCTTGGTAAGTTCAAGAAACAAGAGAGCAAACAAACCGTCCAGTCACCAGCCGAAAAGCAGAACCTTCAAAAATCCGAGGGCTTCTGGAAAGCAATCTCAAAGGCCGACGGATATGACCCTCCCAAGTTCGGCGATTTTGACATATTCCGAGTGTTGATGATTTACAAACCGATCATCGTCAATGAAGCCAAAAACGCGCTACGGCAATTTTTGGAGCAAGAAGTGAAAGCCGGGGAGACCCGGGAGGGCGCGACCCAGGACTGGCTTTACAAAGCGGTGGACCGACTGCCGGCCCATTGCGGCGAGCTGGTTGTCCTCTGGTCCTATATGACATTCAACGACATGTTCTCGCCCAAGATCGTCCGCTCTTTTCTTGCAGGCCAAGGAACGAGTGACGCCGAGCGCCAACGAGCGGTGCCGCTGTTTATGCGCTGGGTCGGCATGCCGGAGATCATCGAAGAGGAAGAAGAAGACCTCCTACAGGATGAAAACGAATGAATGGGACGGGTAAAGAGATGGTTATGGAGATCTGCGAGTGACCGATTCACAAGTCCATGCGGAACTTGGCCGCCAAGATCGGGATGTCAAACTGGGTTCCGACCGATCGTTCGGGATCGTCTTCGCCGTTGTTTTCGTGGTCATTGCCGCCTGGCCGCTTCTGAACGGAGAAAGCATCCGGCTTTGGGCCGGCGCCGTTGCCGTTGCCTTCCTGGCGGTTGCTTTGATCGTCCCCGTCTGGCTTCGGCCGCTGAACATGATTTGGTTCAAATTCGGCCTCCTTCTCCATCGCATCGTCAGCCCGATAATCTTGGGCCTTATCTTCTTCGTTACGATTACACCGATTGGGATAATCATGAAGATGCTTGGGAAGGTCCCCCTGCCCTTACAATTTGACGACAAGGCCTCGTCCTACTGGATCGAAAGGGACCCGCCAGGCCCCTTGCCTGAAACAATGAAAGACCAGTTTTAGGAAACGCGCATGAGCACAATTCTCGAACTATGGGCTTTCCTGCGCACCCGGAAGAAGTACTGGCTGATGCCGGTCATGATTATGATGGTGGTCTTCGGCGGGCTGTTGGTGCTGGCCCAAGGCTCGGCCATCGCGCCATTTATTTACACGATATTCTAAAGGTCCGTCTCGATGCGTATTCTCGGAATTTCTGCGTTCTACCACGACAGCGCCGCCGCGCTGATCGAAGATGGCCGGGTTGCCGCCGCCGCTCAGGAAGAACGGTTCACCCGAAAGAAACACGATTCCGACTTCCCTGCGGGTGCGGTGGAATATTGCTTGCAAGAAGCCGGCATCTCCTTAAGCGACGTCGATTTTGTCGCTTTTTATGACAAACCTTTTTTGAAGTTCGAGCGCCTTCTGGAAACGTATTTGTCATTCGCACCCAGAGGATTTACGTCGTTCCGCGCCGCCATGCCTGTGTGGCTTAGGGAGAAACTTTTCCAAAAGGACCTACTGCGCAAAAAGTTCCAACACTACGATCCCGACTTCGACTGGAAGAACAAGCTGCTGTTTGCCGAGCACCATCAAAGCCACGCTGCCAGCGCCTTCTTCCCCTCGCCCTTTGAAGACGCGCTGGTGCTGACCATGGACGGCGTCGGCGAGTGGGCGACCACATCCGTCGCCCACGGGTCAGGCAAGAAATTGGAAATGTTCAGGGAACTACACTTCCCCCATTCCTTAGGGCTACTGTATTCAGCTTTTACCTATTACACCGGATTTCGGGTGAATTCGGGTGAGTACAAGGTTATGGGCCTCGCGCCGTATGGGGAGCCCAAGTACAAGGACCTGATCCTGGACAATGTGATCGACGTGAAGGAGGACGGCACCTTCCGCTTGGATCAGTCCTATTTCGATTACTGCACCGGGCTGCGGATGACCAACGACAAGTTCGCCAAGTTGTTCGGCGCGCCAGCCCGCAATCCGGAGAGCCTGCTGACCGATCGGGATATGGACTTGGCCGCCTCCATCCAGGCCGTCACGGAAGAGATCGTTCTGAAGCTGACCCGATCCCTGGCAAAGGAAACCGGCGCCAAGAACCTGTGCCTGGCCGGCGGCGTTGCGCTGAACTGCGTGGCCAACGGTAAGGTGCTGCGCGATGGCGCGTTTGAAAATATCTGGGTTCAGCCCGCAGCCGGTGACGCCGGCGGCGCCCTCGGCGCGGCGCTCTGCGCCTATCACTTGTATCAAGACCAGCCCCGTCATCTGAACGGGGCGGCGGACGCTATGTTCGGCTCCTACCTGGGGCCGGACTATAGCGATGATGAAATAGAGAGCCGGATCACTGCGGCGGGCGGCAAGCTAACCCGCCACTCGGAAACCGAGGTCATCGATCTGACCGCTCAAGCACTTGCCGACGGCAAGGCCATCGGCTGGTTCCAGGGCCGGATGGAATTCGGACCCCGCGCGCTCGGCAACCGGTCGATCCTGGGAGATGCGCGCTCGCCGGAAATGCAAAAGACCCTCAACCTGAAAATCAAATTCCGGGAATCCTTCCGGCCGTTCGCGCCGTCAGTGCGCCGGGAAGATGTGGCCGATTGGTTTGATATGGATACAGACAGTCCCTACATGCTGATGGTGGCCGATGTGGCTAAGTCCCACCAAAAGGAAATGACCGAAGCCGAGAAATCACTGTTCGGGATCGATAAGCTCAATATTTCCCGCTCTGACATTCCGGCCGTGACTCACGTCGATTACTCTGCCCGCATACAGACCGTGGACGCGGAACGAAATCCAAAGTACCACGCGCTGCTGACGAGATTTAAAGACCTAACCGGCTGCCCGGTTGTCGCCAATACAAGTTTTAATGTCCGCGGCGAACCCATCGTCTGCACACCGGAAGATGCTTTTCGTTGCCTCATGGGCACGGAGCTTGATTTGCTGGTGATCGGCAATTGCGTGCTTCAGAAAGAAGACCAGGATCCCACACTTAAATTGGACTACAAAGACGCGTTCGAGCTGGACTAGCGGTTTCTAACTGCCCTTCTCCTTGCGGTTCAGCTTGCCGCCGTCGAATTTTAACCGCTTGATGATGTCCTGCATTTCGTCCCGCAGTTTTCCGGGACCTCCCCATTTGGACGGACGGCACACACTGACATCCATAACTTGGCTACCCGCAAAATCCCCGACACCGAAAAATCCGCTAGCGTGGAAACAGCTTCCCTTGAAATTTCCCTTAGCGGCGTAGAGATAATAGAAATCCACGGTTTCGCCCCGCTTGACCTCTTTAATCTCCACACTAAGGCCGAAGGCTTTGGCCTTTGGGGAATCATTCAATCTGTCCCTTATATCCGTCCGCGGATCGTTGGCATAGGTGAAGTGAGCGCCAGGGTGGGTTCGCGAATACATGATGACCCCGCCATCCAAGTGCACGGCTTCCCGGTACTGGTAAGGACCGTTCTTCGCCATTCGCTTTAGAATAAAGCCGTCATCGCCGAGGATGCTGATTTCGGAGCGGGATTTGTCGATCTCGGCAAACTCGCTTTCCGCAAGGGCCGGTAAGCAATTCGCTGTCCCAAGCACAATCGCGGTCAACAAAACCCGAAATCTGGACAAAGAAACCATCGGCGTCATGGTTTTACTCATATCAGGATTCGCAGATTCTGCTAATCTTCTTCAATCTCTATTGTTCGCCCCCCGAACAATAGTGTTCGACACCCCTTATCTGGTAAAATATTGTCGAACAAACAGGTTTGCCATCAAGGGAGGGGCAGGTGAAGGACACATTAAAACCGGGTCTCACGCACACCAATAGGATCAAGGTCGACCGGGACCGCACCATCGGCTTCATGGGCGACGAAGGCCGGGTGTATTCCACCCCCAACATGGTCGAGGATATCGAATACACCTGTCACGCGTTTCTGATGGACCATCTCGACGAGGGCGAGAACACCGTGGGCACTAATGTTTCCGTGGATCATATGGGCGCGACCGTAGAGGGCGATAGCGTAGAGATTACCATCACCGTTGTTGGAGTGGACGGCCGCGCTGTTTCTATGGAGGCGACGGTAAAGGATTCCCTTGAAGAAGTCGGGCGCGGCAAACACAATCGCTTTGTTGTCGATGTCGCCAAAACCTTTGAACGCCTTCAGGCAAAACGCGAAAAGGTGCTGGGCGGCTAACCGTCTTCCGAGGAGAGGCAGAGATGGATCAGTCCACCAAAAAGACCGTCAAATCCTTCTGCTATCAGTGCGTGGCGGGGCCGGACCTGATGGAGATCGAGGTGGAGAATGGCGTCGCCACTCGGCTGGAATCCCAATACGGCATTCAGGATGCCCATCCCGGCGGCGGACGGGTCTGCGTGAAAGCCTACGGCCTGATCCAGAAGACCTATAACCCCCACCGCATCAAGCAGCCCATGCGGCGCACCAATCCGAAAAAGGGCAAGAACGAGGACCCTGGATTCGAGCCCATCTCCTGGGACGAAGCCCTGGAACTCGTCGCCGGCAAGCTGAAGGAGGTGTTCGACACCGGCCTCACCGATTCGTCCGGCTATCCGAGAATTGCCGCAAGCTTCGGCGGCGGCGGCACCCCAACCCAATATATGGGCACCTTCCCTGCGCTCCTGTCAGCAATCGGCAAGGTGGATCTAGGCTTCGGCGCGGGTCAGGGGGTGAAGTGCTATCATTCTGAACATCTGTACGGCGAACTGTGGCACCGGGCCTTTATCGTCGCGCCGGACACGCCCCGGGTGAAATATATTCTGTCCTGCGGCCACAACGGCGACGCGGCCACAGGGGTCGCTGGCATCTGGCGGCATGCGGACGCCAGGGCGAGAGGATTAAAGCGGGTCCAGGTTGAGCCCCATCTGTCGGTCACCGGCGCGGTGGCGGCGGAGTGGGTGCCGATCAAGCCGAAGACAGACGCCGCGTTCCTGTATGGCGTCATTCATCGCATCCTGATTGAGCGCAATTGGCGGGAGGTCTGTGACGTTCCCTATCTGACCCGGGATACCAACTCCCCCTACCTGATCGCCCCCAACGGGTTTTACCTGCGTGACCCGGCGACGCAAAAACCGATGATCCTGGACCTCGCCGACAATACGGCGAAGCCTTACGATGCCGAGATCAGTGAACCGGCCATGGAGGGAACGCATACGCTCTCCGGTCTGGAAATCGGCGCCGACGGCCAGGAGTGGACCCACGATAATGTCGAGGTGCGCCCCTCCTTCCAGGTCCTGATGGATCATATGAAAGAATACACGCCCGACTGGGCGGCGGCCGAATGCGACGTACCGGCAGAGCGAATCCGGGAAATCGGCGACGAGTTCCTTTCACAAGCCAACATTGGCGCGACCATCGAGATCGATGGAGAGACCTTGCCTTACCGGCCTGTCGCCGTGTTACTCGGCAAAACGGTCAACAACGGTTGGGGCGGGTACAACTGCTGTTGGGCGCGGACGATGCTCTTGTGCCTGGTCGGCGCGCTGGAAGTGCCGGGCGGCATGATCGGCACCAACGTGAAGCTCAACCGGCCGGCCAACGACCGGTTTACCTCCGCCGTAAAAGGCTTGGACGGGTTTATGGAATTCCCCTTCAATCCGACCAGCAAAGAGGAATGGAGCCGGAACCCACAGATCCGAAACGCCTATCAGACCTTGGTGCCGCTGGTTGCGAATTCCGCCTGGTCGCCGGCGCTGGGCCCGGCGCATTTGCCATGGCTGTTCCAGAAAAACCCGCCGAAGAACTGGCCAACGCCGACCAAGCCGGACATTTGGTTCTGCTATCGCACCAATCCGGCGATCTCTTCGTGGAATGCGCCGGAGGTGGCGGAGCGGGTGGCCGAGTTCCCGTTCATTGTGTCCTTCGCCTACACGCCGGACGAGACCAACCACTTCGCCGACATCCTGCTGCCTGAGAACACCGACCTGGAAAGCCTGCAGCTTATTCAATTGGGCGGCACCAAATTCGTCGAACAGCTTTGGACCCAACAGGGCTGGACCATCCGCCAGCCGGCTGTCGAGAGCCCGGTCGATAGCATGGACATGACCGATATCGCCACCGAGCTGGCGAAGCGGTCGGGCATTCTTGATAAGTACAACAACGCCATCAACAGGGGCGCCCACGGCGCGCGGCTGGTCACCGACGATTTCGACTACGGGCTGGAGCTGGAACAAGCCTACGGCGTCGAAGAGATTTGGGACAAGACCGCCAAGGCTGCTAGTCATGAGCTCTCCGGTGGCGAGGAAATAAACGGCATCGACTGGTTCAAGGAAAAGGGCTACATGCTGCGCCCCTTCCCGCAGCTGGAATGGTTCCTCTACCCCCACATCAAGAAAAATGGGATGCGGTTCGAATTGCCCTATCAGGAACGCATCCTGCGACATGGCACCCAGCTTGCCCACCGGCTGCACGAAATCGGCGTGGAGTGGTGGGATACACAGCTGGAAGAATACGAACCCCTGCCCAAGTACCATCGCTTCCCGGATATCTGGACGGAGCATGTGCAGGAATCCGGCTATGACCCGGAGGACTATCCGTTCTGGGCGCTCACCAGCCGCTCCATGCAGTATTCCTGGGGACTGAACGTCGGCATCCCGCTGATCAACGAAGTGGCGCAGAACGTCACCGGCCACAAGGGCGTCATCATGAACCGCACTCGCGGCCGGGAGCTGGGCCTGGAAGAAGGCGATCCGGTGACCATCGAATCCGTCTCCGGCATCACCAAGGGATACGCCGTGCTGCGGGAAGGCATCCGCCCGGACACCGTGGTCATGATCGGCCAGTTCGATCACTGGAAGACGCCCTTCGCCAAGGATCTCCACTTGCCGAGCCTGAACTCTCTCACATCTTTGTCGCTTAAATTGACGGACTCCACGGGCAGCGGCTCTGACGTGGCGCGGGTCAAAATCACACGGGGCGACGGGCCGAAACGGCCGCAGGCGGTCTGAACCATGAACGAGATGTCACCACATACACCCCGCTGGGGCATGACCGTCGATGTGAACCGTTGCGTTGGGTGCCAGACGTGCACGGTCGCCTGCAAACACGCCAACGACACAGTGCCGGGTGTCCAGTGGCGGCGCGTTCTGGATGTAGAGACCGGCGTTTTCCCGAATGTAGAACGTTTGTTTATGGTGGTCGGCTGTCAACATTGTGCGGAACCTCCTTGTGTACCGGTCTGCCCGTCCGGCGCGACCAAGCAGCGGGGCGATGGTCTGGTGACCATGGACTACGACCTCTGTATCGGCTGTGCATCCTGTGCGGTGGCGTGCCCGTACCAGGCGCGCACCATCGTCCACGACAAGAAGTTCTATTTCGGCGAAGAGACGTTGCAGGAGAAAACCGTCGCCCATGACGACCGGCTGGGCGTTGCCCAGAAATGCACCTTCTGCATTACCCGCGTGGATGACGGGTTGGAGAACGGTCTCAAGCCCGGCGTTGATCAGTCCGCCACCCCGGCCTGTGCGGCGGCCTGCATTGCATCGGCCATCACCTTCGGGGATTTCAATGACCCGGAGAGCATCGTCTCTCAACAGGTGGCGAGCCGTCCGTCATTCCAAATGCATGCTGAACTCGGCACTGATCCGCAGATTAAATACCTCTACGAAACGCCGGCCGTCCCGGGCCGCGATCCGGGGGATTCAGATGTGGATGGCGAACGGCTGAGCGATCCGGAAAATCCGCTAACCGGGAACGCGCAGACTTTCTGGGATATGCGCGCCGCTATGAACTTCATCATGGGCGGCATCGGCTCGGGGCTCATTTTACTGACGTACCTGATGCATGTAATGGCCGGTTTGGCTGAATCGGCGATGCTGAATATTTTTGCCGGCGCCGGCGCGATCATCGCCGTCGGGCTGTTCTTCGTCTGGCTCAAGATCGGCCGGAAGCTCCGCGCCCTCTATGTGATCCTGCGGCCGCAAACATCGTGGATGTCGCGGGAGGTGTACGCCGTCGTCGCGCTCTATCTGTTGGGCTTCATTGATTATCTGCAGCCACATCCCGTTTTTCACGCGCTGGTCGCGGTGTTTGCCTTGCTGTTCCTGTATTGCCAGGCGCGCATCCTGCACGCCGCCAAGGGCATCCCGTCCTGGCGGGTGCCGCTGATGCCCTGGATGCTGATGACCTCGGGCCTGCTGGAAGGCGCGGGGCTGTTGGCGGTGATCTTGGCCATTGATCCGCAGCCGCTGGCCTCTGCTGACCCCCTGCCGCTGGCCGGGTTGGCGCTGATTGTGGTCAACGTGCTCTTATGGCGGGCCTACGTGACCAAGGCGGCCGAGAACGGCATCGGCCCCCTGTCGCAGGTTATCCTGTATAAAGCGACGCCCATGGTCCTGCTGGTCGGGAACCTGTTGCCGGCGATCTTGTTCCTCACCGTCATGACCATTTCGCCGACGAGTCCGGCCTGGCTTCTCGGCATCGGCGGCGGCTTCGCCGTGATCGGCGGGGCATTCTGGAAAGCGACCGTGATCACCCGTGCCTGCCATCAGCAGGGCTTTGCGCTGGCCCGCTATCCGCAGCGGGGCTCCGGCACCTTCGCGGCACCACGGTTGGGTGGCAAGTAACTACTTCTCCCCGAAAACGTCAGAGACCGATTTCATCACCTTTCGGGTGTCGCCCCGGCGGAAGGTGAGCCCGGACTTGTCGAAAAATTCCAGCACCTCGATGGCGAGGTTGCGACCGGTGTCTGTTTGATCCCGGAACTCGGCCGCGCCAAAACCTTCCCCGTTCGCGCCCTGGCCCAGTTTCTCCACCACCGCGGCCAGTTCAAGGACGGCCTCGGGCAGGAAGAACCTGTTCTTGGCCACCTGCTTGACCATGCCCAGCTTGGCGATCCGGACCAGATATTTCTCCAGGTCCTTGTGGTCCACATTGAGTTGATCCGCCAGTTCCCGGACCACCGGGGGCCGTGTGAACTCCTCTTCCAGGATCGGCTTTACCTTGTTCCAAAGTTGTGTGTCCTTCTTGGACATCGTGGGCTCGAACCCCGGCAGACAATAGCCCGCGCCAAGGTTAATGATCTGCTTTTCCTCGACCAGATGATCGAGCACGCTCTGGAACACCGGCACCGGAATACGGGTGGAGCATGCCGAGCGTAGCCCATGGGTGTTAAGACCGGCCTTGTCCGGATTCTTTTCATGCCAGGCCTTCAGGTTTGCCAACGTCTCTTCATTCAGCGCCCGCCAATGATCCGGCGAAAAAGCGATCGGCGCGGCCTCGGTCCCACCGACAAACATCTCCGCCATCTCAAACACGACTTCTTTATCCGCCGCCGTCAGGTTCCAGGCGGTGGTAAAGGCCTTCAGATCAATGCCCGCCGGATTATGCGCCAGCAGCGCCGCCAGCGCCTCGTCCGCGTCCCGCTGATCCATGTCGGCAAGGAAGGCCAACCGTTCCGGTTTGGCGCGATTGCGGGCCGGTGAAAACGGATCGATCACCCGGCCGCCGGCGAGGGTCCGCTGGGCCGATTGGTCCCGCAGGATGAACCCGTCTCCCTTCAACGCGCCGATTTGCCGGTCGAGGACGATCTGTACCAAGCCGTCTTCGCCGGGGGCGAGAGACTTTTCGCCCAGGATGGCCACCCGCCCCAAAACTTCCGCCGCGCCCAGATGCACGTGCACCGGAGTCCAGTGACGCAGCGGTTTAGCCTCCCCCGGCAATACCCGGATGCGCGCATCAAACCGGGGCACGGGTTTGTGTATCTCCGGACTTAGAAGCCAGCCGCCGCGATGCACCTCCGAGCGGCGAAGATCGGGCCCGGTGAGGTTGACGGCGCAACGCTGGCCGACGACGCCGGTCTCGGATTCCTGGTTCTGCGCATGGATGCCCCGCACCCGCGCTTCCCAGCCTT
Organism: uncultured Rhodospirillaceae bacterium; assembly: GCA_964611435.1. Classification (GTDB taxonomy): domain Bacteria; phylum Pseudomonadota; class Alphaproteobacteria; order Rhodospirillales; family UBA2165; genus JAYPHU01. The sequence goes on along the minus strand of CAZSXT010000014.1, from coordinate 67,612 downwards.
CCGGCGAAATCACCAAATGGTCTCCCACCGTGACCTTGCCGGAGAACACAGCGCCAGTGACGACGAGGCCTGCGCCCTGCACGGTAAAACAACGGTCGATGGCGAGGCGAAAATGTCCTTCCCCCTGCTTTTCGCCGACGATATCCGTCAGCGCCTCCAGATGTTCTTTGATTGCGTCCACACCATTGCCGGTGATAGCGGAGACCGGCATAATGTCCGCGCCCTGCAGACACGTGCCGTCAAGGAGGAGTTCGATCTCCGCCTTGGCGTCGTCGATACGAGCGGCGTCCACCCGGTCGATTTTAGTGAGGGCGACAATCCCGTCGGTCACTCCCAGCAAATCAAGGATGGCTAGATGCTCCTCGGTCTGGGGCATGGGCCCGTCATCGGCGGCGACAATCAGCATGGCGTAATCGATACCGGTGACGCCCGCCAGCATATTGCGGATAAACTTCTCGTGGCCCGGCACATCGACAAAGCCCAGGACATGCCCGCTTTCCAGCGGATGATAGGCAAAGCCCAGATCGATGGACATGCCCCGCTTTTTCTCTTCCGGCAGCCGGTCCGTATCAATGCCGGTCAGCGCCCGGACCAGCGCCGTCTTGCCGTGATCGATATGTCCGGCAGTGGCGATAATCATGACTTGAGGCCCAGTTCGCCGAGCTGGCCAAGGAAGGTGTCCTCATCTTCCAGACAGCGCAGGTCCAGCAGAAAGGCGTCATCCTGGGTGCGGCCGATGACCGGTATGGGCAAGGTGCGGAAAGCGGCGGCGAGTTTCTTAAGCGCACTGCCGCGGCTGCCCTTCAGGGGCTCGATTGAGAGCGCCACGCTGAGCAGACGTTCCACCGGCAATGAACCACTGCCGATCTGGCTTTGCACTTCAACCGTGCGGACCACGTAGTTGTCGCCGAGCGCGTCAGCCACCGGCGCCTTCACCCGGTCAGCCACCGCGCGGATATCGGCCTCGGACCGGGCCAATAGCCGGATGGTCGGCACGCGGGCGGCCAGCCGATCAGGGTCGCGGTAGAGCTGCAGCACCGCCGTCAACGCGGCGATGGTCACCTTGTCGAGGCGCAATGCCCGCTTCATCGGGTTCTTCTTGATCTTTTGGACCAGCTCCTTCGTGCCGACAATCAAACCGGCCTGCGGCCCGCCCAATAACTTGTCGCCGGAAAACGTCACCACATCCACGCCATTGGCCAGGGTTTCCTGGGCCGTCGGTTCGTGGGGCAGCCCATAGCGGCTGAGGTCGACCAGCGTACCACTGCCCAAATCCTCAATCAGGGGCAGATCGTGTTCGCGTGCCAGGGCCGACAGCTCCTTACCCGTGACTTCCTTGGTGAAGCCTTGAACCGTGTAGTTGCTGGTATGCACCTTCATCAGCGCCGCTGTTTTGGGACTGATCGCTTCGGCATAGTCCTTCAGGTGGGTGCGATTGGTTGTGCCTATCTCCACCAGTTTGGCCCCCGCCCGCTTCATGATGTCGGGAATACGGAACGCCCCGCCGATCTCGATCAGTTCGCCGCGGGACACCGGCACTTCTTTGCGGTTGGCCAGTGTGTTGAGAACCAGCAACACGGCGGCGGCATTGTTGTTGACTACCGTCGCGGCCTCGGCGCCGGTGATCTCCGCTAGCAGGTCATCAATATGGGTGTCACGGTCACCCCGCTTGCCGCTCGCCAAATCGTATTCCAGATTGGACGCGCCGCCGGCCACCACGCACATGGCGTCGATGGCTTCCTGCGGCAGGGGCGCACGGCCCAGATTAGTATGAAGCACGGTCCCGGTGAGATTAATGACGGGGCGCAACGACGGCGCGCTCATCCGGATCAGACGATCATGAAGCCGGCCGATAACGGCGGCCTCTTCGGTCAGCGGCAACGCCGCCTCGCCCTTGTCTGCCAAGGCGCGGCGGGTCTCGTCAATCACCTGACGCAAGGCCACGGCGCACATCTGATGACCGTACTCGTCGATTAAAGGCGCGGCGGCATCCAGACGCAGCAGCTTGTCGACGGAGGGAATGGAGGAATGGAGAGATTGAGTTTCTTTGGCCATGGCTGTCAGCTCATCACGGAGTTGATCAAAAAGGGTGCGCTTCAACCCACACCCGCGCCCGAACGCTAGACGCCTGCCGGAGTCCCGTCAAGGCGGCTTACCGGTACCTAAGATCACAAGGTGGTGGGTTTCGTCTGTTTATTTTCTGCGTCGCCCCCGAGTTGGCGCAGCCAATTCTCGGGGGTCCAATGGATAGTTGATTTGGGTACCCGAGACTTGGTCCCAATTTTCATTGGTCCCAACTCGGGCATGACGCATAGGAGTTAAAGGAAGGGAAAACTACCCCTCGTTCTTAATCGGATTCCGCAGCACACCGATGCCGGAGACCTCGACCTCGATCGTGTCGCCGTCCTTCATCCAGACGGGCGGCTCGCGCCGGGAACCGACGCCGCCGGGGGTGCCGGTGCTGATCGCATCGCCCGGCCGCAGCGTATGCACGGTCGAGATATACTCGATCAGTTTTTCGATCTTATGATCCATTTTACCGATGCTGGTATCCTGCATCACTTGTCCATTCAGCCGGGTCACAAGCGTGTGGCCGTAGGGATCGCCCCATTCGTCGGGGGTGACCATCCAGGGGCCGAACGGGCCGGTGCCTTCGAAGTTTTTACCGGGGCAGAACTGAATAGTGTGGCGCTGCCAATCACGGACCGTACCGTCATTGAAGATGGAATACCCGGCGATATGATCGAAGGCATCGGCTTGCGAGATATGGCGTCCGCCTTTGCCGATGATCACCGCCATCTCGCCTTCGAAATCCAGCATGTCGGAAATATTCGGTTTAATGAGCGGGTCACCATCGGCAATCAGGCCATGATTGGTGCGGATGAACAGCATCGGCTCGGCCTGGGTGCCCCGGCCGGTTTCCTCCGCGTGGTCCAGATAGTTCACCCCTGCACACCAGATCACCGGCGTGTCGGGGATCAGCGGCAGAAGCTGCACATTGTCGAGGGAATCGTCGGCGTCCTTGCCGTCCGTGGCCGCGCGGGCTTTCTCGATACCGCCGTCGGTGTTCAACAGGCCCATCATGGTCGCGGGCAGATCGGGCGCAGCAGAGGACAAGGCCACAAAGCTTTTGTCGTCCACCATCACGCCAACACCATCCACACCATCTTTCCGATAGCTCATCAGTCTCATCGGATATCTCCTTAAAACATGTTTCGAAATTTGGCGGGGTTTTGCCAGATTAGGCCCGGCGCTTCAAACGGTTAGTCGGGCGGTTAGTCGGGCGTGGCGGCCGCCTGCTGTTTTTGCGCCTTCCGCCCCGCGTCGTTTTCACTTTTAGCCAAATAGCTGCCGGCGAACACGATCATGGTGCCGCCCACCCAAATCCAAATCGACGGTATCTCGGCAAAGAACACAAATCCCCAAAGCGAGGCGAACACCAGCCGGAAAAAGCTAAACGGCTCCACCGCGCCGACATCGCCCAACTTGTAGGCTCGAATGATGCAAAGCTGCACCAGCGCGCCCAGAAGGCCGATCAAGCCAATCAACGCCATTTGTTCCCAAGTCGGCCACACCCAGACAAAAAGCGACGGGATGAAGGACAAAACCGCGATAGTGCACGCCGTATAGAGCACAATCGTCGGCGTCCGCTCCGTGCCCGCCAGGCTTTTGGCGATCACCTTGCCGGTCGCCGAAAAGACCCGCGACGCCAACACCAGGACAACCCCGAGACTGATAATCTCAACACCCGGACGGACGACAACCAACACACCAGCAAAGCCGAACAAGAGAGCAAACGTCCGCTTACTATCCGGCTTTTCGCCCAGGAATAAAATCGCGCCCAGAACGGCGAACAGGGCGGTCGACAGGTTCAACGCGGTGACTTTTGCCAGCGGCAGGATGCTCAGCGCCCAAAACCATGTCATGCCGCCCACGGTCTGGAACGCGCCCCGGGCTATGTGGGTATAGGGCCGTTCGGTCTTCAGCTCGTCCATGCCGATCTTCATAAATACCGGCAACAGTAGCGCGATGGCGATCAACTGGCGGAAAAAGAATATCTCGAACGGATGCATATCCGTCTCTGCAGTATGGCGCACCACCGCATGCATGGACGCGGCGATGCCCGCCGCCAGGGTCATCATGAACATGCCCCGGACGTTGGACGGAATCGCGTCGATCATGGCGCCGGCCTTTTCCAGCGCCGTCATCGCCGACCCCCGGCCCTATACAGACCACTACTCGTTGGTTTGATCCTTGGCCCGCACCAAGGGCATGAACGGCCAGGCAGACGGCATTTCGCCCACCTGTACCTCAATCAGGACCGGACCATCTGCTTTGAAGGCTTCGCGCAGCGCACCTCGCAATCCTTCAGGGGAGTCAGTGCGCAACCCCATGACCCCAAAGGCCTCGGCCAATTTGACGAAATCCGGATTTTTGAGTTCTGATGCGATGTAACGGCCGTCGAAGGTCTCTTTCTGGTTCCGCTTCACGTTGCCGAACGCGCCGTCATTGAAAACGACGGTCACGGTGTTGATGTTGTGCTGCGCTGCGGTGGCCAGCTCTTGCACATTGAACATAAAGCCGCCATCGCCGGTGACTGCGACCACCTGCTTGTCCGGGTTGGCGACCTTTGCGCCCAATGCCGTCGGGAAGACATACCCGAGTGTGCCCTGATAGCCGGACTGAATCATGGTGCGCGGCGCATAGACCGGAAAGCCGAACCAGGCGTAGAACCCAATTTGGGTCACGTCAAAGCAGGCGATGCCGTCCTCCGCTAGTTCCTCGCGGACGACCATGGCGTAGGAATGCTGGGGATCCAGCGTCGCAAAATCGGACATGATTTTGGACTTGTGCGCGGCCAGTTCTTCTTCCCGGTTATCCCGGCTTTGGTTGTGCCGCTGCAACCGATTGACGATCTGGGTCAACGTCTTCTCCGCCGTGGAGACGATGTGGATATCCGGCGTGGCCACATTCAAAGACTGCTTGGGATCGATATCAATGCGGATCAGTTTTTGTCCATCGATCTTGGGCCAGCTGCCGGGCGACTGATAGCGAGTGCCCACCGCTAGCACGACATCGATCGTGTCCCAAATGTCTTTGGCGCACATAAGGTTCTGGGCCAGATAATGGCGTGAATCGATCGCTCCATGCCCGTGGGGCGAGGTATAGACCGGCGCCTGCAAGTCTTCGGCGAGCGCCAGCAATGCCTCTTCCGCGCCATAGATGCCGCCACCGATAAAGATGCCGGGGTTTTCCGCATTACCCAAAAGCGCCGCGGCCTGTTCGACCAGATCCTCGTCGGGTTCCGGATCGTATTCCTGGAAATCTTCTACCGGGTTCAGCAGTTCCACCTCGCCGGGCCGAGCCATGATGTCTGGCGCCATTTCCAGCAATACCGGCTGTTTGCGGCCGCTGTTCAACTGTACAAAGGCTTCCCGCACCTTGGCCGGCGCATCCGCCGCACTTTCCGCCCGCCCCCGCCATTTGGTAACCGAAGCCAGCGCGCCCGGCTGATCCGCCAGTTCGTGAAGCTGGCCGATGCCCTGGCCGATATATTTGGACGGAATTTGTCCCGCCAGACATAGGACCGGCGCGCCGCAGGCATGAGCCGTGCAAAGCCCGGAGGCGGCATTCAGCACACCAGGCCCCGGCACCACCAGGTTCACGCCCACCCGGCCCGTGGACTGGGCATAGCCGAACGCCATATAGGCGGTGCCTTGTTCATGACGGGTATGAATGACGCGGATGGAGTCTTGTTCCCGGTACAGCACGTCGAACAGGGGGTCCAACTGCGCGCCCGGCAGCGCAAAGATGGTGTCCACGCCATAGCTCTTGATCGACTGCACCAGCGCCTCGGCGCCGCTCATCGTCGTCATGAACGCTCTCCCATGCCAAAAAAAGAAGGCCTTTCCGGGAAACGGAAAGACCTTGCTACTTTAACCGTTGAATGGCGCGCCGCAAGACTTCACCGTTATAGGGCTACAAACTCCGCTGCGCGCCCATCCGGGCCAGAAATTCCGCCTTGGAACGCGACTGCAACAGCATCACGGCGCAGCCCAAGGTCTTGTCCTTGCGTTCGGGGCCAGCGGCCGGACAATTGCCCTCGTCCAGGCTGTGGTGCACCCGCTGATCCGCTTTGCCGCTGCCGGTAATGGCGTGGGGCAAGTCTGATTCCCGCCGGCCGTCGGGATCTTCCTTTGACCGGATACGAATATCGGGATCGACGCCTTGACCCTGAATAGTTCGGCCGGACGGCAAATAGTAAAGCGCAGTGGTCAGGCGAAGCGCGCCGTCCCAATTGAGCGGCGAAATGGTCTGCACCGAGCCCTTCCCGAAAGACCGGGAACCCATGACAATGGCCCGTTGATGATCCTGCAGCGCGCCAGCAACAATTTCAGAGGCAGAGGCAGAGCCCCGGTTGATCAGCACGACCAAAGGCAAACCGTTGGCCAGATCACCCCGGTCGGCCTCATAGCCGTTTGATTGGCCACCGCGGTCACGGACGGAAACGATCTCACCCCGTTGCAGGAAAGCATCCGACACGGCGACGGACTGACGCAACAGGCCGCCCGGATTATTCCGCAGATCAAGCACGATACCGTCTACCCTGCCTGCCAGTTTTTGCCGGATGGCGTTCACGGCGTCTTCCAGCGCCTCGGAGGACGAGCTGATGAAATGGGTTACCCGTACAATGCCGATATTGCCTTCGGTCGCCCACTTGACCGGCTGGATATGAATAATGTCGCGGGTGATGGTCACCAGAAACGGCCGCGGCTGCCCGTCCCGTTCAATTGTCAGTCGGACGTCCGTGCGCGGCCGGCCACGCAGCCGCCGCACCGCATCCAGGAAGGCCATGCCCAGGATCGGGTCGCCGTCCACATGGGTGATCAGATCACCAGCCTTCAGACCCGCCCGGTAGGCCGGCGTGTCTGAAATCGGCGAGATCACGCGGATCACCTTGCGATCCTTGTCCATATTGACCTCAATCCCCAGGCCGCCGAACTCCCCATGGGTGATGACTTTAGAATCCTGATACTCCTGCGGATTGAGGTAGCTGGAATGAGGATCCAGGGTTTCCATGATGGCGTCGAGCGCCGCCTCGGTCGCCTGAACCGGCGGAATGGTCCCAGGCCTGGCTTCAATCTTTTTCATGCCGTCGATAGCCGCCGCGATCAGCGGCCCGTCCTGGGTTTCATGAACGTAGTCCGCGCGAATACGATGATAGGCATCGGTAAAATGTTTGAATTGCTGGGCGCGGGTGCCGTTGTTCGACGTTATCTCGTTATAGGCTTGGCGGAATTGCTGGAATTCCGGGGTGTTCTCGTAGGATTTCGAAAAGGAAACATCGAAACCGCTGAACACGCGCGCCATCGGGGTCCCACCGGAACATCCAGTCAGGGAATGAGACATCACGGCAAAACTGGCCAAGAGGACCAGCACTACTGAGACAGGCCGTGGTAGCCATTTGTGAAACACGGCGGGGCTTCTCCCTAGCTCTTCAATCGCCTTTTTGACGAAATTTCGGCTGCTGCCGTCTACCCGTCAGCGTTGATTTGGGCGATCAATTCGTTAAGCACACGGTCCGCATTGTCGTTTTCGACTTGGCACGTTCCCGCGGCATGATGTCCCCCGCCACCGTACTTGAGCATCAGCTCACCGATATTGGTATTGGACGTACGGTTAAAAATTGATTTACCGGTGGCAAACACCGTATTGAGCTGATCCAGTCCCCAAATCCGATGAATGGAGATATTGGTATCCGGATACAGGGCATAGATCATGAAACGATTGCCGGGGAAGATGGTATCTTCCTTGGTCAGATCCAGAACAACCAGGTTCTTGTGGATCGTCGAGCAGCGGCGAATTTGTTCCACGAAACTGGAATGATAGAGGTTGTAGAGATCAATCCGCTCCTTCACGTCGGGCAGGGCCAGGATTTCATCAATCGTGTGATTGCGGCAGTATTCGATCAACTGCATCATCAGATCGTAGTTGGAAATCCTGAATTCCTTGAACCGTCCCAGACCCGTCCGTGAATCCATAATGAAGTTGAGCATGGACCAGCCGCTCGGATGCAGCACTTCGTCTTTTTCAAACTGCGCAGAGTCACCCCGGTCTACCGCATCCATCAGGTCAACGGAAATGGCCGGGAACGCATCTTGCCCGCCATAGTAGTCGTAGATCACACGCGCCGCGGACGGTGCGGTGGGGATGTTCACATAATTGTTGGGCACCTCATCCAAACGCACCAACTCGCTGGAGTGGTGGTCAAAGGATCGTTGCACACGTGGGTCAAAGGGCAGGTTGGCGGTTATGTCTTCGTCACTTAACAACACCAATCCATCCTGCACGTCTTTCGGGTGGACGAATTTAATGTCGTCGATCACGTCCAGTTCCCGCAGCAAAACGGCGCAAACCAAGCCGTCGAAATCGCTTCGCGTCACCAGGCGGAATTTACCGCTGTCACCCTCTTTTAGAGCCAGATTTTTGTCGGCCATCGTTATTTTCCTGCAGCAAAATCTCGAAACACCCGTAATATGGGGTCAGCTCTTCAAATATTAAAGTATTTTGTATCCGAAAGCTGGTTTAGTTCCAGTAACTTGCTGCAAAAAATACAATCAGTCTGTGACGGTGATCATATTACCCAGGGTTTCAATCATCTGATCGATATGCGCTTTTTCGACAATTGTGGCCGGCGCGACCGCTATGATGTCGCCTGTACAACGCAACAGCGCGTTTTCGCCGAAACAGGCCTTAAAGACATCAAAACCACGGGCGCCTGGTGCGCCGTCACGGGGCTCCAGCTCCACCGCCGCGGCTAGACCCATGTTGCGGATATCGATCACATTTTTTGTCCCTTTAATAGAGTGCACGGCCTCTTCCAGATAAGCGCTCATTTTATTTGCGCGGTTAAACAGGTCTTCCTCGGCATAAATTTTAAGGGTCGCCAGGGCTGCGGCGCAGGCCACCGGGTGCCCTGAATAAGTGTAGCCGTGAAACAATTCGATCATATCGTCCGGCCCCTGCATGAAGGCGCTGTAGATCTCCGGCGTGATGACCACGGCGCCCATGGGAACTGTGCCGTTGGTGATCCCCTTTGCGAGCGCGATGATGTCGGGTTTGATGTTCAGTTTTTCGGCGGCCGTCGCCGCACCAACTCGGCCGAACGCCGTGATCACCTCGTCAAAAATCAACAGAATGCCGTGCTTGGTGCAAATCTCGCGGAGCCGTTCCAGATAGCCCACGGGCGGGATCAGCACACCCCCTGCCCCGGCTAAGGGCTCCACGATGACGGCGGCGATGGTGTCGGCGCCATGCAGCAGCACCAAACTCTCCAGCTCGTCGGCCAATTCGGCGCCCAAGACGGGCTGACCCTTGGAAAAGGCGTTCTTATCGGGCCGGTGGGTATGGTTCAGGTGATCCACCTCGGGCAACAAATTGGCGAACTGGCGCTTGTTGGCGGCAATCCCGCCGACAGAGGTGCCGGCAAAGCCTGCCCCATGGAAGCCCCGCACCCGGCCGATAAGCCGGCGGCGGCGGTGGTCGCCCTTTGCCTGATGATAGGCGAGCGCTATTTTCAATGCTGTCTCTACCGATTCCGAGCCCGAGTTAGTGAAAAATACGTTGCTGTAGCCCTCTGGCATGATTTCCAGCACACGGTTGGCCAGCTCAAACGCTAGCGGATGGGCCACCTGATAGCTGGGCGTGAAATCCAGGCCCATCACCTGATCCCGGACTGCGTCGGCAATTTCGGACCGGCCATGGCCGACGTTGACACACCAGAGCCCGGATGCGCCATCGACTATCTGCCGCCCGTCGGACGTTGTGTAAAACATCCCGGCTGCGCCGCTGATCAGCCGGGGGCTGCTTTTGAACGCCCGGTTGGCCGAAAACGGCATGAAGAACGCATCGAGATCATTGGGAATTTGCATGAACTTGACCTTTGTTGCGGGCTGAGACGACTCAATTTCCCTTAAATCTCCCGGCAATTCAACGTCTGTATCCGGAGGTTTGCCGGCTTCTCATCCAATTGAAAAATTTAATATTTGGGCGAAGCCTGGTTGAAATGACGATTGCAATCCCAATGTAAGCAGAACAACCAACGTTTAAGCGAAAGTGCAGCTGCACTTTGAACACTAAGAAAGCGGTCATTGAAATGAACATGCAAATCATTGAAAACCTCTCCATCAGACAAAAGCTGTTTGGGGGGGTAGGAATTGTTCTGATCCTCATGGTGATGGTGTTTGGATTTGGCTTTAAGGGCTTTGTCACCGTCGGCCACGAAATCGATGAAATGGCGATCGCGGCTGAAGAAGTCAGTGAATTCGCCGTTATCGAAGCGAAATTCCTGAAAATGACCGGCTATGCCCGAGAGTTCGCCAACAACGGCAAAGACGAAGACGCCGCGTCGTTCCAGAAGCTGGCGAATGAACTTGCTCCCCAGATCGATGCCGTGATCCCGAAACTCGCCGCAAATCCGGATATGCAGAAAACGGCCCGGCACCTGAAGAAGGAATTTGACATTTACGTGGCCGATTTCGCCAAGGCCGATCATTTAAAACATGAATTCCTGGACCTGTTGGGTAATAAGCTTGAACCGGCGGGCAACAAAATCGTCGAAGACCTGGAGATTCTGTTCAAGCATGCCTCCGCAGCCGGCAATATGGCGTTCACAGTTTCCGCCGCCAACGCTATGGAACACGCACTTTTAGCCCGCATCTATGCGAATGAGCTGGTGGGGCACAAAGACACGACGGTCGGCGATAAGGTGAAGAAAGAATTCGCCGCCTTTGCCAAGTCGATTGCCGCAATGAAAGCGCAGGCGACCTCGCCGGAGGATCAGAAACTGGTCGCCGAAGTTGCCTCACTGTTGGGCGCCTATCAAGCAACCTTCGAGAAAGTCCTGAAGGATGAGGGCGAGCTTCGCAACCTGATCGACCATCACATGAAGGATGCGGCTAATCTGCTGATTAAGGACTCCGAGGCCCTGCAGAAGGTCGCCCTGGATCACGAGCACCATATCCAGAAGCAATCCAAGTCCGAAATCACTTTTGCGGAAATGGAGATGCTGATCTCCGGTATTGTGGGCGTCTTGCTGGGTATGCTGATCGCATACATGCTCTCCAAGGTGATCTCTACACCCGTCACGCAGATGACCTCGGCGATGGCCCAACTGGCCGACGGCCAGCTTGAAGTGGACATTCCCGCTCAGGGACGCAGGGACGAGATCGGCCGGATGGCCGCAGCGGTGCAGGTGTTCAAGGAAAGCGCCATCGAGAACAAACGCCTCGAGGAAGAAGCCGCGATCCAGCGCGAACAACAAAAGCGCCGCGAGGAAGAGGAGCGCGAAGCGGAAGAGAAACGCCGTCTTGAGAAAGAAGAGATGGACCGCAAGCAGGCTGAAATGGAAGCCGAGCGGGAAGCGCAAGAACGTAAGGCTGAGCAAGATCGCCTCGAAGCCGAGCGGGAAATCGAACGCCAGAAGGCTGAGGAGCAGGAACGAAAGGCCCAAGAAGAGGCCGAGCGCGCTGAAAAGATCGCCCTGCTCACCTCTCAGTTCGACGCCGGCATCACAAGTGTCTTGAAAAACGTCAGCGGCGCTGTCGGCAACCTGAGCGCCACCTCAACCCAGCTGAGCACCACGGCCGACGCCACCAACCAGCAGGCAAGTGCGGTTGCCGCAGCGGCGGAGCAAGCCTCCGCCAATGTGGAAACAGTGGCTGCCGCGTCGGAAGAACTGGCCAATTCGGTCAATGATATTTCAGCGCAGGTCAACCAATCCGCAAGCACCGCATCCCGTGCCGTTAAAACGGCTGAACAGACCAATGACAAGGTTCAAGGGCTTGCGGCGGCGGCTGACAAAGTCGGCGAGGTGGTTGAACTGATCAGCGATATCGCCAGCCAGACCAACTTGTTGGCTCTAAACGCCACCATTGAGGCGGCGCGGGCCGGCGAGGCCGGCAAGGGCTTTGCCGTCGTGGCTTCCGAGGTCGGCAATCTGGCCAGCCAGACAGCCAAGGCCACCGAAGAGATCGCCGCACAGATCACCAGCATCCAGGCGGCAACCAACGATTCGGTGGAAGCGATCAACGAGATCACCACGACCATCACGGACATCAACGAGATCGCCAGCAGCATTGCCTCTGCGGTCGAGGAACAGGGCGCGGCCACCCAGGAGATCGCTCGCAATGTGGAACAGGCCTCCACCGGCACCCAGGAGGTCACCACCAACATCGCGGAAGTCTCTCAAGGGGCCAACGACACAGGCGTCGCGGCAAACGACATGAAAACAGCCGTCAACTCCCTGTCGTCGGAAGCGGATGTGCTCCGCGACCAAGTGGAAACCTTCCTGAAGGAAATTCAAGCCGTATAGATAGACGTAACCATGGGTAGACTGAAGGACCCGGCTTTGGCCGGGTCTATCATCGCCCAGATGATTACCGCTGCGCCTGCATTTCGAACAAGGTCCATAGTCCTGTCATCAGCAGTACCAACGCCCCCAACTGATGCAGGGCGGCGAGGGTGATCGGCACCACCAAAAGAAGGGTGGAAATTCCCAGCACGACCTGGACAATCGCCATACCAGCAAATGCGTGCACGGCGGTCCTAGCCGGCGGCGGCAGGTCCGCCCGCTTCGATAGCACCCAAACGGCCACCACCAGAACAAAAGACGTCTCCGCCAAAATCCGGTGATCAAACTGGACGGTGGTCACGTTCTCGAACAAGTTGATCCACCAGGGTGTCTCGCTGAATAGACCGTCCGGGATAAACTTGCCATCCATTAAAGGAAACGTGTTGTAAGTCAGTCCGGCATCAAGTCCGGCCACGAACCCGCCTGACATCATGGTCAAGAAAATCCAGGCCACAGTAAACGTCGCCAGACCTCGCAAACCGGCGGGCGTACTGTAGTGGGCGCGCACCTTGCCCTCTTTCCACAGGTCCATCGCCACCCAGAACATGTAGCCAAGGATCAAAACCGCCAGCCCGAAATGCGCCGTCAGCCGGTACTGACTGACGTCGGGCCGGTCGATCAAACCGCTCTGCACCATGTACCAGCCGAGCACGCCTTGGGCGCCGCCCAAAATAAACATCACCGCCAGTTTGATGCCGAGGACTTTGCCGACCCAGCCTTTGACCGCGAAATAAACAAAGGGCAGGAAGAAAGCCACGCCGATCACCCGACCCCAAAGACGATGGATGTATTCCAGCCAAAAGATCGACTTGAATCCATCGACCGTCATATCCGCATTAAGCTTCAGGAACTGGGGCGTTTGTTTATAAAGATCAAATACCGCCAACCACTCCGCATCATTCATCGGCGGCAGCCAGCCGGTCACTGGCCGCCAATCGACCATCGACAGCCCGGAATGGGTGAGCCGTGTAAGCCCGCCCAACACCACCATGATCATCACCATGCCACACATGCCAAACAGCCAGGAGGCGATGGCGCGATCCCGGGAGTCCGGTGGCGCGGAAAGGGTTGTCATAACTGCGGATTCCATGGATCGAGTTCTCCCACAAATGGGCGCTGCCGCCAAGTGTGGAAAGGCACAGCTATTAATGAATTGATCAGCATAATTGTGTAAGGATAGAAGCCGATCATGATTGTTCTCGGCCTAAAATGTTTCAGCCACGACACGGGCGCGGCCATCGTCTCTGACGACAACGGTTCACTGACCGTGCATGCCATTTCCGAGGCCCGGCTGAACCGGCGAAAGCATTCCTTCACCTATCCGCTCTTGTCGATAGATTACTGCCTTGCGGCCTTGGGTCTCAGCAGTTTGGACGAGGTCGATTTGATCTGCATCGACCGGCATATGGAGATTTGGCCGGAGGCCAATTCCCAGTTCGGCTATCAGAACGCGCTCAGGCGGCATCAACCTCGATACGACGACAATCACTTCTGGAACTATCTGGCGGAACAGACGATTAAACTAGACCGCTCGAAAGTGCGCTGGGTCAACCACGTGGACGCCCACGCGGCCAGCACCTACTTCGCCTCCCCTTTTGACGAGGCGGCCATCCTGGTGACCGAGGGCGGCACAGGTCTTTACATCGGCCAAGGAGAAAGCCTCAAGCCCATCGACCGGATTGGCTACCTGGGCGACACATATAAGGACGGCGAGGTATTGGCCGAGCGTCGAGATCATTTTGTCAATTCCTCTTTCTTCTATGACAAAATTTCCGCCCATCTGGGCTACGACATTTTTGGCGCGGGACAGACCATGGCGCTGGCCGGCTTCGCCCATATGTTCGAGCGCAAGGACTATGTGGCGGTTGATCCGGACCGGTTCGACGACTTCATCATCAATCATGACAAAACCGTTTTCGGTATGTCGGACGCCCCGAAATATACGGGTGAAGACAGCGAAGACCTGGTCGCCGAGACCTGGGTCAATATGGCCCGCCAAGCCCAGGAAACCCTGGAAGAGGACATTCTCTATTTGGTGTGGCTGGCGAAGCTGAAAACCAGCGCGGATAAGCTCTGCCTGGCCGGCGGCGCGGCGCTGAACTGCATCATCAACCGCCAAATCTATGACAGCGGGCATTTCAGCGGTCTTTATATTCAGCCTGCCGCGTCCGACGAAGGCATCCCCTTGGGCTGCGCGCTCTATGGCTATTACGCCAAAGGCGGTAAAAAACGCTGGCACATGGACGCCGCCTATCTTGGCGTTGATCACGGTAACGCCGGGTTACAAGACCAAGTGAGCCGTTGGAATCTTTCCAGCCGCACGGCGTCGCCTGCGGACGTCGCTAAGGAACTCGCCACCGGCAAAATTGTCGGGCGGTTGACCGGCGCGTCGGAATACGGTCCGCGCGCCCTCGGCAACCGGAGCATCCTGGCCGATCCCCGGCCGGCGGATATGAAAGACAAGATCAACCGGGAGATCAAACACCGGGAAGGGTTCCGCCCCTTCGCGCCAAGCTGCATGGAAGGCCGGGTGCCAACCTTCATGAACGCCCCCAAGAAAAGCCCATTCATGATCATCGCGGGCGCGGTGGTTGACGGCCATCTGGACGAGGCCCCGGCGGTAATCCACGCCGATGGCAGTTGCCGGGTGCAGACGGTCTCCGCCAAGCAGAACAAACCCTACTATGATTTGCTGGATGCGTTTGATGCGGAGACAGGCTGTCCCATCCTGCTCAACACATCTTTCAACGACCGGGAAGAACCCATCGTCGAAACGCCCGCGGACGCCATCAGCTGTTTCATGCGCACCGGTCTGGATGCGCTCTATATCGGTGATCAATGGATAGAACGTACGGTCAAGACGCCCACAGCAGACGGTGCGGCAATCCTTGCCGAAACGGCGGAACGGGTGCAGACGAGCTACAACGATCTGATCGAAAAACACTGCGACGTCGCCCGCTACATCGAGCTGGGCAACAAGATACGGGACGAAAGTACCGACGCGGCGGAAGAAGCGGTTTAGGCCTCCGGCGCATACATCGACTTTTCCAAAAAATGGACATGTTGGTCGATGGGTTCAGAACGGTCGAATATCTCCGGCTTGCCGGCGAGAATGGCCTCGCGGGCCTGTCTATTCCGGGCGTTATCTTTGACCAGCCCCTCCACCAAATCGGCGTAGTGGGCAGCATCATCGGCGATCCAGTCCTTAATCCCCATTTGGCGATACAGTCCCAGACTGAGCCGGCCCCGCATAAAATCACCGGGTAAGGTGACGACGGGCGTGCTGACGGCGAGCGTCTCATAGGTCGTCATGCCGCCGCAGAAGTGCGGTGTGTCCAGCACCACATCCGCCGAGGCCAGCAAACCCAGAAAGCCATCCCGATCCATGCGGGGCGCGAAAGAAATACGATCCACGACCGCAGGGATTGTCCGGGCGAACCTGGCCATCAACAGCTCTCCCCAGCCCGGTCGGCTGCCATGGAGCAACTGTAACGCCGCATCTGGGCACCGGGTCAAGATATCGCCGATGATATGATCAAAGTCCGGGTGGAACTTGAACAATGACTGCGGACACAGGATGCGCCTGCCACTGCCCGTTTCCGCACCTGCGTCGGGCGCAGGATCGGCAACACTGGTGCTGAAGTCGTCCAGCAGAACCAGACGCTCCCGATAGCTTTCTGCCGCACCTGCCGGTTCGGTCAGCCGGCTGGAGATAAAGTAATCCATTGCTGGGCTGCCGCTGGTGACCGGGTGTCCCCAGGTGGCGCACTGGACAGGCGCCAGACGCGAAAGCCCCAGAAAATAACTGATCGGCTCCATCCCGATATCCGTGAAGTACAGAACATCCAGCTGGTCCGCCGCGATTCGGTCGCGCGCCATCTCCAGTTTGCGGGGCAGATACACCACATTGTCGGCACAGGATGACAGGGCATGGGCCATCTCATCCTGGACCTCCGCCAGGGTGTAAAGAATGACCTCGAACTTATCGCGGGGCAGCCCTTGGATCAGTCCGGCATTCAGCCGGGCAATCGTGTGACCGTAGAAGAAGGCAGAGACAAAACCGATCCTGATCTTGCCGCCTTCCATCCCGGCCAGCCACTCCCGGCAGTGTGGCGCTTCGAATGCCAAGTCGGGACAGGCTTTCACATAGAGATCAGCCAGCTTGGACTGAACCTCTACGTCCTCCAGTCCGTGATAGGCCAGGAGAAAATTGGTGGCGCCAACCTCCCGGAGCGGATCGGTCAGGTGCAAATCCTCGTCCAAAAGCCGGTCCAGCTTCTCGTTCAAACCCGCGCGCAGTTCAGTGATCTGATCCACCGAGTCCGGTAGCACGGGGAGCAGGAGCGCTTCACGGATGCGCGTACCGGGATCGGGGCGCAGATGAAGCGCCGCCGCATACGCCTCCCCTGCCCCGGCCCTGTCTCCTTCGGTCTCCAGGATATCGGCCAGGTTCTTGTGCGCCGGCGCAAATCCAGCGTCGGCTGCAATCGCGGCCCGATAGGCCGAAGCAGCGCCGTCCAAATCGTTCATCGACTTTAATACGTTGCCCAGGTTGTTGTGGGCCGCCGCATGGCCGGGATTGAGCTCGACCGTCCGTTGGTATTCGCTCCGCGCGTCTTCGGGCCGTGCCAGATCATTGAGCACCAGACCCAGGTTGTAGTGAAAGTCGGCGCGGTCTCCGTCCAACTCGATAGCGCGTTTCAAATTGCGCTCGGCCCGCATCGCATCGCCGCTCATCCTGTAAAGCACGCCAAGGTCCGCGTGAACATCTGCGCGGGACTTGTCCGCCGCCGCCGCACTTCTCAGGTAAGCAATGGCTTCCCTGAGCTCGTTCTTCTGCGCGGAGATGAGGCCCAGACGATGAAGGGCGTCTGCGTGATAGGGCTCTTCTTGTAAGACGGCGTTAAACGCGCGCCGGGCGTCGTCCATGTTGCCGGCGCTATGGGCCGCAATCCCCTCGGCCAGCAAGTCGCCACTCCGGCTCACGCACCCTCCGCCTCGGCGATCGCCTTGCGCAGAAGCTCGGCGTCGAGCTGCAGATAGCGCAGGAACTTCTGAAACTGCTCATTGTCCCGGTCCATCTTGCGTTTGGCAGCGCCGTCCACTTCCCAGGCGTACCGGGCTTCCGTCGCCACGTCGTCGATCTGACGCTGGCCCAGCGTATGCTCGGTAATAAACACATTACGGCCCACCGCCTTGCCCAGCGTATGCATCCAATGATCCACGGCATAGTGTTCAAAGATTACCGGTGCAATGTAGTCCAGCGTTTTGTACCAGGTGCGCCCGAGGATCGGGTACCAGCTCAGCTTGTCGCCAAAAACATTGTCGTCGAACCAGGCATTGAACACCCCATCCGGATAGTCGGCGGCAACCTGATCCACCGCGCGATCCCAACCTTCGGTCTCATAGACCATATCGTCGGCGATCAGCATATAGACATCGGCTTCCGCCATCTCCGCCATCAGATTTATCGCCTTTGGCGTACCGATGGGATCGCCGGAGACGATCTCGAACTGTAGGGTCTGGCCGACCTTGGCCGCCATCTTATGGAAGACGAATTGATAGTCCTTGATGGTCGAATCGTTGTTATCGACGTAGTAAAAAATCTTGAACCGGGATGGCTCGGCAATCGTGTCCGCCATATTCTGCAACTGCAGCTCGACGAAATCGGGATTGCCCCGGGTCGGACACAAGATAGAAATCCGGTTGGTGGTCATCGGGCGTTTCCCTTCAGATCATCGGCAAATTGTTGCAGCACGTCCGTCCAGCCACTCTCTGGCGCCTCGCGGTATAAATCGAAATGCGGAAACCAGGGAGAGACCGCGCCTTCAAGGGTCCAGCGGTATTCTCCCGGATGGGTCACCAAAACGCGCGCCGGTAAGCCAACAGCCGCCCGCAAGTGCATGTTGGTGTTGCTCACCCCCACATAGTCATCCAGCAGGGACATCAATGCCAGCATGTCGGCGAGGTCGTCGTTGAGCTCGCAAAAATGCGCGATGTCCCGCCCGGCAGACTCGGCCAAGTCGGCGGCCTCATTGTCCTCCGGCTCCCGTTGGAGATTGACCAAGGTACCTGACGCCATGCCGAGGGCCCGGCCAAGTTCGCGAATGCCAACCTCCTTAAACAACGCCCCACCGATCCGACGGCCAGCCCGATAGGTGATCCCGATATACGGCGCCGGCCCGGCGGCCTTGAGCCTATCCTGTAGTTTCGCCACGCGGTCAGGATCAGGAGTCAATCGAATGGATGGCGGAGTCTCCCGGCTTCCCAACAGGTACGGCAGATCGGCAAGTGAAATGACATCCGTCGCCTCGCCCTCTGCCTGCAGATCAGAGTAATCGGCCAAAAGACCCGAGATCTTTGGATCGGCGAGATAGCGCACACCGGCACCTCGCGCCTTTAGTGCCGGAACAAAGCGCAGAAAAAACAGCTCGTCCCCCAGCCCTTGCTCGCCATGAACCTCTACCAATCGCCCAGACATACCTTCCGGCCAAGGGGCTTGCGGCATCGGATATTTGTCCCGCTCCACACTTGGCCGATAGCGGTAGTTGGCCCAGCCGTCGGCAAACTCCCCCGATGCGACTTGCAGCATGGCAAGGTTCCACCGTGCTTCCTGAAAGTTGTCCTCCAAGTCGAGAGCGGCGGCGTAGGCCTCATTCGCCGGCTCGAACTTACCCTGCCCACTGAGGCACGTCCCCAAACTGGTCCATAATTCCGCTGAACTGCTGCACGCCGCCAGCCCGTCCCGCAAGACCGTCTCGGCCTCGTCCACCCGTCCCAAATCGGACAGAAGGACCCCAAGGTTATTGTAAGCGGCAGTGTAATCGCGCAGACAATCAATAGCCCGCCGGTATGCCGCGATTGCCGCGACGTAGTCACGGGAGACCTGCTCGGCCAATGCCAGGTTGAAATAGGCTTGCGCGTAGTCTGGCCGTCGCGCCAAGGCCTGGAGGTAATATTCCTTCGCCTCACCATAGCGGTCCGTACTCGCTGAAATCGCACCCAAATGATTGAGAGGATCGGCAAAAGTCTGATCTGCTTGGGCCGCCCGGGTGAAAGCATCTACCGCCTCCCCCAATCGTCCGGCATTGCGCAAGGCCTGGCCCAGATTGTTGAGATCAGGGGCCCGGCTGCCGCCAAGATCAACCGCCGTTTGGAACGCGGCAACAGCGTCGTCGAACCGCCCCGCCGCAAACGCCGCCGCGCCCGCCTCAATCGCCGAGGCCAGCGCCACTGTGCGGTCCTGTTGTGACTCGATCACCGACATCGTGTCATTCTAATCCCGTTCGGGCCCGGTTCAATTATGCTCTATCGGACCAGCGGATCAGTATAGGGAAAAGGTATTAATAGCCCGTTGCGACGAGGTATGGATTAGCTGCCGAGGATGCTACGCTCCATGGTCTCACGGAGTTCCTCCGTGACTGTCGGCTCCACCCCGAACCAGCGTTTCCACGCCGGCGGGCCTTGATGGATCAACATGCCCAAGCCATTGACCGTCGCATGCCCGCGCGCCCTGGCGTCCGCCAAGAACGGTGTTTCCAAAGGCGTGTAGATGATGTCGGAGGCCACTGCTGCGGCCGGCAATTTCTCCAAGTTCAAATCAAGCGGTGCTTCGCCCACCATGCCCTGGTTGGTGACATTGACCACCGTCGTCACGCCGTCGAGTGCATCGTGCCGGTCCTCCCAATCCATGACCGAAATAGGCCCACCTAAATCTTTGGCCAAGACCTCCGCATGCTCCCGGGTACGGTTGATGAGGCGTATCTCCGGCACGCCCTCTTCGATCATGGCATAGCAGACGGCCCGTCCGCCGCCGCCGGCGCCTATCACCGCGACCGGGCCAACATCGCCCCGCCAGTTCGGCTGTTGGTGCTTCATATTGCCGAGAAAACCCAGCCAGTCGTTGTTGGTGCCGAACAGGGTTCCATCCTCGTTCACGACCACGCAACTGATGGCGCCGATCTTCTTCGCCACGTCATCGACCTCGTCAACAATGTCCATGGCGTCCAGCTTGTGCGGGATGGTGATGTTGCAGCCAGAGAATCCCAGCGGATGCAGCGCCCGCAACGCCGGCTCCAGCTTACCGGGCTGTATCGCCAGGGGCACATAGGTGCCGGCCAGTCCCTGTTGCTCGAACCAATAATTGTGCATCAAGGGTGATCGGGAGTGCATCACCGGCCAGCCGAACACGGCGGCCATCAAAAACTTGTCGGGATGAGACATTCGCGCTCCTTAAGCCCCGTCTTCCATCTTGGCGTAGAAGTGATCCCAGGTCCGCTTGAACAGGCTTTCGTTGAACAGCTTGGCCTGACAGGCGGCGATCTCTTCCTCGGTGAACTCGTACGGCTCACCGATCTGTAGGGACATGTACTGCCGGTAGGCGTTGTCTTCCAGGTACGTCGCTAAGACAAAAGCATCGAGAATGGTTTTGCCGGTGGTCACCGCGCCGTGGGCCTTCATTAACGCCGCCGGTCGGTCGCCCAATGTGTCGGTCAGCCGCTTGGCCATCTCCGGATTATTGATGGAGTTAGGCGAGTCCAATATCGGCAACGGATATACCAGCGTTCCCTGCGCAAAAATCGGTAGATACGGGTGACCTGTGATGGTCAGAAAGGTCGACCACTTGGGATGGGCGTGCACGATGGCATCCACGTCCGGCCGCTCTTTATAGATACCGGCATGAAGGTGAAATTCCAGCGGGGGCTTACCGTTACCTTCCAGCACTTTGCCGTCGAAATCGATGGTGCAGATGTCGGCGGTGGTCAGCCGGCTGCGCTGGCACGAACCGATATTGATGAACATATTGTCGCCGTTGGTGCGAATGCTGCAATGGCCGTTGTAGTCGATGATGTCCGACCGTTCGAGCATGCGGATACAATCCACTAGCTGCTGCTTTTGTTGTTCAATCTCACTCATAACACTCTCCAGTAAATCGTATCGGCTACCAGCCGCATTCTTCACGAACCTGACGCCGCCACAGATCCCATCCGCGAAGGCTCGCCCCTTGGTTCGGGCCGTCGGCCAGAATGCCTTCTTCTTCATTGAGCACCGCCATGGGTGAACCCTGTGCGAGGGCCTGGGTCCAGTGCTGCACCCGCGCATTTACTTCGGTGAAGATGGCGCGGAACACGGCCAGCTGCAGGGTGGGCCCGCAAGCCACCGAACCGTGCGCCCGCATCAGGCTGACATCCTTGTCGCCCATGCAGTCACAGAGGGCCACGCCCTTTTCGTTGTCGGAGACCAACATATCCGTGTTGCCGAACTTCTTGCTGATATCAAAAATAGGAACGCCTTGGGCCAGGAACGCCGCGTTATGGAACATGGCCTGCATGGGCACATCCACTAGCCCGAACGGAATGACCGACGGCGAATGACTGTGCACGACGGAATTCACGTCTGGCCGGGCCTTATAAACCTGACCGTGAATGAAACGTTCGAGAAAGCTGCCGCGTCCTTCCGCGTTCACCGGATTGCTGTCCAAGTCATATTCGATGATATCGTCCGGCGTGACCAACGCCGGGGCCATGGACTTGGACATGAAATACCGGTCAGGCGCATCCGGATGGCGCATGGACACATGACCATAGGCGTCAACCACGCCTCGCTCGGCCAGAATGTGGCTGGCGGCGGCCAGGTCCGCGATCAGATCGGCGGCGATGGGCCCGCCGGAAGTGGGCGTGTCGCTCATCCGCGCCTCACACGATCACTTCGGTTTCGATACCTGCCGGGAAGATTTCCTCGGGCTTGAACTGCCGGTGAGCGATCCCCTGCTGATAGGTATAGAGCGCCATCTGCTCCCAGGTCTTACGGTTCGCCTCGATCCCGTAGGGGAATGTATCCGGGCCGAACATATCCGCCATCTTCCGGGCATAAGTCGGCAGCCACGCAAGCGGATAGCGGGACACGGCCGGATCGAAAATACGTTCGAGGCTGCGGCGTTTTGATTCCTGGAAGGCGTTAAACAGGTTACGCGGCACCCAGGGGTTTTCATCCACGATATGTTTTTGAATGGCGATGATATGCATGATCGGCCAGACACCGGTGTCGCCGTAGTACTTTTCTTCCATCTCCAGGTAATCCGGAAACAGCCGCACCACATCGGGGTGGCCTTCGATGAAGCAGTTTGGCGGTCGGGCAATCAGCGCACAGTCCAGCTCGCCCGAGGCGACCATCTCGCTCAGGGATTTATCGGGAATGCGGGTGAGCTGCACGCCATCGGGCAGGTTCACCTCCACCTTTTCCTTACGGCCAGGAGAGTTGGCGCCGGCCTGCACCCAATGGACGTCCTGAAGCTTCACGCCCATGTCGTTGTGCATCCAGCCTCGCATATAAACAGCCGCTGAATGCGCCCATTCGGGGGAGCCAACGGTTTTACCCTTCAGGTCCGCAATCGTTTGGATGTTACTGTTCTTGTTCACATAGAAAGAACTGAACCGGAACAGCCTGGAACAGATGATCGGTAAACCCACCACGTCCGTATCATCCCGCGTCACTTGCGTCGTGAACTTGGCGAAGGACAGTTCCGACAAATCGAATTCCCGGTTCGCGGTAAAACGAGCGAAGCATTCGTGATGCCCCAACGTAAACCAGTTTAGATCAATCCCTTCCGGCTTGACCGCGCCCAGACGGATATCGCGGAAATGGTCATAGTCTGTGGTCGCGATGGACAGATTAAGTACGGACATACAGCCCCCCCCGTTATGAATATTGATTGTTGCCTGGATGATAACGAAAAATTCAGCCAAGTCATCACGGTAGAACGCATCCCCTGATTGCCTCTCGCCGTTCATCAATTAAGATGTGGGTGTTAGCTGAGAGGACAGACAAGCATGAGTTCAGACCGCAAACTGCGCCTCGGCGCCTTCATGCGCCCGGCCACCATTCACACCGGGGCGTGGCGCTATCCGGGCGCCTATGCCGACGCCAACTTCAACTTCCAGCACATCAAGCACTTCGCCCAACGTCTGGAAGAGAGAAAATTTGATGCCTTCTTTATGGCCGACCATCTGGCTGTCCTCAACATGCCCATGGACGCCTTGAAACGCAGCGGCACGGTCACCTCGTTCGAACCCATGACGCTTCTGCCGGCGCTGGCCATGGTGACGGAACATCTGGGGTTGGTGGCCACCGGCTCCACGACTTACGAGCAGCCTTATCACGTCGCCCGGCGGTTTTCGTCCCTTGATCATATCTCCGGCGGCCGGGCGGGCTGGAACATCGTCACCACGTCGAACCCGGACGCCTCTAAGAACTTTGGCCTCGAAGATCATCTGGAACATAGCGAGCGCTATCGCCGGGCGCGGGAATTCTATGAAGTCGTCACCGGCCTCTGGGACAGTTGGGAAGAAGACGCATTCATCCGGGACGTGGACGAGGGTATTTTCTTTGACCCCGACAAGATGCACGTGCTGGACCATGACGGGGAGTTCCTGAAATGCCGTGGACCGTTGAACATTGCCCGGCCGGTTCAGGGCTGGCCGGTAATCGTACAGGCAGGTTCCTCGGATTCGGGCAGGCAACTGGCGGCGGAAACGGCGGAGGCAGTATTTACCTCTCACCGCACCCTCAAGCTGGGGCAGGAATTCTATTCGGACGTCAAAACCAGGATGCAGGCCGCTGGGCGCGATCCGGAAAACATGCGTATCCTGCCGGCCTGCATGGTGATTGTGGGCGACTCCTTGGAAGAAGCCCGTGAAAAACGCGCCGTGCTCGACAGCAAGGTGCATCTGGACAGCGCGATTGCGTCCCTCTCCATCGCTATTGGCTCCGACGCGTCCAAGTTCGATCTCGACGGCCCATTACCCGAGTTGCCGGAGAGCAATCAGTCCAAGAGCGGCCGCGACCGGGTCATCCAAATGGCGGAAACCGAAGGCCTGACAGTCCGGCAGTTGGCCCAACGATTGGGCGGTTATTCAGGCCTTTGCATCATGGGAACGCCGGAAATGATTGCCGACGAGATGGAAGAATGGCTAGAGACGCGTGGCAGCGATGGTTTCACGATCATGTTCCCCTATCTACCGGGTGGCTTGGACGACTTCATTGATCGTGTCATCCCGGAACTGCAGCGCCGGGACCTGTTCCGCAGGGAATATGAAGGCAAGACCTTCCGGGAAAATATGGGCCTGCCCCGGCCCAAGAACCGCTACGCAGATTAATCCTCTTCCACGTCGCCGCCAGTTTCCCAATCGAGCGCGGCACGGAGCAACATGTAGACCTTACCCGCATCAGAGGTCATGAATCCCGCGCTCAGCACGCCTTCCTGGTCGGTCTTTTTGGCATCAGCGATCAACCCATCAAATTGGCGCAGATAACGGGTAACATAATCCCGGAATTCGCTGTCTTCCCGATAAAGCTTGGTGATCCGGCCCAATTTGGATTTGGACCGCATGCCGAGAATTTTGCGCAGGAACACGCTCTTGTCGCCGTGGCTGAACTTCTGCCAGTCATCTTCGCTGACACGGGTTTCGAGAACCCGGTTCAGGTCGATGGCGACCGATTCCAAAGCTTCGGTGATCAACGACATCCGCTTGAGGAATTCGCCAGTGCCGGCGACTTTGGTCTGCTCGGTCAACGCCTCCGAAATCTCGCGCGCCCGGTTGGAGACATTGGTCAGCGCCTCGGTCTGTTTTAAAACCGCACGGGACGCCTCCTGCGCTTCGGTACTTATTTGTTGTGCTGCTCGGGAAGCCTTGGCCGTGCCTTTTTCCATGGCCTCGCCCCAGACTTCCATGCTGTGGGTTGCCCGTTCCGCCGCCCGAGAGGCCAGACGGGATTTGTCTTCTACACTTGCACCCACAGACTCTATCCCGCCCAGAGCTTCGTCGAAAGAATCGGAAATTTCATCCAGCTGCTTACGGAGCTCACCGCCAGCCGACCCCATTTTGAGGGTCAAGTGGTCGGAAGCGACACTCACATCCTGCGAGTGTTTGCGCAACTGATCACTGATTTCCTTCAGCTTGATCATGTTCTGCTCAGCCGCCCGCGACATATTGTGAGACGTATTGCGGAAATTTTTATCCGCCTGGGCCGCCGTCTCTGCGGCCGCGCGAGAGGCATCGGCCAGCTGATCCGTGCTCGTTACGGCGACATCAGACGCCGACGACAATTTGGCAATGGCCCGATCAGAAGATGCCGCCAAATCATCGAGCCGCTGGCGCACCATCCGGCTGCTTTCATCCATCACCGACACATTGTGATCGGTCAGTTTGGCGATTTCCTCGGATTGAGAGTTCAAGACCTCGCCCAAATCCTCCGCCTTCTCGACTGCCTGATCGGAAACCGTATTCATCGTGTCCGCATGGCGCTGCAAACCGGAAGTGACCGCAGAAAGCAGCTTGGCGGCACGATCAACAGCCAACGCCACCTCGCGGGAGCGTTCTTGCAAGGCCAGTCCGACCTCGTCGATCTTGGACGCCGCGTCGTCCGACGCACCGGTCATTTCCTTCGAGCGTTCCTGCAGCGCATCCGCAAAGGCCTGGACATGAGCCGTCGACTCGCCCGCCGCCTGGGCGAACTCCTCCGCCCGTTGACGGAAATTGGCGCCCATCAGGTGCATCCGCTCTTCCGTATTGGTCGAGGTCTCGTTGATTTCGGCGAAACTGGATCCGAGTTCGCTGGCGATCTTGCTAAGACGCGCAGCGGCCTGATCCGCTGCCGTCGCCGCCTCCCTAGACTGTTCCAGAAGCGTGTCGCCCACGGTCTCAACATCGGAGACTGCATTGTCGGAGGCCGAGGCCAACTCTTGGGAACGCTCATGCAAAGCTGTCGCCGCATCACCCACCTGCGTAATCAAATCGGATGACAGAATGCGCATCTTGTCGGCTCGGTCTTCCAGGGTCTCCCAAGTCTCGTCCATGCGTGTGACCGCGTTGTCGGCAATGCTGGTCAGCTCCTGAGACCGTTGCGCCAGTTTTTCGCTGACATTGTCGATCTGATCGGCGGCATTGTCGGTTGTCCGGTTAAGATCACGGGACTGCTGCTTCAGGGCATCATTCACCAGCGCCAAAAGTTTGGCCGCCCGGTCTGACGCGAGCGCCACTTCCTGGGACTGATAGCCCATGGCCTCACTGGCGGTGGAGACTTCCTTGGCCGCCTGTTCAGCAGTTTGCAGAATTTCGGTGGATTTTCCGCTCATGATATCTGCAACGGCGTTGACTTTGGTCGTGGCATCGTCGGAGGCGGCGTTCAGTTCTTCGGCCCTGCGCTCCAAAACGATACCGACCGCCCGCAGCCGCTCGGTCGCCTTGGTCGACGACTCCCCAATCACCCTGGTTCTTTCTTCGAGCACGGCGCCCACCTTGCCCACGCTTTCGACGGTGTCATTGGCAGCCTTGCTGATCTGTCTGGATTGAGCTGCCAGTTGCTCCGACACGGAAGACATATCGCCGTTGGCGGCTTTGGAAGTGGCGGCCAGATTCCGCACCTGATCCTCAACAGCCTCATTAAGCCGCTGTAGATTGGCAGCCGCTTCATCCGACTCCCGTGCCACCCGGTCGATCCTTTCCGAAAATTCATCGCTGACCCCGGCAGCGGCCTTGGCGGCCTCGACCATCTCGGCCAGATCACGACGAAGCGCGGCGGTCACCCTGTCCACATTGCCGACACTGCCGTCCGCCGCTTCCTTCAGTTCAAGCTTGGCTTGGTGCAACCGCTCACTGGACTCGTCGATCAACGCGTTGGCGCTCTTGGAGACCTCGCCCAGTTCCTCGGCTTTTTTGCGCAACGCCTCACTGGTGGTTCCAAGACGGAGCACCACAAGATCACTAAGCCGGGTAATGTGATCGGACTTGCCTTGCATGTTTTGGCCAGCATCGTTCATATCGGCGACGGCGCGTTCGGTATGTGCCGTCAGCGCATCGGCCAGGGAGCGCAACTCCTCGGCCACCTCACCTAGCTGTCCGAGCGAGCCTTCGGTGGCCGCCTCCATGGTCTCGGTCGCGCCTTGGAACTGGCCGGTAACGTGACTGGTTCGTTCCGCTGCCTTTTCAGTCATCGCCTCAAGTGCGCCTGCCTGGGCACGGAAGGCAGCCGTCGCCCCGTGCATGGTTTGAGAAGCCTGCTGGCCGGCCGCCTGCAAATCACCGGTGTTGGTCGCCAGTTCCACACCGGCCTCTTTCACTTTACGCAGCACGTCGTCGGTGGTCTCGACCAGATTTCGCGCTTCTTCCGCCACTTGCTTGACGATGTCGTTGGTCTGCGCGGACGATTTGAGCACCGCTTCGGCAATGACCTCCACTTGGCGATTTAACATGTCACTCATGGCTTCGGCTTGACGTTGCGCCTCGTCGGACCGGCGAGTCATATCCTGTGCAAAGTCGCGGAGATTCTCGCTGGCCGATTCCACCCGCCGGGCGGCGGCTTCGGTCGCACCTTTCAACGCATCGGTGTGCAGGGTTAGATCCGCGCCCATTTTCTCGGCCCGTACCGAGGCGGCACTGGACACTTCCGACAGCACTTCCGAGCGTTTCGCAAACAATTCGGATGTATCGTGAGCCTTGCGGGACGCATCATCGGCAACCCGCATCAACTCCTCGCCGCTTTTCTGCAGCGCTGTCGTAATGTCCTCGGTGCGCGAAGCCGCCTGCTGCGACACATTGATCAAGTCATGCGACTGGTGGTGGAGAACATTGCCGGCTTCGCGCGCCCGGTTGATCGCTCGGTCTGAAGCTGAGACCAAGTCCTCTACTTGTTGGCGCAGCTTCTCTCCAGCACTTTCCGCCTTAAGGGTCGCTTCATCCGACGCCGCCGACAGAGCCACGGTTTGTTGCCGGATCATCGCGGTCGCTTCGGCGGCACGGCTGGCAGCCTCTTCCGAGCTGCTGGTCAGCGCCTTCGCCTGGGCCCGTAATACATTGGTGATTTGGTTGACGCGCGTTTCGGCCGTTTCCGTAGGGAACGTCAGCTGTTCCAGATGCCAACGCAGACTGGCGGCCTCACGTTCATAAATCCGGGCGCGCTCGAAATAGGCGACCACAATCCACAACAGGGCAATCGGCGTTAGAATACCCGCGGCCAGTCCCCCCACCTCGTGCGGCAGCAAAGCGTTGAAATCCACAACGTTCAGACTTTCGGTCACATAAAACCCTGATAGAAAAACCCACGCCACCGTTAGCAAAATTGCAGAGACGCTCAGAAGCCGGTAGCGCGCGTAAAACGGCGGATTCCATTCAGGGGCTTTGGGCGGAATATAGATGTCGGGCTCGACGGACGATCCCGGCGGGACAATCGGTTCCGGATCGGCCTGAAGATCTTCCGGCGCCGGGTCCTGCTTCGACAGCGAGTCGTGAACCACCTCTATGGACGGATTTCCGGACTCCGGATTGCCGGATGAATTGATCGCCATTCTATCCTCCCGAATGATCTCTGGCGTGGCCCCGGCTCTCCTATCCGGGCTGCGAAATGTATCATACTCGGGAGTTACAGAACAATCGCAGCCCAGGGGCCGGAGCCGAAGCAATCTGGGGAAAAACTGTGGATAACTTGTTGGTAATGCAGGGATAATTCCAGGATTAATGTGCAAATCAAGGCTACTGCGAAAACAACGGGGCCAACGTCATTAATCACAGTTCCGGGAATTGCAGTGTTGCCATCGGAGAGCTACATATTGCGTCGAACAATTTGCGAAGGAGAATACCCGTCATGGACGATCAAACCCGTATCGAAATCGAAGCCGCCGTCTTTCGTGGCCTCGTTCAACATCTCCAGAAGCGCACCGACGTACAGAATATTGACGTCATGAACCTCGCCGGCTTTTGCCGAAACTGCCTGGCCAAGTGGTACATGGCCGCCGCCGAAGAGCGGAATGTGGAGATCGACTACGACCAGGCGCGGGAGGTCATTTACGGCATGACCTACAACGAATGGAAAGAAAAGCATCAAACCGCAGCGTCCGATGAACAAAAAGCCAAGTTCGAAGAAACAAAACCGCTCCATGCGGAAATCAGCGGACACTAGAGGCTTTTTCAGCGACCTACTCTGTCCGATGCTTTGCTTTGCCGAAGTAGTACAGAATGACCAGCAAGGTCAACAGCGCCACGCCGAGATCGGCGCCGTGCACCCAGTTAATGGCATAGGCAACCATCGACGGGTTCGAAGCGCTGACATGGCCTGTGACGGACAGCTCCACCCCGGCCGTCGTGATCCCCGCGGCATTGGCGAACAATCCCGCGGCGGCCGCCCCGAACCCAAGACCTAAGTTGCGCATGGTCTGAACAGAGGAACCGGCCAGGGCTTCCCCGCCCTTGGGCGCCGCCAATATCGCGAGTGCGATGACGTGATTGTTGGTAAGGCCCATGCCGAGCCCGATCAAAGCCAGCCCCACCCCGACAAAAATCACATGGCCCGTCGTCGCCTGGGCCAGCAGCACCGCCGCGCCGGCGACCAGCAACCCGCCGCCGCCGATGATCGACCCCCATATCCAACGGCCCTTGAATCCGGCAACCACAATGGCGCTGGTGGTCCAGCAGAACGACATGATGGCATTAATATAAGCCGACACCAGGGGCGGCTGTTTATGGATAATTTGCAGATAGAGTGTGGTGTAGAGAATGGCGATGGTGAAAGAGACGGTGATCAACAGCATCACCCAATAGGCGGCGCCGATCTCGGACGTGATGACAAGGGTTTTGGCAGGAAACATCGGCCGTTCGGACTGAGCGTCACGGCGAAAACCCATAACCACCAAAACGATTGCCGCAACGATGAGAGCCCCGCGCAGAAAATTGTCTTCGACTTGGGAGGTAAAACCGACGCAGAGCATGCCGCCGCCCATAGCGAAAAGCCGAAACAGCGGAAACCGGGATTTCGTTTCTTCGGTTTCGGAGCCAGGAATGCTGCGCCAAGCCAAAAACGTGAATATCCCGGCGAGGGGCACCAGCGCCCAAAAGGCGCCGCGCCACAAGCCAAGCTCGGCAAAAATACCGCCGAAGCCGGGCCCGATCACCGTGGCGATTCCCCAGGTTGACGAAATGATCGATAGAATACGCGGCCGCATCGCCGGCGGATAAACATCACCAACCAGCCCGTATGATTGGGAAATGATCAGCCCACCGCCCAGCCCCTGCACGAAACGCCAGAACACCAGCACCAACATGTTGGGCGCGAGCGCCGCCGCCATATTGCCGATCAGAAATACTAGCCCCGCGAGGACATAGCCGTTGCGCCGCCCCAGCCGATCGCGGACCGGGCCCGCGCCGGCGGCGCCCATGATGGAGCCGACCATAAACAGCATCACAGACCAGGAATAATATTCCGTTCCACCGATGTCGCCAACCACAGTCGGCATGATGGTGGAGATCACAAAGGTATCAATAGCGAATAGTCCGACCCCAAGGTTGACGATGAGGCTGTATACGCCAAGCTTGCCCGTGAAAATTTGCCTCCAACCGGCCTGCTGGCTTTCGGCGGCTGGCGAACTGTTTGAGCTATTTTCCATGAATGCATACTGGTCATGCGTCCTGGCCGCTTGCAACCGCTTTCGCCGAGCCGTTAAATTGGTGTCGTGAAATGATCGAAAAAGGCGGTTAAACTAGACCGCAGGTGATTTGGAGGAAGCTGATATGGACACCCCGGCAATGAACGCGGAAATCTCGGAAGATCGAGCAAAATATTATGCCCGCATCAATGAACACGCCATGGCGCCCCTATGGGAAAATCTGCGACATCTCCTGACTCCGGAACCGGCGGTCAAATCGGTGCCCCATTTTTGGGATTACAGTGAGCTCCGGGAGCTGTTGCTGGAATCAGCGAATGTTATTTCCGCCGCCGAAGCGGAACGCCGCGTCCTCATGCTGGAAAACCCCGGTCTGCCCGGAAACTGCTCCATCACCGAAAGTCTCTATGGCGGGTTGCAGCTGATCATGCCGGGCGAAGTAGCGCCAGCCCACCGGCACACACCGGCGGCGCTACGTTTCATTATTGAAGGCAGCGGCGCCTACACCGCCGTTGATGGCGAAAAAACCTATATGGAACCCGGCGACTTTATTATTACCCCTTCTTGGACCTGGCACGACCACGGCCACGAAGGAGACGAGCCGGTAGTCTGGCTAGATGGCCTGGACATTCCGTTAATCCGGACAATAGGTTCGATCTTCGTCGAGCATTATCCGGATGAGCGTTTCCCGGAAGGCCCACCGCCGGGCGACAGCCTGATCCGATACGGTAACAACATGCGACCGGTTGGCGTTTTGCCGGAGGACTTAAATTCTCCGATCTTCAGCTATCCCTATGATCGCTCGCGGGAGACGCTGGCAACCCTCAGCAAAACCACCGATCTGGACCCGTACCACGGCCTGAAGCTGGAATACATTGATCCGACCTCCGGCGGCCCGGCGATGGCGACTATTTCTACCTTCCTGCAGTTGCTGCCGAAGGGCTTCAAGTCCGAAACCTATCAGTCCACGGAAAGCCTGATCTATTCGCCGGTGGAGGGCAGCGGCAAACTCGTGGTAGGTGAAGGCGACAAACAAGTCTCCTATGATTGGACCAAACAGGACATCATGGTAGTACCGTGCTGGTACCCGCACCATTTCGAAGCAGCGGAAGAATCTGTGGTCTTCTGCTTCTCCGACAAGGTCGTCCAAACTAAACTGGGTGTATGGCGGGAACGGCGCGGCAACGCATAATCAGACAAGCGGCTGGGATGTTTGAACGCGCGACAGGCACGCGTGCATTGCTGACGGCTGAAAAAGTAAATAAGGCGGAAATTTATGGCCAGGGCTAAGAACATCCTCTTCATCATGTGCGACCAACTGCGCTACGATTACTTGTCGTGCACCGGTCATGACCGCCTCGAAACGCCAAACATTGATGCCCTGGCGGCCAAGGGCGTACTTTATTCTCACGCCTTTTGTCAGGCGCCGATCTGCGGCGGTTCCCGGATGAATTTCTATACGGGACGGTACGCCTTCTCCAACGGCGCGACCTGGAATGGCGTACCGCTTAACGCTTATGAAAAAACAATCGGCGACTACCTGCGCCCCCTTGGCTACCGGGTGACGCTGGTCGGCAAGACCCACATGGTTGCCGACAGGGAAGGCATGGCGCGGATGGGCATCGACCCCCGCTCTGATCTCGGTATCCGGGTCAGCGAATGCGGGTTCGAGCCGTACGAGCGCGATGACGGTCTTTGGGGCAACGACGACTTCCTGCCGCCGGACGACCTCGCCTATAATCAGTACCTTCGTTCCAAAGGCTACGAGAGCCAGAACCCTTGGCACGACTTCGCAAACTCGGGCGAAGGACCAGACGGCGAGATCAAGTCCGGCTGGTTCCTGAGAAACTCTCATCTGCCGGCGGGAGTGAAGGAAGAGGATTCCGAAACCGCCTACATGACCAATCGGGCGATGGACTTTATTTCCGAAGCTGGCGATGGCCCCTGGTGCCTACATCTCAGTTACATTAAGCCCCATTGGCCGTATATTGCGCCGGCGCCATATCACAACATGTATGGTCACAACGACATCAAGCCGGTGAACAAAAGCCTGAGGGAGCGTGAAAACCCTCATCCTGTGGCAGCCCTGTATTTCGAAAGGGAAGATAGCGAGTCTTTTTCTCAGGACGATATTCGGGCCAACGTGATCCCCGCCTATATGGGACTGATCAAGCAAATCGACGACCATATGGGCCGACTATTCAAGTTCCTGGAGGATCAAGGCCGGATGGACGACACAATGATCGTGTTTACTTCCGACCATGGAGACTATTTAGGTGATCATTGGCTTGGCGAAAAAGAGCTATTCCACGAAGAGAGCGTGCGTATTCCGTTTATTGTCTATGATCCCAGTCCCGACTCGGACGCCACGCGAGGAACGGTTGATGACCGGTTGATCGAATCCATAGACCTGTTGCCAACAATGATCGAAGTGGCCGGCGGCGAGGTTCCAGATCACATCCTTGAGGGACGCTCGTTTCTGCCCTTGCTGCATGGCGAAAAACCAGCGGATTGGCGTACCTATGCGATTAGTGAAAGTGAGTATGCCGCCAGAATCAAATTCTGGGAACTGGGCATAAAGGGGCATGAAGCTCGCGCGACCATGGTGCGGACTCATGACTGGAAGTTCATCTTCCATGAGAAGTTCCGCCCGGAGCTGTTTGATCTGAGGAACGATCCGGAGGAACTCAATGATCTGGGTGAAGACCCCGCTTATGAGAGCGTCCGGCAGGAAATGCGCGACATGATGTTCGAAAGCCTACGCTATCGCCGGACCCGCGTAACGGCCGATGATGGGGACCTGAGAGCTATGGTTGATCGGGCCTTGGGCCGTCGAGACAAGCGGGCGGTCTGGATCGGCGTCTGGTGATCGCGGCCCTTCAAAGGGTGTAATGTATAAGACGCCTTGCTTTTGAAACCGTTTAACCCCATGATTCCGGCTGATTTTCATCCGAATTGGGACTGAGATGAGCAAAAAACTTATCGTCGGTATGACAGGCGCCAGTGGGTCGATCTTCGGTATTCGGCTTCTGGAGGCGCTCGCCGATACAGATGTCGAAACCCATGTGGTGGTGAGCAAATGGGCTCAACGCACCATGGAGCATGAGACCGGCCTGAAGCTCGACTATCTCAAGGACCTGGCCAACGAGTATTACGGTCCTGGCGATATGGGAGCCAAGGTTTCGTCTGGTTCATTTCTGACCGAAGGCATGGTGATCTGTCCGTGCTCCGCAAGGTCCGTCGCGGCAATCGCCAACGGCTTTGGCGAGCATCTGGTGCATCGCGCGGCCGACGTCATTCTTAAGGAACGGCGGCCTCTGGTTTTGGTGGTTCGAGAAACACCGCTCAACGACATTCACTTGGAAAATATGCTGAAACTGTCTCGAATGGGGGTCACCATGTTGCCCCCCATGCCAGCCTTCTACAATCACCCGCAAACCATCGATGATGTGGTCAACCACATCGTTGTCCGGATTCTGGATCAGTTCGGGATAGAGACGGACTTCGCCAAACGCTGGGAAGGCGATATGAAGAACGTGTCCCAGACGGTCCACCGGGTGAAGTAACGCTCCTACGCGCGCTCCATCGATTTTTCGACGATTGTCACCATCTTGATCAGATTGGCCAGGGAGGAGGCATCCATCTTCTCCATCATCTTGGAGCGATGAAACTCGATGGTCTTTTCACTCAGCCCGAGATCGCGGGCGATAATTTTGTTGGATTTCCCGCCGACAACCCCGTCCAGCACTTCCCGCTCGCGGGAGGTCAGGCCCGTCAAACGATTCTTAATCTCGTCGATCCAAACTTTCTCGCTCGCCCGCTCGCTATCGTATCGGATGGCGTATTGAACCAAATCCAGCAAGACCTGATCGTTGAATGGTTTTTCGACAAAATCAAAGGCGCCGGCCTTCATGGCGCGAACGGCCAGATGAACATCACCGTGCCCCGTCAGGAAAACCACAGGCAGTGCGGCCCCCATGCTCTTTAGCTCTTCGAACACGTCAATACCGCTCATTCCCGGCATCCGAATATCCAGGATCAGACAGCCCGAACTGTTTGGCGCCTCACTGTCCAGGAATTCCATGCCTGACGCGAAAGCCTTTACGGGAAGATTTACGGACTCGACAAGCCATTGCAGCGAATCCCGCACCGCCGGATCATCATCCACAATGAAAACTGTCGGCTTGTCAGACACCATCTCCTGTTCCTTTCCATCCGGGGAAGGCGCATTTAAATCGCGCACCGCCGCTACTTGGTGTTTCATAGTATAATTGACCATTGTGCACTTCGGCAATCGAGCGGCAAATGGCGAGTCCCATCCCAAGCCCGTTTTCCTTGGTGGTGAAGAACGGATCGAACGCCTTTTCCCCGATAGCACCTACTACACCCGGACCATTGTCCTCAACGGAAATATTGACCAATCCGTCATCATCGCATTTCGTCTGGATATAGAGTCGGTGTCCATTGCTCTTTGCCTCACTCATGGCTTCGATGCTGTTTCGTGCAAGATTGATGATTAATTGCTGTAGTTGCACAGTATCGCCTCTGATAGGCGGAATGCCATCTCCGTAATCGATTTCGAGCTGAATAGCTTGGGATCTCAGCTCGTTCTCCATAAGTTCGATCGCTTCCCTCACGGCATGATTAACGTCAACGATCTCCTGATCGCCTTCGACGTTTTGAATAAAGTCACGTATTCGCCGAATGATCTCCCCTGCCCGCGACGCCTGTTGCGATGCTTTTTCGAGAGCCGAGAAAATTTGTTCCGACGGCGCCTCTCCGGACTGGAGCCGGTGCAGACTGCCGTCCACGTACGCTGCAATCGCCGCCAGAGGCTGATTGAGCTCATGGGCCAAACCAGTAGCCATTTCACCCATGGTGCTGAGTCTCGTGACTTGGTTGAGCTGCAGCTGCTTTTCACGAAGTTGATCCTCCGCCAGTTTTCTTTCGGCGATCTGCGTTTCCAATTCCTCGGTGCGTTCCACCACCCGTTCTTCCAACCGCGTTTTTTGCGCCTCCACTTCTTGGATGAGAGCATTGAACGAGGTCACCAGGTCTTTCAATTCCGCTGGCGCGCCGCTGGCAGGCACCTCCATAATGCCCTGACCTGAATCTTTGTTATAGTTTCTGGCGGCCGCGGCAACAGACTGCACCGGATTGGCGATCAGACCCGACAACCACCAGCCCAAGAGACTTGCCGCGATAAGCGCGAAAATGACCACACTGATTTGTGTGGCCAGATTGATCCGGGATGCGGCCCTTAGCTCACTAACCGGCCGAGACACCATGACACCCCAGCCGGTCTCCGGCACGGTGGTAAATCCGGCAATCATGTCCACTTTTTTTGCAGGGGAGAAAAATTGCGTAACACCGGTTTTACTCTTCATTATCTCCTGAACGATAGACACGGTGGAAATGTCTTTCCCGTCTCGCCGCCACTGCTCATTCGGATGGGCAATGATGGTCCCCATTCGATCAACAATCGCCGCATGACCCAACTCGCCAAAAGCGATGCTGGATTGCAGTTCGACAATGTAAGACGTCGCTAGTTCGCCCAAATAAATCTTTGAGTTCTCATCCCGCATCAACAGATAGATGGATGGCTCCGAATTCGGACGCGCCACAACGTTGGAGAAAAATACGTGACCCGGACGATTCTTAGAGTCCTCGACCAGCGGCAAAACGGCCTCTCGAATCTCGGCGCCGATCTCGGGTACAGAGCTTTTGTCCGAAGACGGCTGACGGGCGAGGAAATTCGCATCTGCCGATATCCGCACGACCGACTTCAGCTTCAGATTTTCCAAGACCTGAATTTCGGCAAGTGTGCTGTCTTGATCTTCGTGGAGATGTTTCCCCGCGTCGATGACCGCGTGCAAGAATACAGCGCGAAGATCACGGACATACCGGGATAGGGCGAAGGTCACATTGCGGGCGAGAAGAAGGTGTTTAACCTCGGCCTCTCTGACCTCCTGTTCGAACGAGTGCTGATCCAGCCACACAATCAAAGACACCGTCGGGATCAGCACCATCGCCATGGCGGACATAAATATGAGAAGCCTGAGGCTTATCCGATCAAACATTGTATCGGTCAGTATCCCTGGATTGTACACCATGGCCCGTGGCCGCCGCTTGATACCAGGCGTTCGCATACTGGTGGACGCGTTTCGAATTTAAGAGACAGGTATAAACGTCCTACTTTCAAATCGATCAGTGTATTTCCATGCGATTCCGGTGATTGCCATAGACCGGGTGGGACAATAAATGAGATACTTCTTGTTAGCTATCGATATTTGCCCGCTAGAGGACTGTCTGAACATGATCAAATTTTTATCCGCCCCCATCATTGCACTAGGTCTCCTTGCGGTTTCCGGACCGGCGCAGGCGATTGACCTTAATCCCTTGTCTGCGATTAAAAGCGCCGTCGAAGCTGCCGTTGAAGACCGAAGCTCCGAGGACATCGCCAAGGATCTGGCTATCAAAACTGAAATCACGGTGAAGGTCATCGAAAAAATGGGCACAGACGTTATTTCCATCAGCGCCGACGTCTATGAGCAAGACGTGATGTTGACCGGCGTGGTCGAAAAACCTGAACTCAAAAAACAGGCCGAAGACCTGACCAAGCAGGTTGCCGATATCAAAAAAATATACAACGAAATTCTGGTCATTAAACCGGTGGAGAAAGAAAAGGGAGCGGTCGAGAATTTCGTGGACGACACCGTGATCGAGACCAAAGTTAATGCGCTACTGCTGGATGCCAACGGTGTAAATGTCACAAACTTCAGGTGGCGGTCGGTTGGCGGCAAGGTGTTTCTGTTTGGCCGCGCTTTATCCAAGGCTGAGAAAGACAAAGCAACCCGCGTGGTCAAAGACATTGAAAATGTAACCAGCGTTAAAAATCTGGCCAAGGTGAAGCCCAAGAGCTGATGGCTTATACGAATATCGACACCCCGCCGGCGGTACGGTTTCGGCTAATCTCTGAAAGGAAAAACGGAAATGTACGCCGTCATCTTTGAAGTCCATCCGAAGCCCGAGGGCAAACAAGAGTATCTGGACATCGCCGGAGAACTTCGCGCTGATCTGGAAACGGCGGACGGGTTTATTTCCATCGAACGTTTCGAAAGCCTGACCAACGAGGGAAAAATGCTCTCGCTGTCGTACTGGCGGGACGAAGCAGCGATCAAATCCTGGCGGGAACGGGTCAATCACCGACAAGCCCAAGCCAAGGGACGGACGGAACTGTTCAACGGCTACCGGATTAGGGTCGCACAAGTTGTGCGCGACTACACGATGGAAGACCGTTCGGAGGCGCTTCAACCGCCGCCCGAAGATTAATAATCGCCAGTCGAAATTCCACAAAGATATCTTGGCCAATTAGGCACCATCTTGTTAGTATGCGCACCAAGTTAAGCTGTTCATAGTATTAACGAAAATCGCCGGCACGTTCAGCCGGTATGCTTCATCAACTGGGAGACATCTCATGATTCGTTTTTCCAAACTCGCATTGCTTTCCGGCGCAGCTGCGCTGGCAGGCTCCATGGCCGCCGGTTCGGCGTCCGCTCAGGAAGTGAACCTGAAATTTGCCAATTGGCTGCCGCCGGTCCACCACTGGACCAAAACGGCCCGCAACTTCTCAGACTCTATTGAAAAGGCGTCGGGCGGCAAAGTTAAGATTACCCTCGATAAATCCGCCCTGGCCAAACCTCCGGGACAGTACAAGCTCGCCACCAGCGGTGTCCGTGATCTGGTGATGCATGTGGCGGCCTATACGGCCGGCCAGTTCCTGTTCTATCGCATGGCTGAAATTCCCTTCGCGACGCCGAATGCGGCAACCGGCAGTGAAGGTTTCCACAAATGGTATGTGAAGCACGGCTTCGACAAGAAAGAATTCAAGGGCGCCAAGCTGGTTTCGGCTTTTGTGCACGGCCCTGGTCTGCTGCACAGCAAGAAGGAAATCAAAACCATTGAAGACATTAAGGGCGTCAAAATCCGTGTTGGCGGCGGCGGCGTTCTGATGGCTGAAAAATTGGGCGCCGTCCCCGTTGCCATGTCGGCCACCAAGGCGCATGAAAGTCTGCAACGCGGCACCACCGACGCAGCGTTCTTCCCGTTTGAGGCCGTTCACGGTTTCAAGCTGAGCAAACTGGTCAAGTATCATCTGGAGGTGCCGGGCGGACTGTACACCACCCCGTTCATGGTCGCGATGAGCGGCAAGGCCTGGGATGGTCTGTCGGCTGACGCCCGCCGGGCGTTTGAAACCGCCGGTGGCTCGGCCGGCTCGAAGCTGATTGGCCAGCATTGGGATGCCGCTGACGAAGTCGGTCGTAAGGGCGCTATCGCCGCTGGCAACAAGATCCAAACGATCTCCCCGGCTGAGAAAGAGCGTTGGGCCAAGGCGATCAAAGTGATCACCGACGAATGGATTGCGAAAACCAACAAAGCCGGCGAAAACGGCCAGGCTTTGGTCGACGATCTTCGTAAAATGATGGGCGGCTAGTCAGCCAACGATGGCTGAAAAGTCTAAAAGACCTCTGACAGACCTGAGCGAGCGAGTCACTTTGTGGCTCGCTCGAGCGGGTTCTGTCGGCCTGGCTCTGATGATGTTTCTCACATTGTTTGACGTCATCGGAAGGTCATTTGATCATCCCATTACGGGCACCGTGGAGGTGACTGAGTTGATCATGGGGATGATGATCTACTTGGGCGTGGGCTACGCCA
Source organism: uncultured Rhodospirillaceae bacterium (assembly GCA_964611435.1). Classification (GTDB taxonomy): domain Bacteria; phylum Pseudomonadota; class Alphaproteobacteria; order Rhodospirillales; family UBA2165; genus JAYPHU01. The sequence goes on along the minus strand of CAZSXT010000014.1, from coordinate 28,055 downwards.
CATTCATGAAAAGCCATATCCGGGTTGATATCGTCATTATGAATTTCAGCCCGCGCGTTCAAGCGTGGCTTGATCTCTTCACTGGCCTCGTCGGCCTCGGTATTACATTCCTAATCAGCTGGCAACTGTTCAATCAGGCCGCTTCGAAAATGACCAATGGGGAGACCACCCAGATTTGGGAATTGGCTCTTTGGCCCTATGCATACATCATGGCGGCCGCCAGCATCCTGATGGTCACATCGCTTATTTTGCACATTGTCGTCAGCGCGCGCGTCGCCTTAGGCATCGACAGCGCCGAGGGGTATGTGAGCGACACTCCGGTCGCTTAAATTATAGTCATCATGGATCCGATAACACTTTCCATCATCATCATGCTGGCCCTGTTCGCCCTGCTGGCGATCGGCCTGCCCATCGGCTTTTCCATGGCCGTCACCGGCTTCGTGGGCAGTACAATTTTGCTGGGTGAGCTCGGTCCGTCCCTCTCGCTATTGGGACAGACGGCCTACGAAACGACCATTACCTATAACCTCAGCGTGGTGCCCTTATTCATCTTGATGGGCTATTTCGCCAGTAATTCCGGCCTCAGCGAGTCTTTGTTCAAAGCCTGCAACACCTGGCTCGGACACCGCCGAGGCGGATTGGGTCTCGCGACCATCGGCGGCTGCGGCGCCTTTGCCGCGGTCTGTGGCTCTAGTCTCGCGACGGCAGCCACCATGACCCAAGTGGCGTTGCCCGAAATGAAGCGTTTTAACTACGCCGATAGTCTGGCGACCGGCACCATCGCCGCGGGCGGCACCATCGGCATTCTGATCCCGCCGAGCGTCATCCTGGTGCTCTACGGCATCCTGACCGAAACCAACATCGGCGATCTGTTCCTGGCCGGATTTATTCCGGGCATTTTGACGGTCATCTTCTTCATGGCCACCATCTCGATCATCACACGGATTTACCCGGACATGGGACCGCGCGGCGATAAGTCCACGGGACGGGAAAAGCTCGCCGCGTTCAAGGGCGTGTGGGGCACCATCGTTCTGTTCCTGGTCGTCATCGGCGGCATCTACTTAGGGGTCTTCTCCCCGGAGGAAGCGGCCGGTATTGGCGCGTCCGGTGCGCTTGCGCTGGCCTTGATCGCCCGCACCATGACCTGGGCGGTGTTCATGAACTGCCTAATGGAAACGGTACGTACCTCCGCCATGATCTTCACCATTCTGATCGGTGCGATCCTGTTCAATAACTTCCTGGTGTTGAGCGCCGTGCCCGACGCTATTGGGGAATGGATCGGCGGGCTGCCCTTCTCCAACACGGTGATCATGCTGATCATCCTGCTGATCTATCTGATCATGGGCTGCGCCCTGGACTCGCTCGCCATGATCCTGCTGACCATCCCAATTTTCTTCCCTGTTGTCGCCGGCCTGGGATTTGATCCGATCTGGTTCGGCATCATCGTGGTGATGGTCGTGGAATTGGGCCTGATCACGCCGCCTATAGGCATGAACGTGTTCATCATAAAAGGCATGGCGACAGAGGTGCCGCTTGGCAGTATCTATAAAGGCGTTCTGCCATTTGTGATCGCGCAAATTTTGCTGATCAGCCTAATTGTCATCTTTCCGGATATCGCCACCTGGCTACCCAGCACCGCCCAGGACATCCAGGCCTTCTTTAAGTAAGCCATCTCCTCGCCGTTAAGCGAATATTAGGGGCCTCGGACCTATAGCCTGATCAGGGTGTACGTTCGGAGGTTCCCATGCAAAAGCTGATTGATCCTCAGTATCTGCAGGATTTGGCCCTGCAAATTAAGGATTGGGTGTTTAGCGAAGTTTTGGTGCTGAGTTCTCTGGGCCAGATAGCCGTCATCATGGGTGCGTTTGTCCTGGCCTGGGCGCTGCGCGGCCACGCAAAAAACCTCCTTGAAAAGCTCAACCGTTGGAAAGGCGTGGACAGCCTCATATCCAAGGTGACAGACACGCTGTCGCTAGTCACCCTGCCTTTCATGTGGCTGATTCTACAATATGTTTCGGGGCTGGTAGCCGCGTTTGCTGAATGGCCCCATCACCTGATTACGGTCACCGTCAGTCTCCTGACGGCCTGGATTATCATTGGCATGACCACGGTCCTGATCCGGGACAAGACCTGGTCCAAAATGGTCACTATCGTCGCCTGGACAATTGCTGCACTGAACATCGTCAACCTGCTGGACCCGACAATCGCCTTTCTTGACAGCCTGGACATGACCCTAGGCGAGTTGCGGATATCGGCTCTCACGGTGATCAAGGGCATGATCTCGCTGGCGGTATTACTTTGGCTGGCGTCCCTATCTTCGAGAATGGTTGAACAACGCATCCAAACCATGCCGAACCTGACCCCGTCCATGCGGGTATTGTTCACCAAACTCCTGAAGATCGTCCTCCTGATCATCGCCATTGTGGCGGCCATGAGCATTGTAGGCATCGACCTCACCGCCTTCGCGGTTTTCTCCGGTGCTCTCGGTGTTGGTGTTGGTTTAGGCCTGCAAAAATCCATCTCCAACCTATTTACCGGCATGATGATCCTGATGGACAAGTCGATTAAGCCCGGAGATGTGATCGAGGTTGGCCAAACTTACGGCACCATCTCGTCGCTAGGCGGACGCTACGTCTCGGTGATGACCCGGGATGGGATCGAACACATCATTCCGAACGAGTTGATCATTTCCGAAACCGTGATCAACTGGACCCGGTCCAACAGCAATGTGCGCATCCGATTGCCTATCGGCGTGGATTACAAGACGGATTTGATCCACGCAATCGAGGTTGCGATCGAAGCCGCCGGTAAAGTTGATCGTGTTTTGAAATCAACAGAACCCCGTTGCCTGCTGCGTGGCTTCGGTGACAGTTCAATCGACCTTGAACTCCGGGTATGGATCAGCGATCCGGACAACGGTGTCGCCAATGTTTCCAGCGAAGTCCTGTTGGAGGTATGGAAGGCGTTCCGGGACGCTGGCATTCAAATGCCATTCCCGCAACGGGATATCCATATCAAATCCGGCGGCTTTGATCCCGCCGGTCAGATCATCGTCGAAGCGGCTTAGTCACCCGTCCCGATCAGGACAAATGGCGCCCAGAAGGCTGGATGGGCGAAAACCGCCTCTTCGTCATTCCGAACTTGGGAAACGGCCCGTTTGAACGCTACAGCGCGGTTGCTGCTGCTCTCGACATTGGACATAAGACCGGTCGTCAGTTTCACCGCCGCCTCAGACGACACCGGCCAATGGCTCACCAGCAGGCTCCTTGCGCCAGCGTGGAATAACGACCGGGCAAGCCCCGCCAAACCCGCCGCACCCAGCGTTCTGTCAGGCGCAGCTGTATTGCACGCGGACAGGATTACCAGATCCGCATCCAGTTTTAACCGGGCGATCTCGCTGGCAGTCAAAAGACCATCATCTTCGAGAGTCTTCTCATCGGGCGGGGTCAGCACCAGCGCCGGTTCCCCAAGTTCGCCGAGATCTTCGGCCACCAGCCCATGGGTGGCAAAGGCGATGACTTTGATGTCCGCGAGATTCCGCGCCCTCAAACCGGTTTCGGACGCGTCGTCGTCCAACAGTAAGGCTTCGCGGCCCATACCGAAGGCCTCGGCCATGAGGGTCAGTTCATCTTCAGTTTCTGGCAGCACGGGTAATTTCCGCAGGGCATCAACATCGGCCAGACCGCGCGCGGCGAACAGGCGGGACCCGATGCCGCGCAATGCTGTTGCCTTACCATCGAGGTCCGGATCGCCAATACCCAGAAACGCCTGACTCGCCTTAGACGGAGGAGCATCCCGGCGTATGGTCTTGAGCGTTGACACCGTGGGCAATGTGCTCATGGCATATGCGTTGCCGAGCCAAGGCAGCTTCCGATAATCGGAGAATTTCTCGGGCGCACCGGCCGGTGCAGACAACAGCACGTGAAACGGCAAACTCTGCAACGCGCCGTCCGGCGCTACCATCAATCTACCCACCCCGAGTAAAGACTTCTCTGCCGGCTCAAAGATCAATCGGTAGAGCTCAAAAGCCGCGTCCGTATCGAAAACGGGAATGTCGTTTAAAGACGCAACATTGTCCACGTCCAGGGATTTTCTTAGCCGGCGCACGAACTGATCAATGGCGCCGCGGCCGACTTTTAAGGGTAGCCACGTGAACTTGTCATGCCGGATCACCCATAGGAACGAAACGTCAATTCCCACATGGTACACCAATGCCGCTTCGCCGGGTTGCAAGGAGGCCTGCACATCCGATAGGGCCACCGGGTGCGCGCCGGCCAGATTGGTAAAATCCGGATATTCCTTCTCCAGTTCTTTCTCCAGTGTACGCAACCGCGCTCCCTGTGATTCCAATCGCGACTGAAGGTCCGAAAGGCTGAGCCGCCGCCGGGCTTCTACCGGCTTGCCGGCAACAGCGGTTAACAGGGCGTCCAAGCGGAGCCATTTTTCCTTTTCATCCTTCAGATTACGCAGTACCGCCGCGAGAGCATCATTTCCGGCGGCATATCGGTCCCTCAGGTTCCGGACTGCCGGTCCCGCGGCGGCGGCCAAGCTCAACTGGCCCGCGCGAAACGCATTTTCGGCAAGGGCCCGTGCGTCCCCCTCACCCAACTGGCGCATGGCATAAGCAATTTGGATCAAGTGATCGAATACACGCTGGGCTCCTCCGCGTTTTACTAATTCGGATTGCGCGGCGAGATGGTCCGCCACGTCCCGGCCTAAAATATCGAACGCCCGGCGAATGAGTTCGAGCGCTTCGCCGGCGCGCCCCTGCTGGAACCGGAGCGCGGCCATTTCCGACAAAACGATACTGGTCCGCACATGGGACTTGCCAAGGCCTTGTTCGAAAATTTTCAGACTCCGGGCCAACATATTGTCGGCGAGCCCGAGCAAACCCTGCTGCCGGAAGAGCGATCCGATGTCGCCGGTTATCTCACCAACCAGCGGATGCGCGCGGCCCAACGTCTCCTCGTAAATATCCTGGGCCCGGGTGTAATAGCGGGTAGCCTCATTGAAATTGCCAAGAGTGTGATAGAGCCCGGCCAAGTTATTGAACGCCGCCGCCAGTCTGGTGTGCCGGGTGCCGAGCGCTTCTTCCAACACGGCAATACCCCGCCCAAAGAAATAAATCGATTCTTCCGGCTTGCCCATTCTCGCGTAGAGCGCGCCGATATTGTTCAGAGACCGCCCATAGCGGGGTGAATCGCCGCCAAGGTTCTCCAACAGAATTTCACTCGCCCGCGTGTAAATGGGTAGAGCCGCGTCATATCTGCCTCGTTCCCGCATTAGTTCGGCAAGATTGTTCAAGACGCTCGCCACCCTGGGGTCATTTTTGCCGAAGGCCCTTTCCCGAATAGCCAGCGCGCGGCGCAAACTGGCCTCGGCATCCTTGTAGCGTCCCCGTTGCCGCTGTAGCGAGGCCATGCTGTTAAGCGTGACGCTCACCGACGGGTGGCTACTGCCAAATGCTTTTTCACGTATATCAAGGGATCGAGCGATACTTTGCTGGGCCGCTTCGTATTCACCCTGGGCCCGCTGCGCATCGCCTAAGTTACTGTAGACCACGCCCAACTGTGGATGCCCCGGATCAAGTGAACTTTCCCAATTCTCCAACGCGGTCTTAAACGCGGACACTGCCTCGCCATAGCGACCAAGCGCCGTCATCAACGTTCCCAAATTGTTAAGCCCGCGCCCAACCTCTGGGTGGGCGGGGCCCATCGTCTCTATCAACAGCGCGATAGATTTGCGCAGAAGCTGCTCGGCCCGCACATAGCTGCGGCGGACCCGGTAAAAATTCCCAAGATCGCCGTAGGCCAAGGCGACCAGCGGATGCTTTTCGCCCATCGCCCGCTGCAGGGTTTCCAAAGCTGCGCGAAAATGCTCCTCGGCTTTATCATCCCGGCCGGTATGGCCGTACATGCGGGCAAACTGGGTATGCGTCGCGCCCAGTCTAGGGTCGGTCTTTTCGAACTCACGAGCGGCCGCCAATGCAGCCTCCATAGCCTGAAGAGCCTCGCCCGGCTTGTCGTCTTTCATGGCTTGGACCGCGGCCTTCATATTCCGCTGCCAAGTCTCAACCTCGGCGGCGGCGGCTAGTCCGGTGGACGGTGCTGTCGCTGCTACGATGACCACAGCGAGGGCACAGAAAAGCCGCCACCGAATAATGTTTCGCCGGAAGGCTAAAAATGCGCTCATGCGTCAGTGTACACGTCTCACCAATCCAGCGAAACGCCTGGCGGATTTGCCGCTAGAGGCTTAAGCGGCCCGCGATCTCGGGGGAATCTTCCGCATAACGAAATGCCCGGAACACCCAATTCACCGTATCCCCCATAAACATGTCGTCAAAATGAGGATTGATGAACTCCCAGACGATGTCGCCCGCCGGGGTAACTTCGAATAAGCGGCCGAACGACCCCTCGCAGATGAGGGTATTGCCGTTCCACAGGCGCTCTGCGCCGCTGATATGGTGCGAGAAGAAAAAGGTCCACGGCGTGGAGCGGTATTCCCATACGGTCTCGTTGGTCTTCGGATCGAACTCTGTGATGAAGGAATGAGGGTGCGGCGTCGTGGTGTTCATACCGTTGGCGAACAGCATGATATTGCCGTTTGCCAGCATTTGACTGTCGTGCTGGTGGCCCCAGCTGTCGTCCCGGCGCTCCCACTTAATCTTGGCCGTCTTCTTGTCGATGATGGCGACGGTATTGATCTGGCGCAAGCTGATCAATATGTCGCCGTCGTGGGTGAGCGAACAGGTATTGCACCAGGCAAAGACCCGGCGCGGCACCAGTGGATGCAGCGGATAATTCTCCAGTTCCATATCATGGGCGTGCCATTCGAAAACGACGTCGCCGTCCGGGGTGACTTCCTTGACGAAATCGCTGACCATGCCCTCGGGTGGATCCGAATCCGGGATGCCCCCGATCACGCGCTTCGCCTTATCCTCGGGCATCATTTCCCAACCCGCGTACAGAATGTTGCCGTTGTCCAGCCGGCGGCAGTCATGGTGCTGCCAGTCGTCCTGATATTCCATCAGGACATTGCCGTCCCAATCGACCTCGCGCATCAATCCGCCCTTGGCCCCACCCTTAAATGGCGGCCCACCGTCGGTGTAGGCGCCGTAGAACAGATTGCCGTTGGGCAACAGCCGCGCATAGCCGCCGGGATACCCCGGCAGGTCCCATTCATGGACCACGTCGCCTTCCATATTCAAAAGATAGGTCTTCGGCCGCCACAGCGGTGAATACAGGGTAAATCCCGGCGCCGCGCCGGATTCGTTGGTGGTTAGGCCGGTTTTGATGGGCCGCATGGTTGATCGCCTCCCTCACGCTTGGAACGGCATAACTATTGCCCATTGTCGGGAGACGCTCAATGGCGCAGATCGGTATTTCCATCCAATGAAAAGACTTACTTTTCCCGAGTACGTAACGAAAGGTACATCACGGCAAAGGCCAGAAGGTAAGCCGCAGACAACCCCCATGACAGACCAAGGTCAAAGCTCATATATCCGTGAAAGCCCGCCCCGGCCAATATAATCAGTCCCGCGTACTGGGCGAAACGGCCGCCAAGCAGAACAGCGGTCTTTTTAGTGGTCCAACAAAACACTTTCAGCACTTCGAACAGGCTGATGAACACCACTGCACCAGCCATGGCCTGGAACAGAGTTGCCGACTGCGCCCATTTTGCGCCGAACAGCCACGGTACGATTGGGTCTGCCAGCCAGTACGTCAGGGCGCCCGCGATGATCAACGGTCCCGCCAGCACCAGAAGAAGTTTATCCCGGCCTTTTTGACGATCTACAGGATATTCCGTTCGGCCAAACCAATTAGCGGCCAGACGGGTTACAATTGGGGCCAGGAACTGTTGAGGGACGACCGCCAGGCGCTGGGCCTGGAAAAAGAATCCCGCAATCCGCTCTCCACCGATATGACCTGCCAGCAGGATGGTCACTTGCTGGAAACTGCCTTCTAAAATTCCGTCGAGCCAAATACCCTTGGCTTCGCCCACCAGATTTTTCATCTCGGCGATGCTTGGGAACCGGATCTTGAGAAATGTCAGACCGCCGATCAGGTGGAGGCTGATCAGGCTGGCCACGGACATAAAAATCTCGCGGATAAAAAGGACGATCGCCCCGACTCCGGAGAGCACCAAAAGCAACGACAAAAGATGAGACAGAGTCGATACACTGGTCTCCACGGTAGCCAAGCGCTTGTAAGGCATAGACCGTTCGAAAAAGGCTTTGTTGTGATCTGTCCAATGACGCAAGCCTATTGCCAAGACCAGCGCCAGCTCCCATCCCGAGGGATCTGTAAAGAGATAAAGCCATCCCAATACAATGACGGTGGCGGCCAGAGTTTCCAATAACAGCGCGGCGAAATAGTGTTCACGGACTTCCGTCGTAAATTCGTTCTCTGGCGCGCGAATGATCAGAACGTTGATGCGCAACGAGACAAGCCCGTAGATCAGCGACGCTGCGGCAAAGACCAGGGCAAAACGGCCAAAATCCTCCGGCAGCAGATATCTCACGAGCACCAAGTTGACGCCAAAGGCGATGAGCGCTTGCAGAACATTCCCGGACACCAAAAAAGCGCCGCCGACCCGCAGGGTTTTGTTATCAATCTCAGCCATATCCAATGATCATTAATCGTCCCCAATGGTTAATAAAACACCGATTTACGAAAAATGCGCCACTCGGCATCAGATGAATTGTGAAGGCAAGCGGTGTCTGATATGCCCAGTACCAGCGAAACATACGAAAGCAAAGACCCAGGCGGATGTCAGAGCGTCAGCAAGTAGTCATCGTCGGAGGCGGCCCGGTCGGCGTCGGCCTCGCCGTGGATTTGGGCCTCAGGGGCATCACCTGCACCCTGGTCGAGCGGCGGATCGAACCACAGCGCATCCCCAAGGGCCAGAACCTGACCCAACGCACCATGGAGCATTTCTATTTTTGGGGGTTGGAGCCGGAACTCCGTGCGGCCAGGGTCATGCCGCCGGAAACCACTATCGGCGGTGTCACGGTCTATGAAAATTTGATGGGCGAATATTGGATGATCCCGCCCCAGCGGGAAGCCGTCCGGGATTATTATTACCAGGCCAATGAACGCCTCCCTCAATACGAGATGGAATACGTGCTCCGCCGCAAGATGGCGGAACTGCCAACGGTGACGGCCAAACTCGGCTGGCGGGCGGAGGCGCTTGAACAGGACGAACACGGTGTTAGGGTCGTTATCAGCAAAAGCGATGGCAATGGCGGCGGCCAGGAGGAATTGGAGGCGGATTATGTGGTGGGCTGTGACGGGGCCCATTCTACTGTCCGGGACGCCATCGGGATCGAACGGTCGGGATCAGATTTTGACCAGATCATGGTCCTGGCCGTGTTTAGATCCAAGGACCTGCACGAGCTCCTCAAACGGTTCCCGGAACGCTCCACCTACCGGGTTATGCACCCGGACCTGAAAGGTTATTGGCAGTTCTTCGGCCGAATTGACGTGGGTGAAGGGTTCTTCTTCCATGCGCCAGTGCCCGCCAATACGACTCGGGACAATTACGACTTCCAGGGCTTGATCAATCAGATTGCAGGCCAAGAGGTGCATTGTGACTTCGACTATGTGGGGTTTTGGGACCTAAGGGTAGCGGTCGCGGAGCAGTATCAGTTAGGCCGGGTTTTCATCGCCGGCGATGCCGCACACAGCCACCCTCCCTACGGTGGCTTTGGGCTTAATAACGGGCTGGAGGACATCCGAAACCTAGGCTGGAAACTGGCGGCGCGGTTGCAGGGCTGGGGCGGCGAGGCGCTGTTGGAGTCCTATTCCGACGAACGCCGGCCGATCTTCAAGGAAACTGGCGAAGATTTCATCGCATCACGGATCGAGCGGGAAGGCGCCTTTTTTGACCGCTACAATCCGCAAAAGGACAAGGCGGCGTTCGAGAAAGCATGGAAAGAGCTTGAAAACAGCGGACGGGACTTCGTCATGACCTACGAGCCGAATTTCGAAGGCTCCTCCGTCATTGATGGCCCACCGGGCGGGGTCTGCAGCGCACACGGCAATCACACTTACACGGCGCGGGCGGGGCACCATCTACCGCCTCACTCGCTATCTTCCGGAAAGGACGTGTTCGAAGAACTGCTGGATGGTTTTACCCTCCTTGCCTTCGATGCGGACGATGAGGCGGTTAACGCCTTCGAGGCCGCTGCTGCTGAACTGACCATTCCGTTTAAAACCGTGCGAGACACCTATGCCGACCCCCGGACCCAATACGAGGCCAAGATGATCCTGGTGCGCCCGGATCAGTATGTCGTTTGGATCGGAGACACGCTCCCGGCGGACGCCAAGGCGCTGCTACAAAAAGCCGTCGGGAAGTAACAGCGAAGGCACACTCACCGCATCATTGTTTCTGGCAGGAACAACGCGATCTGGGGAAAGATTATCAGGATCGCCGCGCAGACCAGCATCGCCCCCCAAAACGGAATGATGCCCTTAAAAATTTCGCTCATCGGGACGTCCTCGGCGATGCCTTTCACCACGAACACATTCAAACCCAGGGGCGGACTGATCAGGCTCATCTCCAGCACCACCACCAACAACGCGCCGAACCAGATTGGGTCATAGCCCAATTCGAGGATCAGCGGAAACACGATGGGAATGGAGAGGACCATGATGGCGATCCCCTCCAGGAACGTGCCCAGAATGATATAGCCCAGGATGATCAGCAGAAGCACCGAAACCGGGGCGAGTTCAAAGCTACTCACGTATAGCGCCAGGTTCTTCGGAATCTCGGTGATCGCCAGAAAGGGGCTGAACAGAAACGCGCCGATCACGATCAAATAGACCATGGCGAATGTTTTAATGGTCTCGAGCGCACAGAACTTCATGGTTTCCACGGTCAAGGCGCGCCGGAACCCGGCCAATAAGAATGTCAGGAACGCTCCAACGCCCGCCGCCTCCACCGGCGTGAAGACACCCAGATAGATGCCACCCAGGACCACAAGGACGATGCCCATCAGCCACACGGATCGGCCCACAGCCTTCAGCCGCTGAGCGCCGTCCTGCCGATCAGCGGCGGGGCCGATGGACGGATCCCGCTTGGTCAGCAACGCGATGGTCATCATGAATAGAAGCGTCAATAGAATGCCCGGAAATACGCCGGCCAGGAAAAGCTGACCAATGGATTCCTCGGTCAGCAGGGCATAGATGATAAAGCCGGTGCTGGGCGGGATAAGAATGCCCAGTGTACCGCCAGCAGCCACACAGCCTGTCGCCAAACGAGGTGAATATTTGTAGCGCTCCATCTCCGGCAGGGCGACCCGCCCCATGGTCACCGCCGAGGCCAAACTGGAGCCTGAAACAGCGGCAAAGCCTGCACAACCAACAACAGTGGCGGAGGCCAATCCGCCCGGCCAATGGCCGACAAGGCTCCGTGCCAGCGCATAAAGATCCCGGCTCATGCCCGAGACCATGGCGTAATTCCCCATCAGGACAAACAGCGCGATAATGCTGAGGTCATAGTTGTAAGCAATCTCGAACGGCACGCTGCCGAGCAGCGCCAAGGTCGGGTCTAAACCACTCAGCGTGTAGTAACCGCCGACACCGGCAATGGCCAATGCGATGCCGATGGGCACGCGCAGGAAAATCAACAGGAACAGGCCCGCGATCGCAGCGATGCCGACAAAGGTAGGGCTCATTCCCCATCCTCCGGCGCGGCGGCGTGCCGGTCTTCGGGAATAAACATTCGCATGAACATGACCCCGGCAAACACGACACAGCCGAACGCCACCAGGTAGTAGAACGGATGGTACGGAATCAGTAGAAGCTGGGACGCTTCGCCGAAGTCTTTGACGTCGATCGACTGAATCGCCGTCCGCCAGGCGATCACCAGAAACAGCACCGCGCCGACCAGATTGATAAACTTGTCCAGGACGCGCGCTACCGGTGGGGGCAGCTTATCGTACAGCAGTTCGATCGCCACGTGGCCGCCCTTAATGCCGCAATAGGCCAAGCCGAAGAAGACCATGATCAACACCGCAAAATGGGTGAGATCAAAGACCCCCGTGATCGGCTTGTTGAAGAAATATCGCCCGGCCACATCAGCCGTTGTCAGGACCATTAACAGCATCAACACAATGCCGGCGGCATACGCCAGATAGGTCGTAACGGCGTCCGCGGCGCGGGCGATCCGGTTTTCCCTTGAAGGCATGGACTATTTTTTCAGATAGTCGGCCAACAGTTGCTTGTAGGGGATGCCTTGCTTTTCGAACGAGCTGACCCAACCGTCGACCACCTTCTCAAGCTTCTCCACCCACTGTTTACGCTCAGCGTCATTCAGGGACACGACGCTGGTTTTGGGATTGTCGTTGATCAACTTCAGCGATCCCCGTTGTGCGGCTTCGTAGTTCTTCGCTCCGACCAGGCTGTATTTCAGGCCGCTGTTCGCATCGATGTAATCCCGTTCAGACTTGGACAGGCCGTCATAGGACTTTTTGTTCATGGCGATGATGATCGGCGAATACCCGAACGGCAGATCGACGATGTACTTTTCCGCCACTTCGATGATCTTGAAGCTGCGAACCACCGAGATGCCGACAATCGCGCCGTCAACCACGCCCTTTTGGATAGCGCTATAGGTCTGCGGCATTGGCATGGCTACCGGTACAGCGCCCAGGCCTTCGATGATCGCCGCTTGGTTCTTGGACGGTGTCCGGAGTTTCATTCCCGCCAAATCACCCGGTGTTTTAACGATTTTGTTGGTCATCACCGCCGGCACGTCGGTGGCGAAGGCCGCCAGCAACTTAACGCGCTTATATTCGGACGCGATGTGCTTTTCATAAATACGCCAGAACGCCTCGGTCGCTTCGGACGGCGAGCCGTGCTGCAGCGGAATTTCCATCACCAGAGTGCGCGGGAACACGGTCGAGGTATAGCCGGGCAGGTGCAGTTCGATATCGGAAATACCGTTCACCACCCGCTTGAACGCACCGGGAGGGGCGCCGCCGATCTGGCTGCCGGGGAAGCCTTTAACCTTCACGCCGGGATTGGCTTTTTCCAGATCCTTGGCCCAGGGCATCATCATCTTGCCCCAAAGCGGGTGCTTCGGGCTCGGGAAGAAGGCCATCTTCAGGTCTTTCGCGCCAGCGGGTGTTACGCTGGCGGTCATGGAAAAGCCGGCCACCGCAGCCACCGTGGCTACGGCCGTTAAAGAACGCACGGCAAATTTGGTAAACTGTTTCATGAGTTTTCTCCCTGTTAAGAACGTTGATTTATTCTCCTGCCTGGCCGGGACGTTCACCGGCCAAACAATTACAAAAAGTGTAACGTGCTTCCGTTACGGGAAGAATAGGCAATATTTCCGGCGCGTTCAAATCTGCGCCCGTCTCTATGCGCTCGTCTTACCCTTCCAGGGGATGACCGCCGGCACCCTGGCTTTGTAGTCCGCATAGGCATCCCCATAGAGCGCCAATAGTTTCCGTTCTTCGAAATGCGTCCCGATCAGTAGATAGAGCGACCCCCAGATCGCCGTCGCCAGCGACAGATCATTTCGCACCAGCCCCCAGAGTAGCAAATACGCGCCCAGATACAGGGGGTGCCGCACGTAAGCGTGCCATCCCGTAGTCACTAGGGGATCGGGCGTCTCCCCCGACAGGCCCTCCCGCATCTGCCGGGTGCCGGCGAACAAGCCCAAATCATAGGTTTTCAGCGCCATCAACAGGATCAAGGCGCCCACCACGGCAACGGCGAATAACGCCGTAATCGCCCAGCCGGGCAGGACAAACGTCGGCTCCAGCACGGCAAATGCCCAGCCGCCGACGGCGATAACCACCCCGATGTGAACCACGGCGATGACATTATAGGCGAGCCGGTAGGTTCTGCCGAACAACGGCTTTAGTCGGTCTCCCGACAGGACCGTATGTCCCAGGCCAAAGCTGACCCAGGCGAGCGCATATATGATATGGGCGGAGAGGATATCCATGGTCCGTCCTCTCTACCATCATCCCGCCACAATTTAAAAACATCCTCGCGGGTAATCCTGTTCTAGGATACAATATTTAGGAGATAAGTCCGGTGCCCCGCGCGCCTGATAGCCTCGGAAATGCACATTAGATAGGGAAGAGACATGAACGAGCGAGCTCGATTGGGAAAACTGTGCGCCGGGGTGCTGGCAGCCGGGTTACTATCGGGCTGCATCGCGGTCGGCACCCCCTATCCGCCAAATATCGGCGGTGAAAAAGTAACAAAACCTTCGGCAGCCAATTTCCGGGGCCGTCCAGTGGTCAAAGTGACGTTTATCTCCACCACAGACAGTTCCACGGAAAATACCTTCTACAGCGATTACATCAAGACGCCGATCCGCACGTCGGCCCCGCCCAATCCAAACGACTCCGGCCTCGTTGAAACGGACCACGAGGAGGTCACCGACGACCAAATTGCCACCAACAATATGCGGGCCATGTTCGCCAAAAACACATTTTACGCCCTGCATCTAGCCAAGTATCTGCGGTTGCGCAGCAAAGGTGATTTGGCGGTGATCCTCAACCCGACGACCTTGGTATTTGAACCGGGTAAGGGCTACCGGCTGGAGCCGTTCGAAAAGGGGATGCCGGCCCATGATGTGGAAATCAACATCCTTACCTATGTCCACCCGAATACCCGGCCCTCCAATAAATCCAGTTTGATCACCAGCTATGGGGAGAGCCTGGCGCCAATCATTTCGGTACGGGTTGATCCAGCGGTGAAACCGGATACTGGCGGCGCGGTCGCGTTGACCAGCGAATTGGTCAATGCCGCCAACAATCCCGACGGCGAAGGCCTTCGCGCCCAGTTGATCGATATGCTCAACACCAGCCACTACGCGCAAAGCGCGGCCTCGGCCTCATTACAAGGCAAGTCCTTAGGCAGCGGCGCACTGGAAAAGGGAAAGTATTTTGAACTGGACGCCGGATCGCACGATCTGGAGAAAACGCCGATCCCGGAAACCTTAATTCCGGCCAAGGAACTCGCAGCGGCGAATTACAGCCCTGGCGCCTTTTTCGCTTACGAGTTCTATGACGCGTACTACAAAATGATCCTCGCAGCGCTCGGATTGGTCGATAATAACAAGGTCGTCACAACGGCGCAGAAAAAGTACTGGGCGGCGCTAGACAGTGCTGACTTAAGCGATGTCATGCTCAAGAACACCGATCAGGGGAAGAAAACGTTCCTATTGAAGGCCAAGGAAACAGAGGTCCGTTATCTGGAGGACCGGGATCAGCGCTGGACTGCAGCCTTGTTCGAAACAAACGATTTTCTTGGCAGCTTCAATAACTTAAGGGACTCGGAACAAGAAGCCCGCAATCAATATATTCAGGCCCAGACCCAGGCCGTGATCGGCGCGCTTATTGCTATAGGCGGGGCCGTGGCGGCGGCGAGGAGCGGTAGCAGTGACAATACCGCCGGAACCATTGGGGGCGTCGCGTTAATCGGTGTCGGTGCGGCACTGATCGCCCGGGCGGCCTCCGACCTGGAAACAATTGACGTCACCTTCAAAACTTCGTTTGAATCGGCCTATGACTCGCAAAAATCCTATGTTTTCGAGATTTCCGAAAGCGAACGCGTGGAAGTCCGCGCCAAGAGCTATGACGAATTCAAGAAATTCGTTAAGGAGCAGTATGACCGACGGTTTGGTCCAAACCGGACAGAGCCAGTTTCGTAGGCTGGCCGTTTCCGCCTTCGCGGGACTCTGTGCGCTATTGACCGGCTTTAGCGCCGGCGCGCAGGAGGCAAACTCCCCCGCCGCCTTTCTGGCAGCGGTGAAGGATAGCCCTGCCTGGAAAGCCTGTGACCAATATTACGATCAAGTCGATAGGTTCTCGAAGGCAGGCAAGCACTACGAAATCCGCACGGCCTCCATGGACTTCGTTAAAAACGCGCCCAAGGTCACTCTCAGATCAGAGCAGGAGCGGTTTTTGCTGGTTGAATGCATCAACCTGGCAAACGGCAACGCCACCTACTCTCATGAGCGCATCCAAATACTCGAAAAGTCCGATGACCAGTTTTTCGATAATCTCATGAAAGACACCGTTAACAACTCCAACGCCGCCCAATTCGAATACACCGGCGAGATCAAGGGCAAATACCAACTGAACGAGGATGTTGAGGCCGGCAAGGCCGAGTTTAACGCCACCCTGGAAGCCGGCCGGGCGGAGGCGCTGCAAAAAGTCTTGATCGGAACGGTTCTCGTCGGCGGCGTGGTCATTTCCGCGGCGACCGCCAATCAGTACGCGGACCCCTACAGCTACAACAATTTCGGCTCCACCTACAGCGGCAACGGCGTCAATACGCTGACCAACACGTTCGCCAACTTCGTCTCGATGATGGGCCAGGGCTACACCCCTGCCCCGCCGCCATCGCAAACCGCAAGTACGGGCAGCTTCGGCACGCCGCCGCCACAGACGAGCAACGTACCGTATACGGTCGCCCCCACGCAGCCTTCGTTGAAGCCGGGCGCAGCCAATTCGGGATCATCCTCGTCGACGCTACCGTCATCAAGCGCGCCAGCGCCCACCGCGCCGGAGTCCGGACGTCTGGTCTCGTCTGCGCCGGCGCCGCAAACACCCAAGCCGGCGGACAACAAGGCGGCGCATCTCGATCCGGCCTGCATTCAAGTATCACCGGAGAGCGAGGGCGCCTTGGCGCGGCTGTCGAACACCTGTCAAAAGCCGGCGGAGTGGCTTTGGTGCTGGGTTCAAGATGGCCAAAACGATTGCACGCCGGAACATTTTTCCGGCGTTATCAAAGCCGGAGAAACCACCACCGTCTTCGGCCCGGGCATCGGCAAGTCCCTGCGTCCCCGGTCCGTTGTATGCGACATGTCCGACAAGGAGAAGTTCTGCAGCCTTTAGGCGGCGGCTGAGAGCATGAGCTGGCTCCCCCCAAACGCGCGTATCCTCGAATACAAGATCATCGAGCGGCTGGGCAGTGGCGGTTTTGCCAACACGTATCTGGCGACCGACGTTAATCTCAACCGCAAAGTCGCGATCAAAGAATTCTTTCCACATCGGCTCTGCGACCGGGGGGAGGAATTCAACGTTGTGCCAAAGCCCGGATCGGAAGACGCGTTCAACCGGCTGCTGGGCAATTTTATCGCCGAAGCGCAAATCCTGGCCAAGTTCGACGTCCCGAACATCGTCAAGGTCACCCGTTATTTTGAGGGTCTCGGCACGGCGTACATCATCATGGACTATGTGGAGGGCCGGCGGCTGGACGACATCATCGCCGACAACCAGGTCGTGTCCGACTTAACGACCCGGCGCTGGCTCGAAGGATTGTTGAAAGGCCTGGGGGCGATTCACGAGGCCGACATCATTCACGGCGACATCAAGCCCAGTAATATCATCATCACCGGGAACGGCGATCCGGTGCTGATCGACTTCGGCGCCTCCGTAGCGTTTCAGACCATGTCGGATACGATGGAGGCGTTTGATCAATTGTATCTGACCCGCCGTTATGCCGCACCAGAGGCTTTTACCGACCCGCCGACGATCGATCACCGGTTCGACTTGTTCGCTTTGGCCGCCGTGTTTTTCGAAGTCATCACCCTTGAAAAATTTCAAGGCGACGACGCGCCTGACCGCGCCTCCACGGAAATTCTGGCTTATGGCCGCCATCACGATGCGAAGCTGCTGAAATCCATAGAGCGATCGTTGCGCGCCAAGCCAGATGAGCGGTTTGACACCGCCGAGGATTGGCTGGATCAGCTTACCCTATCGGGCCTGCAAAAATTCAGCCGGGGCATCGGTAAGCGGAAATATTCCCTCGCCGCAACCGTGATCTTCCTTGCCGCCATCGGCTGGGCAGCCAACTATGCGGTGACGAACCAGATCGATGGCCGCAACTACACATACAAGCTATTCACGGATAAGTCGGAGGTGGAGCGGTTGTTGACGGAAGGCACGTCCTACGCCGCCCGGGTGGAGGACGCCCATCAAAGCCTGCTATCCTATGCCAACGAGTACAAAAGCCATGTTGGCAGACTGGCCGATGAAAACCTCATCACCGCTCGGAACAACAAGACCACCCTTTTGAACTCCCTGGACCGGCTGAACCCGCCGATGGAGGAACTTACCCAACTAGCGCGAGAGTTTCGGGCCCTGCGGGACAAACATTATTTTGACGGGTATGGCTCGACTAAGGAAAAGACGGACCGGGTGTTCAAATCCGTCGATCCGATAGTATTTGCCCTCAACCAAAACCTCCTTGCCGCCATCGTGGAGAACGGCGTCATGACCCGTGCCCGCCGGGAAGATGTCTCTGTCGACACGCCCGATCTGGCGCGCCTGATCACCGGCATCCAAAACGCCGACGACAAAGTATCTATCGACAGGATCATCGCCCATGCCGGCCCAAAGATTGACGCGTTCCTGACCCAGCAGCGGGCAAAGAACACCCGGCGGAAATTGGAAGACCTCAGAGCCAATGTTCGCGCGGACATCAGCGCGCTCAACCAGCGATACGGCAAGCGCCGGAACGGTGGAGAGCTCGCCACGCTTCTCGGCCAAGTCGATGCGGCGGCAACGGAGCGGCAATTGACAACCCTGCAAATCCGCGCCTCAGCCATCGCGCGTCGGATCGAAAAAACCACGGCGGTTGCCCTCAAGAAGCAGAAGCAACTGAGGCTCGACAGCGAGATACGTTCCGGCGTCCAGAAGATCGAGGCCGCCATGGTGACCATTGATTCCGGCAGCTTCAGAATGGGCGGCGAGAATCAAGGCTATGCCCGCCCGGTGCATCCGGTAACCGTCAAGGGTTTTCGGCTGGGGGTGAACGAGGTGACCGTGGCGCAGTGGAATCTGTGCGTGAAGGACGGCAAATGCGCCGCCAAACCTGCCGTAAAGGGGCCCAATGTGCCAGTGACCGGAGTCTCCTGGGATGAAACGCAGGCTTACATCAACTGGCTGAACAGCCGCAGCCGGCGATATCGCTTTCGGCTGCCTTCCGAAGCAGAATGGGAATATGTGGTCAAGAAATACGGCTACAAACTGAAAGAGCTGAAGCCGAAGATTGAAAATGTCTCCGTGGACAATCACAACGCCAAGGGGGTGAATTCCATAGTCGGCAACGCGCTCGAATGGCTGGACGATTGCTGGCACGGCGGATATTTCGGCGCACCGACCGACGGCAGTTCCTGGAACCGAGGGCTCTATTGCAGTCAGCGGGTGGTGCGGGGCAGCAACTGGAACGGCAAGTATGACTTCGACCAGAATCAAATCACTTATTTTCGACCGGTCGGCCTGAAGAAGACGGAAAGGCTGGATACGCTGGGCTTCCGTTTGGCGGGGACGCCAAAATGAAGGGCGCCGGCGCGGCATTGGTAGTGCTTATCCTGACGATAGCATCCCCTGCTGGAGCCCAAGCGCCAAGAGAGGTTATCGCGGACGGTCCCTACCGGCTCTATCTGTCGCATGTGCCCAACGGACTGATGATCGATTTCGACAAACACGCGCCGTCAGCCCCGGCGTCGCGGCTTAGTCTGGCCCGCAGCGGAGACGACCTGACGGACAAGGCCCGTTTTTTCGCGCCGCTGGTGAAACTTACTTATGTCATGGACGGTATTTCGTCTGCCCAACAGTGCCGTATCAAGGCCCTGTTGGACGTGATCAGCGGGGTAAAGGCCAAGACCTATAGCAACCCGGCCAATGCAGCCTGTCCAAATCCAAACTTTTTTCCGGGATCACCTGCCGTCCCGACTCCCTATATGCGGCTGGTGGAAATTCATGTGACCGGCGGGGCCGCAGATGCGCCAGAGCCAGATTTCCGTCGGCTGATCCTCAAAGCCGAGGCGTTCGACGACCGGGAGGCCGTTTCGCGGCGGATCAGAGACTTTCTGACAAAACAGTCCCGCGGACTGTTCATCGTCGTGCCTAAGGATCAACTAGGCGGCATCGATCCGTTGGTGCTCACGTTGTTTAACGGTGGCGAGGCCCTCGGGTTTTACCGGGTCGATGGCGGCTTGGGACCGTGGCGGATGTCCATCAAGGAAGCCGTCGCCGCCGGCGCAAGTCTGTTGATCCTGCTGATCATTCTCTTTCTGTTGGGCAAACTATTCCGGCGCGAAAAGCCACTGAACAGCGTCCTAGTGGGATACGGCAACGCCGGGGACGTCTCTCTCGGCGCCGGCGACGATGAAGCTGTGGCGCGCTTCTCCCTCTTCGAGGGAAGCCGGATACGGGTGCAGCCCCTGTCCAGGCAACACAGGATCACCATTAATGACAAACATGTGGGCAGAAAGATCTGGGCCAATCCCGGAGACGATATTCGAATTGACGGCAAGCTGGTAAAACTGAGCTAGAATCCGGACACTAGATGAAACGGCGAAATCGCAATATCGAAATTTTCAGCCTCTCGGCCATCGATTTGTTTGCGTCCGCCATGGGGGCGTTCATCATCTTCAGCGCCATCCTGATCCCCTACTATCCGAACATGAAGGACGGCGGCAAAACCGTCGAACGGCTTAAGGCGGAGATCGAGGCGAGCCTGGAAAGCATCGACAAGGATGAGGCTGCCAAGAAAAAGTCCGAGGAAGAAAAGAGACGCATCACCGATGAACGGGAGCGCCTCGCCGAAGCGGCAGAAAAGGCGGCGGAGAGAGCCCAGGCGATTGAGGAAGCCCGCGCAAAATTGATCGCCCAAACCAAGGCGGTGGAGCAGCAAAACGCCGCCGCCGCAGAAACAATCTCTCAGCTTGAAACCAAGCTGGACAATTTAAAAAAACGGAATAAGGCGCATCGGAAGGCAACTCCGAACCGGGATACGGATTTTTCCATCCTGGGCATCACCACCAAGAAAAAATCAATCGTGATCGTGGTGGACCTATCGGGCTCCATGAAGTTTTCGGCCCATATTGTCACCCGCACCCTCAACGACATTATCGCGCCTTTTCACGATGAGATCAGCTTTGCCATCCTTGGCTATCAGGGGTTTGGGGTCACCCGCACCTTCCCGCCGGTCCGGGGCGTCATGGCCCAGGGTGATGCACGCAGCAAACGGGGCGCTAGGACTTTCATCAACATTCTACCGCTTGTGTTCAATGGCTCCACACCCACCCAAACGGCCATGCTGCAGGCCTTAAACTACCGGGCTGAGGCCATCATCTTGGTTAGCGATGGCGAACCCACGGACAGCACGATCTCGGCGGCCTTGCAAAGCATCACCGCGGCGAACCGGGGCCGCGCCGAAATTCATACGGTTGCGGTGGGAAACTATCTGAAGCACACGGACCTGATCCAATTTCTGAACAACCTTGCCAAACAGAATAACGGCAAGTTCGTCGGTGTAATTCGTTGACGAAGCGGGCTGAGCGATGAAAAAGAAAAACCGCGCCATCGAGATTTTCAGCATGTCCGCCCTGGACTTGTTCGCTTCGGCCATGGGCGCGTTTGTCCTGCTGAGCGTGATGATGCTGCCCTATTATTTCAAGGGGAAGGAATACGAGACCCAAATCGGCGATCTGTCGCGACAGAAGGCCCAAGCCGAGTTCGCCGCGGGCCAGGCCGCGATCGCCGCCGCTTTGGCCGCCCAGGACGCAGAGGCCGAGAAATCCAAACCTTCGCCCACGGCGGAAGCCGAAGCGAAAAACCTGGGCCCGGAACGGGCCGCATTAAAGGCGGCGCTGGAAAAGGCAAGCGAAGCCACATCGGAGATCGAAGATATCAAGAAGAAAATCGAGGAGGAAGAGGAGCTTGCCAAAACGCTGACGGAACCCAAGACGCCGAAGAAGAAAAAAGTAAAAGTCACCTTCCGGTTTTTGGGGCTGAAAACGGATACGGAGTCCTATTTGATTCTGGTGGACGGCTCGGCCCGGGTGAAGCAGTTCGCCACCAACTTGCCGGAAATCCTAAGCCGCATTGTTTCCGTATTCGGGCCCGAAAAAGAACTCGCGGTTAAGTTCTATAACAGCGTCAACGGCGCCTATCGGGAACGCCGATGGCCGGATACAGGTTATGCGCCTGGCGACGATCAGGGCCGGGCGGACGCCCTCAAATTTATGTCACAAGCTTATGGCCAAATGACTGGCGGTAGCGCCACCTATCAAGCGCTCAGACAAGCGGTCACGCAGGAAACCGCGAAATCCGTCATTCTGGTCAGCGACGGTTTTATCTTTCCCAAACACAATGAAGGCAAGTATCCGGACGACGTGGTCAGCGCGGTATCCGCCGCCAACCGAAAAAACGTGGAAATCAATTCGGTCGCCGTGGGAGTCTTCTATAAAAGCAAGATATTCGCCGATTTTCTGAATGAGATATCGGAAAAAAACCGGGGTGACTTTAAGGCCATTCCACCCTAATGGAGCTCAGCCATAGTCGAACAACACCATCGACAAATTGTCCTGATTATCCAGTCCCAATGCCGCGACGGCATCGACAATACGCCGGAGTTTGGACTCGTCGGGTTTGTGCAACAGTGCGGCCAAATCTCCCTCTGGCAGCGAGAAAATACCATCCGAGGCCAAAAGCAGACGCGCGGGACCATCGCGGTCAACCGCGAGAGACCCAGTATCAATTTCCGGAATTCCTTCCCCAAACACCGCGGAAGTCAGTACATCCCGCCCACCCTTCTTTGTAGAATGGAGCGCGTTAACCCGGTGAATTTGTCCCCGGTGATCCTGGGCATAAATTAAAGAATCGCCGACACTCAGATAGTGGCACTGGTCGTCCTTAACGAGGACCATTAGAAGCGTTGCGCCGCTGCGTTCCAAACCTTCCGACGCACGAAACCCGCCATATGCCGTATCGGCGCTTTCCGCGATCTCCCTCAACCAGTCCGTCAGAGCCTGCTCCCGCCGCCGGTCCGGCCATTGGCCTTCGGCAAGACGGCTTACGTAATCCGCAATAAACGAACTGGCGTCGGCGCCGTGAGGCAGGCCACCCATCCCGTCCGCGAGAACACCCAGAACGGCGGTTTCGGCTGCATCCGGCAATCTTACGACATTGACCGTGTCTTGCTGATCAGTACGCGTCCCCTGATATCGGATTTTGGAGGCGGTCAGCCGCAAGATCTAATCCCAATCGATATAGTTGCCGAGAAATTGCACCAGCATGAACTCGGTACTGCCCAATTGGATTTTGTCGCGGTCAGAAATTTCCTGTGCCTCTAACAGCGGCGAACCATTGAAATAAGCCAGGTTCCGTGACTCACCGGGCACCAAATAGAATTTGCGAGAGACCGGATCAGCGGCGATGGCTACATGATTAGACCGGGCAATCGTAGTGTCGCCGAGATCGACGCAAATCGAATTTTCCGCTCCCCTGCCGATGGAATTCCGGCCCAGGGTGATGGCAAAACTCTGGCCACGGTTCTCCGCCGAACTGGTCACCAGCCATCCGGCAACCGGGCCATCGGAGGTCCCGGCCGATACCGTGCCCCGGACCTCCGGCTCAGTTTCCGCACCACCGGGGATATAAACTTCGGTCTCGTCCTGATCACCCGTGGGGGCGGCGTCCGGTTGAAACGTCGGCTTAGCCGGTTCTTCCAGCACGACCCGGGGCGTCTCGGTTTCACCGCCCCCGGACAGATTGATGACAATGGTCTCGTCTTCATCCACCTTTGGCGTTGTGGGAGTTGGTGCTGGGGTAGGCGCTGGTGTATCCGCCCCCTTGTTGCGGTTTCTGAAAAACTTTTTGACCATAATCAAGCTCCCTCGTCGTCTGCCTTGAACAGGCGGTTCACCAGATTGTCCATGCAATAGTGTCCGGCCTTGTTCAGGGTCCGCTCCTCATAGGACTGCACCACGTGCATGAGGAAGACGAGGAAAGCCGACATGGCCAAGGCCACCAGGGTGGTGTTGAAGGCGACGGCCAGACGCGCCGTGAGTTCAGTCAATAGCGCCGGGTCCTGGGACTTGCCGGGCTGGCCCGCGAAATTCAGCGCCAGGGCGATGCCCACCACCGTGCCGATGAAGCCAAAGGTGGGGATCACCCACATGACATAGCGCAGAATGCTGTAACGCAAATCCAGATCGTGGGAGCGCAGCTCGATGGAACTGTTGAGAATGGCGCTGGCGCTCTCGATGGAGCCGGTCGTTTGGAATGCGGCGACAATGCGCCGGATGAGACCGGGCAGAAACAATTTTTCAGAGTCCTTGGCCGGGGTGACTTTCTTGTAGATCGGCGGCAGATCGGTCTTCACCAGGATGGTGGTTTCGTCTTCCGGCAAGTAGTTCATGGACAATTGGCGCTGATCGATCCGGGCGTCGAAAAACCGGTTGAGCAGCTCCGCCAGGCCAAAGAAGAAAAATAGCCACATGATGTTCTGCACCGACCAAGGGTAGAATAGCCCGCCCTTGTCCAATAACACTGTCGCCAGGGCATCCGGTAAGGCGGCATGCATGATGAACATTGCGACAATTGCCGCCGCCAAAAACGCCACCCCTAGTATCAGCCGTCTCATTTCTTCACGATCTCTCCGGTCAATGGATTGCGTTCATAGCGGGTCTGGCGAGATTCCTTAGCCATGCGATCGATAACGTCCTTTACGTAGAGCTGTTCCGAGCCGACGGCGATGGTGCTGTTCTCGGAGACCACCATATAGGTGGTGCGCTCCAACTCTCCCGCCTTATCCATGACATAGGTGCCGGACGCGCTGCCCAAGTCCTTCAGCACGATTTGCCCATCCTCGACCTCAAGCTCTGCATGTTGCCGGGAGACAGTGGGGTTATCGACAACCACATCATTGCCGCGGGCGCGCCCGATCTTAATGATCATGGCCGCACAACCATGGGAGTTTCGGCGCCCTTGCTGCAGGACGGGTCCTTCTCACAAAGCGCGAAGATTTCCTCGCCGCGCCGCTGGCGTTCGACTTGTTCGCGCAGCCGTTCCTGGGTCTGCTTGTTCTGCTCCCTCACCTTTGCGATCCGTCCCCTGTTGGTCTCAATCATTTCCATATTGCTCACATGGTCGCGCTTGTCCTCTTCGACGATACGCACGGATTTGGTGACGCGCTTCGCGCCACCCAGCCACATGGAAATTTTCTGTCCCACCGGGCTGTTCTTGGCAAGGTCAAATTTGCTCTTCAGCCAGCCAAGCGCGGTCTCGGAGCTGCGTAATTCCGTCGCCTTGTTGGGATCATCGGCGGTTTCTGCCGTCTCCGCCGCATCGGCGCCGGTGTTGATGGTCGATGTCGTGGTTTTGACCGCCTCCTTATAGGGTTCCGGCAGGGCTTCGGCCGCAATCTCCGCCGCGCCGGTGCCTTTCTTGACGGTGGGACCGGTCAAAACATCCTCGGTCGCATCCAGTACACCGGCAGCAGTTGCGCCCGCTTTACCGCCCGCGGTCTCCAGATACAGTTTCGCCCCTTCCCCGGCGACCTGAAGGCCGGCCGCCACATCATTGCCATAGACCGCCATCTCGCCGTTGTTCAAATCCTTCTCCGCTTCGTCGAGAAGGTCATCCATGTTCAGTTCCTTGATGACCTTATCGGTCCGTTCGCTCCTCGCCTGCTCAGCCGCCCGTTCTTCCGGTGTCATCCCGGCGATGCGTTGGATCTCCTGCTCGGCGAGGGTTTCTTCCGCCGGGGTTATGATCACACTCTCATCCTTTTCGAAGTGCTTTTTCTTATACTTTTCCAGGGCGTCGTTGACCGCTTGGTCTTCGGCCAGTTTCCGGGCCCGGCGTTGTTCCAGAGGCTCTCCCACCAGGTCTTGTGGTTCGGGTGATGCGGTTGCCGCAGGTGCCGAATTTGGTGCAGACGATGGGTCGTCAGACGGTGCGGATGCGCTCGGCTTTGACGTCTCCGGGGCCAAGCTTGCTTGTTTTTCCTCGGCCTGTTTCTCCTCGACCGGCTTCTGTTCGGAAGCAGTTGGTGAAGCGGCATCGGCTCCAGAAGCCTCCGACGGCATCGAAGGGGGTTGTGCTGACTTTGCCCCCCCCTCCTCGTGCGCTTCTTTCGTCTCGTTCTTCTCAAAACCGAACCGGGACGAGAAACTGGGCGACGCCGGTGGTGGCGGTGCAGGCGGAGGCGATGCCGAAGCCGTACTTTCTTCAGCCGGCGGGGCTGGTGGTGCAACGGGCGTTGGCGGCGGTGGTGCGGACACACCGGCTGAGCCGGATTGAGTCGGCGGTGCGGGTGGCGGCGGGGCGACGGCGGAAGCCGGTTCAATTGGCGGAAGTGCGCTGTCTCCGCCCGCGCTCGAGCCTGGGTCTGTCACCGTGGGAGACTCGCTGCCACCCGACGCTAGCGCTACCTGCTGAGTTCCCGGCGCGTCCGGTTTTCGGCCCGGCGGACTGGGTGGCTCGGAAAGCCTGCCATTGGGCCGGCTGACCGAGGCCGTGCCGCTATTCATACTGGAACTCGAACTAGCAGATTGAGGCGGCGGCGCACTGGCCGGTCCCGTTGAAGAACCGCTGGGTGGCGCGGCCGACGCCATCTGCGATCGAGATTGGCTAACCCCTGACGCGGGTTGTTGCGGGGGCGGTGCGGAAACCGAACCACCGCCGCCACTTTGAGCGGTGGTTTGGCCGCTATTTTGGCCTGCAGTCTGACTGGCGCCCGAAGCTCCACCCGTGGCTCCGCCCGACGATCCGCTGGCTGTTCCCTGGGCGGTGGTTGGTAGAGAAGCGGATTGCCCCGAAGCCCCACTTGATGACTGGCCCGTGCCTTGCGGGGATGACCCGCTTGGTGCGGTCCCCTGACCATCGCCCTGACCATCACCCTGGCCATCACCCTGGCCAGCTGCCTGAGTGCCCGCCGGGTTTGCGCCGCCGCCCATCAATTGTTCAATGAACCGGCCAAAATTACCAGTGCTGGGCGGAGGTTGCTGCGCGGCTGAGCCTGTTGCCCCCGCCCCACTTCCGCTCGTTTGCGCGGAACCGGCCGCCGAGCCGCCTTGCGTCCCCGCCGGCTGACCGGATTGCCCTTGCTGTGATTTTCCTTGGCTGGACTGATCTTGACCAGATTGGCCGCTGCCGGGCTGTTGCCCTGCTCCTTGGGCCGAACCTTGTTCGGTTCCCCCCGGCACACCACCTGGTGAGCCGTCGGGCGCCGTGCCACCCGGCCCCGCCACGCCGTCATTCGGAGTAATCTTCAGATTGCTGAGATCGGTCTTCAATGCCGCCTGCAATTTTGAGGACTTGTAATCCCGCACTAGTTCCCGCCAGCGTTTGCGCTCATACTCCGCGACTTTGGGATCGGCTTGCGCCGCTGCCGATGGCTTATAAAGAACTTCCATGCGGGCGGCGATTTCACCCTCCGGCACCTGGCCTTCGAGTTCCCCTAGCTGTTTGCTGAAATCCTGCTCCAGTCTGACATCAGCCGCATGGGCCTTGGCCGGATCGAGCTTTTCCACGGTCGCGCCCATCGAACCGTCATCGACACGGACCTTCTCCGCATCTTTGGGGTCGAACTTTTCCTTCGGAATATTTGTCTGTTGAGACGGGGCCTTGCTTCCGTCGGGCCGCTTTTGGGGTGGCAGGGATAGGTCCTGAAAACCGCCGGAGCCGGTTCCTTTATCGACAGGCTTTTGCTTCTCTTCCTCCCGCGCCCCTTCTTTGCCGATAATCCTTTCGAGAGCTTCCTTCTCCTCTTTGCTCAGCGTGCCCGATTGGGCCAGGGCGATAGCAGGCACAATACACCCCACGGCCAGCAGCAAGACTGCCGCCGTGAAAGCCCGGATCGAGTGTGGAAGAATTTCTGTCATACCGGATACTAGTGTACCATTTCGGGCAAAAAGGGGCGACTCTCTAACGATTTTATGACGCCAATTCGGTCGCTGCACGGTACGAGCTTCAGCCACACACGCAATACACGGAGGTTTTGTTATGAGAATTTACACCGCCATTCTAGGAGGCTTCACCATCCATATCATTGCCGCGCTGGTGCTGATCGCCACTGCCGGCTCGATTATTTCCGCCCTCACAGTGATAGACATCAACATCATGTTCGCGGGCATCATCGGCATCGTCGTCGGCCTGATCAACATGAGCCTGGTGGTCGGCGTCATCGCCGTCCTGTTCGAGATCAGAGACCTGCTCGCCACGCTCAATGAGGAAGTGCCGGGATAGTCTGGCCCGCCACCATATTTGGATAATTTGTTTAAAA
>CAZSXT010000013.1:0-93343 GCA_964611435.1 uncultured Rhodospirillaceae bacterium | reverse complement strand
ACGCGTTAACGCCTGCTGGTTTTCAAGACCAGTGCCTTCAACCGCTCGGCCACCCCACCTTATTGGACCGCCGTTGGCGAGACGCGCTGTTTACCCGTTTCTCCGGCAACCGTCCAGCGGCTAACTGTCGTGTTGTCGCTCACATTTTCCCTGTAACATCGGTTCACATCGCGTTAATTACTCTGTTATACATACCGTTTAATCTCCAGACTGAACTATAGTCCCTTAGGCAAATTCGGGCCGAGACGTGAGAGACATGAAGACACAGAATCTACATCGCAGCACCGTATGGGCGGCCATGGCCTTTGCCGTGGCGTTTGTGCTGTCCGTGTCGCCGGCTCTTGCTGAACGCTCGGTTCAAATCTTCCAGACAGAGGAAGTGACCGCGTCTGATGGTCAAAAACTTGATCCGCTTGATGTCCGAATCGAAAGCGAATTCCTGCATAATGTGGTGGTCTACAAAATCACCAACCGGGGCAAGGAATGGCCGCGTTACAGCTTTATCGGCCTGTTCCTGGCGGACGCCTATAATCCGATGACCGGCCAACAGGTGTATCTGTGGCGCAAGCGTCTCAAGATGAAGGCCGGCGAAACCATCACGATCACACGGCCCATGGCCGATGGCCTGAAACCCAAACTGGATTTGCACATCCGGCCGATCTGGTTGGGGCATAATTTCGTCCATCAGTTCCGTCCTCAGGTCAATCCAGACGGTTCGCTGCTGGCCGAAGATCAAAAATAGCCGCGCCGCTGCGCCATCGACTATTCCTGATGCACGCCCGCCACGGAGCGTGTAAAATCTGACCATGAGCGATCCGTCCCAATTAAAGCGGCCGACACTCTCTGCTCTCGTTGTCGCGCACAACGAAGAAGAGGTCCTGGAAGACTGCCTCAAGCGCCTGCATTTCGTTGACGAGATCATGGTGCTCCTGGACCGCTGCACCGACCGCTCCAAGGAAATCGCCGAAAAGTATGCCCACAAGATCGTTGAGGGCGCGTGGGAGTTCGAGGGCGAACGGCGCAATAAGGGGATCGAAAGCTGTTCCTCCGACTGGATCATCGACGCCGACGCGGATGAATGGATTAGCGATGATCTGGCCGCCGAAATCCTGGAAACTATCGCCACAACGGATTGCGACATCTTTGACATTCCGGTCCGGAACTATATCGGTGGGACCTATGTGGAACACGGCTGGGGCGGTGGGTCTTTCGGCAAAGTCTCTTATCTCGGGCTGTACCGAAAACACGCCAAGAGCTATGGCATCGGCCGGTTCCACGCCCATGTGATGGAACACGGCAAGCGCGGGCCGGACCTGAAAAACCATCTCGATCACTACGTGGACCGGAATGTCTCGGACATCCTGCGACGGCTGGATCGCTATACGGATTACCGGGCGGCGGATCTGGTCGATCAGAATGAGATCGGCTCGCTGCCCAACTACATCCGAAAATTCCTGTCCCGCTTTATCAAAGTCTATTTCCGGCGGAAGGCTTATAAAGAGGGTGGTTACGGCTTTATGATCGCGCTCTGCGGCGCGCTCTATCCGCTGGTCTCGCACATCAAGGCGGCGAATGAGGTCGGTCCGGCGAGAGTGGCGGCGCAACATACTCAAGAGGAGACGGCGGCATGAAGCTCAAATCACTGATGGCGATCCCGGTGGCGGCGATGTTGGCGGCCAGTCCTGTCCGGGCGGAAGGCATCTTGCCCCTGTTCGATACCCACGTGCATTTCTCCAAGGACGCCTGGTCCAGCTTTGAGCCTGCGCAAATCCTGGACATGCTGAAGAAGGCCGGCGTGGTGATGGGGGCGTTTTCGTCGACTCCCGATGACGGCACACTGAAGCTCTATGAGTTGAACCCCACTATGGTGGCGCCCATGTTGCGGCCGTACCGGGACGACATTAATTCCTCCAACTGGTTCGCCGATCAGGAAACGGTGGCCTATCTCAAGCAGCGCCTGGCCAAGGGGATCTATGTCGGCGTTGGGGAGTTTCATCTGTTTGACGCCCGCTCGGCGCTGACACCTCAAGTGAAGGAACTGGCCGACGAAGTGGTGAAGCGGGATTTGTACCTGCAGATTCATGCCGGCGCGTTTCCCATCGCCGCCATGTATACGGTCAACCCGAAGCTCAAGATCATCTGGGCCCATATGGGCATGAGCGACGGACCGAAAACCGTGGACACCATGCTGGAGAAGTACCCGAGCCTGATGGCCGAAGTAGCTTTGCGGGGCGGTGATATCGCGCTGGGTGGTCAGCTTGATCCCGAATGGCGGCGGGTGATCCTCAAATACCCGGATCGATTCCTGATGGGGACGGATACCTGGGTGACCAGCCGCTGGCCGGAATATATTGATCTGGTGGAAGAGCACCGGAACTGGATCAAGCAATTGCCGCCGGAGGTCGCCGAGAATGTGGCCTTCCGCAATGCCGTTCGTATTTTCGGCATCAATAAACGCGGCCGCTTTCCCGATTGACGCGCCGGATCCCCCCATCCGGCCCTGACGGGCCACCTTCCCCCGCAAGGGGGGAAGAGGTATGGGAGCGTACTGTCTTCAACCTCCCCCTATGACGGGGGAGGTCGAGGAACGTTATGCGTTCCGAGGGTGGGGGTGGATTCAAATAATCTGGAAATTCATGCAGGCGACTTGTCCTATCGGTCCATCTTCGGCAAAACATGGATACGCGGGTCGAGCCCGCGCATGACGAACAATTAAAACCGCAGGGACGAACCAACATGACCAACCTGACCGAGGCCGATGTCGTCGGCGAAGAGCATTGGACAAAGAAGGGCGATATCAACCTCTTCCTCTATCACAAGTTTGCGGGCGATCCCGCCGATGCGCCCAACGGCACGATCCTGTTCGTTCACGGCTCCTCCATGGCATCGACGCCGACCTTTGATCTGAAGGTCGAGGGCCGGCCGTTCTCCTCGGCGATGAACTGGTTCGCGCTCAACGGCTACGACACTTGGTGTGTGGACATGGAAGGCTATGGCCGTTCTGACAAGGACCGAGACAGCCATTTCCCCATTTCCGACGGCGCCGACGACTGCAAGGCGGCGACCGACTACATTTTCGACAAGATGGGCATCGACAAGGTGCATCTCTACGGCATTTCCTCCGGCGCGCTCCGGGCCGCTTTGTTCGCTCAGCGCAATCCCGACAGGGTCGGTAAGTTGGCGATGGACGCCATGGTCTGGACCGGGGAGGGGAGCCACACCCTGGAAAATCGTAAGAAGAAACTGGAGGAGTTTAAGGCGAACCGCCGCCGGCCCATCGATCTGGATTTCGTGCGCTCGATCTTCAGCCGGGATCACCCTGGTTGCGCCGAGGATGCGGTGATCGAGGCCTTCGCCGAGCAGATTTGCGCGTTGGATGACTC
Organism: uncultured Rhodospirillaceae bacterium; assembly: GCA_964611435.1. Lineage (GTDB taxonomy): Bacteria > Pseudomonadota > Alphaproteobacteria > Rhodospirillales > UBA2165 > JAYPHU01. Next base: position 89,960 of record CAZSXT010000013.1, on the reverse strand, counting down.
CATCCCGAACGGCACCTATGTGGACATGTGCTCCAAACTGCCGGTGGTCGATCCGGAGAAGCTCACTATGCCGTGTCTGATCATGCGCGGCCAGTGGGACGGCATCGCCAGCATGGAAGACCTGGTGAAGTTCTTCGAGAAGCTGCCGAACCCGGACAAGCAATTTACCGTGATGGCCGGCATTTCCCACGCCAGCTTCCAGCAGAAGAATTACATGATGTGCTATCACATATTGCACAGCTATCTCAGCCAGCCGGCGCCCCTCTACACCGGATAAAATTGCGTAAAGCTTATGCCCGATCCAATCAAAGTCCCTGTTCTGATTATTGGCGGCGGCCCCGTCGGCATCTGCCTGGCCATGGAGCTGGGCTGGCGCGGCACCGAATGTTTGCTGGTCAACGAACGCCCGGATACGGCGACTCATCCAAAAGGCAGCACCATTAACCCTAGGACCATGGAGCACATGCGCCGGATGGGTTGTGCGCCAGCCATCCGCGAGCTCGGCCTGCCGCCGGATCACGTCACCGATAGTACCTATGTGACCCGCCTGGCGGAATGGGAACTGGGGCGGCTTAAAATGCCGACGCCCCGAGAGAAGATCGAGAACCCGGGGCCCTGGGGAGCCACGGCCCTGACGCCAGAACCCATTCACCGCTGCAATCAGTTCTATTTCGAATCCGTAATGCGCAAGCATGCGGAATCTTTTCCGACGACTGACATCCGGTATGCCTGGCGGCTGATCGATTTCGAGGACAAAGGCGATCACGTCGAGGCCGAGGTGGAGGAAATCGCCACAGGAGAGCGAACACAGGTGATTGCCGACTATTTGATCGGCTGCGACGGCGGGCAGGGGAATGTGCGGCGGAAACTGGGCTTCACCTATGAAGGCCGCAGCAGTTCCGGCGACCGGTTTTACGACGGCACCATGCTGTCGATCTATGTGCGCGCGCCGGAAATTTTCGACGTTATTAACATGCCCCTCGCCTGGCATTATTGGACCATCAATCCCAAGGGCCGGGTGGATTTCATCACCCTGGACGGGAAGGGGGAATATGTCCTGCTGGCCGAGGTGGAGCCGGGCCTGAAGCTCGAAGAGATCGACATGGACGAGATCGTGCGTAACGCCATCGGTGCGGAAACCTCGTTCGAGGTGGTCTCCGTGCAGGAATGGATGGCGGGTTTGGCGCTGGTCACCGATCACTATCAAAAAGGCCGGGTCTTACTGGCCGGTGACTCGGTGCATCTGTTCACGCCGTCCGGCGGGTTCGGCTTCAATACGGGCATCGACGACGTGGCCAATATGGGTTGGAAGCTGACGGCGGTTCTGGATGGCTGGGCGCCGCCGAGCCTTGTGGAAACCTATGAGGCCGAACGCCGGCCCATCGGCATCCGCAACACATCGGCCTCCGGCGACTATGCCGACAAGATCGGCCGGCTGTCCTTCCCTGATTATGTGGATGAAGACAGCGAGCGGGGCGCGGAAGCGCGGGCGGCGCTGGAGGCGGAGCTGCTGACTTTCAAGGAAGAGTTCGCGAGCTTGGGTGTGATCCTGGGGGCGCGCTATGACGGCTCGCCGCTGATTGTGTCTGACGGCACGACACCACCGCCGGATGACAGGGCGGTGTATACGCCGAGTGCCTGTCCGGGTGGACGCGCACCCCACTATTGGATCAATGACAAAGAGTCGCTCTATGATAAATTTGGGCCGGGATTTACGCTGTTGCGAATGGGCGAAGATGCGCCGGCGAGCGATGACTGGACCGCCGCTACGCAAAGTCTAGGCATCCCGTTTACCGTGGTGTCCGTGGCCGAGGCTGGTATCCGCGAGTTGTACGAAGCGCCGTTGGCTCTGATCCGTCCGGATCACCACGTCGCCTGGCGCGGCGAGGCCGGTGATCCGGAATCGATCCTGCGCCAAGCGGTGGGCTTCACGATATAGGTCGTCACGTTAATTGCAGCAGTTTTGACCACCAGGCGATGTCTGGATTGGCGGGCAAGGGACCGTGCCGTATGAGCAGAAAACGCAACAGTCACCTTCGAGCGGTTTCAATACTTGCCCACAGCCTTTGCAGTCATAGAACCATTGGCAGGCATCTGTCGGCATGGTTTCAGTCTCGGCATGACCACAGTTTGGGCAAGTGATTTCAGATTTAAGTTCTACTGTATCCATCAGGGCTCCAAGTCTGAAAATTTTGGCCGAGCTCAAAAGATTTGGCAAATAACGAGCAGGTTACCGCAACAAAAAAGGGCGCCGGATAAACCAGCGCCCTTTTCCGTAAATTGAAACGAAATTTTACTTGGCGGCGTTCATCTTCGCCACGATGGTCTTGGCGTCGATGCCCTGCGCAGTGGTCTCGGCGATGATCTGGTCGCCGGCCTTCATCAATAGAGCCGTACCCTTTGCGATTTCCGCATCCGACAGTCTATGCAGTTCGTGATTCTTGGAATTGCGAATCAGATTAAACCCGTCCAGGCTTTCCTTGTCATAAACGGCGGACCCCATTTCGCTGTGCTTCGGGCCGGTCGTCTGGTCGATGATGCCCTTATGATGAGCGGTCAGGCCGTTGTAGGAATTCTTGTTCATGACCAGGAACATCGGCGAACGGCCCCAGGGCAGTCCGTCGGCGAAGTACTTGGTGACTTCCTTCAACTTAAAGCTGGTCAGGGTCGTCGTTGAGGTAAGCACACCGTCCAGTAGACCACGGGCCAAAGCGTTATAGACCTTGGTGATGGGCATCGGGATCGGAGATGCGCCAAGGGACCTCAGCAGCTTCGCCTGGAACTGAGACGGCGTCCGGAGTTTAAGCCCTTTCAGGTCTTCGATCTTGGTGATCTTCTTGTTTTTGGTCATGATGACCGGACGATCCACTGTCCACATGAACAGCAGTTTGACGTCCCCGTATTCTTTTTCCAGGTGGCCTTCATAGGCCGCCCACAAAGCGCGGGTCGCCTGTACGCCGTTTTTGGCGATGCCCGGCAGCTCGATCAGTGTGGTCGCCCGGAACTGGCTGGAGGTAAAGCCCTGCAGACCAAAAGTAATGTCGGCCACGCCGTCAACGGCGCGCTTGAATTGGCGGGGACCGCCTTTGCCCAGTTTGCCGCCGACGAACATCTTGATCTTCAGCGTGCCCTGGGACATTTCGTCCACTTTCTTCGCCCACGGGGTGAAGAAGGCTCGGTTCATGGCGTGTTTCGGCCCGGTAAAGGACGCCAGCTTCAGTTCCACCGCATTGGCGGTGGTGGCAGTTCCGATCCCGGTTGCACTGACAACACCCAAGGCGAGGGCGGACAGCGCCGTTGCTTTGATTACTGAGTTCATGTCTTACGTCTCCTTGTCTAAGACTGTTGAAATTCGGCGTGCTTCAAAACGCGCTTCTTAACCTCGGTTAGTTTGTAAAAAAAACTCGTCGCTACTGTGCCTCAATCATAGTGTTTGGCAAGAATAACGCGATCTCCGGAAAGACCATCAATATCAGAATACAAATAATCATCGCTATCCAGAACGGGATAACGCCGGCAAAAATATGGCGAAGGGGCACATCTCCGGCGATGCCCTTCACGACAAATACGTTAACGCCGACTGGCGGCGTGATCAGGCCGATCTCGATGGTGATGACAATCAGCACGCCGAACCATATGGGGTCAAAGCCCAATTCGATGATCAGCGGGTGCACGATCGGCAGGGTCAGCACCAGCATAGCGAACCCTTCGAGGAACGACCCCAGCACCACATAGGCCGCCATCAGGATCAGCATGACCACGTAAGGCGACAGATCCATATCGGTCAGAAGGCTGGCCAGGTCGGACGGAATTTGGGTCAGCGCCAGGAACGGATTAAACACGTGCGCACCGATGAGAATCAGAAACACCAAGCCTGTAGTACGGATGGTTTGATACAGCACCTGGGATAGCGATTCCCTGTTCAATCTCCGCCGGAAGATCGTAAGAAGGAGTGAGAGCATGGCGCCGACGCCAGCTGCTTCGGTGGGCGTGAACAGGCCGCCATAAATGCCGCCGATGGTGATGACCACGATCAAAATCATGCAGATCGACTGGCGCATTGAATTCACTCGGTCCTGGACTGATGCCTTTGGGCCAGCCGGTCCAAGGTCGGGATTGATCCGGGTCTGAATGTAGATGGAGATGATGAACAGAGTGGCCAGCAGAATGCCGGGGAAAACGCCTGCCAGGAACAGCCGGCCGATCGATTCCTCGGTCAGGATGGCGTAGATAATAAAGCCGGTCGATGGCGGGATCAGGATACCCAGCGTGCCGCCGGCGGCGATACAGCCCGTTGCCAGTTTGGAATTATAATTGAACCGCCTCATTTCCGGCAGGGCCACCCGGCCCATGGTCACCGCGGAGGCGACGGACGATCCGGAAAGCGCTGCAAAGCCGGCGCAGGCGGCGATGGTGGCCGAGGCCAATCCACCCCGCCAATGGCCGAACCAACTGTAGGCGGCGTTATATAGATCGCGGCTCATACCCGATACGGAGGCGAAGTTGCCCATTAGAATAAAGAGCGGAATGACGATCAGCTCGTAGTTATTGGAAATAACAAACGCCTCGTCCGCGAGCATGGAAAGCGCCGGGGTCCAGCCGTTCATAAAGCCGAAGCCGACCACGCCAACGACCGCCATGGCAATCGCTACGGGCATTCGGAGCGCCAGAAGTGTGAACAGCGCCAAGAGGCCGATGATGCCGAACATGGTGTTACTCATGGCCGGTCATCTCCTCTTCTTCCTTGCCCAGAAAGGCGAACCAGGCCTGGCGGCACAGGACGATGGCAAAGATTGCCGATCCGATCGTCAGCATCGTCAGAAACGGATAATAGGGAATTTCCACCATTTGGGTGACTTCGTTCACGTCGATGGCGCGGTGGACCAGCAGAGCGCTTTCCCAGGTCAATAGAACAACCAAGATAGCCGAGGCGCCCAAAATGACCGCATCACTCAGCTGTACCGTCCGCGGCTTACAGATCGCGCTCAGCAAATCGACGGCGATATGGCCTTTGGTCAGGCCGGTATAGGCCAGGGAAAAGGCGACAATGGGAATGAGCATCACCTCGGCGGTATCGTAGACACCCAAGGGCGGCGCGTTGAACACCCTGCGCATAAAGACGGAATAGACGATGAGACACATCAGCCCCATCAGTGTTGCCCCGCTGATCAAGGCCAAAAATTTTACGACACGTTCTAAAATAGTTGCCTGCCTGTTGTCCTTATTTTGTTTTGGTGACCCGATTTCATCAATACAGCCGGGATTTGTATAGGAATTCGACCGGTGGGGCTACAGTAAATTCGGGAGAAGCTGACGTTAATCCTGGGGCGCCCAAAGGGAAGGATTTCGCCACGGGCCGGGAACCGACAGGTTACCGGACAATTGTTCGTCTGTGCTCCTGATGATAGTCGATTGCCAGGCTCCGCACCAGTCAGCCGGCAACGGGTAAGGAGGTTTGACCATATCCTCCTGCTTAAATCCGAATCGGCAGTAATAAGCGGGATCGCCTAAAACGAGGATCGCATGACAGCCTAGACGCTTGGCTTGCTCACATACGGCTTCGACCAGTTTTCGCCCGACCCCGTCTCTTTGCCAAGAAGGCGCGACCGCCAACGGCGCCAAAAGTCCCACCTGCGCTGTGGTTTGGTCAACAGAACACAGGGTCAGGCCGATATGTCCGACGATGTTGTTGTCCCGAATGGCGAGCAGCGAAAAATAGTCCGCACCTAAAGTGAGGAGTTCATTCACCAAGGGCCGCAGTTCTTCATCCGGGAACGTCTGTCCATAAATATCAAGGATCGGCTCGGTATCGCTCGGCGCGCTCTGCCGGATTGTGAGGTCAGCCGGCAATTAGTCTACGGCTTCCACGGTAATCGCCGCACCGGCGGGAACATCGGTCAAGACAGTCACGTCGTCCTGGGCCCGGCCCCAGATGTTGGTTGGCGCGGCCAGGCGGATTTCATCCCCTTGGGAAATGGGCGTGGGGCCGAAGCCGATGGCGATGGAATCTCCCTCCACCCAAAAGGCCAGTTCGCCTGCCTCGACGACGGCGCGGGCACCGGCCTCCCGCTCGGCGGAGACCGGGGTGGCGAAATACACTTCCTCGCCCCAGCGCTGGGCGGAAGACGTAATCGGCAGGGCAGCCAGGATCGCCGCCGCCGTCGGTGTGTCGAACAGCTCCGCCCGGATCACGTGATCACCGATAGTGATTTTGATTTCAGCCATTTTTGATCGCTTCATAATCGATCGGTTTGTTGAGATCGATGAAATCGCCGGCCTCGGGCATCGGGTATTTCAGCCCGGTTGCGCAGTTGAAGAGGACGCATCGGTCGGCTTTGGAAATCCGGCCTTCGTCTAGAGAATTTTTAAACGCTGCCAAAGTTGCTGCGCCCTCCGGGCACAACAAAATACCGTCGGACTTTGCCACCTGGGACTGGGCTTCGTTGATGGCCTCGTCCGATACGGCGATGGCGAAGCCGTCGCTTTCCCGCACGGCGCGGAGGATCAGAAAATCACCGATGGCCGCCGGGACGCGAATGCCGGCCGCCACCGTGTGGGCGTTTACCCAGGGTTCGGCATGTTCCACGCCGTCCTCGAATGCTTTTACGATGGGCGCACAGCCTTCTGCCTGAACGGCCACCATGCGCGGACGCTTCGATCCGATCCAGCCGATGGCTTCCAATTCTGCGAAGGCCTTCCACATGCCGATCAACCCAGTGCCGCCGCCTGTCGGATAGAAGATCACGTCCGGTACCTCCCAGCCCAGTTGTTCCGCCAGTTCGAGGCCCATGGTCTTCTTGCCTTCAATGCGGTAGGGCTCCTTCAGGGTGGAGGTGTCGAACCAGTCCATGGCGTCTTTGCCTTCACCGACAATTCGGCCGCAATCATTGATATAGCCGTTGGCGAGGAACGTATGCGCGCCTTGCAACGCGATTTCCCGGACGTTCACCTGTGGCGTGTCCTGCGGACAGAAGACGTAAGATTCAATTCCGGCGGCCGAACAATAAGCCGCTAGCGCCGCACCCGCATTGCCGTTGGTCGGCATGGCCATGCGCGTAACCCCCAACTCCTTGGCCATGGAAACGGCGAGCGCCAGACCCCTCGCCTTGAAAGAGCCCGTGGGCAGCCGGCCTTCGTCTTTAATTAGGATTTCGCCACAGTCCAAATGAGACTGTAGCCGGGGCGCAGGCAGGATGGGGGTCATCACTTCACCCAGTCGGACCACGTTCTCGGCCTTGCGGATGGGTAGAAATTCCCGATAGCGCCAGAATTCCGGATCGCGGGCCGCCAGGGTTTCCTTGGTCACCGCCTTGCCGAGCGCCTCTAGATCATACCGGACGAGCAGCGGTTTGCCCGTATCCGACAGGCCTTGAAGCGTATCCGCGGGATAGTGCTTACCAGTCTCACTGCATTCGAGATGGGTTACAAAAGTGGGGATATCGGACACGTTTTCCTCCGGAGAATGGAACGCAAAAACTTGTTTAAACAGCGATATCATATGAATTTAGGTTGTCACTCATTTTGATCTGCGAGTACACTTTCCTCAGTTGTAAAAGCAATCACGTTTGATAGGGAGAATATCTATGAGCTCATACGATCTGGAACTTGACCGCCGGATGTTGCTTCGCGGCACCGCGGCAGCTTTTGGCGCGGCGGCTGTATCATCGCTGCCGTTCAGTAGTGCGTTTGCCGCCAAGTTCCCGGCGCGCAACATTAATGTTTCCGTCCCCACCCGCGAAGGCGGCGGCGCCGACCGGTTGAACCGCTCCATCACCGGCGTTTGGAAAAAATACCTGGGCGTAAATTTCGAAGCGTCATTCTTTCCCGGCGCTGCCGGCCGTGTCGGCTATGAAAAATACATGGGCCTGGCCGGTGATGACGGTCATGAAATTTTATTCGGCAACATGGGCCCCGAAGTCCTGAACTGGGTGGTCAAGAAACCGACTTTCGATCTGAGTACTTTTATGTACTTCGCTCAGGTCGATGCCGACCCCGGAATCGTGTTTGTCAGCCGCAAAAGCAAATTCAAAACGATCGATGACATTATCGCCGAAGGTAAGAAGCGTACCCTTAATGTCGGCACCAGCCGTCTCGCCCATCCGGCGACTTTGGGTGCGCTGGCGCTAGGCCGTCATACGGGCGCGAAGTTCAACCCAATCCCGCTGTCCGGCGGCAAGAACACCCGTGCAGGCGTGGCTACCGGTGAAATGGACTTCGGCGTTCTGCCCTCGGGCGGCATCGTGAACCGGGCCAAAAGCTTCAAGGTCCTGCTGATGATGTCTCATGATAATCCGTTGCCGGGCCGGACGGAGAACGCGCCGGTGATGAACAAGCACTTCAACATGAACATGCCGTCTTTGGTTGCGGGCGCCCGCGCGTACGGCATTAAGAAGTCTGTCATCGATAAGAACCCGGAGAATTTCAAAATCCTGGAAGACACGTTGAAGAAGGTCTTCCCCGATCCGGCCTTTAAGAAGGCGTACCTGAAAACGAAATCCCCGTGGGAATTTGTCGGCTACCGCTCGCCCGAGCAGGCGGCGGAATATGCCAAGGGCATCGCCCAGGTCGGTACGGAGTTCAAAGAACTGCTTTCCGGTAAAAAAACCTAAAGCCTGAATTCACACTTCTGGGAAGAGGCGGCCGGGCGTTCTAGTCCGGTCGCCTTTTCTTCGAGAAGGCTCTTTGCGCCGCCGGGGATAGTCGACTAGACTCTGGCAACGTATCAGGGAGGCACAAAGCTATGTCGGATCAACCGGCAGCAAACGAGGACGGGAAGAAGTCTGTCGGCGGGGAACTTGTCATCCCCATCGCCGCACTTCTGTTCACCGGCTACTATTTTTATACAATCATTGACGCTCCGTGGACCGCGCAGGTCAGCGCGTTCTTTGTCGGCTCCATCCTGACGCTGCTGGTGATCATCTATCTGGTGCGCACCTACCGGCAATTGCAGGCGGGGGAGGTCGATTTGAAAATGGATCGGTTGACCGCGCCCAATGCGTATATCCCGAAACGGCTAAAGCTTTTCGTGCTGACCATTGCCTATATCGCGGCGGTGGGCTGGCTCGGTTTTACCATCACCACTTTCCTGTTCCTGATGTCCGCGATGCTGCTGCTGAGCGAGGGCAAGCGCAAAGGGCTGATATTGTCCCTCTCGCTGATCCTGTCAGTCGGCGGCTATTTCCTGTTTATCGTCGCCTTCCAGACCCGGTTCCCGGACGGCCCCTTCGAACAATTCATGAAGGGGATACTATAGGATGGGTGATTACGATTTAGCCTTTTACGTTGAGATGTTTTGGACCACCTGGGAACATTGGTGGGTGATGATCCCCGCCATTTTCTTGGGGCTCGTCGTCGGCGCAATTCCGGGATTCAGCGCTGCGAATACGATCATTATTTTGTTGCCGTTGACTTTGGCGTTCGAACCCGATGTTGGGCTGGCCTTTATGGTTGCGCTTTATGCCTCGTCACGCATGGGAGCCGGCATACCGGCAATCTTGGTGAATATTCCCGGTACGGCCGGCGCGGCGGCAACGCCGCTTGATGGTTATCCGATGACCAAGGCCGGCAAGGGACAGCAGGCGCTGGCCATTTCCTTTGTCTCATCCATCGCCGGCGGGTTGCTGACCACGATCATTGCCTTGGCGGCCATGCCGTGGTTGTCGCAGATCGCGTTTTATCTCCACAGCGTCGAGATGATCGTCATCATGATCTTCGGCATTTCCCTGATTGCCAGTATCGCAGCCAGGGATACGTTGAAGGGGCTCATCGCCGGTTTCTTCGGGTTGATGATCGGCTTCATCGGCGCAGACACCGTGTATGAGACGCCCCGCGGCACATTCGGTTTCCTGGAACTCTATGACAAAGTGCCGCTGATCCCGGCCCTGGTCGGCCTGTTCGCCATCTCCGAAGCCTTCGCGGTGATCGAAGGGGAGTCGATCCTCTCTAAACGCGGCCGGGAGGCCATGCAGAACCCGTCCTGGAAGCAGACCTTTGAGGGCGTGCAGATCGCCGTCTCCAAATGGTGGCACATCATCTGGACCAGCATCATCGGCCTGGTGATCGGCGTAGTGCCCGGTGCGGGCGCCGCGATCGCCTCGTTCGTGGCGTATCAGCAATCCAAGACCTATTCAAAGACGCCCGAGCTTTACGGCACCGGTCATATTGAAGGCTTGGTCGCGCCCGAGTCCGCCAATAACGGGGTGACCTCCGGTACGCTGGTGCCGCTGCTGGTGATCGGCATTCCCGGCGGCGCGACGGCGGCAATCATGCTGGTGGTGCTTCAGTTCCATGGGGTGACCGTCGGGCCTGATCTGTTCCTGACCGACCCTGAACTCGCTTTCGGGCCCTTCATGGCTATGCTGATCACCTATGTGCTGATGATCCTGACGGTTCTGCCGCTGGCCCGCTATATGTCGAATATTACGGTGGTTTCTACGACGTATATGGCGCCGATTATCATCTCGTTTACCCTCGTGGGCTCCTTCGTGCCCCGAGCGTATGTATTTGATATGAGCCTGGCGCTGGCGTTTGGCGTAATCGGCTATGTGGCGCGGAAGACGGGATACCACGTCGCAGCGATCCTGATCGGTGTGATCCTGGGACCGTTGTTGGAGACATTCTTCCTCCGCGCCATGAAAATGTCCCAAGGCGACATCTTCGTTATCTTCTCCTCGACATTAGGCAATATCCTGTGGGTATGCCTGGTTTTGTCCCTGGTCGTACCGATGTTCGTTGAGAGGCGGCGGTCAAAAGCCGCGGCCGATGCCGAGGAGCAGACGAGCGAGTAGGTTTAATTGCGTAGTCATGCCTGCCTTCGCCGAAGTGAAGCGAGCATTAGGTCTCCACTCTCAGGTCGTCATCCCCGACCCGCGAAGCGGTTGTCGGGGATCTCATGTGATCTAGATACCCGAGAATTGGTCCCAATTATCATTGGTCCCAACTCGGGCATGACGGGAAGGGGGAGGGGCGACGTGGTTTAGAAATGGATGCGGACCTAAGCCACGCCTACACTGCGGAACAGCGCCAATCCCTCCTCAGAGCTCATGAACGCCGCGAGAGACCGGCCGTCGTCATTGTCGCCGTCGGTAAGCACGGCAACTTGGTATGACGTATAACGGTCGAGACTTTCCGGCAGCGGGCCCACCAGTTTCACCTTAACGCCCGCATCTATGAGACGGCGGATAGCGGTTTGCTGGCCGAAACCGATTTCATTTTCAAACGACGAATTCGCCAGGTGATCCATCAACTCTTCCGCCGAATTAGGACGGACGGTCTTATCCGCCACTTCCGCGGCGATGCCCAGTTTTTCCATCATGGTGGCAATGTACTGGCCACTAGACGCCGTGTTGTAGGCGAGGGAGTCGGCAGCCAGGATGGCCGCTTTCAAGGACTCCTCAGTGGAGATATCGGGCGCGTCTGAGCTCTCCTTAATCACCACGCCGGACCGAACCGATCCAATATCCGCAACAGTGCTGGTCACCACCAACCCTTGTGCCTGGAAATCCTCCATCGCGTTAGTAGGGGCGATTAGAACCTCGGCATTTCCTTCGTCGGCCGCCAGTCTTTCCCGGATTACTGGGGCGGTGGCGTAGTCCGCCTCTACCTTTGTGCCGGTCTTTGTCTCATAGGCTTCCGCGCAGAGCGGCACCCCGTTGGCCGGTGCACCGGCGCTTAAAACTCGAATAACCATGATGTGACAACTCCTATGGCTTTCCGCCTTGCCAATCCCTGTCTGACCGATAAAGTCTTATCCCGAAGCCGGAATAAGAGCATAAGAAAAGGGAGGAAACCATGCTGGATCAGCCGAAGGGCGAAATCGCGTCGAACGTCAAGCGATTGGGTCACCTAGATATCGCCGGCGGCGGTCAGGTCGTCGTACAAGGGGACTACGCCTATATCGGGCATATGAAGCCGCCCCACGGCACCTCCATCATTGATATTTCTAATCCCGCCGATCCCAAGGTCGTCGCCCATACCCAAACCGACAGCGAATTTTCGCACACCCACAAAGTGCGGGTGGCCGGCGATATCATGGTCACTAATGTGGAGATGAATAACCGGCACTTCCTGCGGGTCGGTGACCGCATCCCGGAAACCGTCGCACTTCTGGAAGCGGACGGCAAAGACCCGACAGACGCCAATGTGGCCGCAGCCTTAGGGGTGAAGGAAGAGGACATTCCCGTCCTCAATGAAGCGCGGGAGAGGGGCTATACGGATGGCGGGTTCAAGGTCTGGGATATTTCCGACAAGACCACCCCGAAGGAACTGGCCTACGTGAAGACCCACGGGTTCGGCACTCATCGTTTTGATATGGATGAAAACTATGCCTACATCTCGACGGAGATGGAAGGCTATATCGGCAACATCCTGGTGATCTATAGCTTGGCCGATCCCACCAATCCGACAGAAGTGTCCCGCTGGTGGATGCCGGGTCAGCATTTGGCCGGCGGGGAAAAACCAACTTGGTCTGGTTACCGCAACCGGCTGCATCATGCGCTCCGGGTGGGGGACGAGATGTGGGCCTCGGTCTGGCATGCGGGCTTCCGGATCGTCGATGTTTCCGACATCACCAAGCCAGTCACGGTGGCGGAGCACAATTATCACCCACCGGTTAGAGAGCCAACGCACACTGTCTTGCCGGTGCCCCATCTGATTGATGGCCGCCGGATTACGGTTGTGGTGGATGAGGAACACAAACGAGTGCCGGGTCCGGGCCAGGCGCCGGCCAACTTATGGACCTTCGACGTTACCGACTATGACAACATCCAGTGCCTGGCGTCGTTCCATGTGCCCGAATGGTGCAGCCCCTATTCGACGTTGCCGGGCGGACGGTTCGGCGCGCACCAGTTCCAGGATCATATGGATGACACGCTGGTCTATTGCACCTGGTTCTCCGGCGGGTTACGGATCATCGACGTGGCCGATCCCTTCGACCCGGTGGAAATCGGCCACTATATTCCGGAACCGGTTGCCGGCTTCGACAGCCCGCAGAGCAACGATGTGGAGGTCGCGCCCAACGGTCTGATCTACCTCTATGACAGGGATAACGGCTTTGACATTCTGGAGCTAAACCGATAAGTCCGCAGGCCATTTTGGACAACAAAAAACGCTGAATTTGCAGGAGTTTTGAATGAGTTTCGTGATTTCACCGGGTGAACAGCCCTCTGTCGCCATTGAGGGCTCCGACGAACGGTTTCCGGTACGACGGATTTATTGCGTCGGCCGCAACTATCGCGCCCACGCTATCGAAATGGGGGCTGATCCTGACCGGGAGCCGCCATTTTTCTTCATGAAGCCGGCGGATGCGCTTGTCGAGAACGGCGCAACCATTCCGTATCCTCCTCAAACCAGCAACGTTCACCACGAGATCGAACTGGTGGCGGCCATCGGCGAGGGCGGCAAAGACATTGCCGAAGCGGAAGCGCTGGATCATGTCTGGGGCTACGGTGTCGGCATCGACCTGACCCGCCGTGATCTGCAAAACCAAGCCAAGGAAATGGGCCGGCCCTGGGATATGGGCAAGGGGTTTGATAATTCCGCGCCCTGTACGGCACTGCGCCCGGTCAGCGAGGTCGGGCATCCCGACACCACGAATGCCGCCATCTGGATCAAGGTGAACGGCGAGACCAAGCAGGAAAGTACCCTGGACATGCATATCTGGACCACGGCGGAGACGATTTCCTACCTCTCCGGCTTGGTGGAGTTGCAGGCGGGTGATTTGATTTACATGGGCACGCCGGAAGGCGTCGCCGCGGTGAAGGCCGGCGACACGATGGAAGGTCATATCGACGGTGTCGGCGATCTGACCATTCACATAGGATAGGGGAGGCAAAGATGCAGAAACGTAAACTAGGAACGAACGGCCCTGAAGTCCCGGCGATTGGCCTGGGCTGCATGGGCATGTCCATTCAGTACGGCCTGCTGGACGACGATCAATCCATTGCGACGATCCACCACGCCCTGGATATCGGCGTCAACCTGTTGAACACGTCCGACATGTACGGCAACGGCAAGAACGAAACCCTGATTGGCAAGGCCATCAAGGACCGGCGCAGCGAAGTGATTTTGAACTCCAAGTTCGGTCAGACTCGCAACCCCGACGGTAGCGGCGGCGTCAATGGCCGGCCGGAATACGTGCAGGAAGCCTGCGAGGCGAGCCTAAAGCGTCTCGGGGTTGATCACATCGAGATTTACGCCCAGCACCGGGTCGATGCGGAAGTGCCGATCGAGGAAACCGTCGGCGCCATGGCGCGGCTGATTGAACAGGGCAAGGTCAGCCATCTCGGTCTGTCCGAAGCGGCGCCGGAAACTATTCGCCGGGCGCATGCGGAACATCCGATGATCAGCGTGGAAACGGAATATTCCCTGTGGTCCCGCGACGTTGAAGAAGAAATCCTGCCGACCTGTCAGGAATTGGGCATCAGCCTGATGCCGTATGCGCCGCTTGGCCGCGGTTTCCTGAGCGGCACCATCCAAAAGGTCGATGACCTGGTGGAAGGCGACCGGCGGCGCGATCACCCGCGTTTCGCCGAGGAAAACATCGCGGAAAACATCAAAAAGGTGCAGGTGGTCGAAAAGATTGCCGAGGACACAGGCTTCAAACCCGCGCAGATCGCCATCGCGTGGGTGCTGGCCCGGGATCCGAACCTGGTCCCGATCCCCGGCACGAAGCACACGAATTACCTGGATGAGAATCTGCGGGCGGTGGATATCCAACTGACCGACGAGCAAATCCTGACATTGAGTGATGCGTTCCCTCTGGGTGCTACGGCGGGTCTCCGGTATCCGGAGCCGCAGATGAAGCGGCTCGGTCTCTAAGGCACGCCGAACAGTGGCAGGCCGCGTCGAAGGCAAGACAGCGCTGATTACCGGCGCCGGGTCCGGGTTGGGACGCGGCGCCGCGCTGCATCTGGCCAGGGAGGGGGCGAACATCGTCGCCACCGACTTGGACGAAAGCACGGCCGCTGAAACGGCGGAGATGATCAATGCCGAACGCCAGGGGGCGGCCATTTCCGCCCGTCATGACGCGACATCCGAAGACGATTGGATGGCCGCATTGGAGCTGTGCAAGAGCAAGTTCGGCTCTCTGCAAGTGTTGGTGAACAATGCCGGCATTTCTATCGGGGGCGATATCGAGTCCACGGATTTTGCGACGTGGAAAAAGCTTCAGGAAATCGATGTCGATAGCGTGTTTTGGGGCTGCAAGCTGGCGCTGCCTTATATGAAGGACACCGGCGGCTCGATTATCAATATCTCGTCCACCGTCGGTATTCTGGGCAATCCGCTGACGCTCGCCTATGGCACGGCCAAGGCCGCGGTGCGCTCCATGACCAAGTCCATCGCGCTGCATTGCGCCCGGCACAAATACAATGTGCGCTGTAACTCCGTACACCCGACCTTCATCAAGACCCCGTTGTTGCAGCGGTTTGCCGATGCGATGGGCGGCGACCAGGAGGCGGCCTACGAGACCTTGTCCGAGTTGGTGCCCCTCGGTGATATCCTCGAGACCGAGGACGTCACCCATGGCATTATCTATCTGGCGTCCGATGAATCCCGTATGATGACTGGCGCCGAATTGGTGATCGATGGCGGTCTGACCTGCGGGTACATGCCGCCGATTTAAAGGAAGCTTGGGAAGGACAAAATGCCCAAAGCCCTCAGCCAACAACAGATCGACGCGTATCACGACGACGGTTTCCTGTTTCCGTTTGATCTGTATTCGGAAGAGGAGGCGGGAGAACTGAGTCGGCGCTTTCAGGCGCTGGAAGAAGAGATCGGCCACGACCCGCAAGAACGCTTTCGCATCAAGGCGCAGTTACCGTTTCCCTGGCTCTGCGATGTGGTGAGAAACGAACGCCTCCTGGATGCTGTCGAGGATTTGATCGGCCCGGATATTCTCTGTTGGGGCGCCTCCTTCTTCGCCAAAAAGGCCCACGATCCGCGCTACGTTTCCTGGCACACGGATAGTTTTTTCTACGGGTTTGAGCCGGCGGATACGCTCACCGCCTGGCTGGCGTTTAACGAGTCCAGCATCGAAGCCGGCTGTGTGAACTATATCCCCGGCAGCCACAAAAGCGCGACGACCCATGAATTGAAGCCTCACCCGGATAACCTGATCCCTATGGGTCAGCATGCGCTTGGTGTGGATGAGGGCAAGTCCGTACCTGCCGTGCTGAAGGCCGGGCAGATCGTATTTCATCATGAGAGCGTGGTCCACGGATCCGGTCCCAACAATGCGGACCATCCCCGCGTCGGGTTGTCGATCCATTATGTGGCGCCCCATGTGCGGGAAACACGCTTCGAGGGCTCAACGGCCATGCTGTTGCGCGGTGAAGATACGTACGGCTACTGGGGGGCAGACCCGGAGCCCAATGAACATTTGGATCCGGTATGCATTCAGGCGATGGACGACACCCGTGCGCTGTACCTGAAGGCAACCGCCAACAAGATCGAGGCCGGGGGACGGGAATAGGTGACCGACTATTGGCTCAGTAAGATGTTCTATGACCTGCAATCGGCGGAGATGACACAGGCTTGGAGGGAAGACAGGGCGGCAGTGATGCAGGATTACTTGCTTAGCGACGAGATGCGCGAAGCCGTCCTGAATGACGATATTGCCGCGATTGCGCCGCACGTGAATGCCTACCTCCTACGGTTTTACTGCGCCATTTGCGGTATGACCGACGCCGAGTTCATCGACAGTCTCCAGCCCCTTGCCGAAACGGCGGTGGCGAGCGATGGCTGAGCTGATTGGGTCTTTCGCCGCAAGTCATGCGCCGCTGATTGCGCGGGAGTGGGCGACCCTGACCGACGAGACCCGGGGAATCGTCATCGCCTCCTATCGAGAATTGGGAAAGCGGCTGATGGAGGCCCAGCCCGATATCCTGGTCATGGTGACCACCGATCATTGGGTGAATTTCTTCCTCAATAATCTGCCTAGCTTCTGTGTCGGTGTCGGGCCGGAACACGACGGCCCGCCAGAGGCCTTCCTGAAACCGCATTTTCCCCATGACACCCTGCCTGGCCATGAGGGCTTCGGCAGGCACTTGGTGGACACCGCCTTTCATGAAGGCTTTGATCCCGCGATCAGTTACCGCGCCAAGCTGGACCACGGGGTGTGCATTCCGCTCTGGCAGATGGCTTTGAAGGACATTCCCGCAATCGTGCCGGTGTTTATTAACGAGCTGGAAGAGCCCATGCCGACCATTCGGCGTTGTTTCGATTGGGGCAAGCTGATCGCCAAGGCGATCGAGAGCTTTCCGGGCGGCCAACGGATCGGGGTGTTCGGCACCGGCGGCTTAAGCCATTCCATCGGCGAGCCGACGATGGGGCAGTTGGACGTGCCGTTTGATCAGCGTTGTCTGGAAATGTTCGGCGGTGCGGACGAGGACGAAATTACGGACACCCTGGAAGACTGGCTGCCGCGTACCGGAAACGGTGCGCACGAAGTTCGGAGTTGGGTCATCGCTCACGCGGCCATGGGCGGGCAGGGATTCGACCTGATCCACTACGCACCTTTATTTGAAGTCTATGCCGGCTGCGGCTTTGCACAATGGCGAGGAACAACCTAGCCGTCATCCCGCTCTTAGTCATACGCAGGCCGAATAAACTTAGTCATCCATGAGCAGGCGAAGCCGATACCCGTGGACCAATTTTTAATTCAAGATGGGTACGCGGATCACAGCCTAACGGCTGGGCCACGCATGACGGACTGTTATTGAAGTCCACATGTGGCTATCTGTTTATCAACCCCAGCATCATCTCCAGGGCAGCTTTGACAGTCTGCATCCGCACAGCATCCCGGTCGCCATCAAAATGAAAACGCCGATACTCGGTTTCTCTGCTTTCAAGGGCGGCGGCGATATCCACCGTTCCCACCGGCTTTTCCTCGGATCCACCACCAGGACCTGCAACTCCGGTGACCGCCACAGACAGGTGCGCACTGGAATGGGCGAGGGCGCCATCCGCCATTTGCCGGGCGACGGTCTCGCTGACCGCGCCGCTGGCGACGATATCGTCCATGTCGACGCCCAGCATCTCCGACTTCGACTCGTAAGAATAAGTGTTAAACCCTCGGTCAAAGATATCAGAAGAGCCGGAAACGGCGGTAATACTCGCCGCAATCAGGCCGCCAGTACAAGATTCTGCCGTCGCAACCATGAGTCCCTTCGCCTTGCAAGTATCAATGAGCGACTTTGATAGGTCGAGTATGTCGTCAGGAAACATGGCCATCATCCAATCCAATAGCGAACAGCAACCAGGACAATCGCGGCGTAAACCGCTGCCAGCACGTCGTCCAACATAATACCAAGACCGCCTTTGATCCGCCGGTCAGCCCAGGACACCGGCCACGGTTTGAAAACATCGAACACACGAAACAGAACAAAGCCGATGGCGTAATACAGCAGGTCCGGTGGAACGACCAACAGCGTCATCCATTGACCCACGACCTCATCGACCACAATTTCCGACGGGTCGTCGTCCGGCAGGTCCTTGGCGTGAATACTTGATGTCCAGGTGCCCAACAGGAACAGGAACAGCGTGGCAGCCATCAAGCCCGGTGCGCGCCATAGTTCGTAAATGATCCAAGCGAAGGGTAGCGCGGCGATTGAGCCCCAGGTGCCAGGCGCAAACGGGATCAATCCGCTCCCGAACCAGGTCGATATCACGCTCGCGAATCGCTTCTTCAAATGCACGCCCTCTGCTGATTACGCCCGGTTCGCTGAACCATTCACTTTGTGGGCGAAATTATCTGACAGGGAGGGGCCGTGGCAAAGGCAGTTGGATAAGCCCCTCTGTTCTTTTAAGAAAATCCAACTTATCCACTGACTATTCCCAAAAAATAAGAGAATCCGGGCCTTGCCCCTCTTGCATGAAATCCCGTCTGCGGATACCTTTCCGACTGCTTGTGAGGGAGAATCGACGCAAGCAAATTTGGGAACTAAATCTGCCTATACCCGTCCAAATCAAATATAAATCTGGGCGTCGAAGAGGGGGTCATGGGGCAAAAAAACCAAAGCAGTTTCAGGCATGCCTGGGCGCGCACAGTTTCCCGGTATTTTCCGGATCGGGAGCTTATGCTGCGCACGGATGGCAAGGTCTGGTTTGTCAAAATTTCGCACCGGCTGCAATTGTCGGTTCTTTTTAGTGTTTTGATCATGTCCGGGTGGGCGATTTTTACGTCGCTCACGTTTTTCATCAACGACAAGGTCATCGAAGCGAAAGACAACCAAATCCTCAATTCCAGGCTGATCTATCGCAGCTTGCTGTCCGAAGTATCGGACTATCAGAACAAATTTGCATCTCTCACCAACGAACTGGAGCGTAATCACACGCTCATGCTCAATTTGGTCGAGAAAAATGCGACCCTGCAACAAAACTTACGGGCGACGGAATCGGAACTGGCGACTTCACAGCAGCGGCAAGACGAAATTGTCGCGGCTAAGGACAATCTGAAAAACGAGTTAAGCAAAATCCAGCAAGGTATGCGCTCGCTCAACACCCGCAATTTCGAATTGAAGGGCAATTTGTCGTCAATCAGTAGCGATCTAGAAGGCGCCTTGTCCGAAAGAAATGCGTCCCGCGCTCTCGCGAACCGGCTCGCAAATCAGGTCGCGCGTCTTAAAAATGAATTGAACGATCTTCAGGAGTCGGAGAAGGACGTCATCGCCCGTCTGACCCGTCGTGCCTCTGAAAAAATTGATGAACTCGAGACATTTGTCGCACGGACGGGTCTAAAACCGTCGAAACTCGTTGCCGGTCTTGAAGGTCAAGACGGTACAGCTGCAGGTGGACCGTTTATCGCCTACAGCGGCGAGGCCGACGCCGGTGAACATCTGAAAGCCAGCATCACCAACCTGGATTCACGACTATCGCAGCTTGAAACGCTGGAAAAGCTTGTGAATGTGATGCCGCTATCTCCGCCGTTGGATCATTTCTCCGTTTCCAGCCATTACGGCAAACGCCGTGATCCCATCAATCGTCGCTGGGCCATGCACTATGGCTTGGATTTAAGCGGCGTCCGAGGTTCCACCATTTTTGCGACGGCGCCCGGCGTGGTGAAATTCGCCGGCCGGAAAGGCAAATATGGGCGTCTCGTCGTTATCGATCATGGCCACGGGTTCAAAACCCGGTACGGTCATTTGCACAAGATTCTTGTGAAACGCGGCCAAAAAGTAGACTATCGGTCCAAGATTGCTCTGCTTGGCAGTTCGGGGCGCAGCACCGGACCGCACCTCCACTATGAGGTTCTGTATAACGGCAGAGCCCATAACCCGTGGAAATTTATCAAGGCCGGTCGTTATGTTTACAAAGAATAGTAAAGAAGACAGCCAACCTGTCGTCCCCAAGGTTCCTGCGCCGCCGTCCCTATTAAGTACTGATTTGGTTGTCACCGGTGATCTCGTGACCGATGGGGAAATCCAAATTGACGGTCAAGTGATCGGGGATATTCAGGCCGATGTCCTGATTATTGGCGAAACTGCTGACGTAAATGGCGAAGTTTCCGCCGATACTGTCCGCGTGCACGGCCGGATCACTGGTCAGATCAAGGCGCGATCGGTCTCCCTGGCCAAATCGGCTCATGTCCTGGGCGATATTCTGCACGAAAATCTGGCGATTGAGCAGGGGGCTTTCCTGGAAGGTCACTGCCGGCGGATAGAAGGCGGTAAAAAAGACAGTGATGGCCCGATCAATTTATTGCTGAAGGGCGCCTCAAAATCCAAGGTCGATCCGCCCAAGAAACCGCAGACCGAAACCGCGTCCTCTTAAATTATTTGATCTAGGGTCCGGACCCTAGTTAATGGCCCGTCGAAAGACGGCGGGGTCGACGTTGCCGCCGGTGCAGATAACGCCGACGGTTTTGCCCGCACGTTCCACTTTGTTGGTCAGGATTGCGGCAAGTGACGTTGCAGCGCTGGGCTCCAATACGATTTTGAATTCCTGAAACGCCAGTTTGACCGCCGCCAAGGCCTCGTCATCAGTTACCACCAAACCGCCCGCTAAGCGGGCT
The DNA here is from genome assembly GCA_964611435.1 of uncultured Rhodospirillaceae bacterium. Lineage (GTDB taxonomy): Bacteria > Pseudomonadota > Alphaproteobacteria > Rhodospirillales > UBA2165 > JAYPHU01. The sequence goes on along the minus strand of CAZSXT010000013.1, from coordinate 68,950 downwards.
TTCATGATCTCGAAGGTCAGTTCGCCCGGCGTTTCCAGCAACAGGGCGTCACACAAAGATGGTGTACCGGTCTGAATAGTCACCCGCTCACCGGCCTTAAGGGAGCGCGCGATGTCATCATAGTTGGCGGGTTCAACAGCAAAGAGCTGTGTTTCGGGCGACAATTCTGAAAAGGCGAGGGCGCAGCCGCTCATCATTCCACCGCCGCTGCTAGGACCGGTGAGGACATCAAGTTCTGCGTCAATTTCCCGGGCCTGTTCACATATCTCCAAACCAATTGTTCCCTGCCCACAGATGATGTCCGGGTCGTTATAGGGCGGGACCATGATCCCATCAGTCTTGGCGAGAATGTCCTCCGCCACCTGGACACGGTTGCCGTTCTTTCGGTCATATAGGACCACTTCCGCGCCATAACCGCGGGTGTTCTCAATTTTAATTTTTGGCGCGTCGGACGGCATGACGATAGACGCCGGCACGTTCAGCAGCTTCGATGCAAGCGCCACGCCTTGCGCATGATTGCCTGACGAAAAGGCGACAACACCCCGCTGCCTTTCCGCGTCGGTGAGTTGGCAAATTCGGTTGTAGGCGCCCCTAAACTTGAAAGAGCCGGTTCGTTGTAAATTTTCAGCCTTGATCAACAGCCGACAGCCAAGCAGTTCGTTGACCCTGTCTGATTCTAGAAGCGGTGTGCGTCGCGCCTCGTCGGCTAGACGCTCCTTTGCCGCCAACACATCCTGATAGGTAGGTAAGGTCATAGCGCTACCGGCTCAAAGCCCCCTCGGGTTTAAAGGAAATCTCCTTCTCCGCCATCAACTGCCGATAGACATGCAGGTTCTCAATTACTCGTTGTACATAGTTCCGAGTTTCCGAGATTGGAATCATCTCTACCCAGTCGATGGCATCGACCGTCTTGTCACGAGGATCGCCGTTGCGTTTGATCCAGCTCTTGGCCCGGTGGGGCCCCGCATTGTATGCCGCTAAAGTCAGCAGGTATGAGTCATTGAACTCTTTAAGCAGATCGCGCAGATACGCCTGACCCAGACCTAAGTTGTATTTCTCGTCTTCCGTCAGTTTTCGACGCGAATAGCGTTTTGAATTTTGCTTTGCCACTTGGCGGGCTGTTCCCGGCATGATCTGCATCAATCCCCTCGCGCCGGCATGACTGATGGCGAGGGGGTTGAAGGCGCTTTCCTGACGAATGATGGCGTGCACGAATGCAGGTTCAATCCCAGTTCCCAGTTTATGCTTGAGCACCGGATACCCTTCTTCGACCAGATCAATACCATCACGCAGGGCCGCCTTAGACACAAGGATGGCTAAATCATTTCGGCCTTCTGCTTTGGCGAGATTAGCGGTCAGCACTTGCCACTCCTCCCGTTCGTCCTTGCGGCTTAGTTGGCGGATGAACGGGCGCATGATCTCCCGCAATCCTGCTTTGCTGATTGTCTGGACGGCCGCTACAAGCTCGTCTTTTTCGAAGTTTTTTTTGATTTCCCCGTTCGCTTTGGGGCTGGCCGGCAGAACCAGTTTCCTCGCCTCAGGAATTTTTAGGGCGGCGAGCTGGCCGTAATAGGTGGTTTCGTGAAGGAAAGCTGTCCGGTACCAAAAGACGGCCTTCTTATTCTCTCCCATCTCTTCAGCGGCACGTCCGGCCCAATAGGCGCCACGGGCCTGACTAATCGGGTAGCTTGCCAAACCATATATCTTCGAGAAATGATCGTAGGCGACTTTGTTGTCCTTAAGAAAGCGGAGGGCGATCCAGCCGGACATCCATTCGGCCTCAATCATATTGCCAGCATCCTCGTCGCCGAGGCGATGATCCTTGGCGAGACGATAGGCATCGGAAATATGTCCTTTACGCAAGGCGCGCCTCGCCAGAATAGCCCGTTCGGTCCACCAGCGACCCGGTTCGATCAGATCATCCGGCGGGTTTTGAAGCAGCTCGATAGCATCCTGGTCCCGGCCTTTGCGCCGGCGCCAGCGCAATCTCTCATACACCAGGCCGGGATGCTCTTTAAGCTCCGCCGGCACCCGCTCAATCGCCCGGTCCACCCCGCCACGCATCCGGCGGAGGGTTAGCCGGGCTTCAGCCAGAGCCCTATATTTAGGGTCCTTGAACCGGCGATACATGCGCCGAACCGGATAGTACTTTCCATCCCAAAGCAATCGATCGAGCCGGTTCAAGTGATCGTCCAAGGTCATGTATTGCCGGAATTGCCGATGGAAATGACGCTCCTGCTTGAAACCGAAATTCCCCGAAATCCAGACATCCTTCACCATGCGAATGGCGTCATCGCTTTGACCTGCCTGTAATTTTTCACCCGCCATCCAGGCAACCCCGTTGGGTGTAAGGGGAGGATGTTTCTTGAACCAGGCCAAAACCTCGTCGCGATCCGTGCTGGCCTTCATCGCTTGTTCCGCCCGGATCAACAAGCGACGCTGGCTTGGCCAATCGGGTTCAGCCTTAATAAACGTGCTGATTTCCTCGAAACTTGCGCCCGACGCGCGAGCCTGCAGCCGGTACCAATAGAGAACTTTTTTAAGAAGCGGATCTTTAATCGATTTGGCGCGCCTATCGAACTCTGGCCATTTCGATTTCTGGCCAAGTTTGTACGCGGCTTGGGCGGCGGTCCGGTCTTTTTTGGAAATGCCAGCGGCTATCGCCTCGTTCGCCGGTGCGATACCCATCAAGGTGACGAGCGAAATAAGGGAAACGGTGAGTAGCCTGCTCAGAACTGGCTTCATTATTTTCCTGTTACCGGCAACCGCCAGATTGTTCGGTCTCATGGCCGGGCAGTTTATGGATATTCGGATTCAGCTTCAATGGTGATATCCCTCAATTTTACGTGCAAACTCTTGCTGCCCCACGTGACTAAGTCTATGTTCGGGCAAATTTTCGGAGGATATGTCAATGTTTCAAGGGTCTTATGTCGCCCTGATCACCCCGTTCAAGGATGGCGCCGTCGATGAAGACGCGTTCCGCTCTTTCGTCGAGTGGCAGATTGAGCAGGGGACAGATGGATTAGTGCCCTGTGGAACCACCGGGGAATCACCGACCTTGAGCCATGAAGAGCACATGCGGGTAACTGAAGTATGTATTGAGGTTGCCGCTGGCAGGGTGCCGGTCATCGCCGGCGCCGGCTCCAATTCCACAGCCGAGGCCATTGCGTTGGCAAAACATGCGAAAGAAGCCGGCGCTGATGCCGCGTTGGTCGTGACCCCGTATTACAACAAACCGACCCAAGCCGGCATGTATGATCACTACAAGGCAATCAATGACGAAGCGCAGATTCCGATCATCATATACAATATTCCGGCCCGTAGCATCGTCGATATGAGTGTTGAAACCATGGCCAAGCTGGCCGAGCTTGAGTACATCGTCGGCGTGAAGGACGCGACCAGCGATCTCAATCGGCCGATGCTCACGGCGCTCGCCATGGGCCCGGATTTCTGCCAGCTCTCGGGTGAAGACGGGACGGCGGTTCCGTTCCTGGCCGGCGGCGGGCATGGCTGTATTTCTGTGACCGGCAATATCCTGCCACGGCTCTGTTCAGATATGCAGAAGGCGTGGCGAGATGGCGACATTGCCAAGGCGATGGAATTGCAGAATGTCCTGATGCCAGTGCATATGGCGATGTTCTGCGAAACCAGCCCTGGCCCGGTGAAGTATGCAGCCCAGTTACTTGGTCTCTGCACAGCCGAAGCCCGGTTACCAATCACTGATATCGCCCAGTCCAGCAAAGACAGGGTCAAGCAAGCCCTGAAGGACGTCGGCGCGCTGTCCTAATCGGAATGGCGCCCCGTCCGTCTAAACGGATTTTCTGATGGCTAAAAAGCCCAAAACGCCCTCGAACGTCGCGGCGCGCAACCGTAAGGCGCGTCACAACTATTTTATTGAGGAGACGCTGGAAGCCGGAATCATGCTGACCGGCACAGAAGTCAAAAGCTTGCGGAGTGGACGCGCCAGCATCGAGGAATCCTACGCTGCGGATCAAGAAGGGGAGTTGTTCTTGGTCAACGCTTACATTCCTGAATACGAGGCGGGCACCCGCGGTCAGCATGAAGTTCGGCGCCCCCGGAAATTATTGTTGCATAAGCGGGAGCTGGCGAAACTTTCCGGCGCGATCAGCCGGGAGGGCATGACCGTCGTACCGCTCTCCATTTATTTCAATAAGCGGGGCTTGGCGAAAGTCGAGTTGGGAATGGCCAAGGGCAAACGGCAATACGACAAACGGGCGACCGCCAAAGACCGGGATTGGAAGCGGGATCAGGCGCGCATCATGCGGGGTAAAGGGTAGGGGCCATGGCGGACAACCGGCTGCCACCGGGCCAGGTGCGAACCCACAAATGGCCTGTGCTTGATCTCGGAGATCAGCCGGTGATTGATCGACGGGACTGGTCCTTAAGCGTCGGCGGCATGGTGCGCCGGCCGATTAAGTGGTCCTGGAAGGATTTCATGGCGCAGCCGCAGATTAGCTCGGTCTCCGATATTCATTGTGTCACCCAATGGTCCCGCTTCGACAATCGCTGGGAGGGTATCGGCGCCAAGACGTTGCTGGAGGCGGTGCAGCCCGACCCGGAAGCGTCGCACCTCATGCTCCGCAGTTATGATGGCTATTCCACCAACCTCCCTCTGGCCGACTTTGATGACGAGGACGTAATTCTGGCCCATAGTTGGGAAGGGGAGCCCCTGACCCGTGAACATGGCGGGCCGGTGCGGGTAATCGTGCCGAAGCTCTATTTTTGGAAAAGCGCCAAGTGGTTGCGCCATATCACATTTACCAATCAGGATATCCCCGGCACCTGGGAGGCCCAGGGCTACCACATGCGTGGCGATCCCTGGAAAGAGGAACGTTACGACGACTAGGGGTTAGTCGTTCTCTTTGGGTTTGAAGTCGATTATTTCCGTTACCGGGATGGCTGCGATGTCCTGTAGCTTGAGATTGCCCGGCTCATTAAGGTCGACCAGATTGGCAATCCAACCGTAGGTGGAGGCCACCACGATCTGGTTGCCGTCAGTGTCCCGGCGTTTGATGCCGAACTCCAGCTGATCCCGGTCACGGTGGGAGAGGGATGACAGCATGGACTTGGTTACCCAGACGGCGCCGTCTCGGGCAAAGTCGCTGAGCCGGGCAGCCTGATTAATGGTGTCGCCGAGGACCGTCAACTCAAGGTGGGTTGTGGTCTGATAAGCGCCAAACCATTCCTGCCCTTCATCCAGGCCGATATTGAGCTTGAGACTATTCGCCCAGTTCTTACGCGCCTGCCATTCCCGGTCGATCTCCTGCATGGCGATGGTCATTTCCCAGGCACATTCTATGGCGTTCAAAACGTAGCTGCAGTCGGGCTGAGGAAAAAAATAGTAGACGATGCCATCGCCCACATGCTTGCCGTGGGTTGCATAGTACTTGCGAAAGATTGGCTCCATCCTTCGCCAAATCTGATTGATGAGCTCGAAATATTCATCCGGCGGCAACTCTGCGCAGATTTTGACAGAATTCTGCAAGTCAGCCACAAGGACAGCTAAGGGCGTTACGTACGGCTTCCGGTTGCGCAGCAAATCGCGGATGACCAAATCCCGCCGGCTGAGTATCTGAAGCAGAGAGTCTTCTTCGGTCTCTGCCGGCGTATAGGCGAAGAACACGCCTTCCCGGAAAAAAGAGGCATAGAGCCGATAACGATTGTCGTTACCGAAGTGATTGCCCAGGTTGATAACCGTGTCACGCAGTTGCCGTGAGTTGACGGCCTCCACATTTGTATAAAGATCGGCAAGTTCCTCGATCTGCGCTTCATCCAGATTGGGATCCATAGTCAGGAGATTGGCCTTGGACATCCGGTTCTTGGCGATTTCCAGGTGGAAGGAAAACAGGGTGGCGCGGTCGACGCACTGTCGCCCCATCCCTCCAAAGAGAAGTGAGAATACATTTCGATCAGAAATGTCCTTGGGCATTCCATTCGGCTTGCCGAAAATCTCGGCCTCTGCGGCGGCGTTAGACCACTCGACCTCGAACTTGTTGTTCAGAAGGTAGGCGGGGTGTTCCAGGTTTTCGATGGTCAGGCGCAAACCCCGCGGTGTGATCTCGACCGAAGAAGCCGGAGAAGGGGCTTTGTTAGACTTTTCATCAGCTCTTCGTTCAGGATTGGGCGGCGGGTTGTCGTTGACGGTTTTAACCTGCCCCCCAAGTTTTAGGGCTATATCCTCCATTCGGACACCCTGTTTTTTAAGTGCTTTGATCCGTTCGAGTTTGTTCACTGTGTTGGACGGAAAATAGCCTATCCGGCGGGCCTTGGACTTGCCTGCATCTGGCTGCTTTACCACCGGTTTGGGGATCAGCCCCATGCCGATGTAGTTGTTGAGGGTTGCCCGCGAGACGCCGGTACGCTCCATCAGTTCCTTACTGCTCAGCATTTCTATGCCTCACTTACCGCATTCCGATTGAACCAACGGGAATTCTTCCCTGGTACAATTATACTGTCCAATTTTTTAAGTGTCTAGATGTGTATATCCGAAAGGTTAATTAGACAGTATAAATTGTTGCGGGCGGAATTACTCGCGCATAGCGAGTCCGACAAACCGAAATGAAAGATTGGTAACGAGCTAGAAGCGCGGGCTGGCGGATTTAAAATTTGCCGAGAGATCGTCGTAGGACGTGGTGTGGGGAAACTGGGGAAACTCTTCGATCACATTGTCTGGGGCGCGGAACAGAAAACCAGCATCGGCCTCCCCCAGCATGGTTGTGTCATTGTAGCTATCGCCGGCGGCGAACACCGTAAAATTCAAGGCCTTGAAAGACTTTACCGCTTCCCGCTTGTGATCGCGCATGCGCAGATGGTAATTGACGATCTTGCCGTCAATGTCCGTTTCGAGCCGATGGCAAAACAGCGTCGGCCAATTTAGCTTCTGCATAAACGGCCTGGCGAACTCATAAAACGTGTCGGAAAGAATTACCAACTGAAATTCGGACTGCAACCAAGCCAGGAAATCCTTCGCGCCCTCCAACGGGTCCAAACTGTCGATCACTTCTTGGATGACCGGCAGGCCCAGTCCGTTTTCGTCCATGATCCGCAGACGCTGCTGCATTAATTCGTCATAGTCGGGGATATCCCGGGTCGTCGCGCGCAGGGCCTCGATCCCTGTTTTCTCGGCCACGCCGATCCAGATTTCCGGGATCAACACACCTTCCAGATCAAGACAAACGACTTCCACGGTATCCTCCTGGTAAATTCCGAGGCAGGGGATAGCCTACCGAGCCCGGCCTGTAAACGCGCAAATTAGAGCCGGGACTGCACGTTTCGAAAGACATCGTGAAACATCTCTTCGGTCAGCCGGCCGGTATTGGTGTTGTAGCGGGAGCAATGATAGCTGTCGATCACCACCGGCCCGCCCGCAATCTCGTGGGACGCGTTGTGGCCGAACTTCCAGGCGCTGCGTTTCTCGCCCAACGCACCGATAGCGGCATTATGGGCAATGGTGCCGAGCGCCACGATGACCTTAAGATTGGTCATTGCCTTAAGCTCGCTGTCCAAAAACGGCGCGCAGGCCTTGATTTCGGCGCCCACGGGCTTGTTTTGCGGCGGCACGCACCGTACTGCATTGGCGATCCGGGTATTCATCATCTCGACCCCGTCATCCGGGCGGGAGTCATACACGCCTTTGGCAAACCCGAAGTGAAGGAGTGTGGGATACAGGAGGTCGCCGGCATAGTCTCCGGTAAACGGCCGTCCAGTCCGGTTCGCTCCTTTGAGACCAGGGGCGAGGCCCAGGATCAGAAGTTCCGCATCCAGCCGGCCAAAGGACGGCACAGGAGAATTGAACCAATCGGGGTAGGCCTCGCAGTTTTCCTGTCGAAACTGGGCGAGACGGGGACAAAGAGAGCAATTTGGGCCGGGAGCTTCCATGAGTGTCAACATTAACGCCGGCGGCAGAAAGTTCGCGCCGGATTACGCGGAACCGGCATAATCTCCGTCAAAGTCTTGATCATAATCATCGATCAGGTCGTCTTCCTCGTCGATATCCAACTGCGGATGGTGTCCCTGGCCGGGCTGACGCTCAATCTGCTCTTGTAGATCGGCGAGTTCAATGAAGACATCAGCTTGACGACGCAGTTCATCCGCGATCATCGGCGGCTTGGAGACAACCGTGCTGACGACCGACACCCGGGCGCCCTTGCGCTGCACGGACTCGACCAACCGGCGGAAATCACCATCGCCGGAGAAGATCACGATATGGTCCAGATGGGGCTGGATCTCCATCACGTCCACCGCCAGTTCGATATCCATGTTGCCTTTGATCTTTCTCCGGCCCGCGGTATCGGTGAATTCCTTGGTGGGCTTGGTCACCATGGTATAGCCGTTGTAATCCAGCCAATCGACCAACGGACGGATCGGGGAATATTCAGCCTCTTCCACCATGGCCGTGTAATAGAAGGCGCGAATCAGTGTGCCCTGTTCCTCAAAAACCTTCAGTAAGTTCTTGTAATCTATATCAAAACCGAGGGCGCGGGCGGCGGCATACAGATTAGAGCCGTCGATAAATAGACCAATACGTTCACCGGGATAGAAGTTCATCATGACATCCTCGAAATGAATTTTGGACAAATAAAGCCTGCCGCTGAATAATGGTGCGGCACAATTTTAATAAAGCAGATCAACACTCTACACTAGTAAACTTTCCGTGGGAACTATCCGATGATCCTTGTTGGCCTCGGCTCAAACCTGCCGTCCGCCGCCGGCGATACGCCTGTGGACAACTGCCGGAGGGCCCTGGAGTTAATGGAAAAATCCGGGTTTTATTTGGAAGCTGTCTCCAGGTTTTACAAAACTGCGCCAATTCCCGCCTCGGATCAGCCCTGGTATGTGAATGCTGTTGCCTCGGTCCAGACCGAATTACCGCCGGAGGCAGTTTTGGACCGGCTACTGGAGATCGAGTCCGCGATGGGTCGGCAGCGGGGAGAGCGCAACGCCGCCCGGATCGTGGATTTGGATCTGTTGGCCTATGACGACCTGGTTTTGGACAGTGATCGGTTGATATTGCCTCATCCAAGGTTGGCTGAGAGGGCATTCGTCTTGTTGCCGCTCAAGGACATTGCGCCGGATTGGATACATCCGGTGACAAATCGATCTATGACCACGCTGATCGACGCCCTGGATCCAACGCAAAAGGTCGAATTATTGGATTGAGCCCTTGCATTTTTCTGCAACCCGTTTATACATCTGCGCCCATTCCCCGATAACTCCGACTTCGGCAAGGAGAACGCCCGCATGGCCCGCGTGACCGTAGAAGATTGCATTGAAAAGGTTTCCAACCGGTTTGAATTGGTGATGCTCGCCGCCCAGCGCGCGCGCAGTCTGTCTTCCGGCGCCGAATTGACCGTGGAACGAGACAACGACAAAAACCCGGTCATTGCCCTGCGGGAGATCGCCGAGGAGAACTTGGACCTCGAAGAAATCGAACAAACCCTGGTTAAGGGGCTGCAGAAGCACATCGAATCCGACGAGCCGACGGAAGAAGAGTTGGAAGATATGGCCAGCAGCGGCGAGTTGGAAGAATTGAAGCAGAATATTACACTTCCGGTTTCTGAAGATGGACAGGAAAGTGACGTCCCGGTGCCGATCTTCGAAGATAATGTGTTGCCGGTGGAACAACCTCCGGCCGGTGAAGACGAGCAGCTCTAGCCCCGTCCGTTACACCTAAAGTCGTTCTGCGGTATCGGCGAAGAACCGATGTTCCGTTGTGCTGTTCATTTGCCAAATTTCCGGGCTATATAAGCTTATGGCTGTTTTTTGACGGCTAATAAAGTTGGCTCCGAGAAAGACACTGAATGATCCGGCAATACGAACTGGTTGAGAACGTCAAAGCCTACGACATTCGCGCGGACGAAGAGGCGCTGAACCGCGCCTATGTCTTCGCCATGAAGGCGCACGGCAATCAGACACGCGCGTCGGGCGATCCCTATTTTTCACATCCGTTGGAAGTGGCCGGCATCCTGACCAAGTATAAGCTGGACTCCACGTCGATCATCACCGCGCTCCTTCACGATACGATAGAGGATACTGAAACCACGTCTCAGGACATCACCGATGCATTCGGCGATGAAATCTGTCAACTGGTGGACGGGGTCACCAAGTTGACTCAACTGGAGATGCAGACCAATCAGTCTGACCAGGCGGAGAATTTCCGCAAGCTGGTTCTCGCCATGTCGGAGGACATCCGTGTCCTCTTGGTCAAGCTCGCGGACCGGCTGCACAATATGCGCACCATCGATTTCATTTCCAAGCCGGCCAAACGCCGGCGCATTGCCCTGGAAACTATGGAAATCTATGCCCCTTTGGCCGAGCGGGTAGGCATGCATGAAATGAAAAACGAGTTGGAGGATTTATCCTTCTCGGTTCTCAATCCGGAGGCCCGGAATTCCATTATCTCGCGACTGGAATTTCTCAAAGCCGAAGGCAAGGACAATATTGATGAAATCGTATTCGAGCTGACCAAAACCCTCGCTGAATCCCGGTTGCGGGGACACGTGGAAGGCCGTGAGAAGACGCCGTATTCGATTTGGCGGAAGATGCAAAAGAAGAATGTTTCCTTCGAGCAGATTTCAGATGTCATCGCCTTCCGGGTTTTGGTGGAAACCGTGGAAGATTGCTACCGGGCGATGGGGATCATCCACCAGGCCTATCGGGTGGTGCCGGGACGAATCAAGGATTACATAAGTACGCCGAAACCCAACGGTTACCGGGCGATTCATACAGGAATCATCGGCCCCGGACGGCTACGTATCGAAATTCAAATCCGCACCCGGGAGATGCACGAGATCGCCGAACATGGTGTCGCCGCCCATTGGCAGTACAAAGAAGGCACGGACGCCACCGACGGTCGGCAGTTCCGCTGGATGCGGGAACTTCTGGAGATCCTGGATCAAGCCGCCAACCCGGACGACTTCCTGGAGCATACCAAACTGGAGATGTATCCGGATCAAGTGTTCTGCTTCACGCCCAAGGGTGACGTAATTGTGTTGCCCGCAGGTTCGACACCAGTCGATTTTGCCTATGCGGTTCATTCAGAAGTCGGTGATCACTGCGTCGGCGCCAAGATCAATCGCCAGAGCATCCCATTGCGCACCGAACTCAGCAACGGGGACCAAGTAGAAATCATCACGTCCGAGGCGCAAACGCCGTCGCCGACCTGGGAAAACTTTGTCGCCACGGGCAAGGCGCGCGCTCATATTCGCCGGTTTATCCGCAGCCGTGAGCGCGATGAATATATGAGTTTGGGACAATCCATCCTGGAACGCGCATTCCACCAGGAAGACTATGAGCTCTCGGACAAGGGCCTTAACGAAGTGCTGGTGGTGTTCGATGCCGAAACCATCGACGATCTTTACGCAGAAGTTGGGGCAGGGCATGTCTCCGGCCTTGAGGTTGTGGAGGCCGTCTATCCCGAAACCAAGGAAAAGAAAAAACGTAGCCTGCTCTCGCTCCCTGGCGTTGCCGGCCAGTTTGGCCGTAAGAAAAAGGTTGAAGAGAAAAAGGTGCCTATCAAGGGGCTCACCCCTGGCATGGCGTTGCACTATGCCGGCTGCTGCCACGCGTTGCCGGGTGACCGCATCGTCGGCATTGTGACAAAAGGCCGTGGCATAACAATTCACACTATCGACTGCGATACGCTGGTCGACTTTTCCGACACGCCCGAGCGTTGGATCGATGTGGCTTGGGATCTGGAAGAAACCGAAGATCGTTACGTGGGCCGAATGTCGATGGTGGTCGAAAACACGCCAGGTAGTTTGGGCGAGCTGTCCATGGTGATAGGTAAAAACGACGGAAATATCAGTAATTTGAAATTCACGAACCGGAGCGAGGACTTTTTCGACATGCTTATCGATATTGAAGTCCGAGACCTAAAACACCTTAGTAATATCATCGCGGCGTTGCGCGCTTCAAAAGCGATTAAATCTGTTGAACGAACCAAAGGATAGTCGGAATATCCTGACGAAAATAATAACCTACGGCTCCTCGGCGACATGCCCTGCGGGCCGCGCCACAGGGTAAATGATCCCCCATGTTCCAGCGCCGGATACCCAGACCCCGATGGTCCCGCAGCCTCGATTTAATCTGGCCGCATCTCGGCTGGCGTAGATTTTTCAAGTTTTGGATTTTGCGGCTCAGCCGGCTACCCGGTTCGGCTTACGCGGTGTCGGCGGGCTTCGCGTTTGGCGCCGCCATCTCGTTCACCCCGTTCATGGGCTTTCATATCGTCATCTCAGCCGCCATGTCGTATTTCGCACGGGCCAGTATGTTAGCGGCCGTAATCGGCACCATTGTCGGCAACCCCTGGACGTTTCCGTTTATTTGGGTCGCGGTCTATCAGACCGGTGTTTGGATGGGCATCGGCGGTATGCCGGACGATATGGCAAAGCTGCATTACTCTGAACTGTTCGGCAATATGGTCCAAGCCATGCTGGAGTTTGATTGGGATTACCTGGTCAAGGTCGCCTGGCCAATATTTGCACCGATGCTGGTGGGCAGCATTCCTTATTTCATTGTATCCTGGCTTTTCTTTTACTTTAGCATCAGATGGCTTATAGACGCGTATGGACGGAAATCCCGGGCGCGTCTTGCCCATCGGATTTCCCATGAAGAGACGATTAAGGACGCATCATGAACACCTATTTACGGCTGGGCGTGAATATCGACCATGTGGCGACGATCCGGAATGCGCGGGGCGGCGCCCATCCCGATCCGGTGCGCGCCGCTGTAATCGCCGCCAAGGCAGGCGCCGACGGTATTACCGCGCATTTGCGCGAGGACCGGCGGCACATTTCCGACACCGATATCGCCCGGTTGCGTCGGGAAATTGACTTGCCGCTGAACCTGGAGATGGCCGCCACTGACGAAATGCTGGAGATCGCCCTGCAGCATGCGCCCCATGCCGTCTGTATCGTCCCTGAGAAGCGGGAAGAGCGCACGACCGAAGGTGGGCTGGACGCTGCGGGCACACAGGCTTATCTGGCGCCTTATGTCAGTGCGCTGGTGGAAAAGGGCATACGCGTTTCTCTGTTCATCGAGGCGGACCCACGCCAACTGGATGCTGCGAACGCCCTCGGCGCGCCGGTTGTCGAACTGCACACGGGCGCCTATTGCGAGTTGACAGGTGCGGCGCGAGAAACAGAACTTAACCGCATTCGACAAGCGGCAGCCTACGCGCAATCCCTGGGTTTGGAATGCCACGCCGGGCACGGGCTGGGGTTTGAGACCGTCGGGCCTATCGCCGAAATTCCGGAGCTCGTGGAACTCAACATCGGGCATTTCCTGATCGGTGAGGCCATTTTCGGCGGGCTGGATAGCACCATCAAGCGCATGCGCGCCCTGATGGACAACGCCCGGTCTCAAGCCTTGGGTGAAGCGTCGGCATGATCCTTGGGATCGGCAATGACCTGATTGATATCCGGCGGGTGGAGAAAACCCTCGACCGGTTCGGCGACCGCTTCACTAATCGGATTTTTACCGAACTGGAGCGCCAAAAGTCCGACAAACGCCGGCTCCGCGCTGCCAGCTACGCCAAGCGGTTTGCCTCGAAAGAAGCCTGCTCGAAGGCATTAGGCACCGGTTTTCGGAAAGGGGTTTTCTGGCGGGACATGGGGGTAATTAACCTGCCGTCAGGCAAGCCGACCATGAAGCTCTCCGGTGGCGCGCTCAAACGGTTGATTGAAATAACGCCCGATGGCATGTCGCCCCAGATTGATCTTACCATCACTGATGATTTTCCATTGGCTCAGGCCATCGTCATCATTTCCGCCGTGCCTGACATCGTTGAGGAATGACCGCACCTGACAGTATCGGCATCGGCTGGCGCCCCAGCAGTGTATCCGGCTGGGGAGTCTACGGTACAAATCTGATCCTTGAGCTTTTGGCGCTGGAACGGAACCCGGTGCTTGCCGCACCGCCCCATCGTCTTGACGTAGATCCGGATATCGCAGCCAAACTCGCGCCAGTTTTCCAACGTCAGGAACACTTGTCGGACCTGTTGGAAAAAACCGGTGTGCTGGAATTTGATTTCCCGGTGCTCCATGCACTGAGAAATGACTTTCAGCCAGCGTTGGCGGACCAGCCGCTCCAAGGCAGCCATAATATCGGCGTTATATTTTTTGAAGACACGGATATTTCGGAAGAGGGCCTGGCCAGGGCCCGAGACTACGACATGATTGTCACCGGCTCCACTTGGAACAAAGAAGTCCTGCAACGGCGGGGATTGGATCACGTGGTGAATGTCTTTCAAGGGATAGACGACTCGTTATTTGTCCGCGCGCCACGGCCCGACACATACGAAGACCGGTTCGTGATCTTTTCCGGTGGAAAACTGGAATACCGCAAAGCGCAGGACGTGGTTATTGCCGCGTTCAGAGAGTTCCGGGAGAATCATCCCGAAGCGCTGTTGATGTTCGCTTGGGCCAATCAATGGCCGGTGATCATGCCGACCATCGCCAATTCACCGTTTGTCGAAGGCCATCCGGAAGTGCTCGCCAACAATGAACTCGCCATTGCGCCGTGGTTGATCGCCAACGGGCTGCCGGAGGACAGTTTTATTGATCTGGGGATGCCAGCCAACAAAGACATGCCCAGATATTTGGCAGCCGCCGATGCCGCGATATTCCCGAACCGGTGCGAGCCCGGCACCAATCTTGTCGCAATGGAGGCCATGGCCGCCAGTGTGCCTTGCCTTATTGCGGCAAATACAGGCCAACTCGATTTGATCGATGAAGGGAATTGTTACCCGCTAAACAAACAAACTCCGGTTGCTCCCTATGAGCCCTATGCGGGTGTCGATGGTTGGCGCGAGCCGGATGTTTTTGAGGTTGTCGAATCCCTGGAATCCCTTTATGCCGACCCGGAAGAGGCGCGCCGCCGCGGCGACTCGGGTGCTGACTTTATCCGTCAGTTCTCTTGGAAGAACCAAATCGAAGCACTTGTCGGGCATATTGACGATTTATATCGGTCCTGATCGAGAATCCTAATCATATTACTATTTTAATTAATTCAAATACTTAGGCGCTTTAGCTGATGTCGAACAAGAAGGATGGCGGACTTTGGGACATGGTCAAAACGATCATCTATGCCGTGATGATCGCTGTCCTTGTCCGCACCTTCGCCTATGAACCGTTCAATATTCCGTCGGGTTCAATGGAGCCTACGCTGGAAATCGGGGACTACCTCTTCGTTTCGAAGTTCTCATACGGCTATTCAAAGCATTCTCTGCCCTTTAGCCTACCGCTCATTCCCGGTCGCATCTTATTTACCGAACCCGAACGTGGGGATGTCGCTGTCTTCAAACTGCCTTCCGACGGCCGAACGGATTACATCAAGCGCATCATCGGCTTGCCGGGCGATAAAATTCAGGTGATCAAGGGTCGGCTGCACATCAATGGTGTGGCTGCGGAGCGCAAACAGGACGGATTTTATATTGATCGAGATTTTCCAGGCGGCGTGCGTCAGATCAGGCAATACGCCGAGACCCTGCCTAATGGTGTCATCCATGCGATCATTGAAGAACTGGGCGACAACGCCCGGCTCGACAACACCGATGTCTATACGGTGCCGCCCGGGCATTATTTCGCCATGGGCGACAATCGGGACAATTCAGAGGACAGCCGCGTCCTGCCGTCGGTTGGTTTTATTCCCAGAGAAAACTTGGTGGGACGCGCCGAAATCCTATTTTTCTCCACCAACGGCGCCGCCGCCTGGTGGGAGGTTTGGAAATGGCCGATTTCCATTCGCTTTGATCGGTTCTTCAAGGATATCATCTAGGCCGAATTTTGAGCCAAGAGGCGGGTGCATGAGCAACAACACTTTGGCGGCACTAGCAGAGGCACTCGGTCATTCCTTCGAGAAACCGGCCTTGCTGGAGCGGGCGCTTACTCACGCAAGTCTCAGCGGCGCCGATGTGGATCGGCTGTCCTCATACGAACGCATGGAGTTTCTGGGCGACAGGGTCTTAGGCCTTGTAATCGCCGAAATGCTGTTGCGTCGGTTTCCCGAAGAACCTGAAGGCGACATCGCCAAACGCCACACGGCCTTGGTGCGGCAAGAATCTTTGGTGCGGGTGGCGGAAATGTTCGATCTCGGCAAGCACATCCTGATGTCGTCCGGTGAGGAGATCACAGGCGGCCGGCAGAACCCCAGCATTCTGGCCGACGTCTGCGAAGCCATTATCGCTGCTTTGTATGTGGATGGCGGTCTGGAGGTCGCACGGGATTTTATCGAAACCCATTGGCGGGAGATGCTGGAAGAAACGCCCGAACCGCCCAAGGATGCCAAAACAGCGCTTCAGGAATGGGCGCAGGGGATCGGGTTGCCGCTACCGGATTATACCGAAACTGGGCGGGACGGGCCGGATCATGAGCCAGAGTTCACGGTCTCCGTCACCCTGGAGGGCTATCCGCCCGTCGAAGCCAAAGGCAGTTCTAAACGCGCTGCCGAACAGGCGGCGGCCGATAAATTTCTGAGCCAATTGGAATTCGCCAATGCCGATGGCTAACGGCACACCAACCAAATGCGGATTTGTCGCCATCATCGGCGCACCCAATGTGGGTAAGTCTACACTGTTGAACCGGCTTGTCGGCGCCAAGGTTTCCATCGTCTCGCCCAAGGTGCAAACGACCCGGACACGGGTCCTGGGTCTCACCGTGAAAGGGCCTGTTCAGCTTATATTCATTGATACGCCAGGTATTTTCGCCCCCCGACGCCGGCTTGACCGGGCGATGGTGGCGGCGGCTTGGGATGGCGCGGGTGATGCCGACCATATTGCCTTCCTTGTCGATGCAGATCGCGGGATTAATCGAAACACCCAGGCCATCATTGATCGCCTTGTGGAGCGTCAGGCGACCGCCGACCTGATCATCAACAAAGTTGACCTGGTGAAAAAACCCGATCTGTTGGCGCTGGCGGATAAGTTGAACCAAACAGGTCTGTTCCGGGAGACCTTCATGATTTCCGCTGAGACCGGCGATGGAGTCGATGGTCTGGCTGAACATTGGGCCTCCATCGTACCAGAAGGACCGTGGTTATTTCCCGAAGACCAGTTATCGGATATGCCCGAACGGCTGCTGGCGGCCGAGATCACCCGGGAAAAGCTCTATCATCAACTTCATCAAGAACTTCCCTACGCGGCAACGGTCGAGACCGAATCCTGGACCGACCAGGAAGACGGCAGCGTGCGCATCGAGCAGGTCATTTACGTACAGCGGGACAGCCAAAAGGCGATTGTCCTGGGTAAAAAGGGGGCACGGATTAAATCCATCGGCGCCGACTCGCGGGCCGAACTGGAAGACATGTTCGGCTGCCGCGTCCATTTGTTTCTTTTCGTTAAAGTTCGGGAAAAATGGGGAGACGACCCGGATCGCTATCGGGATTGGGGGCTTGACTACAACGCCTGATTAATCTTCCGCAAATATTTGACCGGGTATGACAGACGAATAAGGGGCGCTTCAAAAGGAGAGGGGACTATGGGGATTGTAACCGATGTAATTTTGCCGCTGGCATTGGCGTTTATTATGTTTTCGCTGGGTCTGGGACTGACCGTTCAGGATTTCACCCGCGTCGCCAAGCAGCCGAAGGACTTTGTCGTCGGGCTAATCTCACAGATGATCCTACTGCCGGTGGTCGGATTCTTTTTGATCAGTATCTGGCCGGTCTCTCCGGAGATTGCCCTCGGCGTGATGATCATCGCTGCCGCGCCGGGCGGTGTCACCTCCAACATCTTAACCGCTTTCGGTAAGGGCGATGTGGCGCTCTCTATCTCGCTCACCGCGATTGTCAGCCTGCTGTGTGTCGTCACCATTCCTCTTATTGTCGTGTATTCTTACACTCATCTTATGGGCGGCAACCTGGAAGGAGAGGTATCTGTCGGCAAAACCGCGGTCAGCGTTTTCCTGATAGTGACCGTTCCGGTGCTGATAGGTCTTGCGGTCCGGCGTTGGGCGGAAGGATTTGCCCTCAAATTTGATGGCCCGGCCCGGAAAACCTCTACCATCCTCTTCTTTATCGTTTTAGCCGGCGCCATCTATCAAGAGCGTGATAACATTGCGGCGTACTATGCGGATGCGGGACTGATCACCTTGGCCCTAAACCTGATCATGCTGGCCCTCGCGTGGTGGCTGGGGGCCATGTTTGGTTCCGGCGTACAGCAACGGATTGCAATTTCCATTGAATGTGGGCTGCAAAACGGCACCCTCGCCATCGCCGTCGGCACCTTGCTTTTCGGCGGCGGTGCAGCGGTCATTCCCGCCGCAACCTATAGCCTGACGATGTTTGGCACCGCGCTTATTTTCATTTGGTGGTTGCGCAAACGGGTCGCTGAGTAAATCCCCGACAATATTTTATTTGGCTCCGCGCCGGATTTATGGCCAAATTTAGCGCTGCCACAACAACAGGGAGGATGATCCATGAAGATATCAGCAATCCTGAAGGGCAAAGGCTCCGACGTCGTCACGGCGAGCCCTGACAGCACCGTACAAGACGTGGCCGATCTCTTGGCCGAAAAAAACATCGGTGCGGTGCTCATCGCTGACGGGGGCAATCGTCTAAAAGGCATTTTGTCGGAACGGGACATCGTGCGCGGCGTCTCTCGGCATGGGGCTAGCCTTTTAACGCTCCCGGCGTCCGATATCATGACCAAAGACGTGTTTTCCTGCTCGCCGGACGAAGAAATGAACCATCTCCGCCGTGAAATGACGGCGCGGCGTATCCGACATATTCCCATCGTGCAGAACGATCAGCTCGTCGGGATCGTCAGTATCGGCGACGTGGTGAAAAACCGCGTGGATGAGTTGGAGAACGAAGCTCAGCAAATGCGGGATTACATCGCAACCGGTTGAGTCGCTGCTTCAAAACGATCACAGTATGATCTGGTGAGCCGCCCAGTGGCGGGCGGCTCAGACATGTCATAATCAAACAGGGGGAATAGAATGAAATACGAGCCCGGAACATCCGATCATGGTTTGCCGTGGGATCCTTTTAAATCTTGCGTGGTGCCGAGACCCATCGGATGGATTTCCAGCCTGTCCGAAGACGGCGTTCCAAATCTTGCCCCCTATAGCCAGTTCCAGAATCTGGGCTTCAATCCGCCGTACGTCATGTATTCCGCGAATCCACGGCCCGATGGCCGCAAGCACAGTGTGACAAATGCGGAAAACACTCGCGAATTCGTCTGGAATTTAGCGACTTTCGACCTTCGCGACGCCGTCAACAAATCGGCTCAGGAAGTGGATGCGGATGTTGACGAGTTTGAGCTGGCCGGTGTCACCAAAGCGCCGTCCGACATCGTTGCGCCTTTTAGAGTCGCGGAGGCGCCGGTGAACTTTGAATGCGTCTTTCATACGTCCCTGCGGCTGCCCGGAAATGGCCCGGGGGGATTGGGGTCGGCGGATATCGTCATCGGTAGAGTCGTCATGATCCATATAAACGACGATTATATCGGCAAAGACGGCAAACTGGACATTCCCAAGTACAAACCACTGGCGCGAATGGGTTACTACGATTACACCGCTGTGGAGAATGTCTTTACCATCAATCACGCCGGCGGCAATCGTCCGGGCATGGAAGGCCGCACCGGCACCAAGAAACTGGAAGGGGACGGCACGTAATGACGACCTTTGTTCTGGTGCATGGGGCATGGCACGGCGGCTGGTGCTGGAAATTCGTGACGCAGCTGCTGCAAGCACAAGGACATCGGGTGTTTATACCAACGCTAACCGGGCTTGCCGATAAATCCCATTTGCTCACACCGGATATCAATCTGGAGACACACGTCACGGATGTGGTGAACCTGATCAAGTGGGAAGAGCTGGAGGAGGTGGCTTTGTGTGGTCACTCCTATGGCGGTATGGTCATCACCGGGGTGGCCAGTCAAATTCCGGATAAGTTGTCCGCGTTGATTTATCTCGACGCTTTCCTACCGGAACACGGTAAAAGCCTAAGAGACTACACACCGGCCGCCCAGTCAGATGCGACGGCTAAAGCAGCGGCCGAGACCTCCCTGAATACCGTGCCACCGATTCCGGCGGCAAAGTTCCGTATTCGGGATGAAAATCAGGCATGGGTGGACAGCCAATGCACCCCACAACCATTCGGCTGCATGGATCAGCCGGTCAAGCGGACCGTCGTCTTGGAGGACATCGCCAAGTGCACATATATTCGAGCGATGAAACATGACCCCAGCAATTTTATCCAGTTCCAAGAACTGACCGACGCCGACCCTCGCTGGCACTGCCGTACTGTTGACAGCGGTCATGACGTGATGGTCGATGATCCCGAGGAGCTCGCCGAGCTTCTTGTCGAAGCGGCGGCATGAACTGGACCGACGACGGCATTGTCCTCTCCGCCCGAAAACATGGCGAAACATCCCTCATCGTTACACTGCTGACGGCTGTACACGGCGCCCATTCGGGATTGGTCCGGGGCGGCGCCGGCAAGCGCGCCCGCGGTATTTACGAAGCGGGCAACTTCGTGACCGCAGATTGGCGGGCCCGGTTGGAAGACCATCTCGGCGCCTATATCTGCGAATTAACGTCACCGAACGCCGCACCGGTCCTGGGTGATGCGCTCAAACTTGCCGGGCTATCATCCGCCTGCGCGGTGACCGAACGCGCCTTGCCCGAACGTGAGCCCATGCCGGAGATATTCGCCTCCCTCCACGCCTTAATCGAAGCATTAGAAGATGATAACTGGATATCCCGCTACGTCGCCTGGGAGTTGGACCTGCTTACGCAACTCGGATTCGGTCTCGATCTGACGGCCTGTGCGGCGACAGGCACCAGTGACAATTTAGTGTACGTGTCGCCAAAGTCGGGACAAGCCGTCTCCGAAGACGCAGGGCGTCCGTATCATGACAGAATGTTACCACTGCCTAAGTTTCTGAAGTCCTTGGAATTACAGGAGGATGTACGGGCAGAGGAGTTGGTGAAGGGTCTGGAACTCACAGGTTATTTTCTGGACCGCCACGCCTTCATCCATCATAAAACCGGTGCTCCGTCGGCCCGGACGCGACTTGTTGACCGTGTGAAACAATTAGCTACTATATCTGGTAGCTGAAGACACCTTGTCCCTGAGGAAATTATGAACGAAATGACCTTGCCCGATGGTTCTGGGGGAGATATTCGCGACACGCGCCTGGCCGATGCGATCAGTGAACGCTACCTCTCGTACGCACTTTCCATCATTATGTCTCGCTCGCTACCCGATGTGCGGGACGGCCTCAAACCGGTGCACCGGCGGCTGTTATACGCCATGCGTCAACTCAAACTTGACCCTTCCGGCGGCTACAAGAAATGCGCTCGCGTGGTTGGTGACGTCATCGGTAAGTATCACCCGCATGGTGATCAGGCGGTCTATGACGCACTGGTGCGTCTGGCCCAGGATTTTGCTGTCCGGTATCCGCTGATCGACGGACAGGGGAACTTCGGCAATGTGGATGGCGATAACGCCGCCGCCATGCGGTATACCGAAGCACGTATGACCGAGGTCGCCAAGGCGTTGCTGGAAGGTATCGATGAAGACGCGGTCGATTTTCGGGAAACCTATGACGGGGAGGAGAAAGAACCCTTCGTCCTGCCTGCGGCGTTTCCAAACCTGCTGGCCAACGGTGCAGCCGGCATCGCCGTCGGTATGGCGACCAGCATTCCGCCGCACAATGTGGGGGAGATCTGCGATGCATTATCCCATCTGATCAAGTTCCCCAACGCCACCATCGGCAAACTGGTGGATTTTATTCCTGGTCCGGATTTCCCCACCGGCGGCATTTTGGTCGAAGACCGGGCCGCGGTGGTGGCTGCTTACAAAACGGGCAGGGGCGGCTTCCGCATTCGAGCCAGGTGGAAAAAGGAAAATTTGGGCCGTGGCCAGTACCAGATCGTCATCACGGAAATTCCATATCAGATCCAGAAATCCCGGCTGATCGAAAAAATCGCTGAGCTATTAAACGCCCGCAAATTGCCTATGCTCAACGACATCGTGGATGAATCAGCTGAAGACGTACGTATCGTGCTGGAGCCGAAAAACCGCACGATCGATCCGGACATGCTGATGGAGCAACTGTTCAAGCAGACCGATCTGGAGGCACGCTTCAGCCTCAATATGAACGTGATCGACGCGGACAACACGCCGAGAGTGATGGACCTTCGCGATGTGCTGCAGGCCTTCCTGGACCACCGGCTGGATGTGCTGGTCCGGCGTTCCAAGTTCCGATTGGGCAAGATCGAAACCCGCCTGGATATGTTGGAAGGCTACCTTAAAGCCTACCTCAACCTGGATGAAGTTATCCGTATCATTCGTGAAGAAGACGACGCGAAGGCCGGTCTGATCAAGGCGTTCAAGCTAACAGAAACCCAGGCCGACGCCATCCTCAACATGCGGTTACGCAGCTTACGACGGCTTGAAGAAATGGAGATCAAGACCGAACACGATGCGCTGACGAAGGAACGGGCCGCCCTCAATAAACTCCTCAAGGACAAGAAACTCCGATGGAAACGGATCGCCGACGAGGTCAAAGAGATCAAAAAGAACTTCGGCGGTAAGGACGAATTGGGCAAACGACGCACTGAAATTGGGGAAGCCCCGCCGGTCATCGACGTGCCGGTCGAGGCCTTCATCGAGAAAGAACCCATCACGGTCATCTGCTCAGATAAAGGCTGGATTAAAGCGGCCAAGGGGCATCTAGAGGATGTGTCCGAGGTTAAGTACAAGGACGGCGACCGGGGCAAGTTCGCCTTCCACGCGGAGACCACTGACAAGGTCCTGGTGTTCGCCACAAATGGCCGCTTCTACACGTTGTCCTGCGACAAGCTGCCGGGTGGCCGCGGCTTTGGGGAGCCGGTCAGGCTGATGATCGATCTCGGCAACGAGCACGACTTGGTCAATCTCTTCCTGTTCAAGCCTGAAGAGAAATTCCTGGTAGCATCGAGTGCCGGGCGCGGCTTTGTCGTGAAATCCG
This sequence comes from uncultured Rhodospirillaceae bacterium, assembly GCA_964611435.1. Lineage (GTDB taxonomy): Bacteria > Pseudomonadota > Alphaproteobacteria > Rhodospirillales > UBA2165 > JAYPHU01. Next base: position 45,972 of record CAZSXT010000013.1, on the reverse strand, counting down.
AAGACGTGATGGCGCAGACCAAAGGCGGCAAGCAAATCCTCAACGTCAAAGGCGACGATGAAGCGGCGGCTGTCTGCCGGGTAGAAGGCGATCACGTGGCAGTCATCGGTGAGAACCGCAAGCTGCTGCTGTTCCCCTTGGACGAAGTGCCGGAGATGACCCGGGGCAGGGGAGTGATCCTGCAACGCTACAAGGACGGCGGGCTGTCCGACGTTAAAACCTTTACCCTGGAAGAGGGGCTCACCTGGAAAACCGGCGACAGAAACCGCACCGAAACGGACTTGATGGCTTGGCAAGGTAAGCGGTCACAAGCCGGTCGTCTGCCGCCCAAGGGCTTTTCTAAAGTAAACAAGTTCTAAGCTTTCGGCCCATTTGACTTCGATCAGAGCCAAGGATAAAACCGGCGCTCAACGGATATCACGCTTTTAAGGAATGCGGATCATGAACACTGCCATCGGTACGACGCCGACGTTGCTTTCAACACTTTGGCCGGCCGCTGAAAAGAGCTGGCTCAAAATGATCCTGCTTGCCCTTGCTGGTTCCGTTCTGTTGACAATCTCGGCCAAGATCCAAATTCCGTTCTATCCTGTCCCGATGACCATGCAGACCTTCGCCGTCCTGGTGATCGGCATGGCGTTCGGCTGGAAATTGGGCGCGGCAACGGTGCTGCTCTATTTAGTGGAAGGCGCCTTGTGGCTTCCGGTGTTTGCTGGCACCCCGGCAAAGGGCATTGGACTAGCCTATATGTCCGGTCCTACCGGTGGCTATCTGATTGGTTTCCTGATCAGCGCCGGGTTCCTGGGCTATCTCGGCGAGAAAGGCTTTGACCGCGGTATCGCCTCAACCCTTGTGGCGATGATTGCCGGCACCGCAATCATATTTGTTTTTGGATTTGCCTGGTTAGCGCACTTAATCGGCGCGGAAAAAGCCTACACGTTTGGTGTAGCGCCATTCTTCTGGGCGGCCGCCTTCAAGATTTTACTCGCAGCCTTGGTGTTGCCTGGTTGCTGGCGCTATCTAGGCCGGCGCAGCGAACGCACAATTTCGGAATAGGATTTTACCTGGCGTAGCTGAACGGCAGCAGGCGGGAGTTCCAATACGCCTGGTCCGACACTTTCGACCAGGTAATCGATTTCGTCCGGAAATCTAGGAAGCTTTTGAAGACTCGACCGGTCAGTTCATCCGCCGACGCGACCTCTTGCACAACTTCACCAGAGGCCGATCCGATGGCGTTCATCAGCTCATCTGAAAACCGGCGAAGATTTAGATTATGCTTCCGGCGCAACGTATCAAGCGCCTCAATATTTTTGGCGTTGAATTCTGATAAAACCTCGCCGGTTTCGGCCGACGCGGCGGTCTTGATGATCTCCTGATGTTCGTTGGAGAGCGATTCCCAAAGCTTCAGATTGATGGCGGACGAGAGCGTCGTGCCGGGCTCATGGAAGCCCGGGTAGTAATAAAACCGGGCGATCTTGTGTAGGCCGAAATTCATATCGAGCCACGGGCCAAACCATTCCGCCGCGTCCAACTCGCCTGACCTCATGGCAGGAAATATTTTGTTGATCGGCAGCGAAACCCGCGTGGCGCCGATCTTTTCTAAAACCAGGCCGCCAAAGCCCGGCAGCCGGATTTTCAACCCCTGCATATCAGCCAATGTATCGACCTGCTTATTGAACCAGCCTCCCATTTGCATGCCCGTGTTACCGACCATGAAAGGTTTGACGCCAAATGACCGGCCCAGTTCATCCCACAGTTTCTGGCCACCACCAAAATTGATCCAGGCCTGTTGTTCGCTGGCTGTTAAACCGAAGGGAACTGACGCGAAAAAATTGAATGCCCGGGAATGCTGCTGCCAGTAATAATCGATGCCGTGATACATGTCGGCCTTGCCGTCGGACACGGCCTTCAACAAATCCGGCGAAGAGACAAACTTGCCGCGGCCGTGAACATTGACCTTCAGCGCCCCGCCGCTCATGCGGGTGATCCGCTCCCCCAGACGCGCCGCAGCGGTGCCCAAGCCCGGAAAATTCTCCGGCCAGGCTGTGACCATGTTGATTTCTTTGATCCCCTGAGACAGGGCAGGGGTGGCCAACGCCATTGTGCCAACCGCACCCGTGGCGCCCACCGTCTTTATGAAATCACGACGTTTCATCGCTCTATGAACGTTGATGTTCCCTCGCGTCCGGTTTACCGGACAAATTTTTACCGACTTGCGTCCGCTATTCCGCCGCGATGTCCGGCGAGTAATTTTCGATCAAGGACCAGCTGTTGCCGTCATAATATTCGAGCGGCTGGAACTTGTCCTTGTACGCCATTTTTTGACTGCCGCTGATCCAATAGCCCAGATAGACATAGGGCAGGCCTTGGAGGGCCGCCTGATCAATTAAATTCAAAATAATGTAGGTGCCCAAACTGCGTTTGCGGAGCGCCGGATCAAAGAAGCTATAAACTGCCGACAAGCCATCTCCCATAACGTCCACCAGGCATGCGCCGACCAACCGATTATCTTCCGGCAGCCGGTATTCCAACACGATCGTCTCGACCGGTGTTTCCTCGATCAAAGATTGGAAATCATAAAAGTCCATGGTCGCCATATCACCGCCGGTATGCCGGAAGTCCTGATAGTCCGAAAACAGTTCATACTGTTCGGACGTCGCACGGCTCGGTCGCACTTCGACCAGTAGATCGGCATTGGCTTTTAACACCCGGCGTTGTGAATTACTGGGCCGGAACTCATCGACCGTCGTACGCACGGCAAGGCAGGCGTTACATCCATGGCAGATTGGCGCATAGACCAGTCCGTGGCTACGCCGAAATCCGACCCGCGACAGTGTGTCATGTAGGGACAGTGCATCCCGGCCAGATAGCTCTGTCACCATGCGGCGCTCCACTTGACCTTCGAGATAAGGGCAAGGCATGGGCGCGGTCACGAAAAAAGATGTGGGACGATGGGTAAGACTATGTTTCATGAATTCATCATTTACTCAGGTGCGCTGGGATTCTCCCGTATCGTAATGCCAGTAGCAGCTGGTGAAGGCTTCCTTGATAACTCTTCTCCGCCGCCACCCAGAACGTTAACGACTACCGTACCCGAAAAATAATCGTGGAGACAACGCCTCGAATTGGAAAAAAACGCAACGAGGACAATCAACCATGCCGTGAGCGCGATGGAGGCATAAAACAACAAGGTCAGGATCAGAGCGTGGGGGAGTTCCGGATAATCACCGGAGCTCCATATTCGGACTTCCAATTTCATTGTCCGCATGCCCAAGGTGGCATGCCGGGGGCCACCGATGAGGATGGCGTGGTAAGCGAAGGGGATAAATAGCAATAGCAACCCCGTAACACCGAAGGACAGACCGAAAGTCATTATCCCCAAAATGAACGAAGCGACGGCGACAATCCCTACCAGACAGGCAACGATCACGATATCGATCAAATAGGCGGCAACTCGGCGAAAGATCAGCCCCTCGTAAAGTTCCGGATGGCGCAGCGGATCAAGTTCGGGCGTCGGGCGGGAGAGTTGATTATTCGTGTCGCTCAAAACGGTCCTTTCGACGGTGCAAACGACTTCAAGTCAAAAAGGTACGGCAAGATTGTGGCGTTTGTGCCTCTGGTCAACGCGGCGGTTCTTGGCCTTCTTCAGCATCAGGGCTCACAGCCGAACCACGGAGGAGCACAATGCTCAATCGGCGATTGCGTGGACTGGCGGGGTCTTCAACTTCCGCAAAACTGGGCCGCACGTCGGAGCCGAGAACTTTGCGCGCAAATTCGACGGATACCTGCGGGGCGTATCCCTGCATATGGGCGACGATGCCGACTTTGATGCATTCCATATACTTCGCATCAGCTGCATACGTCGCTTCCAGCGCCTTGGCCATCGGACCGACCATACCGTAAGCCATCAGGATACCAAAGAAGGTACCCACCAAAGCGCCACCGATCAGATGCCCCAGAACTTCTGGCGGCTCGGTAATCGAACCCATGGTGTGAATAACGCCCAACACCGCGGCCACAATACCCAGGGCCGGGAATGCTTCACCCATATTGGTCCAGGCGGCGGCGATTTCATGCTGTTCGTTGTGGTGGGTGTCCAACTCCTGATCTATGACCGCTTCCACTTCATGGGACGTGCTCGCGCCTAGGGTTAGTAGCCGCAAATAGTCGCACAGGAATTCCACCGCGTGGTGATCACCGGAAAACGTCGGGAACTTGCTAAAGATCGTACTATCTTCGGGTTTCTCAACATGGCTTTCTAGGGCCAAATCGCCCTTGCTCTTTGCCAGCCGAAAAACGGAATAGAGAACCGCAAGAAGTTCCAGATAGGAATCCTTCTTATACTTGGAGCCTTTGATGATGGTGCCGAAGGAACCAAAAAAACCGCCGAGGACACGTTTGGGGCTGGCGATGACAAATTGACCGATGGCAGCGCCACCGATAATGACAAACTCAAAGGGTTGCCAAAGAACGTCCAGGTGGCCGCCGAGGGCGAGATACCCTCCACCCACGCTGCCAAACACCACGATTAGACCAATGATGAAAAACATCGAACGGCCTCTGTTCCCTTTACGCTATCATCGACCCGTGATCGATGTTCTAGTTCATTGAATTTATTTTCAAAATTCAACTACAATTTTGGCGAACATCCTGCCAAACGGCATTTCGTTCGCCGAAACAACATACCCAAAGAAAGTATTCTATCAAGAGTCCCGATACAAAAATGATCACAATTTTTGTGAATTACACCCCAGAAATCTTAATAATTCAAAAAATCGGTCCTGCAACTCCGATAAACACCCTAGATAAAGCACTCTCCGGCTTCTACTGAAAGCACCTTAACGGCCTTGGTATGAAGAGTGTATTAGGGAGCCGCGCTAAAGGCATAGGTAATGCCCGTAGGGGACTTGATTCGCCCGATGGTCACATACTTGCCATCATGCCACAGTGGAAAGAAATCTCCATAGTTCGGGGACAACAAATTGCCTGACTGTCCTGTACCTATGACAAAACGTGAATTCCTTAAGTTCGACAGATCGTAAATCCCTCGAAATCCGCCTCCGTGAACTTCCGTGTAAGGCGAGCGCGAGGACGGCCGGGTGGCGGCGCGCTTGACCGTGTAATCACCACCCGAATCCGGGGCTGAAAAATCCGCCAGCCCTGCGAGACTCGGGATGTTGTGAAACAGCGGGTGCGCCATTTCGACCCGGTGCACCTGCCCCCAAATCCGACCGTTAGCTTCAACAATGGCAGTGCCCAGGGATCTGTCCAGCAGATCACCACAGGTCTCTTGCGTGTCCGCCGTTGAGATATCATCGCACCAAAGGTGATTGATCTGCAAAACGCTCTTCACGAACGTGGGCCTGTAGCCCCAGTAGGCATGGAGTTCATTTGCCAGATCGTCCTTGTAAAGCAGCCGGTTGAACTCCCGAAGCCAGGCATAGAACAGCATTGGCGCATGCTGCTTCTTATCGGCAGAATAGTCCCACGCCTTCAAAGTTTCCAAGGCTGTCTGAGTTTCGGCTGTCGGCGACACGCCCTTCAACATTAGGGGCAACAGATCGGCGGCCATGGCGGAGACCACATCCAACTGAATGGCCGCGCTGGTGTCCAGATCATGCTTGGCGGTTCTGGCCAGCAGCTCCTCAATCCGTTGCGCCCGATAAGGTGGCGACCAATGCCTGCCCAAGGGGTAGGGATAGCCCGGACCTATGACCCGGTTATTCGCTGTCACGATCTTCCCGCTGGCTGGATTTTCGCTTTTGGGCAAATCCACCACTGGGACATATCCGGTCCAGCCATAGTCTCCGGACCACGCACGGCTGGCAAAAAAGCCATCGCCCTTTTTTCGGATTGGTATCTTACCGGCAGCGATATAGCCGATATCTCCGTCGATTGTGGCATAGGAAATATTCTGCTGTGGACTGGTGAGAAGAGACGCCGCTTCGACAAACTGTCCGGCATTTCGGGCGAGATTGATCCGGTACAAGGCCTCGGGAGAGGTGTCACCGTCTTCCAGGAAGACAGCTTTCAATGCGAAACTATGCCGGAATTCCGGGCTGGGACTATTCTGCAGGCCCGGCGTATTGACGTCGCTCAGCATCGGTCCGTTCCGGCTCCTTGCGACGGGGATATCAACGGCGCCTTGGCCCTTGATGTAGAGTCGTTCGGTGCTGAGTTCAAATGGCGCATAGCCACCGTCGGCCTCGTAGGTCCGGCGGGCGCCATCGGGTGAACGTTCAACAAAAACATCCGCCTGATCCGACTGGGTTGCCGTAAATCCCCAAGCCACGTATCCATTGTGGCCCAAAACGACATAGGGAACCCCTGGCGCGGTCACGCCGACGATCTCCCGGTCTGGAAGTTCGATCCGCACCAAATACCACAAGATCGGCGCCCGGTAGCGCAGATGGGGATCATTCGCCAGGAGGGGTGCGCCCGACTTAGTGCGCGCACCCGACAGCACCCAGGAATTAGACATGCCGCGTGGATCGCCTATTTCATCAGACACTTCAGCAAACACTTGATCGCTAACTGCCGGGACGGCTTCGGCCCGTCTGCGGTCATCGGGGACAATAAGCGGTCCGTCTTCCGGATAGCCGGGCCAGAGCTGTTCAATTTGTGTAGGTGTCAGTTTCCGGGAAAGGCGCAGGCGCAAAAACTCATCCACATAGGTGCGAGAGAACCGATAGGCCATCAACTTTCCCCACAAAAGCGTATCGGTTATTTGCCAAGCTTCCGGACGATAGCCGAGCAGGACAAACTCCAAGGGTAGAGCGTCCCGATTTTGCTTCAGCCATAAATTTACGCCTTTTGCGTAAGCGTCGAGATGCCGTTTGACGTCCGGCGCAAGCGTTTCCGCCATCCGGCTGACATTGCGCATTAGCCCTAACTTTCGCATTCGCCGGTCAATGTGTTGTGCCCTGCTTCCAACGATTTCCGACAACCGGCCGGCGCCGGATCGCCGCATAGCGTCCATTTGCCATATGCGGTCGCGAGCGTGGATAAATCCCAAGGCAAACCCGGCATCTTCTATTGTGCGGGCCTTGATGTGGGAAATGCCGCGCCCATCCATGTGAATGCGAATATCGCTACTGATCCCCCGGACGGTGAAAGTCTGACTCCCATGAGGTAGAGACGACAACATCGACCCCGCGCTACCTGCGGCCAAAATGCTGCCGATTCCAAGGCAGAGAGCCAAAAAATACCTAATCTTTTTCATTTTCCGATACTGCCATGATTCCACGGTGAAACAAACAAAGCGGATGAAATCCCATGAACTCGCTAGAAAATTTCGCCAACCTCTTGTTTTTTGACGGACTAGTCCCGATATCTGGCTGAGGAATAGGGTTTTCGACCGTATTCCGTCGAATTTACGAATAGGCCTCAGGTCCGGAGAAACACTATGAACTAATTGGCTGTCATTGACGAAAGCAGGGAACTGCACACACATTCGGAGACGGAACAGGACGAGTTTGTCACGTTCAAGATCGACGGGCAGTTGTTCGGTGTCCAAGTGCTCAATGTTCAGGACATTTTAAAGCCCCAGGACATCGCTTTTGTTCCTTTGGCGCCACCTGAAGTGAAAGGCTCGATCAACCTTCGAGGACGGATTGTCACCGTCATTGATGTCCGTGTCCGGCTAGGTCTGCCGCCGCTAGAAGATGATACCACCAGCATGGGTGTGACCGTCGAGTTGAACCACGAACTCTACACGCTCATGGTGGATCAGATTGGTGAAGTGCTCCGCCTGCCGGTGGATGACAGAGAAAACGTGCCCAGCACATTGAACGCCCAGTGGAAGACTTTCGCGGACGGCATTTTCAAGCTCGACGACCACCTGATGGTGGTGCTGGATATCGAGAGGCTTCTCAGTAAAGCCAGTTAATCCCTAACCGGATTTCAGCAGACGGCAAGCCTCCACCGCCATATAGGTGAGAATGCCGTCGGCTCCGGCGCGCTTGAACGCAATCAGGCTCTCCAAGACGACTTTGTCGTTGTCCAGCCATCCGTTGTTGGCGGCGCCTTTCAGCGATGCATATTCCCCACTGACCTGATAGGCGAAGGTGGGCACGCCGAATTCGTGTTTGATCCGATAGACTATGTCCAGATAGGGGAGGCCGGGTTTGACCATGACCATATCCGCCCCTTCATCGATATCCTGCGCCACCTCACGGAGAGCTTCGTCGGAATTTGCCGGATCCATTTGATAGGTCTTCTTGTCTCCCTTCAACGCGCCGCTGGAGCCAATGGCATCCCGGAACGGGCCATAAAATGCAGAGGCGTATTTGGCGGCATAGGACATGATCCGAACATTCTGGTGTCCCGCATCGTCCAGCGCCTTACGGATGGCGCCAACCCTGCCGTCCATCATGTCGGAAGGTGCGATAACATGGCAGCCAGCGTCGGCCTGTACCACAGACTGCTTGCAGAGCAGTTCAACGGATTCGTCATTGAGGATGTGCCCATCCACCACCAGACCGTCATGCCCATCGCTGTTAAACGGATCTAGAGCGGCATCGCAGACAATGCCCACCTCGGGGCAGGCGCGGCGGATTTCCCGGATCGACCGGCACACGAGGTTCTCGGGGTTATAGGCTTCGCGCGCGTCTGGGGTTTTCGCTGTCGGATCGACTTCCGGAAATATGGCGAATGCCGGCACGCCAAGTTCCGCCGCTTCGCCCACAACCTCGCCAAGTAAATCCACTGAAATCCTGTTTACTCCGGGCATGGATGGCACAGGGTCGCGTCGTCCTTCGCCTTCGCCGACGAAAATAGGCAAGATAAAATCATCGGGCGTCAGAACGTTTTCTGCGACCATACGACGTTGCCAATCCTCACGCCGATTGCGCCTTAATCTGGTTGTTGGGTACCGGCCCAGTGCCATGGCAAACCTCTAACTCTAAACATAGTAAAAGAGAGACTAAATCGCGGCTAACTTAGTGGAACCAACCCTTAAACCTCAAGCTGGATATGACGCGCAATCAAACTTTGTTGAAATATTTTTAACTGAATAAGCTTATGCTGCTATTAGAAGAGAGTTGCCAATCGCCCGGGAATCAAGAAATAGTTCGGCCATGGCGTACGACCATATTCATTTACCGGAAGTCCTGTTCGAGTTCGTCAAACAGGGACGATACGTCAAAGTCATGGCGGTGGATCCCAAGACCGGCACCGAAGTTGCAATAGTCGGCGATGCCAGCGCGACAAAGAAAAGACTTCAAAATCTCGCCATCCAAAAACTTAAATACGTACTTGCCAAAAAACAGACTGAGTCTTCAGGTCGGAATGAAATCGTTGCTTAATACGTTTTTTCAATGCGTTATTGAAAATTTTTAATCTAAATTATCAGTGAATATATTGGACTAACGGCCGCGACCGGATCCTTTACCCAGCCCAATCGACTTTGCAAATTCGGAACGCTTCTTAGCGTAATTGGGTGCGACCATCGGGTAGTCCGGCGGGAGATTCCATTTCTCCCGGTACTCCCCGGGGGTCATGTTGTAATTCGTGCGAAGATATCGCTTCAACATTTTGAGCTGTTGTCCGTCCTCGAGGCAAATAAGGTAATCCGGCGTAATAGATCGGAGAACGGGAACAGCAGGCTTTTGATCAGTTCGATCGGACGCATGAATTCCCCCATCGCCGAGGGACTTCAACGCACCAAACACGGTATTTATCACATCCGACAGTTGATTTGACTGTAGCTCATTGTTTCCAACGTAAGCAGCGACAATCTCGGTGGATAGGCGAAGTAATTCCTCCGTCTGAACCGGTTGTTCGTTATCTTTTGGCATTAAATTCCCCCTGCGCGAGACGACGATACCGCCTCTAAAATTATTAGATCAGATAAATACAATCCCTAGGAACAATTCAAGCAATATTGTAAAAAGGCAAATATTCTATCTTATGTTTACCCAATACAGACTATAGGATTCTATAGCTGTACAATATTCTCCGATCTATAAGCCTTAACAGTATAGATTGTAATTGCTATCTCGCTTTCAGAAAATTTCATCAATCACCCCAACATTTTGAATTACGCCGATTTGTAGTGTCGTATTGGCATTTGTCGGCGAGATATGGTATGGAGAGGCCGAAAATCACCGTTGCCGCTATCGTACCGAGGGGGAAATCTTGAGCGAAGCCATCGCAATCGCCTGCGATCACGCCGGTTTTGACTTAAAACAACGGTTGAGCGGTTACCTCACCGCACAAGGATATCACCTAATTGACCTGGGAACGGATGGACCAGAGTCGGTCGATTACCCGGATTTCGCCCATGCTTTAGCGGCCACAATTCGCGACGGACGGGCCGATCGGGGTGTTCTTGTGTGTGGCAGCGGCATCGGCATCAGTATCGCCGCCAACCGGCATCCGGAAATTCGCGCCGCACTGATCCATGATTCTCTGGGAGCGCGCATGTGCCGGCTGCACAACGATGCAAATGTCATTGTGTTTGGTGGCCGGATGATCGGCGCCGACGTGGCGGAAGATTGTCTGAACGAATTTTTGACCACCGAATTCGAAGGCGGACGGCACCAGCGAAGGGTCGACAAGCTCTCCAATCCGGCCAGCAACTAGAAAAAAGATTAGAAAGGAAAAATAAGAATGTCCCTGGCAGACCAGCAATCGGCGGAGACCGCGGATCGCTTTTTTAATGAGGCTCTTGAGAGCGCGGACAAGGAAGTGTTCGACGCGATCAAGCGAGAGCTCGGCCGTCAACAGGATCAGATCGAATTGATCGCCTCGGAAAACATCGTCTCTAAGGCCGTGCTGGAGGCGCAGGGGTCGGTGCTGACCAACAAATACGCCGAGGGATACCCGGGCCGCCGCTATTATGGCGGCTGTGAATTCGTCGATGTCGCCGAAGAACTTGCGCGGGAACGCGCTAAACAACTATTCGGCTGCGAGTATGCAAACGTACAGCCGCATTCGGGCTCTCAGGCCAACCAGGGCGTGATGATGGCTCTTTTAAAACCCGGCGATACGATCATGGGGATGTCTCTAGCGGCCGGCGGACACCTGACCCACGGTGCGCCGCCCAATCAATCAGGTAAGTGGTTCAATGCCGTGCAATATGGTGTGCGCAAACAAGACGCGCTTATCGACTTTGATGAGGTTGCGGCGCTGGCCCGAGAACACAAACCAAAGCTAATCGTGGCGGGTGGCTCCGCCTATCCCCGGATCATCGACTTTCCCAAGTTTCGTGAAATCGCGGATAAGGTCGGCGCGATCTTCATGGTCGACATGGCCCACTTCGCCGGACTGGTGGCCTCTGGTCATCATCCGAGCCCGTTTCCACATGCCGATGTGGCCACCACGACCACCCATAAAACTCTGCGCGGTCCCAGAGGCGGGATGATCCTCACCAACGATGAAGAGATATCTAAAAAGGTCAATTCGGCAATCTTCCCTGGCCTGCAGGGTGGACCGCTGATGCACGTAATCGCGGCCAAGGCCGTGGCTTTCGGCGAAGCGCTTCGGCCCGAATTCAAGTCTTATTCCCAAAACGTCATCGACAATGCAAAGACCCTAGCCGCGAAATTAGGCGAGCGGGGCTGCGACATTGTCTCTGGCGGTACGGACACGCATTTGATGCTTGTTGATCTCCGGCCCAAGGGGCTTACCGGCAAGGTGGCCGAGGCCAGCATGGAAAACGCCGGGATCACCTGCAACAAGAACGGCATTCCGTTTGATCCGGAAAAGCCGGCGATAACGTCTGGTGTGCGGCTCGGAACCCCGGCCGGCACCACCCGCGGATTTGGACTGTCAGAGTTTTCTCAGATCGGCGATCTCATTGCAGATGTGCTTGATGGCCTCGCGGCTAATCCCGACGACAATAGCTCTACCGAACAAGAGGTGCGGGCGCGGGTCTTAGACCTGTGCCAGCGGTTCCCGGTGTATCCGGACGCCTGATAGAAGTTAGGCGACACGAACAGAAGTTCTATGAAAGGATAAACACAATGCGCTGTCCATTCTGCGGTCATCCCGACACCCAAGTGAAAGACTCACGTCCGACGGAGGACAACGCCGCCATCCGCCGGAGACGATCCTGCACGGAATGTGGCGCAAGATGGACTACGTTTGAGCGTGTCCAATTGCGCGAGCTGACCATCTCCAAAAAGGAGGGGAAGAAAGAGCCTTTTGAGCGGGAAAAACTTACCCGGTCCTTAAAGATCGCACTGCAAAAACGCCCCGTGGATGAAGAGCAGATCGAACGCATTTGCAACAGCATCCAACGCCGGCTGGAAAGCCTGGGAGAGAACGAAGTTCCGTCCAAGGTCATCGGTGAAATGGTGATGGATGTGTTGGCTGATCTTGATACGGTCGCCTATGTGCGGTTCGCCTCGGTGTATCGGAACTTCCGGGAGGCGAAAGATTTCGAAGCCTTTGTAGGAACCTTGAGTGACGAACCCGTCGAAGACTGATCCGGCGGACCCGCGACACAGAGATCACATGATAACGGCCTTGTCTCTGGCGAGACGAGGCGTCGGCAACACCTGGCCCAATCCATCGGTCGGGTGCGTTTTGGTCAGGGAGGGACGAATTGTTGGCCGCGGCTGGACACAACCGGGCGGACGCCCTCACGCCGAAGTGCTGGCGCTTGCGCACGCAAGAGAGGCCGCGCGTGGCGCCACAGTGTACGTAACGTTGGAGCCCTGCAACCATCAAGGCGAGTCCCCCCCGTGCACAGAAGCCTTAATTAATGCCGGCGTCGCAAAGGTCTATGCCGCGATCACCGACCCTGATAAACGGGTGTCCGGCACTGGCATTCAGCGGTTGCGAGACGCCGGCATTTGGACGGAGGTTGGTTTCGAAGAAGTTGCCGCCCGGCAGATTAACGAGGGCTTCTTCCGTCGCATTCATGAAGGCCGGCCTTACATTACTCTGAAAACAGCGACGACCCTGGACGGCAAAATTGCCACCCGGACCGGTGAAAGTCAGTGGATTACCGGCCCGGGTGCGCGATCAGCAGGGCACTTTCTGCGTGCCGAGAACGACGCCATCCTGGTCGGCAGCGGCACGGTGGCTGCTGATGATCCAACGCTCACCTGCCGCTTGCCCGGCATCGATAATGGCAGACGACCCCGGATTGTTCTCGACAGCCGGTTGCGGCTGCCGATCGAGTCGAACCTTGTAAAATCGATCGCGGAAGCCCCGCTCTGGCTCGTCACAAAGTCTGATCACTCGGATGACGCTATTTCGGCCTACGAAAATCAGGGGGCCACAGTTATCCGGGTCGGCACGGATGAGGCTGGTTTGCTGGATCTGAACCAAGTGATGGCTGAATTGGCTGGCCGGGGACTGACGAGGATTCTGGTCGAAGGCGGTGGAATTTTGACCGCATCTCTGTTCAAGTTGGATTTGATTGACCAAATAGCCTGGTTCCGGGCGCCTACACTGTTAGGAGATGATGGCAAGGCCGCCGTTGAAGCGCTGGATATCTCACAGCTGGTCGACATGCGCCGGTTTGAGCGTATCTATTATGCCGAGTTTGATGGAGATGGCTTGGAAATCCTGGCGAGAAGGCGTTAACTACCACACATGTTTACCGGCATTGTCACCGATCTGGGCGAGGTGAAGGAAATCACGGAAGGCGGGATTGCCCGTTTCGTGATTCAGACCTCTTATGACATGGAGAGCGTCGACATGGGAGCCTCCATCGCCTGCTCCGGCGCCTGTTTGACCGTCGTCGATAAAGGGGCCGGTTGGTTTGCCGCAGACGTCTCGGAGGAGACCCTGGACAAGACCACCATGGGCAGTTGGACCGCCGGCACCAAAATCAATTTGGAGCGAGCGCTGAGAGTCGGCGACGAGCTGGGAGGTCATATCGTTTCCGGTCATGTAGACGGAGTCGGCCAGATCGTCTCTATCACAGAAGAAGGGGACTCTCTTCGGTATGTCTTTTCCGCGCCGGAAAGCCTGGCCAAGTACATTGCCTCCAAAGGGTCGATCACCATTGACGGGGTTTCGCTTACAGTGAATGAGGTCGACGGCTGTGAATTCGGCGTCAACATCATTCCTCATACCCAGAGCGTCACGACGTTCGGGTCACTCATAGCCGGGGATCGGGTAAATCTGGAAATTGACATGCTTGCGAGGTATGTTGCGCGGCTTTTTGACAAGGACTGAACAGATGGATGGCCCGGAACAAACCTTCAATGACTATCTCGCCTCGATCGATGAGATCATGGACGATGTTCGTAACGGCAGGATGATTATTCTGGTCGATGACGAGGATCGAGAAAATGAGGGCGATTTGGTAATACCGGCGCAGATGGCGACGCCCGACGTGATCAACTTCATGGCCACCCACGGCCGTGGCCTGATTTGCCTTGCTCTGACCCGCGAGCGGGTTCAGGAATTGGGTTTGCCGCCGATGGCGCAAACCAATACCAGCCGGCACGAAACAGCGTTTACGATTTCCATCGAAGCCAAAGAGGGAATCTCAACGGGCATCTCTGCGCCCGACCGTGCCCGCACCGTGGCAGTCGCCATTGATCCGACCAAGGGACAGGACGATATCAGCACGCCGGGACACGTGTTCCCGCTAGCCGCCCGTGATGGCGGCGTTTTGGTCCGCACCGGGCATACCGAGGCCGCCGTGGATATTGCTCGTCTGGCGGGGCTCTACCCGGCGGGCGTGATCTGCGAGATCATGAAGGATGACGGTACCATGGCGCGTATGCCCGATCTGGTCGCCTTCGCGCAGAAACATAATCTCAAAATCGGCCGCATCGCCGATTTAATTGAGTACCGTTTACGGCATGACCGAATTGTCGTGCCCGGTGAAGAAACAGTCCTCGACACGATTGGTGGTGGAAAATTCCGAACGGTCGTCTATCGAAACACCGCCGAACCCGGAGAGCACGTCGCTCTTATCAAAGGCGATCTCAGCGGCCCCGATCCGGTGATGGTGCGGATGCATTCGTTTAATGTTTTCGACGATATCTTCAGTGCGGAGAAATCATTAGAGCTCCACCGGGCCATGGAAATGATTGCGGACGAGGGTAGAGGCGTGATCGTCATGATCCGCAATCCGAATACAACGGTGTTCTCTGATCGCATCCGCGCGATGAAAGACGAGACGGAGTTGCCCAAGCCCCAGCTTCGGGAGTTCGGCGTCGGCGCGCAGATATTGGGAGATCTCGGTATCAGAGAAATGATCCTCCTGACCAACACGCCGAAATCCATGATTGGCCTCGAAGGGTATCATCTTAGCATAGTGGAAAATCGGCCAATCAAGTTTGACCGGGATCATAAACTACCGGTGAGGGACAAGTTTTATGACAGCTGATGGAAAAACTATTCTGGTCGTCGAAGCCCGTTTCTACGAGGACATAGCCGACTCCCTCTATGCCGGCGTGGAAAAAGTTCTTTCCGGAGCCGGCTATGAGGCGGTGCGGGTTGATGTGCCGGGTGTCTTCGAAATTCCGGCCGCCATCAACTTCACCTGGAACAGCGCCAAATACGACGGCTGCATTACACTGGGTTGCGTGATCCGGGGCGAGACCGATCACTACGATCATATCTGCCGCGAGGTCAGCCGCTCGCTGATGGATATGTCTCTGGACAACATGGCCCACGGATTTGGCATCCTGACCTGTGAAGACCGCGCCCAAGCGGAAGCCCGCGCCGACATCAACGGTCGTGATGTCGGGGGCCGCGCCGCCCAGGCCTGCTTGCGCATGATCGAAATCCAAAACCGATACAAGAGCTGACACCCGAGCTGAAGAATACCGGTCTCAGCCATCTAAATTGAAAGTAAACGCCCCGTGACAACAAAAACAAAAACGCCGGCAACCAGCAGCAGCACCGCTCGTCTAGCTGCGGTGCAGGGCCTGTATGAAATTGATATCACCGGCGCTTCGTTGGATTCGGTTCTGATGGACTTCCTCGATCAACGTTGGACCGGCTTGCCTGATGAGCCTGAAATGGCCCCACCGGACCGCAAGGTATTTGCCTCGATTATTCGGGGCGTCCTAAATGAGAAATCCAGACTGGACGAGTTCATTCTGGTCGCTGTTGACAATAAGGAGCGGTTCGAACGCCAGGATAAACTTCTGAAAACGATCCTGCGGGCCGGTGTATTTGAACTCTACCAATCCCCAAATGTACCGATCGCCGTGGTCATTGACGAATATGTAGAAATGACCCATGCCTTTTATGCCGAGAAGGAACCGGCTTTCGTGAATGGGGTGCTGGACAAGCTCGGTAAAATTCTGCGCTCCTGAATTGAGTTTTCGCCCCGAAACACCGGAGGCACTGTGGACGAATTTGATCTCATTGCCACGTATTTCGCACCTCTGGCGGAAGGCTATCCGGGCGCTCATGGTCTTGCCGACGATACCGCCCTCATTACCCCACCGAACGGCCGCACTGTTATCGTTTCGGCGGATACTTTGGTGGCCGGAGTACATTTTTTCGACGGCGCCGCCCCGGAACAAATCGCGCAAAAAGCGCTTCGGGTAAACCTTTCGGACATGGCAGCTGCCGGCGCTACTCCGTTTGCCTATACACTGGCGTTGTCCTTGGGCAAGGCAAATCGAGACGAGGACTGGATCGCGTCGTTTGCCCGCGGACTTAAGGCGGATCAGAAAGAGTTCGGAATTCATCTCATTGGCGGAGATACCACCTCAACCCCAGGTCCGCTTTCCATCAGTCTGACAATCTTTGGTGAAGCGGGTGAAAACGGTGTGTTGGGAAGGAGAGGGGGCCAAGCAGGGGATGCAATCTGGGTCTCGGGCACGATCGGGGATGCGACCCTGGCACTGCTGACGGCAGGCGGCAAAGTGGACGCGGACGAGCAAGACCAAGATTATCTGAACGGCCGGCTCATTAATCCAACCCCACGCGTGCAGTTCGGAAAAGACCTGCCGGGTGTCGCCACCGCCGCCATCGATATTTCAGACGGATTGGCGGCGGACCTGGGACATATCTGCCGGCAATCCGGTCTCGGGGCAGAAGTGATGCTAGACCGAATACCGCTTTCACCCTCTGCAGCCAAACTCACAGATCAATATCCGGAGGTGCTGGAGACCATCGTGACAGGTGGTGACGACTACGAGTTGCTCTTTACCGCTCCGGTCGAAAAAGAAACAGTTGTTATGACAGCTGGAAAAAGCACGGCGACCGCTGTCACAAAGATCGGGGTCATGGTAGGAAGCGGCCCGCCAAAATTCCTGGACGCACATGGTGAACTGGTTAAGTTTGAACAGACAGGATTTCGTCATTTGTGATTTTCTGAACGCTGGAAATCTCATTTGATCTTTATTAGGCTGCGCTCATGCCACGCACACTCGTCATCATATTTACAGCCATTATTATGATTGCCGGCGGCGCGATCACTCTCATGCAGCAGCTTGAGATCGGTCCGTTCGCGCCAGCAGAGCCGGAGCAAACCGAAGAACAAAAAAAACAAGCAGCCATTTTGAAGCCAAAGGAACCGTCGCTTCCGCGTTTCGTTGATATGGAACCGATCGTTTTGACTGTGATCCTGGGCGACCGGGCGGCGTTGACGCTGCAACTCAGTCTGCAGATTGAAACCACAGAAGAGAAAGAGGCGGTCCTTCACAAGTCACTGACGAAACTGAAGGACGCTTATATTCGCGACATGCACTCCTTCGTCCCGCGGCTCTATCGTAAAAGTCCGACATTGGATACAGAGGCCCTGAAAAGGCGGCTTAAAGTCATCGGCGCGCGAACGATTGGCAAGGGAATCATCGAGGCCGTCCTGATCCAAAACAAACTCGAGCGCCGCCTGCCGAGATAGCGGCAATCCCTTGATTCCAAGGCATTCCGGCCAGAGGTTGCGTTACCGGGGCGGTTCTGGCATTTTCCCGGCGATTTTCAGGCTGGCCTACACCAACTTTCAGGCTAGTCATTCTTCCCATATCCGTTTGTCTTGAATTGAAAAGGATTCATTGGAATGTCTAACGTTTCTATGCTGATCGTTGGGTGCGGCGTTGTGGCGCTTCTCTACGGCATCTATGCGATCAAGTCCGTTCTAGCGGCTCCCGCCGGAACTGACCGAATGCAGGAAATCGCCGCCGCCGTTCAAGAAGGGGCGAAAGCATATCTCAACCGTCAATATACGGCGATTGCCGTTGCAGGGATCGTCATTGGTGTGATTCTTGGCCTGCTGTTGGGTTGGACCGTAGCTGCCGGTTTCTTCATCGGCGCGATCCTCTCGGGTGCGGCCGGTTATATCGGAATGAACGTTTCGGTGCGCGCCAATGTGCGCACGGCTGAAGCGGCCCGCTCTCAGGGACTGGCCGAAGGGCTGAGCGTGGCCTTCAAGTCCGGGGCGATCACCGGCATGCTGGTGGCCGGCCTCGCACTGTTGGGCGTGGTCATCTATTGGCTCGTGCTGCAGGACATACTCGACATCTCCACTAAGACCGGAATGCGTCACGCACTTGAGGCCCTGGTGGCCCTGGGCTTCGGCGCCTCGCTGATCTCCATATTTGCCCGGCTGGGCGGCGGCATCTTTACCAAAGGCGCCGACGTTGGCTCCGACTTGGTGGGCAAGATCGAAGCCGGTATCCCGGAAGATGATCCCCGCAACGCGGGCGTTATCGCTGACAACGTGGGCGACAATGTTGGCGACTGTGCCGGCATGGCCGCCGACTTGTTTGAAACCTATGCGGTGACCGTGGTTGCGACCATGCTGCTTGGTGCAGCCTTTTTCTCTGGTGAAGGTCAGGCTGTCATGATGAACCTGCCGCTGCTGATCGGCGCGGTGTGCATCATTGGCTCGGTTGTCGCTACCTTTTTCGTGAAGCTTGGCGCCAGCCAGTCCATCATGGGCGCGCTGTACAAGGGCTTTTTCGCCAGCGCAATTATCTCGGCCATTCTTATTGTCGGGGCGATCAACTGGTACACCGGACTGGACACCAGCTTCAAGTCTTCGACCGGTCTGGATATCACCGGTTGGGATTTGGTGATCTGCGCCTTTGTCGGCCTTGTGGTTACGGCGCTGATCGTCTGGATCACGGAATACTACACCGGTACAGAATACCGTCCGGTGAAAAGCGTTGCGAAAGCGTCCGAAACCGGTCATGCCACCAACATCATCCAGGGACTCGCCGTTTCCATGGAAGCGACGGCCCTGCCGGTGATCGTGATCTGTGCCGGTATCATCGTCTCGTTCATTGTAGCCGGCCTGTATGGTCTAGCTATTGCCGCCACCGCGATGCTGGCTTTGGCCGGTATGGTTGTCGCGCTGGACGCATTTGGTCCAGTGACCGACAACGCCGGCGGTATTGCGGAAATGGCCGATCTGCCGGAAGAAGTCCGCAACACCACCGACGCGCTGGACGCCGTCGGCAACACGACCAAGGCTGTGACCAAAGGCTACGCCATCGGTTCAGCTGGTCTGGCCGCGTTGGTGCTGTTCGCTGCGTACACCCAGGATCTCAGCTTGCTGTTCCCGGATGTGAAAGTAAGCTTCTCTCTGTCTGATCCGTATGTGGTGGTCGGCCTGTTCATCGGTGGCCTTATTCCGTTCCTGTTCGGCTCTATGGGCATGATGGCCGTGGGCCGCGCCGGCGGATCAGTGGTCGAGGAGGTGCGTCGTCAGTTCCGGGAAATTCCGGGCATCATGGAAGGCACCGCGAAGCCGGAATATGGTAAGTGCGTTGACCTGCTGACCAAGGCCGCGATCAAGGAAATGATCGTGCCGTCGTTGCTGCCGATTGTAGCGCCGTTCATCATTTACTTCGTGATCAACGCCATTGCCGGCCAGGCGGCCGCCTTTGCCGCGTTGGGCGCCTCCCTGATGGGTGTCATTGTTACCGGCCTATTCGTCGCTCTGTCGATGACGTCGGGCGGTGGCGCTTGGGACAACGCCAAGAAGTATATTGAAGACGGCAACCACGGTGGTAAGGGCTCCGAAGCCCACCACGCGGCAGTTACCGGCGATACGGTCGGCGATCCTTACAAGGATACAGCCGGTCCGGCGGTTAACCCGCTGATCAAGATCATGAACATCGTGGCGATCCTGCTGCTGGCAATCGTCGCCGCGTAAGTTCGATACCTATGCAGACAAAAAACCCCGGCTCTTCGGAGCCGGGGTTTTTTAGTGCGTAAACCTATCTTTACGCCATGAGCTGTTTGAGAGAATCCTGCTCTCCGGCCAGATAGGCCAAATAAGATTGCGCGATGCCAGTGCTGCATTTTTCGTCATAAAGACTGAGCAGGTGATGACAGAAATCCAGCGACGCATATAAATCGTGCAACAAGATCGCCGTCTTCAACAACTTCTCAGGCGTCGCTGACCGAAGATGTGTCTCATCCTTCACGTAGACTGCGTCCGACCAAAGAAGCTGGTTCAAACCTCGATTTATATTGTTCTCGATGATCAGTGGTTTGTAGCACCGGCTTCCACGGTTGGTGAATGTGTGAAACTGAAATCCTTGAGACCGTAAAAAACGATCTACATCCGCAAACAACGGCTGGTTTTTGTAGAGCTCCACAAACTCAACTTCGGTCTGAATGAGGAAAACATCAGACAACAGGTTCACCGCGTTTTCGAATACCTGTAGTTCGGAACCCTGAACGTCTATTTTTATGAAATCTATGTCGGCCAAGAACGCCAGATCATCCAGCCGGACCGTCTCCACCTGAATGGTCTCTTCCAAAAGGGTCAGTTCATTGAGATTTTGAAAAAGTTGAAGCAGCTCAGCATTCGGCTCGAACAAAGACCCAGTCATGGTTCGATTGGTTTTATAGTAGTTGGCCGGTTTACCGTTCCCGATAAAGTAGGGGTGATACTCATGCACACCATTGGATGCGTTATTTAATTTTCGGCACTCACCCTCATCGGGTTCAAACCCAATGACGCGAATTTTTCCGCTATTATAAAGCGTCTCGTATGAGTCGTTTTCGGCGCCAATACTCATGGCGCCCACGTCGATAATCTTGATTTGCTCTTCGTTTTTAAGAAGACCACTAACTGTGAATTTTGAAAGATTGCTCATGAACGGATTGATTGGGCCTGCCGCATACAGACAAATAGCGGCTTCTAGTTCTTCGCGCCTTCTTCCGTATTGAAGCGACCGAGGTTGCCGAATAGCTGCTTTAAAACCGTCAACTCAGTGCCGGCTGTCGGTGTCGTGCGCTCCACCAAAGCGATCTTACGAGCGTCTTCAAGGCCTAGCGTCTCTACTGCGCGAGCCACGCCCTGCCTATCAAATCGGATAATCAGAACCTTACGCTCCAATACCTCCGGTTCGAAAAAGGCGACGGTTTCAGTACGCTCACTCACATAATACCAGGTGTCGCTGGAGAACGGCGATATGCTGGAGGGAGAGCCGATAAGGTCGGCAACTTGCTGTTTATTGATATGCCCAACCTCGATATCCGCCAGCAGGTCTGGATCCGGCAAATTGCCCCGAACATCGACGCGTGGCGAACAGGCCGCCAGCAAAATAGCGGTTGCTCCAAATACGATAGTGTTCCGCAGTTTCATCTACGCTTTGTCCTGGTTATCCGATTTGGTATTGCCTCAACCGCGATGACGGTTATATCTCTCGCCGACTTAGTATCACAGATCGTACTTGTTTCGCCATCAGGAATATCCGTAGCGACCCGCTGGAAAATTCATGAGACTACTTGAACGTTTAGGACTAAAACGCCGGGCGCCCGATGTGTCGGACTTGTACGCCGCAATAGTGGCGCAGTCGCGCAGGGCGGACTTCTATGAAGCCCTTGGCATGCCCGACACGCCCAACGGCCGTTTCGAGATGATTGCGCTCCATGCCTATTTTGTGATGCGCCGGCTCAAGGAAATCGGTGAAGAGGGCACGGATTTATCTCAAGCTCTATTTGATCATTTTTTCACCGATATGGACCGAAATCTGCGGGAAATGGGCGTAGGCGATTTGAGCGTGGGAAAGAAGATCAAATCCATGGCGATCTCTGTCTATGGCCGTATCAAGGCCTATGACGAGGGCCTGGCAGGTGACGAGAGTGAATTAGCCGCGGCCCTTAAACGCAATCTATACGCAGACGTCTCTCCAGAGGACGCGCACGTAAGCCGCATGGAGGCCTACGTCCGGGCAAATATCGAGGTGTCAGCCGGCTGGGACTTGTCGGCAATTCAAGCAGGAACAATCAAATTTGCCGTCTTGGACACCAAATTAGGCCGTGAACACGCACGATGACGGAGTCCGAATTTTCACGCCTGATAGATGTGGAGAATCTCGCCGGCGACGACGCAGAACTGGAGATCGAAGCGACCGAAAAGGAGCGGTCGGCGTTGGCCAAGCGATTTTCGCTGGTTTCTCTTGATTCGCTGAAAGCCCGGCTGCACCTGCATAAACCCAAAAGCGGCGGCCCGGTGGAATTAGAAGCTCGGATCACGGCAAAACTGGCGCAAACCTGCGTCGTCACACTGGAACCGGTGACAAACAGCATCGATACCTCCTTTACCTGCACCTTCGCGGGCGAGGGTGATCATGAGAATGAGATCGAACTGGATATCGATCCGGACGCCGCTGATCCGCCTGAACCCCTTATTGACGGCCAATTTGACGCTGGCGAACTGGTATCCGAATACTTCGGGTTGGAAATTGACCCTTTTCCAAGGGCGCCGGAAGCCGATTTTGGGCAAGAAGCAGACGGGCAAAATATCAACAAACCCGAGGACGCCAGCCCTTTTGCAGCATTACGGAAGATATCACCTGAGAAAAAATAAGTTCCTCGAACGGGCCGCAGGCGATAATATTCAAACCACTTGTTTCGCAGGGGATTATGATTTAGAAACCGGCCCTTCTTGCCAAAAACTCCAATAGAAACGGTTTCAAATCGAAGGGAAATAGCTATGGCTGTTCCAAAGAAAAAAGTTTCAAAGTCAAAACGTAATCAAAGGCGTGCGCACGATGCGCTGCAATCGAACGCCCGTGGCGAATGTCCGAATTGCGGAGAATTGAAGCGCCCGCATCACGTCTGCGGGGCTTGCGGATATTACGACGGGAGAGAAGTAGTCGAGATCGATTCCGTCGCCTAACAGGTGCCTTTGAAAGGGGCCTCTTGTGACTGATCAGATCACCGTTTCTATTGACGGTATGGGGGGAGACAATGCACCCGACATGATTGTCGGGGGATTGGACCTTGCCGTCAAAAAAATCGGAAATGTCCGCTTTTTGCTGTTTGGCGATGAAGCCAAGCTTAGCCCGTTGCTGGCGCAGTATCCTGCCGTCGCTGCCGTTTGCGAAATCCGTCATACCACGGACATTGTTACCAACGACGACAAACCGACTGCCGCGCTCCGAAGCGGCAAAAATTCCAGCATGCGTCTTGCCATCGATGCCGTGAAAGACGGCGAAGCCTCTGCCGTCATATCCGCCGGCAATACCGGCGCGCTCATGGCCATGGCCACAATTGTTCTGAGAATGATCCCCGGCATCAGCCGGCCAGCCATCGCCGCCAGCTTCCCCTCCCAAACTGGCGAGTGCCTGATGTTAGACTTGGGCGCAAATATCGAGTGCGATGCGGAGAACTTGGTGCAATTCGCGGTCATGGGCGAGGTGTACGCCCGAAATGTTCTGGGCATGAGCGAGCCGTCAATCGGCATCCTTAATGTGGGTGTCGAGGTGTTGAAGGGCAATGAATCAGTCAAAAAAGCGGCACAAATTCTGCAAAATTCAAACCTGCCGGTGAAGTTCTACGGCTTTGTTGAGGGCGATGACATCGGCAAAGGCACCGTCGATGTTATCGTGACGGACGGCTTTACCGGCAACATCGCCCTGAAGACAGCCGAGGGCACTGCCCGCATGTTTGCCTATTACCTTCGGGATGCGCTCACCAGCAGCATTTTCTCCAAGCTTGGCGCCATTATCGCGAAAGGCGCCATCGATCGCTTCCGCAATCACTTTGACCCGCGGCGCTACAACGGCGCCATGCTCTTGGGCGCGAATGGCGTCTGCGTGAAAAGTCACGGCGGCACCGACGCCATCGGATTTGCCAACGCCGTCGAAGTCGGGGTCAATCTGGTCCGGCGCAACGTCACCGAGCTGATCAAAGAGGACCTTGCCCACCTGATGGCCGACGACCTCGAACAGCCCTCAAAAACCGCCGCCGAATAACAATACAGAACAACAAAATATGCCAATCATAAGTCAAATTCTCGGGTGCGGGTCCTACCTACCAGAAAACTTCCTGACCAATGAACAACTCGCCGAAAAGGTAGACACCTCGGACGAATGGATCACTGCGCGCACCGGGATCAAGCGTAGACATGTCACCCGGGAAGACGAATACACCTCCGATCTGGCCTTCGAGGCCTCGTTACGCGCTCTCGACGCCGCCGGTGTGAAAGCGGATGAGTTGGACCTGATCGTTGTCGGGACCACGACACCTGACCGGACCTTCCCAGCGACCGCCGTGATGCTTCAAAGCCGGCTCGGTATGACCGGCGGGGCAGGGTTTGACGTACAGGCCGTCTGCTCCGGCTTTGTTTATGCGCTGTCGGTAGTCGATGGGATGATCAGGGCGGGCACGGCCAAGACCGCCCTTGTCGTCGGCGCTGACACGATGTCGAAAATCCTCAATTGGGATGACCGCTCCACCTGTGTGCTGTTCGGAGACGGCGCTGGCGCCGTGGTCGTACGCGGGGCAGAGGTCAATGGCGAGGCCGAGCCCCAAGGCATTCTCTCCACCCACATCCATTCCGACGGCAATCTGCAGGATTTGCTCTATTGCGATGGTGGACCGGGCGTTAATCAACAAAGCGGCTTCCTGCGCATGGAAGGCCAGGAAGTCTTCAAGCACGCCGTCACCAAACTGGCCGGCGTGGTCGTGGAAGCCCTGGAAGCCAACAACCTCCAGCCCGAAGATATAGACTGGCTGGTGCCCCATCAGGCCAACAAGCGGATCATCGATTCCACCGCGAAAAAGCTCAAGATGCCGGCAGAAAAGGTGGTGCTGACGGTGGAAACCCACGCCAATACTTCGGCTGCATCGATCCCGTTGGCCCTCGATGCCGCCGTCTTGGACGGGCGGATCAAGCGGGGTGATTTGTTACTGATGGAGGCGATGGGCGGCGGATTAACTTGGGGCGCGGCGCTGGTTCGCTGGTAAGCCTCCCACAGGCTAGAATTATTCAACAATTTTTTACCCGCTGGATGTGCGCCATCCCATTGAAATAGATGAATTTCTCGCGTATGATACGCGCCAATCAAAACATGATACCAAGGGATGGAAGGACATGGCGGGACAGACGATCACCCGATCGCAACTCAGCGAAGCCGTTTATCAGGAGGTCGGACTGTCCAGAAACGAATCCGCCGACCTTCTTGAATCCGTTCTCAATAAAATTTCAGACACGTTAGCCACAGGCGATTCCGTCAAGATTTCGTCCTTCGGCAGCTTCTCTGTGCGCAGCAAGGGGCAACGCATTGGCCGCAACCCCAAGACCGGGGAAGAGGTGCCGATCTTGCCGCGCAAGGTGCTGGTGTTCCGGCCGTCTCAGGTTCTGAAAAGCCGCATCGGTGACGCTACGGTGTCCGCCTCATCCGCGCCGGGCCCCACATCTGAATTCGACGACTAACCATGACCCCGCCCGCTGACACATCCGGCGGGGGCGCTACCCGCAAATCCGCATCCGCTTTCCGTACGATCTCCGAGGTCTCGAAAGAACTCGGCCTGCCGCAGCACGTGCTGCGCTTTTGGGAAAGCAAATTTTCACAGATTAAGCCCATGAAGCGGGGCGGGGGCCGGCGCTATTACCGCCCGGAAGACCTGGACCTGCTGCGCCGCATCCGCGACCTATTGTACGAAGAAGGCTACACGATCAAAGGCGTGCAGAAGCTGCTGAAGGAAAGCGGCGGCAAGCTGGCCAATTCCGACCCCGCCGAACAAGCAGCTGTGGGAGAGGGCGGTTTGGACAGTTCAAAAATCGAGGCGCTGAAGGGCGTGCTCTCTGAGCTCGAAGACATCCGCCGGCTCCTTTAGGCGGCGACTGGATGAGTTGACCGCTATATTTGCTCGGTATGTCGGGGGTGTGTCTATCTATATAACATCAGGGCAGGTCTTCGGGGGTAGGGTTCTCACTCGGGTATTCTGTCACAATTTGGGCGTAATTGAGCATAAGGACAGAATGATTTTGATCTTCTCGACGAAATGCGTTATCTGAAGCAACATTGGTTAAGTGGCTGAATCAGAGCCTCTTTTAGCGGACATTAAATTGACGGAGCGTGGCGCAGTCTGGTAGCGCACTACACTGGGGGTGTAGGGGTCGTAGGTTCAAATCCTATCGCTCCGACCAATAAAAGCCCAATGATCTCAACAATATAGTTGATGTCGTTGGGCTTTCTTTTTTGCGCTGGACGAATTCCGGCAAACGCGGCAATCTCTCCCATTAGTCGTAGATTTTGTTTATCTGACAAGTTTTGAGGCGAGGTACAATTTGAAGAAAGTTATTATCGGTGTCATCGCGGCACTTTTCATTTCAAGTCCTGTTCACGCGTTCAGCGGTTGGAAGGATATCGCCAAAGCGGATTCAAACTTTAAGTATACCGGAAATGAACCGTCCCGCTCCGTCTACAAATATGCTTACAACAGTTTCGGCGTTATCAATCAAATTCACCTGTATGGAAAAGTTCGCGCGTCCATGCGTCACTTCGACTATGGCGCGTTGGTCAGATGGGCAGATTACGACGATAAGTTAAACAGCGTCAAAGCGCTCAATCGAAAGCAAGACAGGTTAAAGATCTCCAACCGAGGGCCTGAGGAATTTGTCCGGATACGCTATTTCGACGCGGTTAATTACGTCACCTTTGACGGAGAATGGGTCAAAGAAAACCGCAAGGCGAAATGTTTCGGCTTTGACACCGTCTACAACGATGACATTGATCGTGTTGCCGGATTGTTTTGTCGGGACGGTGAGGAAGGTTGAGTGCAAGTCCTACCTGGATAGCCCCGGCGTCAACATCAATGACCTGACGCCCGGCGGCAAGTATTCCCGTAGATACAAACTTTTCAATGAACCCGACCTGAGGCAGGTCGTCTTTGGTCGGCTGAAAAAGCAACTGACGGAGGCGGGGATGTGTGCACCAAATCCGAAAGTCCGGTTGGCGTTGGCCGCCGGTAACATAGCCAAGGGAGAGACCGACATTCCGGCGCTGTTCAAAAAGAAGGGATTTGTCTGGTTCGGGCCGGACTGGATCATGAACCGGTTGAAGGAGATTTCCCAAACCGGCTATGACAACCAAGTTGCCAGCGTGGTGTCAAAACTCTGGGTGCGGGGAGGGAAGTGATGAGACGGATAGTTATGATCTTAGCTGCAGCACTAGTATTAGCGAGTTGCGTGACCTACCAACCTGGAGGCACTGACGAAGTAAATATAACGGAATATGGTCGTTTCAATCTAAGTTATCGATTGAGATCGTCCGTGTTTCTGAAATCCTATGAGAAAGACGGAAAGTTGGCGTTCTGTGGGGGTTTTTGTTGAACAACAGGGTTATGGTCACCTAAGTTACTTCTCTTACTTTGGTGAGTTTAAAGCAGAAACACGAATCCGGCTAAAAAATACGCGAGAAGAAATTTCTGACTTGGTATTCTTGGCCTTCTCTCGATCAGACCCAAAAGAATTTCAGGCCCGTACTACCAATTGTGTTGTCACCGAAAAAGATTGGAACTCAAGACACCGAGTTTACAACCTAATGATAACAAGGTGGTATTGAGTATATAACCTCTACTCATGATCCGGCAGGTTCACGTAGCCGCGCTCGATCGTGTGCATCAGCTCGGTGAAGGCGTTGCGGGCCTCTTGGTAATCCTCGCGAGCGTCTCGGAGTTCTTCGCCGGACGGATGATGTTCACCGGCCTCGCCCAATTGCAGGGCCAGCTTTAGATATCTAGCCCGTCGTTTCGAAACCTCAATCGCCACCCGCAGCACTTTTTCCCCGGTTAACGGATCGACCACAGGGTGCAGAATCTCTCGATTGGCGCTGCGGATGGATTGCTCCATCCTCATGGCGAAACGCTGATGGGCTCTTAGATCGTCTTCCATGGGCCTAAAAACTCCAAATGTGCGCGAACTAACTTATAGCTCAAATAGTGCTTTTTTGACCTTGATACGAGTCAAATGTTGCGCGCACTAGCAAGAACGCTTGCTCCCTTGAAATTTCCCCTGTAATGCCTAGCCCGATTGGGAGGCATTCGCATATCCTTAAACATTTTTCCGGAATATCGACGACATGAGTGAAACGGAAATCTGCCGTCTGGACGACATACCCGACAATAACGCAAAAGGCATGGTCGCCGAGGTACAGGGGAAGAAGCGCAACATCTTCGTCGCCCGCCGAGGGGACGCGGTGTTCGCCTATCTTAACTGGTGCCCCCACAACCAAGTGTTGATCGACCAGATTCCGGGGCAGTTCTATAACAAGGACTTTACGCTCTTGCGCTGCTCCAAGCATGGTGCGCTGTTCAATATTGAGGACGGCGTGTGTATCGAAGGTCCGTGCGAAGGGGAAAGCCTGAGTGCGCTTTCTACCATCGTCAAAGACGGCGGCGTTTACCTGATTGAATAAGGATTAAGGCTTAGCCCCGGCCGCGATAGGGCGCGACGCCCGTGTCCGGGATCCAAACGCCCGACGGCGGCTCGCCGGTCTGATAAAACACATCGATGGGAATACCGCCCCGGGGATACCAATATCCGCCGATCCTCAGCCATTTCGGCGATAATTCAGCCTCCAGACGCTTGGCGATGTCCACCGTGCAGGCCTCATGAAATGACGGGTGATTGCGGAACGAACCCATGTAGAGTTTTAACGACTTGCTTTCGACGATAAGCCCCGTCGGGATGTAATCGATCACCAGATGTGCAAAGTCGGGTTGGCCGGTCACCGGGCAAATTGAGGTAAATTCCGGGCAGGTAAAGCGGATGACATAGCTCGTTCCCTCGTGCGGGTTCGCCACGGTTTCCAGCTTCGCCTCGTCCGGCGAGGCGGGCAGGGGGGTGGCGCCTCCGCCAAGTTGATCCAGATTCGAATAATCGGTGGGGGGCATGTCTAAAATTATTCCATATCCATAAGGACTTACGGCGCGCACCATATCCGTGCGGGCGGTGCGTGTCTATGTTTGATCGGTGGGGAATTGGCAAAAAAGAAGCCGGCCACAAAGGCCGGCTGAGTTATGCTCTTGAGGGAACTAAGAAAGGATGATCATCTCTGATCTGGCGTCACTATGACTGATCCCCCATGATTCCGCTGTGACGAACATCACAAACAGACAAAAAATTAAAATTTTATGCTTTTTTATGGATTCGGGACCAAAATGGGCCGGATATAGCAGGCAAAGTGGAACCGATGCCCCGAAATAATTATATAAATACAATATGTTAGAATAAACGGTTTTGCATAGGCCGTTTACCTACATATGAATTCAAAAATGACGATTTTATTCCGGAACAGAAATAACCCGGATTAGCTGATCACTTTACGGCCCGCATCCGTCAATTTGCAGACCAGCCAATCGGGCTTGATCGGATTGTTGAACCAGGGTTCGGCCCACCCCTGTTTGATACAGCTTTTCACCGTGCGTTCGCTGACCTTCTGGCCTTCACCGTCGAACAGGGGCAGCTTGCCGCCGGGCTGGTCCAATCCGCGCACCAGCCAGCGACGCTGGCTGTCACTGGGCTTTGGTCCCCCGACTTCGTTATGGTTCGCCGCTTCTTTGGTCTGCCCGCTCACATTCGATCTCCCCGGCCTACACAGTGGAACGATGACGCCGGGGATATACTAGAGTAGATTGAACGGAAATCCAAATAGGGAAGAAGAGGCCTACATGAGCGCGCAATTGGTCTACGTCACCGCCGGCAACCGGGACGACGCGATGAAGATCGGCGAGATCGCCGTCCGGGAGCGGTTAGCGGCCTGCGCTAATATCCTTGGCGAAACTACCAGCATTTATTGGTGGGAGGGGGATATTCAAAACGAGGGTGAGGTGGCGATAATCCTGAAAACCACCGAGGAAAACCTCCCTGCCCTGATCGATAAAATCCGGGGCATTCACCCCTATGACTGTCCCTGTATCGTCGCGCTGCCGATCAACGATGGCAATCTGGATTTTCTAAACTGGATTGAGAATGAAACAAGATAATATATTGTTATAATTATATTATTTTTTCTCAATTCAGATGTTAAATTAACTGCGCAGACTTATAACCTGACCGACGCCACGGCTTCCGCGGCGATGCCTTCACGCCGGCCGGTGAAGCCCAATTTCTCCGTCGTCTTGCCTTTGATGTTGATCCGGTCGGAACTAAGGCCTGTGATCTCCGCGACCCTTTTGGTCATGGCCTCCCGGTTCGGCACGATCTTGGGCGCTTCGCAAATGATGGTGATGTCCAGGTTCTGCAGCGCGCCGCCCATGTCCCGGACTTTCTCCACGGCATGGCGAAGGAAAATGTCCGACGCAGCGCCTTTCCACTGAGGATCGTTCGGCGGAAAGTAGGTGCCGATATCTCCGGCGCCAACCGCGCCCAATATGGCATCCGTCATTGCGTGCAACCCCACGTCTGCGTCCGAATGTCCCTCAAGCGAGTGAGAGTGGGGGATGTCGACCCCGCAAATTGTCACATGATCACCATCGGTGAATTTGTGGACATCGTATCCGATGCCGATCCGGGTTTCTCCGCTTGTGGTTCCCAAAGACTGTTCCGCCCGCATTAAATCCTCTTCCGTCGTGATTTTTACATTCGCTTCGGCCCCCGGCACGATATTCACCGCAAGGCCGGCCGCTTCGGCGACCATAGCGTCGTCGGTCAGGGTTTGACCTTTGGCGGAGCGGTGCGCCGCCAGAATTTTCGCAAACGGGAAGCCCTGTGGCGTTTGGGCCCGCCATAAATCAGCACGATCCACTGTATCCGTAATCCGGTTCTTTTCCGCCCGTTTCAGCGTATCCGCCACGGGAACCGCCGGAATCACGCCGTTTGTTGTGGAAATAGCATCAATCACCCGGTCAAACACGGTAGGATCGGCAAAAGGCCGTACAGAATCATGTATCAGGACCAACTTCGGCGAGAGATCTGCCAAACTTTCCAGTCCGAGGCGGACAGAGTCTTGCCGTTCAGCTCCACCAAAAACCGGCGGCAGGATGTCTAATCCAACCGTGGCGGTGTGATATAGATCCTCGTCATCGGGATGGATCACGACCCGGGCGGCGTCCACTGACGGGTGGTTCAGGACGGCATTGAGCGTACGCCGGAGAATGGGAACGCCGGCCAATTCCCGGTACTGTTTAGGGACATCGCCACCGATCCGGCGGCCCCGGCCGGCTGAAACGATAAGAGCAACACAGTGAGTCACGGTGAGATAGTTTCCATTTACAAAGGCTTCAGCGGGCTATTATACAGGCTAAATTAAACCATTGCGGCACTGACAGCACGCCTCCAATCACCGTCCGAACCGGATTTTTCGCATGAGCGCCACCATTCTGCCCCTAACGGCCTTGCTAGCCCTGATACCGGCGACGATCGTGCCGTTTCGCCGTACCCCGGCGCGGGATACGGTTTTTTGGTCGACATTGGCGGTTGCGATCCTGGGGACACTGGTCTGGATTGTCGTCCGGCAGTCTTCCGGTTGGCATACAGGAATTTCGACAGCATTGTGGCTGACAATCCTGGCGTGTCTGTTGTTGTTCGGCGTACTTGCTGGAGCAACCGTAGATGGCTGGCGTATCATGCCATTGCTGTTTCCGTATCTTCTGGCCTTAGGTGTTTTGGCCACGCTCTGGGGGCAATCGCCGGAACGTCCATTGCCGTCCGGGGCGCCGCTGGCTTGGATTGGCAGCCATATCGCCGTCTCGGTCGCCACCTATGGGTTAATCACCCTTGCTGCCGTGGCGGCTCTGGCGGCCGCGATGCAGGATAAAGCCCTGAAAACAAAACAACGGACCCGCCTTAGCCAAATTTTACCGTCAGTAACTGGGAGTGAACGTCTGCTGGTCCGCTTGTTGATTACCAGTGCTGTGATCCTGGCCCTCGGCTTCATCACCGGGATCGCGACACAGTTCTTCACCACCGGCGAAATGATCGTTTTCGACCACAAGACATTATTCACGATGGCGGTTTTCGTGGTGGTCGTCGTGCTGCTGATGCTGCATTACCGTTCCGGCATCCGGGGCAAAACAGCCACCCGATTGGTTCTTTTGGCCTATCTTTTGCTGACTTTAGGCTATCCGGGCGTCAAGTTCGTCACCGACATTATCCTTGGCTAAGGTCCGAACCCTAGATAGACGTTAATTTCTTGAATTAGCGGCATTTTTGCCTAATAAGTACGCAACTTTGAAAAATGAGTTTATTATGACCATTCAGATCGGCCCCGTCCAACTGGAGAACAACATCTTGCTTGCCCCCATGTCTGGGGTAACAGACATGCCGTATCGGCGAATGGCCAAGCGTCACGGCGCTGGGTTGGTTATTTCCGAAATGATCGCCAGTCAGGCAATGATCCACGCCAACCGCAAGACCATGAAGATGGCCACCAACTGCGCCGAGGAGTTTCCCATGTCGGTGCAGCTGGCAGGCTGTGAGCCGGAGATGATGGCCGAAGCGGCCAAGCTGAATGCGGATCGGGGTGCGGCGATTATCGATATCAACATGGGTTGTCCGGTTAAGAAGGTGACCAAAGGACACGCGGGTTCCTCCCTAATGCGTGACGAGGTATTGGCCGGCAAATTGATTGAAGCGACCGTCAACGCGGTTGATCTGCCGGTGACCCTGAAAATGAGGACCGGTTGGGACGACAATTCCCGCAATGCGCCGAAGCTCGCCAAAATCGCCGAGGACGCGGGTATCAAGATGATCACAGTGCATGGCCGCACTCGCTGCCAGTTCTACAAAGGACATGCCGATTGGGCTTTTATCCGAAAGGTGAAAGAGGCGGTAAACATCCCTGTGATTGGCAATGGCGATGTGAACACCGTGGATGACGCCAAGTCCCTGCTGGAACAGTCCGGCGCCGATGGCGTCATGATCGGCCGAGGCAGCTATGGCCGCCCCTGGTTTCTGAACCAAGTGCGGCATTATCTGGCGACCGGTGAGCGCCTGCCCGATCCCTCTATTTCCGAGCAATATTCCATCGTCCGTGAACACTATGAACAGATATTGGAACATCACGACACCTTCCGTGGAGTCAGGATCGCCCGTAAACATATTGGATGGTACACAAAGGGTCTGCCAAACTCGGTAGAATTTCGCGGAACGATCAATCAGATTGATGACGCTGATCAGGCCCGTGGCTTAATCGCCGGGTTTTATCAACCCCTCGCCGAGAGGCTGGCTGCATGAGCGACATCGCCGCGGTGGCGCTTCCAACGGATGATCGAGTCTCCCTAGACGCGGACGCACTACTCAATGCGCTGGATTCACCGATTGTCGCCGTCTCACCGGAGCACCTGGTTCTCTATGTCAACATTGCAGCTGAACAATTGTTTGGCGAAAGTGCGTCGCAAATTGTCGGGCAAAACCTTGAATATATACTGCCGAAGGATACGCCAATTCACGCCCTCGTACGCGAGGTGCAAGGGCAGGGGATCAGCGTCTCTGAATACGGACTGACCATGGAAACGGCTAGGGTGCCACGGCAACTCATCAATATTCAGGTCTCCGAATTGTCAGATCATCCTGGTGTAGCTGTCATCAACATTTTTACCCGTTCCATTGCTGACAAGATTGACCGGCAAATGACTCATCGTAACGCGGCCCGGTCTGTCACAGCCATGGCGGCTATGCTGGCTCACGAGGTCAAAAACCCGCTCTCGGGCATTCGTGGGGCGGCGCAGCTGCTGGAACAAATGTCGGAAGGGGATGATCAGACCCTGACCCAGCTTATTTGCGACGAAACTGACCGCATTTGCTCTCTGGTAGACCGGATCGAAGTGTTTTCCGATCAACGTCCACTGGAGCGTGCACCCGTGAATATCCACCAAGTGCTCGAACGGGTGAAAAACATCTCGCAAACGGGTTTCGCCAAGAACATAAAAATCGTCGAACATTACGATCCGTCGCTTCCATCGGTAGATGGCAATCACGATCAACTGGTCCAGATTTTTCTCAACTTGTTGAAGAACGCAGCCGAAGCGGCGCCCGCCAAAGGCGGAGAGGTGGTCCTCTCCACGGCCTACCAACACAGTGTCCGGTTTGCAGTGAGCGGCAGTGAATCGATGGTTCACCTGCCGTTGGTTATTTCTGTTCAGGACAATGGCGAAGGCATCCCTCAAAATCTGCAGGATCACTTATTTGATGCCTTTGTCACTTCAAAACCCAAGGGCACAGGGCTTGGTTTGGCCCTGGTCGCCAAGATGGTGGACGACCACGGTGGCGTTATTGAATTCGATTCAAATCCGGGCAAAACCGTGTTTCGAGTGAGGCTCCCAATGGCAGCGCGTGAGAACGAGCAAAAGACATGACCGCATCAACCATCCTTGTTGCGGACGATGACGCGGCAATTCGCACAGTACTAAATCAGGCTTTGGGCCGCGCTGGCTACGACGTTCGCACCACCGGAAATGCCGCCACGCTCTGGAAGTGGATCAGCGACGGGGAGGGTGACGTCGTCATCACCGACGTCGTCATGCCGGATGAGAATGGTCTGGATTTGCTCCCTCGGATAAAAAAATTACGCCCTGAACTCCAGGTCATTGTTATGAGCGCACAGAACACGCTGATGACGGCGGTCAACGCCACGCAACGCGGCGCGTTCGAGTACTTGCCCAAACCTTTTGACCTGAATGAGCTGACCAGCGTGGTGAAACGCGCCTTGGAGACAGCTGTCTCCCGTCCGCATGACCATAATGAAGAAGAGGACGGTCAGCTGCCCCTCATCGGGCGTTCCGGCGCTATGCAGGAGGTTTACCGGACTCTGGCGCGCCTCATGAATACGGACCTTACCGTCCTCATTAATGGTGAATCCGGCACCGGCAAGGAGTTGGCGGCCCGGGCCCTGCACGACTACGGCAAGCGAAAGAATTACCCCTTTGTTGCCATTAACATGGCGGCCATACCGCGAGAACTGATCGAAAGTGAGCTATTTGGCCATGAAAAAGGGTCGTTCACAGGCGCAACGGCGAAGTCAGCCGGGCGTTTTGAACAGGCCGAGGGCGGCACGCTATTCCTGGATGAAATCGGCGATATGCCGCCGGAAGCGCAAACCCGATTGCTTCGGGTATTGCAAGAAGGCGAATACACTTCGGTCGGCGGCCGCACGCCCATCCGGACCGATGTCAGGATTATTGCGGCGACCCATCGGGACCTGACGCAACTCATCCGCCAGGGCATGTTCCGGGAAGACTTGTATTACCGGCTCAATGTAGTGCCGATCCGCATGCCCCCTTTGCGCGAGCGACGGGAAGACATCCCGGAGCTGGTTGGACATTTCCTATCACTGGCGGCCAGCGAAGGCCTGCCCTGGAAAGTCATAGATCCGGCGGCCATGGATCGGCTCAGAAGCCACAATTGGCCGGGCAATGTTCGTGAACTGGAAAATCTGGTTCGCCGGTTTGCTGCCCTCTATTCCCAGGAAACCATCGGCATTGAGGTTGTTGAGGCGGAGTTGGCCGGAAACGCCCCGGAAGAACAGGGGCAAAGATCAGGAAACGGAATTTCCGAATCTGTAGAGCTGCATCTACGCGAGTATTTTGCAGCGCATGGTGAATCGCTTCCGCCAACCGGGCTCTATGACCGTGTCCTCAAGGAGATCGAACGCCCTTTGATCGCCCTGTCTCTCGCAGCGACCCGAGGAAATCAGCTCAAAGCGGCAAATTTGCTCGGGCTTAACCGCAATACATTGCGGAAGAAAATCAGGGAACTGAATATCCCTGTCACTCGCAGTCCCAAAGAGTAGTTGCATTGGACAGCGGCGATGGAATCGACGTATTCATTACGCTGAATGAGGAACCTAACCGGTGCGTCTGACCGGAGCCCATAAATGGATCAAAATATCGCCACCGACAGCGTAGCTGCTACCGACCTCCGGGCGCGGAATTTCAGCGCTGCCCGGCTTGCCGCGATCCTGCTTGGCATTTCGCTGATCGCGTCGGGCACGGCGACGATGATGGTGTTGACGGGCTACGGCCCTCTCCGCGGCGAGATCACCACGGCAATCTGGCTGGTGAACCTTGATCTTGTTTTAGCCCTTGCCTTAATTGCCGTGCTTGCCCGGCGCATTGTTCGCAGTTTTATTGACCGCCGGATGGGCTCGGCCGGCTCGAAACTTCATGTTCGGCTGGTGGCTTCGTTTAGCCTGGTCGCGGTGATTCCCTCCCTGTTGGTGGCGGCCTTCGCCGGCATCTTTCTGAACTTTGGCATCGAAACCTGGTTCAGTGATCGTGTCCGTACCGCCGTCAATGAGTCCAAGCAGGTCGCGGAAGCCTATCTGCTGGAACACCAGGAAAATATCGGCGGTTCCGCACTGGCCATGGCCAATGACATCAACCGCGCCGCCACACGATACGCCGGCAATCCCAGAATTCTTGGCGAAATCCTCCAAACCCAATCCATCGCCAGGGAATTGTCCGAAGCCGTAGTCGTCGATAAGAATGGTAATACCCTGTTGCGGACCGGCTTTGGCTTTTCTTTGGAGTTTAACGTGGTGTCGCAGGGACTATTGAGTGCACTCACAAACAGCCGCTCGGGCGAGGTGGTGATCTTCCGCGGCGGACGGGATGACCGGGTCTTGGCGGGCGTTCGGTTAGAAGCATTTGAAGACGCCTACCTTCTCGTGGGACGATTTGTGAAACAGCAGGTGCTGGAACATTTGTCCACGACTCGAGGCGCAACCGCCCAATACGCTGAGCTGGAAAAGAACCGGGAAAGCCTACAGTTCAAGTTTCTCCTCATTTTCGGCATGGTGGCGCTGTTGTTGCTTTTGGCCGCCATTTGGATCGGCTGGTCCCTGGCCACTCAGCTTTCAACGCCTATTGGCAATTTGATTTACGCCGCCGAACGGGTGAGAAAAGGGGATCTCGATGCCAAGGTCGATATCGATGAATCCATTGAAAAAGATGAAATCGGCACTCTGAGCCTGACGTTCAACCGAATGACCGACCAATTGGAAAACCAGCGAAATGGTCTCATTGAGGCCAATAAAGAGTTGGATGAACGCCGCCAGTTTACAGAGACCGTTTTAGCGGGCGTGTCCGCCGGTGTGATTGGCCTGGATCGTGCCGGCCTAATTCATCTCTCCAACCGGTCGGCGACGGAGTTACTGGGAATCGAGTTGCAAACAAGATTTACAGCGGAACTGACTGCTGTTGTTCCCGAGATGGCTGATCTGTTCGACGCCGTCCGACGTCAGCCAAACCGCACTTCACAGGGAGAAATCACTCTGTCTAAGGGTGGCCGGAACAAAACGTTACTGGTCTCTGTCGCGGCAGAACAAATCAATGGAAACGTGGTTGGGTATGTCGTTACGTTCGATGACGTCACTGAACTGTTATCGGCGCAACGCAAGGCGGCCTGGGCCGATGTGGCGCGCAGGATCGCTCATGAGATCAAAAATCCGCTGACACCGATTCAACTTTCCGCGGAACGGCTTAGGCGTAAGTATTTAAAGGAAATTACATCTGATCCGGAAACCTTCTCGATCTGCACGGACACGATCGTACGGCAGGTCGAAGATATCGGTAGAATGGTTGATGAATTTTCCTCTTTCGCTCGCATGCCCCGTCCTGATCTCAAATCTGTTGATCTCACGGAGATTTGCCGCCGGATCGCCATAATGGAGGAAAACCGGGAGGAAAATGTCGATTATGATGTCGATTTACCGGAATCCGAGGTGCGGGTAACCTGTGACCGAGAGCAAGTGAGCCGAGCCCTGACCAATATCCTGAAGAATGCTGCCGAAGCGCTGGACGGAAAAACAGGCGGTAAGATATCACTTAGTCTGCGTGACGTCGGCGAATATGTCCTCATCGAGATTACCGACAACGGAAAGGGCTTCCCCGCTGATTTGATCGATCGGATTACCGAGCCTTATGTTACCACTCGGGAGAAGGGCACTGGCTTGGGGCTGGCCATCTCCAAGAAAATCATGGAAGATCATGGTGGTGATTTGATCGTGGAAAATGGCCCCGACGGCGGTGCGCATGTGGTGTTGCAGTTTTCCAAGTCCCTGGACATTTCGGCGGAACCGGGCATTGATCATTCTGAATCAAACTCAAACAATGAAACGGTAACCGGTTTATGGCCTACGACATCTTGATCGTCGATGATGAAGCCGATATCCGGATGCTGACGGCGGGCATCCTCGAAGATGAAGGATATGCCGCCCGTGAGGCAAAAGACGGCACCAGTGCTCTCCAGGAAATCGAGGCGCGAAGACCCAGTCTGGTGCTTTTGGATATCTGGATGGACGGAAGCGACCTCGATGGGTTGGAGGTTCTGGAGAGGATTACCGAATACCACCCGAATGTTCCTGTGGTGATGATCTCGGGCCACGGCAATATCGAAACCGCCGTCAACGCGATCAACATGGGCGCGTCAGATTTTATCGAGAAGCCATTTACCGCAGACCGGTTGATCTTGGTGGTGAATCGAGCCATCGAAACAGCTAGGCTTCGACGGGAAAATGAGGAACTGAAACTCCGCGCTGGCAGCCGTGAAGAACTCATCGGAAGCTCATCGCCGGTCCACCAGTTGCGGCAAACCATCTCCAAAGTCGCTCCGACAAATAGCCGCGTGCTGATCACCGGTCCGGCTGGGGCCGGCAAGGATGTCGTTGCCCGGCTGATACACCGGCAATCCAATCGTCAAAACGGGCCGTTTGTCTATCTCAATTGCGCGACACTCCAACCTGATAATTTTGAAGTCAGCCTATTTGGACATGAAGCTTCAGGGGAAGGCGGACCAAGGGAAATCGGCACCTTTGAACAAGCTCATATGGGCACACTTTTTTTGGACGAGGTTTCGGACATGCCGCCGGAAACTCAGGGCAAAATTGTGCGGGTTCTTCAAGATCAAACATTTCAACGGGTCGGAGGCGCAACCCGTGTCGAAGTAGATGTGCGGGTGATCGCGTCATCCAGCAAAAACCTTGGCGAGGAGATGGCAGAGGGCCGATTTCGGGAAGATTTGTTTTACCGGCTAAGCGTGGTGCCGGTAGAAGTGCCGCCGTTGAGGGACTACCGCCAGGACATCCCGGCATTGGCGCAGCATTTCGCCGGTCAAATGGCGGCGGCTGCTGGCCGAAAGCCGAGACCGTTTTCCGAGGACGCCTTGGCCTCTCTTCAGGCCTACGACTGGCCGGGCAATGTCCGCGAACTCCGAAATGTCATCGAACGAATTCTTATCATGGCGCCGGGAGACGATAGCATGCCGATCCGGGCCGACGCAGTGCCCGGTGAATTGGCCGCCGCGGCCCCCAAGCCCCAGGCTGGCACAGATCAATCCGATGTTTTGGGTCTCCCGCTTCGGGAGGCGCGAGAGATATTTGAACGCGAATATCTCTCGGCTCAAATCAATCGTTTCGGCGGCAATATTTCCAAAACCGCCTCCTTTGTCGGCATGGAACGTTCCGCTCTACATAGAAAACTCAAGTCCCTGGGAATTCAATCGGAAGACCGGGCAAGAGCTGCGAACGACTAAAAACGGCCCGAAAGAAGCTGATGAGGAATTAAAACAGAATGAAAGTAATCGTTTGTGGCGCGGGTCAGGTTGGACACAATATCGCCCGCTATTTGGCGCAGGAAGACAACGACGTGTATGTCGTGGATTCTTCACCTGAGCTGACCCGTAAAATTAGCGACTCTTTGGACGTAAAAGCCATCACCGGCTTTGCGTCTGTACCGTCCGTACTTGAACAAGCGGGGGCCGCCGACGCGGATATGCTGATCGCCGTGACCCAGGCCGATGAGGTGAATATGGTCGCGTGCCAGGTGGCGCATTCCTTGTTTGACGTCACCACCAAGATCGCCCGTATTCGTCAACAAGGCTATTTGGATCAAAGGTGGGCCAACCTTTACACACGGGAACACATGCCGATCGACGTGATCATCTCGCCGGAACGGGAAGTCGCACGCGCCATTTCCCGCCGCCTCGAAGTTCCCGGCGCCTTTGATATGATTTCCCTGGTCGACGATCAGGTGAAACTGACCGGTATCCGCTGCGGCGACAATTGCCCGCTAATCAACACACCGTTGCGCCAATTGACTCAACTTTTCCCTGATTTGAACGTGGTCATCATCGGCATTATTCGGGAGGACGAAGCGATTGTTCCAACCGCGGATGACGAATTGCTGCCGGGTGATGAAGTCTACGTCGTGGTCGATGCACAGCATGTGGAACGCACCTTGGCTGCCTTCGGCCATGAAGAAAGAGAAGCGCGCCGTATTGTCATTATCGGGGGCGGCAATATCGGTTTGTTTCTGGCGCAGCAAATCGAACAGGAACAACCGTCGGTCAATGTGAAGGTGGTTGAAACCAATAAGTCCCGAGCGGAAGTTGTTGCTAGGAATCTAAGCCACTCCGTCGTTCTCCAAGGCGACATTCTTGATCCGGAAATTATGGAAGAAGCCAACGTGTCGTCGTCAGAGGCAGTCATCGCCGTGACCAACGACGACGAGATTAACATCCTATCGTCCTTACTGGCGAAACGGCGGGGTAGCCGCCGCGCCATCACGCTGGTCAACAACAACACTTATCCGCCGCTCACGGCCTCGCTTGGCATCGACGTGGTTGTAAGCCCGCAGAACATAACGGTTTCCACCATTCTGCAGCACGTCCGCCGGGGACGTATCCATTCAGTACATACCTTGCGGGAAGATTTCGGCGAGTTGATCGAGGCTGAGGCGATGGAAACTTCGTCGCTGGTCGGCCAGCCGCTAAAAGAAGCAGAGTTGCCCGAGGGCGTTATCGTCGGCGCTGTGGTCAGGGACGGAGAGGTCATCACACCGACCGGCTCTACGGTTGTGCAGACGAACGATCGAGTCGTCATCTTTGCCGTCAACGAAGCCGTAAAACAAGTCGAGAAAATGTTCTCGGTCCGGCTGGAATTTTTCTAACTGCTCATGCCCCGAATTACCTATGTGAACGGTCAGTACCTGCCTCATTGGGACGCTATGGTCCATGTGGAGGATCGAGGCTATCAACTTGCCGACGGCGTCTATGAGGTCATTGCCATCTATAACGGCCAACTCATCGACAACGACGATCATATGGCCAGGCTGGAACGGTCTCTGTCGGAATTGCGGATCGACTGGCCGGTTAACCGCCGGGCGCTTGTGCCGATCATGGAGGAAACCATACGCCGCAATCATGTCCGGCACGGCAAGCTCTATCTGCAAATCACAAGGGGCGTAGCGCCCAGGGATCATGCTTTTCCCGTACTGCCTGTTTCTTCGTCGCTGGTCATTTATGCCAGCCAGATCCGTTGGCCGGGCCGGGAGAAGGCGAAGAGCGGCCAATCGGTCATCACCCGCCCGGACATTCGCTGGCTACGAAGAGATATCAAATCCGTTTCCTTGCTGCCAAATGTGTTGGGCAAACAGGAAGCCATCGATGCCGGTGCGGACGATACCTGGTTTATCGACGGGGAGGGCAATGTGACCGAAGGTACCGCGTCCAATGCTTGGATTGTCTCCAAGGACGGTGAACTCATTACCCGGCCGACAAATGAAGACATTCTCGCCGGCATCACAAGGAAGACATTGCTGCGTCTCATTGCCAACTTAAAACTGAAGTTGGTGGAACGACCGTTCACTGTGGACGAAGCCAAGCAGGCGAAGGAAGCGTTTTTCACCAGCACGACAGCCTTGCTGCGCCCGGTTGTGAAGATCGACGATACCGTTATCGGCAATGGGGAGCCCGGGGAAATCTCCTGCCGGCTCATTGACGGGTATTACGACTACATGGAACGTGAGTCGGGCGGGGCAGGGCATTGATCCTGCCGTATCCCAAGGCCGTGATATTTGACTGGGACGACACGCTGGTTGACGGCTGGCCCGCGATCCACGAAGCCACCAACGACACCCTGACCACATTCGGCCTGGAGCCCTGGACCTACGAGCAAACCCGCGCCAATGTCCGCCGCTCCATGCGGGACAGTTTTCCCGAACTCTTCGGCGATAGGTGGGAAGATGCCGCCGCGCATTTTTATAGCGTGATCCGGCGAACACATCTGGACTTTCTAACGCCTCTCCAGGGAGCGCCGGAGCTACTCCGGAAATTAACCGATGAGGGGCTATACCTGGGCGTGGTCAGCAATAAAAACGGCGATCTGCTGCGGGACGAGGCAGATCATCTCGGCTGGTCCGGATGTTTCAGCCATATCGTCGGAGCGACGGATGCGGATCGGGACAAACCCGATCCGGCGCCGCTATTGATGGCGTTGCAGGACTTTAAGGGCGATCCCGGACCCGATATCTGGTTCATCGGGGACGCTGTTTCCGACATGGAATGCGCCAAACGAGGCAGGGTTGCCGCGGTCTTAATTGGCGAAAAAGAGCCCGATTCTGATGAATTCTCGACATTTCGACCCGATTTGGCGGTCAAAAACGCCTTTGGACTGGCGAAATACCTGGATTCAGCGAAACATGCTGTTCAAACCTGAGGAATCACGTGTAGTATGCCCATGGAAGGCCGACTCAACGGACCTCCGACCATAACAAATACAGACAAAATCAGGGGGATACCCATATGTCTGAAAAATCCCAGAACGTACAAGATGTTTTCCTAAACCATGTGCGCAAAAGCAAAAACCCGGTTACCGTTTTCCTGGTGAATGGCGTCAAACTTCAAGGCATTATCACGTGGTTCGATAATTTCTCCGTGCTCTTGCGCCGGGACGGGCACACGCAGCTCGTCTACAAACACGCCATCTCTACCGTAATGCCCTCCGGTCCGATCCAGCTTTTCGATCAGGATGCGAAGGAAGACGAAGACGAGAGCGCTTCGGCCTAACTTGACCTGGGACACTTCGGAACAGACCACGCCGACCGTCGGCCGCTGCCTCGTTCTGCATCCTTCCCTCAAGGACAACCCGCATCGGCGGGATGAAGACGCACGCCTGGAAGAAGCCGTGCGCTTGGCCGAGGCTATTGATCTGGACATTGTCCACGGCGAGATCACACCTGTGTCGCGTCCACGCCCAAGCACACTGCTGGGTCAGGGTGCGATTGAACGGCTTCAGGGCATCGTTGCCGCCCGTGATGTCGAGGTGACCGTCGTCGATTTCGCCCTGACCCCGGTACAACAACGCAACCTGGAACGAGTTTGGAAATGCAAGGTTCTGGACCGCACGGCCCTTATCCTGGAAATCTTCGGCGCCCGGGCGCGCACCAAGGAAGGCCGGCTTCAGGTGGAGCTGGCGGCGCTCAGCTACCAACGCAGCAGGCTGGTCCGGTCCTGGACTCACTTGGAACGGCAGCGGGGCGGCGTCGGCTTCATGGGCGGCCCCGGTGAAACCCAGATCGAGGCCGACCGCCGGATGATCAGCGATCGCATCACCAAATTGAAGAAGGAGCTCGTCCAGGTGCGGCGCACCCGGGAACTGCACCGTCAAGCCCGCCGGAAAGTGCCGTACCCGGTGATCGCTTTGGTCGGCTACACCAATGCCGGCAAATCCACATTGTTCAATGCGCTGACCAATGCCAACGTGCTGCAGAAAGATCAGCTCTTCGCCACGTTGGACCCGACCATGCGGGAACTCACCTTGCCCTGCGGCCGGCAAACCATCCTCTCCGACACAGTGGGGTTTGTCTCGGATTTGCCCCACGAACTCGTCGAGGCGTTTCAGGCGACCTTGGAAGAGGTGACCGAGGCACAGATTCTGCTTCACGTCCGGGACATCGCCCATGAAGACACCGAGGCGCAGAAAGAAGACGTCATGACCGTCCTCGCCGGTCTGGGCCTAAGTGGAGACGACAGCGCGCCGATGATCGAGGTGCGCAATAAGGCGGACCTCCTGGATTTCGAGGAACTGGCCTTTCAGAAAAACCAAGCCGACCGCAGCAATCAGGCGATCGTTTTGACGTCGGCCCGGGATCACGCAGGGTTCGATATGCTACTCCAGGCGTTGAGTGACCGCCTTGGCGCAGAGCGACGCCAGTTGAGCCTCAAAATACCCTGGTCGGACGGCAAATCCCTGGCTTGGCTTTATGACAGGGGTGACGTCCGCGAGCGCAAGGACGGCGAAGAGTATGTGGAACTCACGGTTCTGCTGGATCCGGAAGATGCCGAGCGCATCGAACAACGCCTCGCAAACTAACGCCCCAATTTACGGTTTCTCCCACCCGACGCCCTGTGATAGGCTTAATTCTACTAGTAGAGTTCACCAGGACATTACCGCGCTGGAGAGTTCACAAGAACCACATGCGCGGCCCAAGGAGGAAACCATGGCGACGTTGGAAGCGCAGCAAAAGTGGCGCCGCAAGAACAAGTTCGTCAAACGCCAGCTCAACATTATGGCACGCAAGCAAATCCACGATTATCTGGAGGAAATCTCGGACGATCATGATCTGCGCGGGAAGGGGGAGGCCGTGGCCTTCGCTGTCTATGTCACCAAGGCGTTGATCCAGCAGGGCGACTTCAATGAAGAAGCCTACCGGCTGCACGAACTGATTACCGAGAGCTACCACCGGGACCGGGATCAATATGCCCCTTGATGATCTTCTCGCGCCGTCTCAGCTCGAGGAAGTCTCCGCCATCA
Organism: uncultured Rhodospirillaceae bacterium; assembly: GCA_964611435.1. GTDB lineage: Bacteria > Pseudomonadota > Alphaproteobacteria > Rhodospirillales > UBA2165 > JAYPHU01. Next base: position 1,321 of record CAZSXT010000013.1, on the reverse strand, counting down.
TCCGCCGGATCGCGGCGGAGGAAATCTTGTCCCGCTACAAGCGGCTGAAAGACCACGAAATCGGCGACAAGGACTCCGGCGAAATTGTCACCGACGCGGATACGATCGGCGAACAGCGGCTGACCGATGAACTCACGCGGCTGTTGCCCGGTAGTGTGGTCGTCGGCGAGGAAAGTTACGCCGCGGACGAAAGCATCCTGGATCGCCTAAACGGCGACGCCCCGGTTTGGATATTGGATCCGGTGGACGGCACCCGGAATTTCTCCGAGGGTCGGCGGCGCTTCTGCGTCATCGTCGCTCTCGTGTTACGCGGTCAAACCGTCGCCGGATGGATTTACAATCCGCTGGAAGACGAAATGGTCAGTGCCCGGATCGGGCAGGGGATCACCAGCGACAAAACGGGCCTGGAACGGCCGGCGCCTCTGCCGATCACCGCAATGACTGGTTCTCTCGGCCAGCGCCGCCGGGAGAGATTGGCCGAAGAGGCAGCCCGCGGGCATCGAGACGAACATACCGGAGAGCTCTTGCGCTACCGCTGCATCGGCCTGGAGTATGTGGACCTGATTAAAGGCATTATTCACTTCGCCGAGTATGGCCAGTTGAAGCCCTGGGATCACGCCGCTGGGCTCTTGTTTATCGAGGAATCGGGCATGTACGCTGCCTACACCGAGACCGGGGAGACCTACTGGCCCGGCCCCATCGTGCGGGAACGCCTGGTCGTCGCCCCGGACCGGGATCATTGGGAAAAGATCAAAAAATATCTGCCGGATTGAGCCATTTGGCTTACCTTGACCATCTCCGCGCTTTCAAGGCACAGTGCGCGGCCAATTTTAGGAGGACATCATGAGCAAAGTCGCTTTCATCGGTTTGGGTGTCATGGGTTATCCCATGGCCGGTCACCTTATTAACGCGGGACACGAAGTGACCGTCTATAACCGCACCACCGCCAAGGCTCGAAAGTGGGCGAAGGAGTACAAAGGCGCGGCGCAGAAGACCCCAAAGGAAGCAGCCAAAGGTGCAGAAATCGTCTTCATGTGCGTCGGCAACGACGATGATGTCCGCAGTGTCGCCTACGGTAAGGACGGTGCTCTGGCCGGGATGAAGAAGGGAGCCATCCTGGTGGACCACACCACGGCGTCCGCCGGTCTTGCGAGAGAGTTGGAGAAAGAAGCCAATGCCAAGGGCATCGGCTTCCTGGACGCGCCGGTTTCCGGTGGTCAGGCCGGGGCGGAAAACGGCGTCCTCACGGTCATGGTCGGCGGCAAGATGACCTGCCCCCAATGACTGGTCCGGTTTGAATGTTAGTGCATGGTGTTTCTCC
>CAZSXT010000012.1:0-93773 GCA_964611435.1 uncultured Rhodospirillaceae bacterium | reverse complement strand
CCGCGAAGGTGGCCGCACCGTCGGCGCCGGCGTCGTCGCCAGCATCGTCGAGTAACAATGTTTAATACCGGCGCTCCATGGTGGGGCGCCGGTTCAGTTTAAGGCCTAAGATCATGGTAGACAGTCAAAATATAAGAATACGCCTCAAAGCGTTCGATCACCGGGTGCTGGATCAATCCACCCTGGAGATCGTCAATACGGCCAAGCGCACCGGGGCGCAGGTCCGCGGACCGATCCCGCTGCCGACCAGGATCGAAAAGTACACGGTGCTGCGCTCGCCGCACATCGACAAGAAGTCCCGGGAACAGTTTGAAATTCGCACCCACAAACGGATGCTCGACATTCTGGACCCGACGCCCGAAACCGTTGACGCCTTGATGAAGCTTGATTTGGCTTCTGGCGTCGATGTGGAAATCAAACTCTAGGTGGATCGCGCCATGAGAACCGGATTAATTGCTCAAAAGCTCGGAATGAGCGCCTTCTTCGCGGAAGACGGCGCCCACATTCCAGTCACCGTCCTGAAAGTGGATAATTGCCAGGTCGTTGCCCAGCGCACCCAAGATCGGGACGGCTATTCCGCCCTGCAGCTCGGTGTTGGCGAAGCCAAGGTCAAGAACGTGTCCAAGCAGATGCGCGGCCACTTCGCCAGATCCAAGGTGGAGCCCAAGCGCAAGCTGGCGGAGTTCCGCGTGTCTGATGATGCGCTGATCGATGTCGGTGCTGAATTGACCGCAGATCATTTCGTTGAAGGACAATTTGTCGATGTGGTCGGCACCTCCAAGGGTAAAGGTTTTGCCGGCGGCATGAAGCGCCACGGCTTTGGCGGTCTGCGCGCCTCGCACGGTGTGTCGATCAGCCACCGCGCCATTGGTTCCACCGGTCAGTGCCAGGACCCTGGCAAGGTGTTCAAAGGTAAGAAAATGGCCGGCCAAATGGGTGACGTCCAAGTGACCTCGCAAAATCTACAGGTCGTTTCCACGGACACGGATCGCGGGTTGATCCTGGTGAAGGGCGCGGTGCCCGGATCCAAGGGAGGGTTTATTCTGGTCAGCGACGCCGTGAAGAAGCCGCTGCCTGATGATGTGCCCATGCCGGGCGCAATTCGGGGTGGCGCCGCCGCTGCCGAAGAAGCGCCCGCGGAAGATGAGGTCCCGGCCGAAGAAGTTCAAGTAGAAGCCGTGGAAGCCGCCGCTGAAGAGGCGCCGGTGGAAGAGGCCGCGCCCGAGGCTGAGGCCAAAGATGCCGGCGATGCCGACGGCGAAGAGAATAAGGAATAGTCGGTCATGAAATGTGACGTGATCAGTTTGGATAACAAGAAGGTCGGCGATATCGATCTCGACGATGCCATTTTCGGCGTGTCGCCTCGTGCCGATCTTCTGCATCGCGCCGTGAATTGGCAGCTCGCCAAGCGCCGGTCGGGCAATCACAAAACAAAGCAGCGTGCCGAGATCGCTGGCAGCACGGCTAAGCCGTTCCGTCAGAAGGGCACGGGCCGCGCCCGCCAAGGTGACCGGAAGTCCCCGCACATGGTCGGCGGCGGTGTCGCGTTCGGTCCTTTGGTGCGCGATCACAGCCACAGCCTGCCCAAGAAAGTGCGTCGCGCCGCTATGCGCTCCGCGCTGTCCGCCAAACAGGCCGATGGCAAGCTGATTGTTCTGGATGAGGCGAAGTCCGCTTCCGGTAAAACCGGCGAGCTGGCGAAACAGTTGAAGGCATTGGGCTGGAAATCAGCCTTGGTTATCGGCGGTAATGAAGTGGATGCGAATTTCAGCCGCGCCCTCGGCAACATCCGCGAAGTCGATGTGCTGCCGCAGCAGGGCGCCAATGTCTATGACATCCTCCGCCGCGACACGCTGGTGCTGACCAAGGACGCCGTGGCCCAGTTGCAGGAGCGTTTGAAATGAGCAGTCCGTACGCCAACAAAAACCTGACGCTCTCTAAAGAGCGGATGTATCAAGTGATCAGCGCGCCGATGATTACGGAAAAGGCGACGATCATTTCCGAACATAACCAAGTCGTCTTTAAGGTGCCGCTGGACGCGTCCAAACCGGAAATTCGCGCCGCCGTCGAAGGGCTTTTTGATGTCAAGGTGAAGGCCGTGAATACCCTCCGTCAGAAAGGGAAGGTGAAGCGGTTCCGTGGCAAAATCGGCAAGCGGGTCGATACCAAGAAAGCGATCGTGACGCTGGTCGATGGCGATTCCATTGATATTACGACCGGCGTATAGGCAGGGGACGGATTATGGCACTTAAGAATTACAAACCCACATCCCCCGGTCGGCGGAGCCTTGTGCTCGTCGATAAGTCGGATCTGTGGTCCGGCAAGCCGGAAAAAAGCCTGACCGAAGGTCTGCGCAGCAAGGGCGGCCGCAACAACAAGGGCCGCATCACCATGCGCCGCCGGGGTGGCGGTCACAAACGCCGCTATCGGGTCGTTGATTTCAAGCGGCAGCGTTATGATGTGCCGGCGACGGTCGAGCGTTTGGAGTATGATCCGAACCGGAGCGCCTTTATCGCCCTGATCACCTACGAAGATGGCGAGAAATCGTATATCCTCGCGCCGCAACGTCTGCAGCCGGGTGACACGGTCATCTCCGGAGAGCGGGTTGATATCAAGCCGGGCAATGCGCTGCCCATGAGCAATATTCCGGTTGGCACCATCATCCACAATGTGGAGATGAAAGTCGGCAACGGCGGTCAGATCGCTCGGTCGGCGGGCACCTATGTGCAGCTGATCGGTAAGGATCAAGGCTATGCGCAGCTACGCCTGACCTCCGGTGAAATTCGCATGGTGCGCGCCGAGTGCATGGCCACCATCGGTGCGGTGTCCAATCCGGATCAAGCCAATACCAAGCTGGGTAAAGCCGGCCGCAAGCGCTGGCTGGGCAAACGTCCTCAGGTTCGCGGTGTCGCGATGAACCCGGTTGATCACCCCCACGGCGGTGGTGAGGGCCGGACCTCCGGTGGCCGCCATCCGGTGTCCCCGTGGGGCAAGCCGACCAAGGGTAAACGTACGCGGAATAACAAGAAGACCGACCGGCTGATTATGCGCCGGCGGAAGCGGTAAAGGAGGAACTGTGTCTCGTTCTGTTTGGAAAGGACCGTTCGTCGACGGTTACATGCTGAAGAAGGCGGAGGCAGCCCGCGCATCCGGTCGTAATGACGTTATTAAGACCTGGTCCCGGCGTTCCACCATCCTGCCGCAATTCGTTGGCCTGACCTTTGGGGTCTACAACGGCCAGAAATTCATCCCCGTGTTGGTGACTGAAAACATGGTGGGTCACAAATTGGGCGAGTTTTCGCCGACCCGCAATTATTACGGTCACGCCGCGGACAAGAAAGGTAAGAGGGACTAGTCATGGGCAAGAGTGCAGCCCCCCGGCGTCTGGCTGATAACGAAGCGAAGGCTTTTTCCAAGTCGATCCGCATCAGCCCGCAGAAGTTGAACCTGGTGGCCCAGAGCATCCGGGGCAAGTCCTGCGAGGAAGCCTTGAACGAATTGACCTTCTCCCGCCGTCGTGTGGCCGGTGAAGTAAAGAAGGTTCTGCAGTCGGCGATCGCCAATGCGGAAAATAATCAGCAACTGGATGTGGACCGTCTGTTTGTCGCCGAAGCGACCGCCGGCCGCCAGTTTGTGATGAAACGCTGGAAGGCCCGGGCTCGCGGCCGGGTGGGGCGCATTTTGAAGCCCTTCAGCAACTTAACCATTGTGGTGCGTGAGCGCGAGGAGACGGCGTAATGGGGCAGAAAGTTAATCCGATCGGTTTTCGCGTCGGTATCAACCGGACCTGGGATTCCCGATGGTACGCCGACAAGAACAGCTATGCCGATCTTCTGCACGAGGATTTGGAGCTTCGGAGCTATCTTCAGAGCCGCCTGCAACAGGCTGGTCTCAGCAAGGTCGTGATTGAACGTCCGGCGCGCCGCGCGCGGGTGACGATCCACACGGCTCGTCCGGGTGTGGTCATCGGCAAGAAAGGCGCCGATATCGAGACGTTGCGGGCCGAACTGGCGCGCCGCACCGGTGGCGATGTCAGCCTGAACATTGTTGAAATCCGCAAGCCGGAAATCGACGCCCAGTTGATCGCCGAGAATATCGCCCAGCAGTTGGAGCGCCGGATTGCATTCCGCCGCGCCATGAAGCGGGCCGTACAGTCGGCCATGCGCCTCGGCGCCGAGGGTATTCGTATTAACTGCGCCGGCCGGTTGGGCGGTGCGGAAATTGCCCGGACTGAATGGTATCGCGAAGGGCAGGTGCCGCTGCACACGCTCCGCGCTGATATCGATTATGGCACCGCGCGGGCCAAGACCACGTACGGCATCTGCGGTGTGAAGGTTTGGGTCTATCGCGGTGAAATTTTGGCTCACGATCCGATGGCCGTTGAAAAACGCGCCTTGGAACAACAGCCGCAGCGTTAAGGGTCAAGGAACGGACAAATGCTTCAGCCGAAAAGAACAAAATTCCGGAAAGCCCATAAGGGCCGGATTCACGGGAATGCCAAGGGTGGCTCCGCGTTGAACTTCGGGGCCTATGGCTTAAAGGCGATGACCCCAGGCAGGATTACCGCCCGCCAGATCGAGGCGGCGCGGCGGACCATGACCCGGCATATGAAACGCGCCGGCCGTGTATGGATCCGCATCTTCCCGGATATTCCTGTGTCGACCAAACCGGCGGAAGTTCGTCAGGGTAAAGGTAAGGGTACGCCCGAATATTGGATCGCCCGGGTTAAACCCGGCCGCATCATGTTCGAAATCGATGGTGTGCCGGAAGGGATTGCCCGCCGGGCGTTTGAGCTGGCGGCGGCAAAACTGCCGAACCAGACCAAATTCGTCCAACGCCTGGGCGCGGGAGATTAAGCAATGAAAGCCGAAGATCTGCGCACCAAGACGGTCGATGAGCTGAACGATCATGTGAACGACCTGGCCAAGGAAGCCTTTAGTCTGCGCTTCCAGCAAGCCAGTGGTCAGCTCGAGAATACTGCCCGCGTCCGTGCGGTCCGCCGTGACCTTGCCCGGGTAAAGACAATTTTGAAGGAAAAGACGCGGGAAGCCGCCTCCTAAGGAGTTTTAGTGATGCCGAAGCGAATTATGCAGGGTGTCGTTGTTAGCGACAAAATGGACAAGACGGTCGTCGTAAATGTCGAACGTAAGTTCGCCCATCCCCTGTACAAAAAATACATCAAGCGCTCGAAGCGTTATCACGCCCATGACGAAAATAACGCGTGCAAGGTTGGGGACATTGTCAGCATTCAGGAATGCCGGCCGCTGTCGAAGACCAAACGCTGGGAAGTAATCGCCGACGCCGGTTAAGGCGTGGTGAAGTAGAAGGACGTAAGCAGATGATTCAGATGCAAACCAACCTGGAAGTGGCGGATAATTCCGGCGCGCGACGGGTGCAGTGCATCAAGGTTCTCGGCGGTTCGAAGCGCAAATTTGCTTCGGTCGGCGATGTAATCGTGGTGTCGGTTAAAGAGGCCATTCCACGCGGACGCGTGAAGAAGGGTGAAATGCACCGCGCCGTCGTGGTGCGCACGGCCAAGGAGATCCGCCGCCCCGATGGCAGCGCGATTCGCTTTGACAGCAATGCCGCCGTGTTGATCAACAACCAGAACGAGCCCATCGGTACCCGGATTTTCGGCCCGGTGACTCGTGAGCTGCGCAGCAAGAGCTACATGAAGATTATTTCGCTCGCGCCGGAGGTGCTGTAATGGTTGCGCATATCAAAAAAGGCGACAAGGTTGTGGTCCTGACCGGCCGTGACAAAGGTAAAACCGGTGAAGTTCTGAAGACGATCCCGGCGCGTGACCGGGCGATTGTTCAGGGCGTCAATATGGTGAAGCGTCACACCGCGCCGTCGCAGGCCGGCGCCGGTGGCATCATCGAAAAAGAAGCTACCATTCATGTTTCCAACCTGGCCCATGTGGACCCGTCGGATGACAAGCCGACCCGCGTCGGCACCAAGGTTTTGGAAGATGGCCGCCGTGTCCGCTATGCGAAGCGGTCCGGCGAAGTAGTTGATTTATAAGGATTTTTGAAATGGCTCGCTTACGCGATACGTTCGATTCTGAAATCCGGCAGAAGCTGATGGAACGGTTGAACTACACCAATCCGATGCAGGTGCCGAAGCTGGATAAGATTGTGCTCAACATGGGTGTGGGAGAGGCCTCTCAAGACCGCAAGAAGATCGAGTCTGCGGTTGATGAGATGACGGCAATCGCCGGTCAGAAGCCGGTGGTCACCAAGGCCCGCAAATCCATCGCCGGGTTTAAGTTGCGCGACGGTATGATCGTCGGTTGCAAGGTTACCCTCCGGGGTGAGCGCATGTACGAGTTCCTTGACCGCCTGGTCAACGTTGCCTTGCCGCGTGTCCGCGACTTCCGCGGTATTTCGGGCAAAAGCTTTGACGGCCGGGGTAATTTCGCTTTGGGCATCAAGGAACAGATCATTTTTCCGGAGATCGACTACGATCGTGTCGATCAAATTCGGGGTATGGACGTGGTGATTTGCACCACGGCGAGTTCGGACGACGAAGCCCGCGAGCTTCTGCGCGAATTCAACATGCCATTCAATAACTAGAGATAGGGACGGAGATTTAGGATGGCCAAAAAGAGCGTCATCGAACGGAACAAGAAGCGCATGCGCATGTCGGCCCAATATGCCGAAAAGCGCGCCGCGTTAAAGGCAATCGCGAAAGATCAAAATGCGAGCGCCGAGGACCGTTTCAATGCCTGGCTGAAACTTGCGGAACTGCCGCGCAACTCTTCGAAGACTCGTGTGCGTCTGCGTTGTGATGTGTCCGGCCGTGGCCGCGGTAACTACCGCAAATTCCGTCTGTCGCGTATCGCTTTGCGCGACCTTGCGTCGCTGGGGCAGATCCCCGGCATGGTCAAGTCGAGCTGGTAAAGGAGAGACGCCAAAGATGTCTATGACTGATCCCGTAGCGGACTTGTTAACCCGCATTCGTAACGGCCAACAGGCCAAAAAGGATTCGATTGTCGCGCCGGCGTCCAAGCTGCGCGAAAATCTTCTCGATGTGCTCCGCCGTGAAGGCTACATCCGGAACTTCGAACGCTATAACGTGAAGACCGGCATCGATGAAATTAAGATCGAGCTCAAGTATTTCGATGGTGAGCCGGTGATCCGCGAGATCAATCGCGTGTCCCGTCCGGGCTGCCGTGTGTATTCGAAAATCAAGGACCTGCCGAAAGTCTATAACGGCCTCGGCATCGCCATTCTGTCGACACCGCGGGGCGTTATGTCCGACGCGGAAGCCCGCGAGGCGAATGTCGGCGGCGAAGTCCTGTGTCACGTATTCTAGGGTTGAGGAGGCCGTAGGAAAATGTCTCGCGTAGGGTTAATCCCGGTCTATATTCCCGATGGGGTCAATGTTGATCTGCAAGGACGGGAGCTGACCGCCAAAGGTAAGCTCGGTGAACTCAGCCTCACGTTCGTGGATGATGTAGAGCCGTCGATTGAGGAAAATCAGTTGTGGGTCAAACCGGTCAATGATTCGATGACGGCCCGTAAAATGTGGGGAACCTATCGTAGCCTCGCCAGCAACGTGATTGTTGGCGTCAGCGAAGGTTTCACCCGGGAATTGGAGATCAACGGCGTCGGCTACCGTGCCGCGGTGCAGGGTAAGGATTTGGTTCTGCAACTGGGTTATAGCCACGAAGTAAAGTTCCCGATTCCTGAAGGTATAAAAATCGACTGCCCGTCCCAAACCGAGGTTACGATTACCGGCGCGGACAAGCAGGAGGTGGGAAGTGTCGCCGCGAAGATCCGTTCCTTCCGTCCGCCGGAACCCTTTAAGGGCAAGGGCGTGAAATACAAGGAAGAACAAATCGTCCGCAAGGAAGGAAAGAAGAAGTAAGCCATGAAAACGAGCAAACAGCTTTTCGATCGCCGTCGCGGGCGGGTCCGGGGCAAGATATCCAAACGCTCCCGTGGGCGGGTGCGCCTGTCCGTTTTCCGGTCCGGCCGTCACATCTACGCCCAGGTCATCGACGACAAGAGCGGCAACACGATTGCCTCTGCGTCCAGCCTGGAAAAGGACCTGCGTTCCTCGCTGAAGAATGGAAGCACGGTCGAGGCCGCCGGCGAAGTCGGCAAGCTGGTCGCCGAACGGGCAAAGAAAGCCGGCGTCGAGCAAGTCGTGTTTGATCGCGGCGCTTATTTATATCACGGCCGGGTCAAGGCCCTGGCCGAGGCGGCTCGCGAAGCCGGCCTGTCGTTTTAGGAGAGAGGGATATGGCACGAGAACCTCGCGGAGATCGGGACAACAGGGATCGAGAAGATCCGGAACTGATCGACAAACTTGTCGGCATCAACCGTGTCGCCAAAGTGGTCAAAGGTGGCCGGCGGTTCGGCTTTGCCGCGCTGGTCGTCGTCGGTGACGGCCGTGGCCGGGTTGGCTTCGGCAGCGGTAAGGCCCGCGAAGTCCCGGAAGCAATCCGCAAGGCGACGGAAGCCGCGAAGCGCAAGCTGATCCGGGTGCCGCTGCGTGAGGGCCGGACCCTGCATCATGATGTGACCGGCCGCTATGGCGCGGGTAAAGTCGTCGTTCGCGCGGCCCCTCCGGGCACGGGTATTATTGCCGGTGGCCCGATGCGCGCTGTGTTCGAGACCCTGGGCGTGCAGGACGTGGTTGCCAAATCCAACGGCAGCCCCAACCCGCACAACATGGTGAAGGCGACGATCAACGCCCTCGAGAATTTGGTTTCACCGCGTTCGATTGCGGCGAAGCGGGGTAAAAAGGTCAGCGATATTGTCAGCCGCCGTGATGGCGCTGCCGCCGCGGCCAAGGAGCAATAGTCATGGCGACGGTTACCGTTACGCAAATCGGCAGCCCCATCGGCCGTCCGAAAGATCAGCGCGATACGCTGAAGGGTCTGGGTCTGAACAAAATGAACCGCACCCGCACGCTGGAAGACACGCCGGCGGTGCGCGGCATGATTAACAAGGTCAGCCATCTGGTCCGGGTCGAAGAAAGCGCCTAAATCCCCGGCCAAGGTGAATTTTAAGGACGAGTACAATGAGACTGAACGAAATCCGCGATAACGAAGGCGCCCGAAAGTCCCGCACGCGGGTCGGACGGGGTGAAGGTTCCGGCAAAGGTAAGACCGGCGGACGTGGCCAAAAAGGTCAGAAATCCCGTTCGGGTGTGTCCATGGTCGGGTTTGAAGGCGGCCAGATGCCGATCTACCGGCGGACGCCGAAGCGCGGCTTCAACAATATCTTCCGCAAGAACTACGAGATCGTGAACCTCGGCCGACTTCAGAAGGCGATCGACGAGAAAAAGCTGAGCGATGGCGCAATCAACGCCGATGCGTTGCAGCAGGCTGGTCTGATCCGCAACAACAAAGATGGCGTCCGGCTGCTGGGCCAGGGTGAATTGAGCGCGAAGATCGAGATCGAGGTTGCCGGCGCAACCAAATCCGCCATCGCCGCCGTTGAAGGCGCAGGGGGCAAGGTGATTTTGCCGGCGCCGACTAAGGTTGAACTTGAAGCCCGGGAAAAATCGGCCAAATCACAAGCTAAGAAAGATGCGGCCACGCCGAAAAAGGCCGCTGCCGAAGATGACGCCGAGGCTGATGCCGACGCGCCGGCTGCTGAAGAGGGCGGCGACGAGGAATAAACGCCCAACGGCGTCGTTCCTAGAGTTGAACGGGGGCCGAACCGGGCCCAGGAGTGAACATGGCATCTGCTGCCGAACAACTAGCCGCTAATCTCAACTTCGGCGCTTTTTCTAAAGCGACCGAGTTGAAAAAACGCCTTTGGTTTACCTTGGGCGCGCTGATTGTTTACCGGCTGGGCACCTATATTCCGCTGCCGGGCATTGATCCGGTTATTCTGCAGGATATTTTCCGTCAGCAGGCGGGCGGCATCTTGGGCATGTTCAATATGTTCGCGGGCGGCGCTTTGGGGCGTATGACCATTTTTGCCCTGAACATCATGCCGTATATCTCCGCCGCCATTATCATGCAGTTGATGACGTCCATTTCCCCCACATTGGGTCAGCTCAAAAAAGAAGGGGAGCAGGGACGCAAGAAGATCAACCAATACACCCGCTACGGCACCGTGCTGATTGCCGCGGCGCAGGCCTATGGAATTTCCGTCGGCATTGAAGGCATGACCAGCTCCGCCGGCTCCGCCGTGATCGATCCCGGCGCGTTTTTCCGGTTTACCACGGTGGTTACGTTGGTCGGCGGCACCATCTTCCTGATGTGGCTGGGTGAGCAGGTGACCGCGCGCGGTGTTGGTAATGGCATCTCGCTGATTATCTTCGCCGGTATTGTGGCGGAACTGCCCAGTGCTCTGGCCGCCACGCTGGAATTGGGCCGGACCGGCGCCATGTCATCTGCGCTGATCGGCGCCCTGTTGATCGGCGCGATCTTGGTTATTTACGGTATTGTTTGGGTCGAACGGGCTCAGCGCCGGGTGCTGGTTCAGTATCCGAAGCGCCAGCAGGGCAACAAAATGTTCGGTGGCGAAAGCTCCCACATTCCGTTGAAGATCAATACCTCCGGCGTAATTCCGCTGATTTTTGCGTCCTCTCTGTTGCTGATGCCGATCACGGTTATTCAATTGTCGGCGAACCAGGGACCGGAATTCCTGAACACTATTGCGCTGTTCCTGGGCCGGGGCCAGCCGGGATACCTGATCCTGTTTGCGGTGTTGATTGCGTTCTTCGCCTTCTTCTATACGGCGGTCGTGTTTAACCCGGTGGAAACCGCGGACAATCTGAAAAAATACGGCGGCTTTATCCCGGGTATCCGGCCCGGCAAGAACACGGCCGATTACTTGGATTACGTGCTGACTCGGTTAACGGTGGTCGGCGCTGTGTATCTGGTCGCCGTGGCAATCCTGCCGGAAATGTTGATTTCCGAGTTTAGCGTACCGTTCTTCTTTGGCGGCACCAGCTTGCTGATCGTGGTGTCGGTCACCATGGATACGGTCGCGCAAATTCAATCTCACCTTTTGGCCCATCAGTATGAGGGGCTGATCAAGAAGTCCAGATTGAAGGGACGGCGGGGATGAACCTGATTCTTCTGGGACCTCCCGGCGCCGGGAAAGGGACCCAGGCGGAACGGTTAGTAGAGGAATACGGTCTGGTCCAATTGTCCACCGGGGAAATGCTCCGGCAAGAAATCAAGGCGGGCAGTGAGATCGGCAATGAGGCGAAGAAATTGATGGATGCGGGCCAATTGGTGCCGGACGACATGATTATCGGGTTGATTTCATCTCGAATGGACGGCGAAGAGTTGGCAAAGGGCATTATTTTGGACGGTTTTCCGCGGACGACGGCTCAGGCAGAGGCGTTGGACGCGATGTTGTCGGAAAAAGGACAGGTTATGGATCATGTGATCCAGATAGATGTGGACGAAGACGCGATCGTGGAGCGCATTTGCGGCCGGTTTTCCTGTGCGGAATGCGGCGCCGGCTATCACGATACGTTCCTGAAGCCGGCCGAAGAAGGCGTCTGCGACAAATGCGGCAATACTGAATTTGTGCGCCGTACCGATGACAACGAAGAGACCGTGCGGTCTCGTCTTGTGGCCTATAGATTACAAACGGCGCCGATTTTACCGTATTACGAGAAAAATGGGTCGTTGACGACCGTGGATGGCAATCGCCCCATGGAAGAAGTTTTGGACGAAATTAAGGGGGTTATCGCGGCAGGATAATCGAACTTGCGCGAGTTGACTTCGGGAGCTTTCTCCCTATAATCGCGCCTCTTCGGGACCCCCCGCGATATATGGTTAAATTATTGAAAGCTAAGGAGAACTGGCTTTGGCTCGTATTGCTGGCGTAAATATCCCAACCCAAAAGAGGGTCGAAATCGCCTTGACCTATATCTACGGGATTGGACGCACGACGGCGACCCGGATTTGTCACCAAATCGGGATCCCGCAGGAACGCCGTGTGCATGAACTCACCGATGATGAGGTGTCGCAAATTCGTGACGTCATCGATCGGGATTTCCAGGTCGAAGGCGATCTTCGCCGGGAAGTGTCCATGAATATCAAACGGCTGATGGACCTTGGGTGCTATCGGGGTTTGCGGCATCGCCGCGGCTTGCCCGTGCGTGGTCAGCGCACCAGCACCAATGCCCGCACCCGGAAGGGTCCGGCCAAGGCAATCGCCGGCAAGAAGAAAGTTTAACCGAAGTACGAATTCGTTAGTTAGGGCCGGGCTTTGTCCGGCGAAAGTTGAAGGTTCGAGATGGCAAAAGCAGCTACAGCACGTCCGCGCCGCCGGGAACGGAAGAACATCACGTCCGGTGTGGCGCATGTGAACGCGACGTTCAATAACACCCTCATCACCATCACCGATGCTCAGGGGAATGCGATTTCCTGGTCCTCAGCGGGGAGTCAGGGTTTCAAGGGGTCGCGCAAGTCGACCCCTTATGCCGCACAGGTCGCGGCGGAGGATGCCGGGCGCAAAGCGCAGGAACACGGCATGAAATCCCTGGAAATTGAGGTCAAGGGTCCCGGTTCGGGGCGGGAGTCCGCGCTGCGGGCCCTGCAAGCTATTGGCTTCACCATTACCTCTATTCGGGACGTTACGCCGATACCACATAACGGCTGCCGTCCCCGCAAACGCCGTCGCGTATAACGGTGATTTGCATCCAACCGGCTAGTCCGACGGGATCAGCCGGCAAGTAATTTTGTTTTTAACCTGCAGCAAATTGAGGCGCGCTCGTGATCCAGAAAAATTGGCAGGAACTGATTAAACCGAACAAATTGGAAGTCGTTCAAGGCGCAGTGCCGGAACGGCGTGCAACTATTGTCGCGGAACCGCTGGAGCGCGGTTTCGGCCTGACGCTGGGCAACGCCCTACGCCGGGTTCTTTTGTCTTCGCTCCAAGGCTCGGCGGTGACCGCCATTCAGATTGATGGCGTGCTGCATGAGTTCTCTTCCATTCCGGGCGTCCATGAAGACGTGACCGATATCGTGTTGAACATCAAGTCCATGGGTGTGCGCATGCACAGCGAGGGCCCCCGCCGGGTTCTCCTCGAAGCCTCGGGCCCAGGCGAAGTCACCGCCGGCATGATCGACACCGGTCATGACATCGAGGTGATGGACCCCGATCTGGTGATCTGCACCTTGGACAATGACGCCAAGATCCGGATGGAATTGACGGTGGAAACCGGCAAGGGGTATGTCCCGGCGGGGCAGAACAAACCCGAAGAAAGCCCGATCGGTTTGATCCCGATCGACGCCGTATTCTCGCCCGTGCGCAAAGTCGCTTACAAGGTGGACAATGCCCGTGTCGGACAGGTCACCGACTACGACAAACTGTCCATCGATGTGACCACAGACGGTACGATCACACCGGAAGATTCGGTCGCTCTGGCGGCGCGTATCCTGCAGGACCAGCTGCAACTCTTCATCAACTTCGAAGAGCCGCAACTGGCGATCCGCGAGGATGCCCGCGACGAACTGCCGTTCAACAAGAACCTGCTCCGCAAGGTGGACGAGCTGGAACTGTCGGTCCGTTCGGCGAACTGCCTGAAGAACGACAACATCATCTACATTGGCGATCTGGTGCTGAAGAGCGAGGCGGAAATGCTCCGCACGCCGAACTTCGGCCGTAAGTCGCTGAACGAAATCAAGGAAGTGCTGTCCCAAATGGGCCTGCATCTGGGTATGGAAATCACCAATTGGCCGCCCGAGAATATCGAAGACCTGGCCAAACGCCTGGATGAGCCTTTTTAAGACGGCGCGCGTACTAGCTTAGGGAAGAGAGCCATGCGTCACAGAATGAGCGGCCGGAAACTAAACCGGACTTCATCGCACCGCAAATCCATGTTTGCCAATATGACGGCGTCTTTGCTGCGTCATGAGCAGATTAAGACGACCAAGCCGAAGGCCAAGGACCTGCGGAGCTTTGCCGAGAAAATGATCACGCTGGGTAAGCGTGGTGACCTGCATGCCCGCCGGCAGGCCATGTCGTTCCTCCAGGACGGCGAAGTTGTGTCCAAGCTCTTTGATGAGCTGGCGGATCGCTACAAGGAACGTCAGGGCGGTTATACCCGCGTGCTGGCAGCTGGTTTCCGCTATGGGGACTCTGCGCCGATGGCGGTGATCGAACTTGTGGACCGCGATCCCGACGCCAAGGGCGCCGAAGACCGCGCCCGCCACGAAGCGATGCTGGAAGCGGAAGCCGAAGACGCGCCGGTCCCGGTCTAAGGGCTGGTTCAAGCTTGCGCCACTGGCGCCAAAGAACAAATTAAGGGGTGGCCGCGTGCCGCCCCTTTTTTTTTGGCGGGTGAGGGATCGGGAATACGGCATAGGCAGGGTCAACAAAGTGAGTTAGCTTAAAACGATGAGATTTAGACTGCAAAAAATGGCCGCACGGGTCTTTTGGGCCACCGGCATGCTGATCGTGCTGTCAGCAGGGGCCGCAGAGGCGCAAAAGCGCGTGCCCTCATCCCGGGCGGAGGTCAACCTCTCCTTTGCGCCTTTGGTCAAAAAGGCGGCGCCGGCGGTGGTTAACATCTTTACCAAGAAGACCGTGCGCGCCCGCTCTTTTTCACCACTGTTCGATGATCCGTTCTTCCGCCGGTTTTTTGGCGACAATTTCCAGATCGGCCCCCGCACTCGAAAGAAAGTTCAAAATTCCCTGGGCTCCGGCGTGATCGTTGATCCCAAGGGGATCATCGTCACCAATCACCATGTCATCGCCGGTGCGGATGAAATCAGGGTGGTGTTGTCCGACCGCCGGGAATTTGACGCCAAAATTATCGGCAGTGACGAGCGAACTGACCTGGCGATTATTCAGGTCGATGTGAATGGGAGCGCTCTGCCGCATTTGGCGTTCAGGGACTCAGATGAACTTGAAGTCGGTGATCTGGTTTTGGCTATCGGCAACCCCTTTGGTGTCGGACAGACAGTCACTAGCGGGATCGTTTCGGCCTTGGCGCGGACACAGGTTGGGATCAATGATTTTAATTTCTTTATCCAAACCGACGCGGCGATTAACCCCGGCAATTCCGGGGGCGCGCTGATCTCTTTGGACGGACGGCTGGTCGGCGTGAATTCGGCGATATATTCCAAAGGCGGCGGCTCGGTCGGCATTGGCTTTGCCATTCCGTCAAACATGGTGCGATCGGTCTTGTCCGGTATTACCAAGACAGGCCGGCTGGTGCGGCCCTGGATCGGCGCTGAGGGGCAGGGGATCACTGCAGCAATAGCCGAAAACTTGGGCCTCCGACGACCGGCGGGCGTTTTGATCAGTGATGTATTCCCCAAGGGTCCGGCGGATCGGGCGGGTGTCCGGGTCGGCGATGTTATTGTGAGCATCAATGGCCATGAGGTCGATGATCCTGAGGCGCTGCGGTTTAGGATCGCCACCCGGCCAATCGGCGACACCGTGAAACTCAACCTGATCCGTCGGGGCCGTTCGAAAACGGTAGATTTTTCGATTGAAGCGCCGCCGCGCGATCCAAAGCCGGCCAGGACGGAACTCAGTGGCGTACACCCGGTGCAGGGAGCGACGGTCGCCAATCTCTCACCGGCCATGGCGGATGAAATGGGCGTCAATCTGCTGAAAACCGGTGTGATTGTGGTCGAGGTGCGCCGGGGAAGTGCATCAAACCGGTTCGGGTTCCGCCCGGGCGACATTGTCCGGGAGATCAACGGCACGGAGATAAAAAGCGTGGCCCAGCTAAAGGCCCTGCTTATCCAACAGGTAAAGCGCTGGCGGGTGGTAATTGACCGGGATGGGGAAACCCTGTCCATGGTGGTGGATCGTTGAACACACTGTTCGAGTCTCAGGCGCCCCGGCCCTTGGCGGACCGGCTGCGGCCCGACGTTCTTCAAGATGTTGTTGGACAAGATCACCTGTTGGGGGCGGATGCCCCGTTGCGCCGGCTTGTGGATTCAGGCCGGATGGTTTCCATGATCCTCTGGGGGCCGCCGGGCACCGGCAAGACCACCATCGCCCGTCTGTTGGCGGAAAACACCAAGCTCCATTTCGAACTGTTATCCGCCGTCTTTTCCGGGGTGGCTGATTTACGCAAGGTTTTTGAGGGCGCCAAGCACCGGCGGGAAGTCGGCACCGGCACACTCCTGTTTGTCGACGAAATTCACCGTTTCAACCGGGCCCAACAAGACGGTTTTCTACCCTATGTCGAGGACGGCACGGTCATTCTGGTCGGCGCAACGACGGAAAACCCGTCCTTTGAGTTAAACGCCGCCTTGCTGTCCCGTTGCCAGGTTTTTGTCTTGAACCGATTGGACGAAGCGGCGCTGGAGGAGTTGCTGGTGCGCGTCGAGCATTTGGAGGGACGCGCTTTACCCCTGGATGAGGACGCTCGCGTGGCGCTCAAGGCCATGGCGGATGGGGACGGCCGCTATCTGTTGAATATGGCAGAGGAATTGTTTCTTCAGCCGGCGGAGCCCAGTCTGGCGACGCCGGATCTGGCGGACGTGATTCAACGGCGGATGCCGCTTTATGACAAATCCCAGGAGGCGCACTACAACCTGATCAGCGCATTGCATAAGAGCCTACGAGGGTCCGACACGGATGCCGCGCTTTATTGGATGGCGCGGATGCTGGCGGGCGGGGAAGACCCGAATTATATCGCCCGGCGGCTGGTCCGGTTCGCGGTGGAGGATGTTGGCTTGGCCGATCCGAATGCTTTGCCCCAGGCCATTGCCGCCTGGCAGGCCTATGAACGGTTGGGTTCGCCGGAAGGAGAACTCGCTTTGGCCCAGTGTGTGATCTATCTGGGCACCGCGCCCAAATCCAACGCCGCCTATCGAGCCATCGGTGCGGCGACCAAGGCGGCCAAGGAAACCGGTTCACTGTCGCCGCCCAAGCACATCCTCAATGCGCCGACCGATCTGATGAAGGATTTGGGATATGGTGACGGATATCAATACGATCACGACACCAAGGATGGATTTTCCGGGCAGGACTATTTTCCCGACGAGATGAACCGGACATCCTTTTATCGGCCGGTCGATAGAGGCTTCGAGCGGGAAATCAAAAAGCGGCTCGAGTATTGGGACAAGCTGCGGAAGGGCTGACCAGGACGCTTGACAGAAAGTCTCGTGGGGCCAAGAGTCCTGGTCCTACTAGGAAAGCCCACACACAAATGAAAATGATCCTTTACATAGCCGTTGGAGGCGCCATTGGCGCCGTCGGCCGCCACTTGCTGATTGTTCGGGTCACGCATTGGCTGGGCTATGGCTTTCCCTATGGAACGCTGGCCGTAAATATTTTGGGTTCCTTCGCCATGGGCGCGCTGGTCGAGACAATGGCGTTGATTTGGTCGCCGAATCAGGAAATTCGCGCCTTTCTGGTTGTGGGTGTGTTAGGTGCGTTTACCACGTTCTCCCTGTTTTCACTTGATGTGATGACCCTTCTCAATCGGGGGGAGACGATGGCGGCCGGCCTTTATGTCATCACATCCGTTATCCTCTCAATCGGCGCCTTTTTTCTGGCGATGACGATCTTCCGGCACGCGCTGACATGAGCGGCGTTCAAACGATCCCGGTGAGCGAAGACGAAGACGGTCTTCGCGTCGATCGCTGGTTCAAACGCCGGTTTCCGGGTATTGGCCATGGCCGCTTGGAGAAGCTTCTGCGGACCGGACAGGTTCGGGTCGATGGCGGGCGCTGCAAATCCAACACGCGGCTGGTATCTGGCCAAGAGGTCCGGGTTCCACCATTGCCGGATGAAGCAGCCAGAGAACGGAGGAAGCGCTCCGCACCACAAGTCTCCGCCCGAGACCTGCAGGATATTCAAGACACCGTGCTGCATATGGACCGCCATGTCGTCGCTATCAACAAACCGCCTGGTCTTGCGGTGCAGGGTGGCACCGGCACGGCGAAACATGTGGACGCGTTGTTGGATGGATTGCGCTTTGACGCCAAGGAGCGGCCTCGCCTGGTGCACCGGCTGGACAAGGATACGTCCGGCGTTCTGTTGCTGGCGCGTTCCGCCAAATCTGCGGCCATGTTGGGGGAGGCCTTTCGCTCTAAAGAGGCGCGGAAGGTCTATTGGGCGATTGTCGCAGGTGTGCCCCGTCCGGCCATGGGCCGGATTGATCTCTCTTTGGAAAAACGCCCTGGTAGGGGTGGAGAGAAAATGGCGGC
This sequence comes from uncultured Rhodospirillaceae bacterium, assembly GCA_964611435.1. Taxonomy (GTDB): domain Bacteria; phylum Pseudomonadota; class Alphaproteobacteria; order Rhodospirillales; family UBA2165; genus JAYPHU01. The sequence goes on along the minus strand of CAZSXT010000012.1, from coordinate 75,664 downwards.
GGATGAGGAAGGCAAGCGCGCCATCACGGATTACAAAATTGTTGCCAACGCTGCGCGAAGGGCCTCTTGGCTGGTGCTTGAACCGGTCACAGGCCGCACCCATCAGCTTCGGGTTCATTGCCAAGCCATCGGCACGCCAATCCTGGGTGACGGCAAGTATGGCGGCAAGGACGCGTTTATCGAGGGAGATAGTCCCATCTCCCGCAACCTTCATCTTCATGCGCGTGGCATTCAAATTCCCAATCCCGGCGGCGGGATGTTGGAAGTAATCGCCCCGTTGCCGGAACATATGGTGAAGACGTGGCGCTATTTTGAATTTGATGAGCGGGACGAAGCCGAGCCTTTCCTCGAATGGCGGGAATGACAGCTTTTCTTCATCGCGAATCCCCACTAGACAGGTCCACATGACTAATACACCTCTCCGGCTTGTCGTCCTGGATTGCGACGGCACCATGGTCGATAGCCAAACCGCCATTGTTCATTCCATGACAGGCGCCTTTGAGTCTTTGAATCTGACACCGCCGTCCGCCGATCAGATTAAGCGGATCGTCGGTCTTGATCTGGCCGACGCCATGTCCCGGCTAGTGGCCGAAGAGGCTCACCACCATATCGGCGATCTGGTGGAAGGCTACAAGACCACCGCCCGAGCGCACCGTGACAGCGGCAACTGGGAAGACCCGCTGTATCCTCACACCGTAGAGACCATCGAGGCGTTGACGGGTGACGGCTGGATCATTGGCTGCGCCACCGGCAAGTCCATGCGTGGGCTTGAGGCGGTTTTCGAAATTCATGGCATCGGACATCATTTTTCCACCTGCCAGACCTCTGATATCGGTCCTGGCAAGCCAAGCCCGGAAATGCTTTACCGTGCTATGTCGGAAACCGGCGTCGATAAGCCTTATTCGGTCATGGTCGGCGACACCACGTTCGATATGGAAATGGCCCGCAATGCCGGCATTCACGCCATCGGTGTGTCCTGGGGCTATCACGAGGTAGACGAATTGCGGGAGGCGGGCGCCCATGTCATTATTCACAGCTACAATGAGCTGATCGATGCCCTGGAGAAGTTGACGGGGAGGTAGGCCGTGCGAACGTTTCTGAAGATTGCAGGTGGCGTTGTTTTCTTAGTTATTGCCGCCGTCGCCGCCGGATTTGCGGTGATCGCAAACATGGATCCCAACGACTTCCGCGAGTTTTTAACCGCCGAGGTAAAGGAAGCCACGGGCCGTGATCTTAAGATCGCCGGTGACCTTAAGGTTTCGGTTTCGCTTACGCCCACGGTGATCGCCAATGACGTGAGTTTAAGCAACGCCGCCTGGGGCTCCCGGCCTGACATGGTGACGTTAAAGCGGCTGGAAACCGGCCTATCCTTAATGCCGTTGCTGAGTGGGGCGCTGGTGGTCACCAAGATTGAACTGGTGGAGCCGGATATCCTGTTGGAAACCGACGATAAAGGCGTGGGTAATTGGATGTTCAAGCCTGCCGCGCAGACGGCCGAGGAAGAGGAGGCCGATGACGGTCCTGGATTTTTGCCGGTGCTCCAAGCGTTGCAACTCAGCAACGGAAAGTTTCGCTATCAGGATGGACGAACCAAAGAGGTCATCTCTCTGGAGCTTCCCTTGGTCAAGATTGCCGAGCCGGAAGATGGCGAGACGACAAGGCTGGAAGTCGAAGGACGGTACAACGATACGCCGTTTGCGGTTGCCGCCGTTGTGGGGTCGCTGTTTGACCTGCCGGATGATCCGGAGTCCTATCCGGTGACAGCCGAGGTGGATGCCTTGGGATTGGAGATCGGCGTCAAAGGTACGGTGGATAATCCGCTCAGCAAGCGAGGCTTGAATTTGGGTGTGGAGATCACCGGCAAGGACCTGCTGGCGTCTTTGGCTGCCGTTAAAAAGCTTGGGATCGAACTGCCGGATTTGGCTTTGCCACCGCTGGGGCCGTTGGCGTTAAAAGCCAAGGTGACGGGTACGCCTGAGGAGATAGCTCTTTCCAGTTTGAATCTCTCGCTGAAATCCACCGACAAACTCGCGGCCACCGTCAAGGGCAGCGTGAAGAACCTGCCGGCGATGCCGTCGCTGGACCTGGCGGTTGCGGCGGAAGGAAGGGATTTTTCCATATTCTCCGGGCTCGCCGGGCGGGATCTGCCGACAGAGCCCGAGTACAAGGTTTCAGCAAAAATCAAAGGGTCCCAGGCGGCGCTTGATGTCTCTGACTTGGACTTATTGGTCAAAATCGCGGACAAGTTTTGGCTTTCCGCGAACGGCAATGTCGGCAATCTTCTCGGTACGCCACAAGCTGCCCTGTCGCTTGCAACGGAAGGGTCCGACCTAACCATCTTTTCCAAATACGTGGGTCAGACTTTGCCTAAGGGCCGCCCTTACAGTGTTAAGGCGACCGTGAGTAATCCTGGCACTACCTACAAGATGGAGAATCTGGCGTTAAGCGTGGGCGAGAGCAAGCTGTCGAGCAGTGTCACCGCAGAGACGAAGGGCAAGGTGCCGGACGTGAACGTTTCTCTGACGTCCTCCCATCTTGATTTGGAAGATATCCAATCGATGTTGCCGAAGGAGGAAAAGGCGGCGGCGCCAGCGGCAAAGCAAGACGACGGCAGGGTGTTTCCCGCCGATCCCTTGCCTGTGGACGGGTTAAAGGCCACCAATGTCTCGCTCAAGTTCCTCGGGGAAAAACTGCTGCTGCAGGGCCTCACGATCACTGATGTATCGACAGGTGTATCGCTCAAGGGCGGGAACTTGACCGTCGATACGTTGCAGGCACAGGCCTTTGGTGGAAAGCTTGCCGGCAAGTTAAGTCTGGATGGCTCGAAGGCCAGGCCGGTCCTTTTGGCTGACCTGGATATCGCGAAGCTCGACCTTAATCAGTTGATGGCACAGTTTGGCGAAGAGGGCTTGCTGGAGGGGAAGGTTGACCTGTCGGTGAATGCCAAAGGCGCCGGTGCTTCCGTCCGGGAAATCATGGCGGACCTCAATGGTGATACCGAACTGGTCATGCACAAAGGCAAGATCGCCAGCAAATATGTGGAACTGTTGGCGGCCGATGTCGTTAAGGTCCTGATGCCGGGCGGTAAGGGAGGGGATGAAACAAAGATCAATTGCTTGGTCAACCGCTACGACATTAAAAACGGCATCGCCAAGAGCACCGGTCTGTTGTTCGATACGGAACGCATTTCCGTCATCGGGGATGGCCAGATTGACCTGCGCCAGGAAAAACTCGACCTCCAGATCAAGCCACGCCCAAAGGATGCCAGTTTGGTCAGTCTGTCCATCGATCTAGATATTGGGGGAACGTTGGCCTCGCCCTCGGTCAAGCCTAGCACGGCCTCGGTTTTGAAGGGTGTGGCGGGCCTGGCCTTGGTGGCGGTCAATCCGGTTGCCATCCTGGCGGTTACGGCAAGTTCGGGCTCCGGCGACAAGAACCCTTGTGTTGCGGCGCTGGATAAAGCGTCTCAGCAGAAAGCCGATCCGGGCGGTGCGCCGCCACCTCAGCAGAAAGAAGAAAAGCCCTCAAATCCCGTGGACGCGGTAACCAAGGGTGTCGGCGGCGCCTTGAAATCCCTGTTCGGTAAGTAAGGTCATAAGATGAGCGATTGGAAACAGGTCAAACGCTTCTATCAGAATGTTGCCGTTGCCAAGCTTGAGAGCGGTTTTGGTGTCGCGCTCGACGGTAAGCCGGTGAATACGCCGGCCGCTAATCCGCTTGCCGTGCCGACCGAAACGTTGGCGGTTGAACTCGTCGCGGAGTGGGAGGCGCAGACCGAGTCTCTTGAGCCGGCATCCATGCCGCATTCCAAGATGGCGGCCACGGCAATTGACCGGGTTTCATCGCAACGGGATCAGGTTATTGCGGTGACCTTAAAATTCGCGGAGACAGATTTACTTTGTTACCGGGCGGAGGAGCCGCCGGAATTGGTGGCCCGTCAAGCCAGGGATTGGCAGCCGTTGCTGGACTGGGCCCGTGAAGAACTGGGGGCCGATTTACGGGTGACCAGTGGGGTTGTGCCGGTCAATCAGCCTTATACAGCCCTAGCCGCCCTGACCGAGAGGGTTTCAGGGCTAACCGATCACGAACTCATGGCGGTTTCATCCGCTGCGGCGGTGACGGGTTCTCTGGTTCTAGGGCTCACTGTTTATCATGGCCGGGTGAGCGCCGAATCGGCAGGCGATTTGGCCCTATTGGATGAGGTCTTCCAGATGGAACAGTGGGGACAGGATGCGGAAGCCATGGCCCGTCAGCGCGCGATCCGCCGCGAGATTCAGGAGGCTGCGCACTATCTTCAATTGCTATCTGTGTGAAATTCTGGTTTTCCGTCAAGGGATCGCGATAATGTGCGCCTGGATGCGGCTTACCCACTCTCAACTCGTCAGGTGAATACATGTACGACATCATCCGCCAACTCGAAGAACGACGTGCCCGGGCCAGAGCCGGCGGCGGCAAGAAACGGATCGACGCCCAGCACGCGCGGGGCAAGCTGAGCGCCCGAGAACGCCTGGACCTGTTGCTTGATCCGGACACGTTCGAGGAATGGGATATGTTCGTGGAACACCGGTCCACCGACTTTGGTATGGACAAGAAATCCATTCCCGGTGATGGCGTGGTCACCGGTCACGGCACAATTAAGGGTCGCACGGTTTTCGTCTATAGCCAAGACTTCACGGTGTTTGGCGGATCGCTTTCGGAAACCCACGCCGAAAAAATTTGCAAGATCATGGATCAGGCCATGAAGGTCGGCGCACCGGTGATTGGTCTCAACGATTCCGGTGGGGCGCGGATCCAGGAGGGCGTGTCGTCCCTGGCCGGTTATGCTGAGGTGTTTCAGCGGAACGTGATGGCGTCGGGCGTGGTGCCGCAGATTTCGATGATCATGGGACCGTGCGCGGGCGGGGCTGTCTATTCTCCGGCGACCACCGACTTTGTGTTTATGGTGAAAGACACGTCCTACATGTTTGTCACCGGCCCGGACGTGGTGAAAACGGTGACCCACGAAGAAGTCACCCAGGAAGAACTGGGCGGTGCGGTCACTCATTCTTCAAAATCCGGGGTGGCCGATATGGCGTTCGAGAGCGATATCGACGCCTTGGAGCAGTTGCGCCGGTTTGTGGACTTCTTGCCCCTGAGCAACCGGGAACGGCCGCCGGAACTGCCCACGGATGATCCTGCTGACCGGCAGGAGCCGTCTTTGGATACTCTGGTGCCGCTGAACCCCAACGAACCATATGACGTGAAGGAATTGATTTCCAAGCTTGTCGATGAAGGTGATTTCTTCGAGCTGCAGCCCGATTTCGCCCGTAACATGGTCATTGGGTATGGCCGGATGGAGGGTTCCACGGTAGGTATTATCGCCAACCAGCCGATGGTGTTGGCAGGGTGTCTCGATATTGATGCGTCGGTTAAGGCGGCCCGCTTTATCCGTTTTTGCGACTGCTTCAACATTCCCATCATCATGCTTGTGGATGTGCCTGGTTTCTTGCCGGGGACGGCGCAGGAACATGGCGGGCTCATCCGCCACGGGGCAAAGCTTTTGTATGCCTTTGCCGAGGCGACGGTGCCGAAGGTGACCATTATTACCCGCAAGGCCTATGGTGGCGCGTATATCGTCATGGGTTCCAAGCATCTACGGGGCGATGTGAACTATGCGTGGCCCAGTGCGGAGATCGCCGTCATGGGATCCAAAGGGGCGGTGGAAATCATCTTCCGGGAAGATCTGGACGACGAAGACAAGATCAAGGAGCGGGAAGAAGAGTACAAGCAGCAGTTCGCCAATCCGTTCCGGGTCGGCACCCGTGGCTATATTGATGACGTCATCATGCCGCACAATACCCGCTGGCGGATCATCCGCTCGCTGCGCATGCTCAAAAACAAAAAACAGGACGTGCCGTGGAAGAAGCACGGTAACATTCCTCTTTGATGATGCGCCTTCTCGTATTGGTGGGGATGATTGTGGCCGTGGCGCCTCCGGCGCCGGTCCAGGCGGCAGACCGTCACACCGGTTACTACTATCCGCCGCCGGCGAAGGTCGAACAGTATCGGGCGCGGACCAGGACCGTTCCCAATGTGAACCGCAAAAGGCGCATCGGCTTTGTCACGGCTATGGTGAATCACGATCTGTCCCGTGCCTATGCCCCGGAATACGCTGTGTTCGCGAAAGGAACGGGGGCGGAGAAGCTCATCATCGTTTCCATGCGTCCGAATCAGCTCAATACGATTTATCGGGTTCGAGCGCTGCTGGCGACACTGACATCGGTTGCCAGAACGCTGCCTGCACTTCGTGAATTGGGCATGGAGGAGCATCTGACCTTTTTCGATTTGCTCAAGATTCTCGGATTCAAACAGATTACGGTCAGCGATGGGGAAAGCTTCACCCATCAGGTGGAATTACGGTAGAGCACTTGCCGGTCGGGGATTCCCGGCTTATATCCAGAAGATAGCCAAAGGAATGACGTCATGAATATGCCTCTGAGCACCAAAACCTATCGCCCCGCTAGTGATATCAGCAGTTATCATGTGCATCTTTATTATGATGGCGATACGAAGAACCATGCCGCCAATTTGCGCCGACAGATCGAGCGCATGTTCGGCGATCGGGTCGAGATCGGCCGTTGGCGGGACAAGGCGCCCCAGGGGCCACACCCGGTTTCCCACTTCCAGGTCGCTTTTCCGGTTGATGTCTTTCCGGAGATCGTGCCGTTCCTCGCGCTCAACCGGGGCGATATGAGCATTCTCCTCCATCCCAACACCGGTGATGGTTATCAGGATCACACCGCCAATGTTATGTGGATCGGCCCGAGTGTGCCACTGAACATCGAGTGGATGCAGCGCAACGCCGCCCGGGTCGAGGCGGCGTCCAAGGATATGATCTCCCGCAAGATCGGGAAGTAAGGCAGGCGTTTACTTAGCCTCTTCGTCCACGCCGGCAACGGAATAGTGCATGCTCACGTTGCGCGACTGCATGAACTCGTCGATGGTTTCGCCACGGAACTGGGCATAGACGTCCGGGTTGGAGATGCCCAGCACGGCGGCCAGCTTCTCGATACAGAAGAAAATCACTCCATAATGAATGAGCCCGATGAAATTCCGGCTGTCGATCAGGGCGCGTTCTTCCTCGGTAATCTCGAATTCGTCATAGAGTGCGGCCGCGTCTTCCAAGAACCTTTGGCGATGGGCCGGCACGGTCAATCTATGCAGAAAATCATTTAATTTGAATGCCTTATGGCTCCAGTCCAGGGTGAACGGATAGGTGCCTTCGAGCTTCTCGATGCCATCAAGCTGGTACGCAATTTTCTCCCGCTGCGCCTTAATCACCGCGGGTTCCGTATCCGAGAGGTTCTCATAGATCACGGTGGCAATCGTTGTCATGGAAGGCAGCGTGATGTCCCGATGAACGCAATTGACGATGGCGGACAGCGCGCCCCGCATGATCAGCCAGGTAATGACCTCTGCGCCCTCATAGCCGCCCCGCTTGGCGTACTCCGCTTGGGTAATCTCGGTGAGGGCAACCGGGTCGTGTTCCAGTAGGTCGAGAAAGCGGTTGTCCCAATCCAGGTCATTGAACCCGGCTCGCTCCCCATGCACCTGGTGTGAGAGCCCGCCGGTCGCGGCGATGGCCACGGAAATGTCTTCCGGGTAGCTCTCGATCGCGCGCCGAAGCGCTTGACCCAGGCGGTAGCAACGGTTTGCCGTCGGCACCGGATACTGGAGAACGCCAACCTGGAAGGGGATCACCGCATTGGCCCAGGCTTCGCCCCGGTCGGTCATCATGGACAGGGGGGAAAACAGTCCATGGTCCACCGGCTTCTTTTGAAAAAAGGAAATATCAAACTCGTCGGCGAAAAGAGAATGCCCAATATGGCTGGCCAAGTCCGGATGGCCCTTCACGGTCGGATAGGCCCTCGGACCACCGCCTTCGTCGGCTGTCACAAATTCCGAATCCACCCCCATGACGAACGGGGAATAGTGATCAAAAAAGAACGCCGTGATGTGATCGTTGTAGATATGGAACAGGACGTCCGGGTTCTTTTCCTCCAGCCAAGCCTGGACCGGGGCGAAGACTTTGAACACGTCGGCCCAGGCCGGATCATCCGGTGAGGCGTTGTCCTTGGCAAAGCCGATGGTAGGCGTATGCGAGGCGCCGATGCCGGCGATGATCCGAGCCATACTTTTCCCCCATTATGTGGCGATCAAGCCGTGTTGACCGTCTCGCCCAATTGTTCCGACAGGGCAGCGTCGAACGCGTCGTCATCCCAGCCGAACGGCCCCTTGCCGTCGATATAGACGACCTTGCCGTCCGAATCGATCAGGACCTGACGCATGGGTAGTCCGACGTATTTTTCTTCGACATTGTTGTCGATGCGATCCACCAGCATTGGAACTTCAAGATTCAGACCGACCTGACAGGCGGCGGCGACTTCGGTGCGTTCGTCGTCCGTCGTCGGTTCGTAGTAGTTGATATCTTCGATCAGGTTGTTGGGCACCCGCCAGCCGTCGTGGGGATGGGCTTCGCGGATATAGACGACATAGAAATGTGCTTTGTCGCCGTAGCGTTTGTAGAGGTTGTTAAGGCGCACGGCCTTAGTCCGGAAGGGGGGTCACGTATAAGAGCCGAAGAATATCCCCACCGGTTTGCCGCGAAGCGCCGAGAGGGTGACTTGCTCGCCGGTCCGCTGTCGGTCCCGGTCCAGAACGTCAGCGGTGAAATCCGGCGCCTCATCGCCCGGCTGGGGCACCCCGGCTTCCCGCGCCTTTTGCTCTTCCATATGGTGTTGAAGGTCTTCCGCCGAAATATCGGAAATCTCGATCCAGATCTTGCGGCGTTCCTCCATACTCAGGTCGCGGTATTCCTCCAGGGAAACCGGACTTTCAATCGTGTCTATCGGCATAGCAGACTCCCTTTGCATTCCAAGGAAAGATTAGGAAACTTCTGGGTCTTTCGACAAGCGGCAATCCGCTTGCACGTCATCACGCCTTGGCGAGCTGGATGGCGTTCCAAATATTCCTCGGCGTCGCCGGCAGATCGATATGGTTGATCCCGAGCGGTTTCAGCGCATCGACGATGGCGTTCATGGCGGCGGGCAAAGAGCCCACAGTGCCGGCCTCACCGCCGCCTTTGGCGCCCAGTGGGTTCATCGGTGTTTTGACTTCGTTGGACGCCACCTCGAAATGGCAGAAGTCGACCGCCCGCGGCATGGCGTAGTCCATGAAGGACCCAGTCAGCATCTGTCCGGTTTCCTTGTCATAAACAAGGTCCTCCATCAGGATCTGGCCCAGGCCTTGTGCGACGCCACCGTGAATCTGGCCTTTTAGCATCAGCGGGTTCACCACCACACCCACGTCATCGACCACTGTATACTTGGCGATCTCCAGGAAGCCGGTCTCCGGATCAATCTCGACCTCGCAGATATGACAGCCGTTGGGGAAGGTGGGCGCCGGCGTTTTAAAGACGTCAGAGCCCTCCAGACCAACTTCCATCCCGGCCGGCAATTTGGCCGGGTCGTGGGCGGCCTTAGCGACCTCGGTGATCGACATGGAAAGATCGGTGCCGGCGACGGTAAAACTACCGTCTGCGAACTCGATATCCGTTTCGGCTGCCTCCATCACATGGGCTGCGATCTTGGTGCCTTTCTCGATCACCTTGTCGGCCGCGAGATAGAGTGCGCTTCCGCCCATGAAGGTAGAGCGAGATCCAAACGTACCGCCGCCCTGGTCGATCTGGTCGGTATCGCCGTCGACAAAGGTGGCGTCATCGGTGTCGATGCCGAGTTTCGAGAACAACATTTGTTTGTACATCGTGTCATGGCCTTGGCCGCTGCCTTTGGTGCCAATGACGAACGTCGCATGGCCGTTCTCATCAATGGTGATGGACGACGCTTCGGTTGGCATGCCCTGTGCCAACTCAATGGTGTTTGACAGGCCCAGCCCACGCAGTTTACCCCGCGCTTTTGCGTCTTCCCGCCGGGCCTCGAAGCCGTCGTAATCCGCATTCTTCATGCAGATATCCATGTTCTCTTCGAACCGGCCGGAATCATAGGTGTACATAAAGCCGGTTTCGTAGGGGATGGCGTCTTCCGGGATGTAATTGCGCCGGCGAAGCTCCACCCGGTCGATGCCCAGTTCGTCCGCCGCCAGATCGACCATCCGTTCCATGACATAGGCTGCCTCGGGCCGTCCGGCGCCGCGATAAGGGGCCGTCATGTTGGTGTTGGTCATGACGATGCTGATCTCGTCATGGATCGCGCCGGTTGTATAGGGCCCGGACAGCACGCCGATATGGGTGATCGCCGGGAAGGCGAGCCGGTCCGTATTGTAGTACGCGCCGACATTGGCCCGTGTGCGGACCTTTAGCGCTAGGAACTTGCCGTTGTCGTCCAAGGCCAATTCGGCCTCGGTCACGTTGTCGCGCGCTTGGTTGTCGGTGTGAATGGCCTCGGTGCGGTCGGAAACCCATTTGACCGGACGGCCCAGTTCGCGGCTGGCCCAGAGGCAAAGTGTGTATTCGGGGTAGTTGCCGCCCTTCATGCCGAAGCCGCCGCCCATATCCTTGGTGATGACCTGAACCTGTTCGACGGGCACCTTGAAAATTTCATTGGCCAGCGCATTGCGGACAGCGTGTGGGCCTTGGGAGCCGGTATGCAACACGTAGCGACCGGTGTCTTTCTGGTAGTCGCCGATGGCGCCCCGCACTTCCATGGAGTTGGCGGTGATACGGTTAATCACGAAGCGTTGCTTGACGATGTGCGTGGCTTTGGCGAAGCCTTCCTCCATGCCCTCCCGGTTCCCGAAGTCATGGAGGAATGCAATATTGTCTTCGCTGTCTTCCCAGACCTTGGGGGCGCCGGGCTCGGCGGCCTCGAACGTATCGACGACGGCGGGCAGGGGTTCAAAATCAACTTCGATCAGTTCCGCCGCGTCCTTGGCCTGATCCAAGGTCTCGGCCACGACAAACGCCACATAATCGCCAACGAATTTCACAGCGTCCTTCACCAGGGCAGGTTGAGGCGTGAAGAAAAAGTCTGACCCGTCGGGCCGCTTGCGGGGGATTTGCGGCACTTGCGCGCCGAGGCCATCACGCTCGTGGTCCTCGCCGGTAAAGACGCCAATGACTCCGGGCGCCGCCTTGGCGGCGCTCACATCGATGGAGTTGATCTTGGCGTGGGCGTAGGGGGAGCGGAGAATATACCCTCGCGCCTGATTGGGCAGATTAATGTCATCCAGATACTGACCCCGGCCCGTCAATAGACGCGGGTCTTCAAAACGTGAAACCGGTTGGCCGATACCAAACTGCCCCATGGCGGATACTCTCCTTAAATGCGGTTGTTGTTGCGGCGAATTTTAGCGCCTGACATCCGCCGGGCAAGTCGATAGGTGGGCCGATCTTCGGGAACGCTTACTTTTCCCAAGGGCCGCGGCGAAACGGTTCGGAATCACGCCTGCCGGCGAACGGATTCTTTGCATCCGGTATGATCGAAGACCCTCTCCGGCGTGTCTCCAGATCGGCGACGTTGGACGAGCCGCCAAACCGTCCCATCCCGTCGAAAAGCGGAATGTCTTTTCGCCGGAACGGTGTGACCAGCAGCATGCCGGCGCCGAATCCACCGATATGAGCCCACCAGGCCGTATTGCTTTCGCTACCGAGGCTCAGAAACTGAAATCCGATCCAGGCGCCGAGAACTAGAACAGCCGGCAGTTTCATGGGAATAAAATTCATAAACAGCACCAATAGCTGGGACTTAGGGTGCAGAACGAGATAGGCTCCCAAAACACCGGAGATCGCGCCGCTCGCTCCGATCAGCGGGGAGGTGGAGCCGATTTCCATCGCGATATGCGCGGCGGAGCCCAGGACGCCGCAAAGAAGATAAAAAATCAAAAAGCGGAAATGTCCCATAGCATCTTCCACGTTGTCGCCGAAAACCCATAGAAACAACATGTTGAAGATAAGGTGCATCCAGCCGCCGTGCAGAAACAGACTGGTGATGAGAGTCAGGCTAGAAGGGATGACCTCGTAGACGGCGGGCAGCACCTGTTGGCCGGTAATGATGACCGGGATGGCGCCAAAGCTGATGGAAATTCTGTCGTCCGGCGTATCGACGGCCAACTGGAACATAAAAACCAGGACGCAAATAACGATCAGACCGACGGTTACAAAGGGAAAGCGGATATGCTTGTGCTTCAAGTCGTCCTTGATCGGGAGAAGCGCCATCTAGCCACTCTTTCTTGCCGGTCTATCCGTCATAGCAGCCGGCCAGCCGTGCCCGCATTTTGACCAGGGCCAAAACCCCATCCAAATTGGGGGTCGGGGTGTCGGTCATCCGGCCCATTTCCGAGACTGCCGCGACCAGGGCGTCGATTTCCATGGGGCGGCCCCGTTCCAAGTCCTGTAGCATGGATGTCTTGTGCGCCCCGACGGCTTTGCCGCCTTCGATACGTTTCTCCACATCGACCGGAAATTTAACGCCGATTTTTTCGCCGACTTCCTGGGCTTCCAGCATCATCGCCTTGATGAGGGCGCGGGTGTCGGGTTCGGTGCACATTTGTTCCAGCGTGGCGCCGGTCAATGCGCTGATCGGGTTAAAGCTGAGATTACCCCAGAGTTTCACCCACATCTCATCGCGGATGCGCGGGCGGATCGGAACGCGGAGGCCGCCCTTTTGCAACTCTCCCGCCAGCGCCTGCACCCGGTCGGTCTTTTCGCCGCTGGGTTCGCCCAGGCTGAAGCGGTTGCCCTCGATATGTTTGATGACGCCGGGTTCGATCACCTCCGCCGCGGGATAGACGACACAGCCGATGATTCGTTCCGGGCCGATCTTGTCCCACTGTACGCCGCCGGGATCGACCGTTTCCAGGCGCATGTCTTTGTACTCACCCTCCAGCCCGTAGAAATACCACCAGGGCACGCCATTAACGCCCCAGACGATGGCGGTGTCGGGGCCCATCAGGGGCTGAACAGCGTAGACGATGCCGGGCACGGAATGGGCCTTCAGGGTGATGATGACGTAATCCTGTGGACCGGCGTCTGCCGGATTCTCGAAGGCAGAGACCTGCGCGGTGCGCTCCCCATCTTCGGTGATCAGCCGCAGGCCATTCTCTTGCATGGCCGCGAGATGAGGGCCCCGAGCGATCAGCGTGACATCCGCGCCGGCCAGCGCCAACTCCGCGCCCATATAGCCGCCGATGGCCCCCGCGCCGTAGATGCAAATCTTCATATCGCCGCCTTAGACCAGGCCCAGTTTCTCGGCGAGGCCGATGCGCTGCAGCTTGCCGGTTGCGCCCTTGGGGATTTCATCCATAAACAGAATTTTTCGGGGCACCTTGAAGTCGGCCAACTGCTGACCCAAAAAGTCGCGAAGGTCTTTTTCAGAGGCGTCCTGATTTTCCCGCAGCACGACCACCGCGGCGACTTCTTCGCCTAGTTTGTCGTGGGGCATCGCGAAGGTGACCACCTGCTGTACGGCCGGGTGGTCCATGATGGCCTCATCCACTTCGCGGGGGGAAATTTTCTCACCGCCTCTGTTGATGATCTCCTTTAACCGGCCGGTGATTCGTACATAGCCTTCGTCGTCCATAATCCCCTGGTCGCCGGTACGGAACCAGCCGTCGGTAAAGGCCTCGGCATTGGCGGTGGGATTGGCTTCATAGCCGGAGAACACATTGTCCCCGCGAATAACGATCTCGCCGGTGTCGCCCGCCTTTAGGATTTCACCACTATCTTGCGCCATGATAGCGACCTCCGGTCCCGCGGCGATGCCGACGCTACCGGGCTTACGCGGTGCGTCTGGCAGCGGATTGCTGGCCATCTGGTGGGATGCCTCGGTCATGCCATAGGCCTCGATGACGGGGCAGTCGAACACGTCTTCCAATTCCTGCATGACCTGAGGGGGCAGGGATGAAGAAGACGAGCGAACAAATCGCAAAGGAACTTTGTCGATGATCTCCTTATTGCGCGCGGCGCGCGTCAGAATAGCCTGATGCATGGTCGGCACCGCAGTGTACCAGCTGGGTGTGACTTCTTCCATCCAGGAGAAAAAGCTGAGCGCGTTAAATCCCGGAGAACAGGAAATGGCCGCGCCGGCGCTGATGGACGATAGCGTGGCGGCGATTAATCCGTGGATGTGAAACAATGGCATAATATTAAGACATCGATCCTGCGGCGTGAGCCGCAGTGTTTCGCGGATATTGTTGGCGGAGGCGCAGACATTGATCTGGCTGAGCGGCACGATTTTGGGCCGTGACGTCGTGCCGGAAGTGTGTAGCACTAGGGCGCAGTCTTCGGGTTTGGCAAATCCGCCCTCCGCGGGCGTGGATTTTTCGTACCCGTCCTCGATTATGGTGAAAGACCCGGCAGGATCGGAGTCGGCAAAGGCGATCTCCAGGACCGGGATCCCTCGCTGTGAGGCGACGGCGCGGGCCGGCGACTCGCTGCCTTGTTCGACCAGCAGTGCCTTGGCGTTCAGATCCGATAGGTAAAAATCGAACTCTTCCTCCCGGTAGCCGGGGTTCAGGGGCGCTGTTGTTGCGCTTGCGCCGATGGCGATAAAAGCGGTGGCCATTTCGGGTCCGTTCGGCAGGACGATGGCAACCCGGTCATTGCGGCCAATGCCAAGGCCGTTCAACTGCGCACCGGTCTGTTCCAATTGCGATTTCAACTGACCGTAGGTCATGTCGGCTCGTCCGGGTGCGCCGATGGCCGGCGCGGAATCGGTCCCTGTGGCAACGATTTCGTATATCGTTTTTGTCATTTCAAGGCTTCCTGTTTGTCATCAAGAGAACCCGGAATTTAACATGCCGGGTAGGAGAGGGCGAACATCAAGTTTTCTCTACCAAAACATAATGCCTTTGTCCCTAAATGCTTGAGTCGGAGTGGTATTTGAGTATGTTCCCCGCAGAGCAGGGGCATTTCTATGAAAGTATTCACCAGCCTAAACGCGGGACAAAATGGGGCGTTGCGTTCCTTATTCCGGTTGAGCCCGCTTGCCGCTATGCTCGTGTGTCTGAGCTTTCCGGCGAGCGCCGGAAATTCCATTTACAACATGAATCAATTGCTGGCGGAGCCTCATCCCTTTGCCGCGGCTAGCCTCGCGCCTACTCCCTCTCCCTCGGTCGGACCAGCACCCGCTCCCGCGTCTACGTCCAGATCCGAGAATGCCCCCGGTGCTTCTAAGTCGAACGAAGAAAAAGATAGCGACAGTGACTTGGAATTGGACGACCTGAATGAAGAGTTTGAAGAGGATGAGAAGCTAAATGACCCTCTGGAGCCCATGAACCGGGTGATTTTCAGCTTCAATGGTTTCGTCAACGATTATCTGCTGGCGCCCGTGGCTAAAGGCTATAACGCGGTTTTTCCGGAGTTCGTCCGAGAGGCGATTTCGAGCTTCTTGAGCAATCTGAACGAGCCGGTTGTCCTGGCAAACGATGTGCTGCAAGGCGAGTTCAAGCGAGGCTTGAATACGGGAACCCGATTGGTGGTGAACAGCACCGTTGGGATCGGCGGGTTGATTGATGTGGCCGAAAAGCTTGGCTTCGAAAAACATAGTGAGGATTTTGGCCAGACGCTGGCGGTTTGGGGCGTGGGTGAAGGATTTTATCTGGTCCTGCCGTTACTAGGAGCTTCCAGCCCTCGGGATGCCTTTGGCAAGCATTTCGTTGATTCCTATTTCGATCCGTTGGGATATTACTTGGACAATACCGATCGGGAAGAATGGGGCTACGCCCGCACCGGGCTTCAGGGTATTGTCACGTATGCGGAAATAGTGGATGAGCTGGAAACTCTGAAGGAATCCTCAATCGACTTCTATGGCGCCATCCGCAGCTTGTATCGGCAAAAAAGGGCGGCGGATATCGCGAACCAATCCCAAAAGAAGTCCACCCCGGAACTTGATTTCAATATCGAGTAGGCACTTCTCTGGTCAGCAATTTTCTTGCGCAAGATTTGCGTCCGGTATCTAATTTCCGAGTGAATTTGATTCGAAAAATTTTGGCGCGAGCAAGCGCGTCTTTTCTTACAGCCCTCGCCGTTGCCGGGCCAACCAGCCCGGTGTTCGCTGAGCAAGTGCCGGTTGATTTGGAACTTGTTCTCGCGATTGACGTTTCCGGCAGCGTGGATTGGCAGGAAGCTGCGTTGCAGCGGGACGGATATGTGCAGGCGCTTAGAAGCGACGCCTTCGTGAAAGCCGTCCAATCCGGTGTACTAGGGCGGATTGCAGTCACCTACGTGGAATGGGCCGGAGACGGCATTCAGATGCCGGTTCTTGATTGGGACGTCATCAAGGATCAGAAATCGGCGGAAGCGTTTTCCGAAAGGCTTGCCAAGACGCATATCGAGTCTGGTCCATGGACCTCGATTAGCAGCCTGATCGATTACGCGGTGCCGCTGTTCAAGGACAACGGGTATGAAGGCACCCGCCGGGTGATCGATATTTCAGGCGACGGTCCGAACAATACGGGCCGGTTGGTGACCAGCGCGCGGGATGCCGCCGTGCGCCAAGGCGTCGTGATCAACGGTCTGCCGATCATCAACGACCGGCTGCAACCATCGGGCCGCCCGCAGATTAAAGATCTGGATAAGTACTACAGAGCGTGCGTTATCGGAGGCCTTGGAGCGTTCATCGTGGTGGCTCACGATTTCAACGATTTTGCCCGCGCGGTGCGGCGGAAGCTAATATTTGAAATCGTGGACGCAACTCCACCCGAGTTTACGCCACAGCCTCATGGAGCCAGATCAATCCAACCGGCCCAGGCGATTTTTGAACTCGGTTGCGACGTCGGGGAACGGCGGCTCCAGCGCCGCCGCATGGGTATCGACGACGAATTCTGATTCGCTGATTTTCAAATGGCGGCAAAATCGGTTTCGTCCGCATTTTGTCCGCAACGCTAAATTACCGAAATTTTGTGTCCAATGTTGGTCCTCAAGGTCCAGAATGCCAGTCTGGTATCTCTGAAGTTATTCATTAAAAACAACATACTAGCATTTTCTCTAGGCCGCCGGGCAGGGGAGTGGCGCCAGTTCAATCCCCGGTTTTGCGAGCAAATTCTGGACTTTTGCTGAAATTTGCCGTCAATAGTGCCGAACATGTTTAACACCATTCTCATTGCCAACCGTGGGGAAATTGCATGCCGGATCATCCGATCCGCGCGCGCCATGGGTATCAAGACAATCGCTGTCTATTCCGAGGCAGACCACAATGCATTGCATGTGGATATGGCGAGCGAGGCTGTGCTGATCGGACCGCCCCCGGCCACGGAAAGCTACCTCAATATGGACGCGATCCTGGAGGTCTGCGAAGACTACGGTGTAGACGCGGTTCATCCTGGCTACGGGTTTTTGTCCGAGAAAGCTGAGTTCGGGGAACGCTTGGCAGAGGCCGGTGTGGCTTTTATCGGTCCCGGCACCGACGCCATTCAGAAGATGGGCGACAAAATAGAGTCCAAAAAGCTGGCGCAAGCGGCTGGTGTGCCGACCGTACCCGGCTACGCCGATCCCTTGGAAAGTGCCGCCGAGGCGGCAAAGCTCGCGAAGGATATCGGATTCCCGGTCATGCTGAAGGCTTCGGCGGGTGGCGGCGGCAAGGGCATGCGGCTGGTGGACGACCCGGCAGATTTGGAGGATGCACTGCGGGCCTGCATTGCCGAGGCGGAATCAAGCTTTGGCGACGGGCGCGTGTTTATAGAAAAGTTCATCACCACACCCCGGCATATCGAAATTCAGGTGCTCGCCGACTCACATGGCAACACGATCCATTTGGGGGAGCGCGAGTGCTCCATTCAACGCCGCCATCAGAAGGTGATTGAGGAGGCGCCCAGTCCGTTTGTGGATCCGGAAATGCGCGAAGCCATGGGTGAACAGGGGATCGCACTCGCCAAGGCGGTGGATTATGTCTCCGCCGGCACGATCGAGTTCATTGTCGACGCCGATAAGAACTTTTACTTCCTGGAGATGAATACGAGGCTTCAGGTTGAGCACCCCGTGACCGAGTTGGTGACCGGCATCGACTTGGTGGAACAGATGATCCGCATCGCAGATGGCGAAAAGTTGCAGTTCACCCAAGACGACATCACGTTTTCCGGCTGGGCGATGGAATCGCGCATTTATGCCGAGGACCCGGTGCGCGGATTTCTGCCGTCGATAGGCCGGCTGGTGCGCTACCGGGAACCGGTGACCGGCGCGTTCGGCACCAGCAAAAATGTTCGTGTGGATGGCGGCATTAACGAGGGCGATGAGATCAATCGCTTCTATGACCCGATGATCGCCAAGCTGGTGACCAATGGCGAGACGCGGGAAGAGGCCATTCGGCATATGCGTTGGGCTTTGGACGAATATTACATCCGCGGCGTCGCCAACAATCTGGGATTTTTGGCCGCGGTCATGATGAACGAACGGTTCGTGGCCGGAAACCTGTCCACCAACTTTATCGCCGAGGAATTCGGCGACCGGTTCATTGCGGATCAGACGGAGCATAAGGACATTTATCTATTGGCGGCGGTGGCCGGCGCCGTACATCGAATCCTCGAGTTACGAAAGAATGGACTGCAGTCCAGGTTGATGGATGGGACCTTGGCGTCACGCGAAGTAACCATTGAAGAAAATCAATGGGTTGTGGTTCTAAATGATCAGCCGTTTCCGGCCATTACAAACTCTCAAAATGGAAATTTGGAAGTTCGCGTCGGCGATCGGAATTTCGTCTTTGAGACACAGTGGTCACCGGGACAGCCGCTGTTTACGGCGCTGGTGAATGGGGACGAGGTATGCGTCCAGGTCGAGCGGGACGGCTCGATTTACAAATTGCAGCATATGGGGCTGACGGCGGAGGCGCGGGTGTTGAGCCCCTTGGCGGCTGAAATGCTGGCGCGCATGCCGGAAAAAGAGAAACCGGATACGTCCAAGCAAATCATGTCACCGATGCCAGGGCTATTGGTTTCGCTTTCCGTTGCCGAGGGTGATGAGGTCAAGCAAGGCGAGCCCGTCGCAGTCATCGAGGCGATGAAGATGGAAAATCAGCTCTTCGCTGAATCCGACGGCACCGTGGCGAAAATTCATTTCGAGCCCGGCGACAGCCTCGATGTAGGGGCCCTAATTCTCGAACTCGAATAAGGCATGGCGGAAGTTGCCGTCCATGTGGTTGTTGACGGACGGGTGCAGGGTGTTTGGTTTCGCGCCTGGACCCGGCAAGAAGCCAACAAGTTGGGGCTGCGCGGCTGGGTGAGAAATCGCCGGGATGGGACCGTCGAGGCGGTTTTGTGTGGAGAGAACTCCGTGGTCGATGACATGGTCCAGCGGCTACACGTCGGGTCCCCCGCCAGCCGGGTGGATAATGTCACTGTTTCTCCGGCCAATCCTCCGGCAGAGATGGCCTTTGTTCAGAAGAACACCGTCTAAAAAGGGCGACAGCCTAGGACGTATCAAGCTACCAACAGAAGCTGCCAACGGTTGACGCCGATATCGCGAAGCGTTTTGGCGTCCAAGGCCTTCAGATCGTCAAAACTAACCGGTTTGTTGTCGGATGCTGATTTCGTGTTGTGTTCACAGTGGGATCTACAGAACAAATCTTGAAATAAAGCCTTCATCGTCCTGATTCCATTGGTTTTAATTCAGGGGGTAGTGGATTCTGTTAGGGAAAGTATCAGCACCAGTTAAAGATTTCTGTGAGGGCTTTCACACATCAATTCTTTTCTGAAATCCGGAATTCCAGTATTTGTTAAGAAACAGACGAAAAGTCCGGCATACATTTGCTGGCGTCGATTAATTGAGGGATGGCAATGTCCGAAGACGTAAAAGGGCTTTTGACGACCCACACGTTATTCCGCGACCTGGACAGCTCGGTCATCGAGCGGGTCGCCGGTTTGAGCCGTGAGGTCCAGTTGTCCGGCGGTCAAACCCTGTTCTTTAAAGGTGATGACGGGGACTCCTTATATGGCGTCCTTTCTGGCCACATCCGAATTAGCTCGAGTGAACCCGACGGCAAGGAAGTTATTTTCAACATCATGGGCCGGGGCGACATTTTCGGGGAGATTGCGCTCCTTGACGGTCGGCCCCGAACAGCGGATGCCATGGCGATTTCGGATGCCAATCTCTTCCAAATCCGCCGGATAGATTTCCGCGACTTGATGGAAAGGGAGCCGCGCCTCACCACTCATCTGTTGGAGATGGTTTGTGAACGTCTTCGGGTGACCAGCGAAATGCTTGAGGATTCCGCCTTCCTGTCGTTGCCGGCGCGTCTGGCGAAAAGGCTTCTTAGATTGGCGCAATATGAAACGCCGTACAGCTCGCAGGACTCTCTGGAAATCAAATTTTCACAGGCTGAGTTGGGACAGCTGATGAGCACATCCCGGGAGAGCATCAACAAACACCTTCAATACTGGCGCAAGGAAGGTTGGATTGATCTCGGCCGTGGACGGATTATGATCAAAGATACAGAGGCCCTGGCGAATCTGGTGGAGCAGGAAGGCGGCATGGGAAGCCCAGCCTGGCTGCTCCCTCCGTCGGGTGATGGTGAATAAGGAATTCGGAAATTGACAGATCTACGCGGACAACACGACTTGGGCGGCATGCCCGCCGGCCCGATGGAAATTGGCGATCATGATGTGCCGCCCTTTGGAAAATTGATCACCGCCATATTCAGTGCTCTTCGCCAACACGATGTGACCACCGTGGATGAGGTGCGCCGGGCCTTGGAAGATCTGCCGACGGAAGTTTACGACCAGGAATACTATGAGCGTTGGGGTGAAGCGATCGTCAATCTTCTGGAAGAGAAAGGCATCCTGACTCGTGCTGAAGTGGAAGAGCGGATGGCGGCGCTGAAGGCCAAACTGGAGGCAAAAACATGAGCGTGGAACAAACGTCGCAACGGTTGTACCAACAGGGTGACAAGGTCACCATCCTCAACACAAATCCACCGGGTCACCGGCGGGTGCCGGTTTATATCCGTGGAAAGTCCGGCGAGATCGAACGCTATTGCGGCGCGTTTCCGAACCCCGAGGAACTGGCGTATGGCTTTGACGGCCTGCCGAAGCGCCATCTCTATCGGGTCCGGTTCCGCCAGCACGACGTTTGGGACAATTACGACGGGCCCAAGGACGATACGATCGATCTGGAAATCTACGAGCATTGGCTCTTACCGGAAAAAGCGGGGTAGGCCTACATGTCGAACGAGCACACCCACGATCATGATCACGGCGATGAACCCATCCTGAAATATGATGATGACAGCGCCCATGACTATAACGAGACCGGCCGTTATCCCTTGATGGCGGAGGCCCTGCGGGAGCTGTTGGTCGAAAAGGAGGTCGTCAAGGCAAACGAGGTCCGGGAGTATTTGCAGTTCATGGACTCCCGTGGCGAGGAAATCGGCGCCAAGATCATCGCTCGCGCCTGGACAGAACCGGAGTTTAAAGAACGCCTGCTGGCCAACGGCAACGAAGCCATCGCAGATTACGACATTCCCATGCTCGGCGCCGAGCTTGTGGTCGTCGAAAATACCGACGAGGTCCACAATGTGGTCGTGTGCACGCTGTGTTCATGTTATCCGCGGACCATCCTCGGGTTGCCGCCGGACTGGTACAAGAGCAAGGTCTACAGATCACGCGCGGTCAATGAACCGAGAGCTGTACTGCGGGAGTTCGGCACGGAGCTTTCGGACCACGTCACCTTACGGGTCCACGACAGCAATGCGGACATGCGTTATCTGGTGATGCCCAAACGTCCCGAGGGCACTGATGGCTGGAGCCAGGAAAAACTGGAATCCCTGGTCTCCCGAGATTCCATGATTGGGGTGACCCCCGCCAAGCCCGTCGCCTGACGACCCGCCGGTCACTTCGTGCAGAAGCTTATTTTCAGCCTCTCTGGTATCTGGCCGGCGCTGATATTTGGCGACACCCTTGTTCTCGACCGCTGGCTTTGGCTACGGCGCCGGTTGCCTATGGTTTCCGGCGCTCGACTGATAGATGTGGGGTGTGGGTCGGGCACGTTCAGCTTGGCGGCGTCCCGGCGGGGCTATCACGTGACGGGTGTGAGCATGGATGAGGGCCAGAATCAAAAAGCTAGGAACCGGGCGGCTTGGATCGGCAGTGATCACGCGGAATTTCATGACTTGGATATTCGCCGGCTCGACGAGGGTCAGGGGCTTTTGGGGCAATTCGATGTGGCGATCTGCACGGAGACCATCGAGCATATCCTCGACGACGCCAAGCTGATGCGGGATATCGCCGATTGCTTGAAACCGGGCGGCAGGCTTCTTTTGACAGCGCCTTATGTTGGCTACAAGGCGATTACTCCCGACGACAATGGTCCTTTTTCAACCGTGGAAAACGGTGGGCATGTGCGCCGGGGCTACCGAGAGGAAGATTACCGCCGGCTGTGCGAGCAAGCTGGACTGGAGGCGGGGGAAATCGGTTTTTGCAGCGGGTTTCTTAGTCAAATGCTTACGAAGATACTGCGCTATGTCAGCAGCATTCATTATTTGGCGGGCTGGATATTGATTCTACCGCTCCGTCTTTTTGCGCCGATTATTGATCCAATGCCGAGGGGTCTTGGCTTGTGGCCCGATTACAGTATAACCCTGGTAGCGCGAAAATCGGGCGAACCGGTCCGTCGCGACGAAGCAACCACGCAAGGACAAAGGGAGGGTCCCCATGGCTGATCAAATTTATATCGAAATCGAAGGCAACCAGGTTGAAATGCTCGTCTCCAAACCGGACGGCGATGGGCCGCACCCGGCATTGGTCGTGGCGCAACACTTGCCGGCGGACCAGGGGCTGTTGCCCGATCCGTTCTGCACCGATCTGATGGACCGTTATGCCAAGAACGGCTACGCCTGTGCGATGCCGTACTTGTTTCAGCGCCAGCCGCTGGAGCGGGAGCGGATGGAAAAGCGCAAATACATGCACGACGACGAAGTCATGACCGATATGACGGCCGCCTATGACTGGCTGGCGTCTCAGGACTATGTGGACAACGACCGGATCGGCGTGATTGGCCACTGCTTCGGCGGCCGGATCACCATCCTCGCGCTGACCCGTGATCCGAATTACAAAGTGGGTATCGATTTCTGGGGCGGCGGGGTCAATGCGCCTTGGGGCGAGGGTATGCCCGCGCCGCTGGACGGTGTCGCCAACATCTCCGTTCCGGTGGCCGGCTTCTTCGGCAATGAAGACCAGAACCCATCCCCGGCGGACGTTGATGAACTCGAAGAAGCCCTCAAAGCAAACGGCAAGGACTACGAATTCACGCGCTATGACGGCGCCGGGCACGCGTTCCAAGACTTCAATCGTGAAGAGCGCTACCGCAAGGACCAGTCGGAAGATTGCTGGGCGAAAGCGGTGGATTTCCTGAACCGGAAACTCTAAACGCCACACCGGCATAAGATTTTGACGGCGGGCTGGGGAGGCGATCCTCAGCCCGTTTCTTCTTCCGCCGTCGTTTGCGCGGGAGTATGATTTTCGCCTCATTTTTTTCATGGCGGACGAAAATCGTGCGGAACAGGTTCATTCTAGTGTTGGGATTTCTTGTCGGGCTGTTTGTTTGGAGCGGCCCCGCCGAAGCCCAGGACTATATGGACGGGCAACAAATCAAGCAGGCCCTGGTTAATCAATCAATCCAATTTACCGCGCCGAACGGGCGGCAGCTGACGCTGACCCAAAAGCCGGGCGGTGAGTTGCTGATGGACGTTGGTTCACGCAAGTTCAAAGAGCGTTGGTGGATCAACAAGAAAAACATGTTCTGCCGGTCCGTGACGCGCCAGAACCGAAATATCTGTTCGCGAGTGGCCACCGGGCATCGGGCCGGTGTTTTCATCTTTTATCGCCCCAACGGAAGCGTTCTGTACGAGGCGAAGCTGTTGGGCGGCGGGGGCGGTGAAGCGCAGGCCGCTCAATCTGCCGAACAGGAAGCCGGGCCCGAACCCGATCCGGATTTGCTGTTCCGGGCGCATAAATTTATCGAGCGTCATGACCAGGACGGTGACGGGCGACTGTCGGCGAACGAATTTCCCCGCACCAAGCGGGCTTTTGACACAGTTGATGCAAACGGCGACGGGATTATCACACCCCGTGAAATGGCCAACCGGGAGAAAACCCGAACCGAGAGTGGAAAAATCACCAAGGTTGAAACCGGGGAAGAAAAAGTCTCGCTCGAGGCCGCGCAAGATATTTCCGAGAAACTGAGTGGGGAATCGTTTACCCCGCCGCCGGGCACCATCGACGACATTACCGCGATCCTCAATCAGCAACAGGTGCAGGATACAACCGACTTCAGCAAACTGATGGAAACGGCGGATGCTGAACCTGCCGGCCAACAGGGCAAGGCGCTGGTCGAGTTTTATTATCGCCGCGCCCAGGCGCGGATTGATACGGGGCGGACGGACGAGGCGCTGCTGGATATCCGCCAAGCCTACAAATTTCTACAGGAGACGGACTATCCGGGCCGCAATTTGGCCGCCGGCGTGAAGACCCTCTTGGCGTCGACCGAACGCGCCGCCGGCAATTTCGCCAACGCGATTTCGCTCTACGAGATATTCATCAAAGAGGAAAACCGCTTCGGCGACCATATAAATTTGGTAAAGACGTTGATCCTGCAAGGAGATATTGATCGCGCCAAAGCGGCCGGGGTTGCTGCTCACGGGCGGCTGGATCATGTCTTGGGAAAGTCGGGTGCGCCGCAACGATCAAAGTCCTTGGCCGGGGTTTTTAAAATTGATCTTGAGATCAGTCTTCTGGAAGCGGAGGGAAGCTGTAAACAGGCCGAGCCGTTGCGCCGTCAATTAATTGCGATGGAACAGCAGGTCAAGAAGATCATGCGAAACCGGCCTGACCGTATTTATTACATGTCCAAGACTCGCTTGGCTGCAAATCTCATGGCCCAAGGGCGCCACCTGGAGGCCGAGGTGATGGCGCGGGACGCGCTATTGGGCACCCTCGCCAAGAACGGCAAATGGAACAGGACGGCGGCTTTGTCGGCCCAATGGCTGGGACGGATATTTTTGGCGCAAGGCCGGTCCGAAGATGGCGAAGCGCTGTCCCGTGAGTCCCTAAAGATACTCGACCAAATCGGCATGCAACGCCGGTCGCCCCTGTCAGCTGCCGTTCAACGATCCATTGGTGCAGCGGCTGCTGAGCGAGGGGAATGGGAACAGGCGAGTCAGGCGTTCGACCGGCTCGCCAAAGATCTGGCGGACAGCCCTAAAACCTATGACCGGGTGGCGTCTCTGGGCGTGGCATTGCCGCTGAGCATGATCAGAACTGGCCGCGCCGGAGAGGCCGTCCTGATGCTGGAACGTTATCACCAACGCTCCGTGGACCAATATGGGGAACAGCACTTCCTGACGGCAGAGAAACAAGGGGGGCTGGCGGTGGCGCAGGACGTGTTGGGCCATCAAGCCAAGGCGCTGGAACTGTACCGGGCATCGGCCGAAGTGCTGATGTCCGCAAAAGTGTCGTCAGACACCGGGGCAGGGGAGAGGATGTCCCGCCGCCGCCGGATTGCCGTGATCCTGGAATCCTATTTGGCGTTTCTCGACAAAGTCCGGGCCGGTGGCGTTGACTATCCAGCCGAATTTGATCCGGTGGCGGAGGCGTTCCGGGTGGCCGACTATGTGCGTTCCGGCGCGGTGCGTCAGGCTTTGGCCGCTTCCAGTGCGCGGGCGGCGGCGGGTAATCCTGAATTGGCGGAGTTGGTGCGCAAGGAACAGGATGCGCAGAAACAGATTGCCGCCATGCTCACCAGTCAAACCGCGATCCTCTCTGCGCCTAGGGAGCAGCAGAATACCGCAGTATTGGAAACACTCACCCGGAACCTGGGGCAGCTCCGGGCCGCCCGGGAGGCCATACTGGCGGAAATCTCCGAACGTTTCCCTGACTATGCGGCGTTGATTAGCCCGAAGCCTGCCTCTGTGGAGCACGCCCGAAAATTCATGCGCGCCGACGAGGCGATGGTCGCGGCCTACGTTACCGACGAGGCGGCCTATATCTGGGCATTGGCGAAAACCGGTCCCGTCCGGATGGCCGTAGCGCCCTTGGGCCGGGAGCAACTGAGCAAGGTGGTGGCAAGCCTGCGAGCGGCTCTTGATCCGGCGGCGGAGGGATTGGATGACATCCCGGCGTTCAATGCGGGCTTGTCTCATCGGCTTTACAGACGATTGTTTAAGCCAGTTGAGGCCGCTTGGAAGAATGCCGTAAATCTTCTGGCCGTGGTGCATGGACCGCTCGGACAGTTGCCGCTGTCTGTGCTGGTGACCGCGCCGCCGCAGCCGCCATCCGATGCAGGTTTGAAGTTCTCGGACCATAAGAATATTGCCTGGCTGGCGCGAACCCATTCGGTCTCCCTCCTGCCGTCGGTGACCTCGTTGGCGGCATTGCGTGCGCTGCCCAAAGGGACGGCTGACCGCAAGCCCTTCGCCGCCTTCGGTGATCCATATTTTAACGTTAATCAAATGAAGACAGCGGCGGCGGAGACCAAACGAATTGCGAGCGATGCGTCACTCAGCACCCGGTCTGCCACAGACTTCACCCTTCGCTCCATTCCTAAAACCCGTGGCGAGGCGGTGATTGATTTCAGCGCACTGCCCAGATTGCCAGATACGTTGGAAGAAGTGCATAGCATCGCCCGGGTGTTTGGGGGCAATGCAAGGGATAGTATTTTTACGGGAGAGCGGGCGAGCGAACGGGTGATCAAATCCACCAATCTTAGTAAGTTCAGGGTTTTGGCCTTCGCCACCCATGGCTTGGTGGCCGGCGATTTGGCGGGCCTGACCCAACCTGCACTGGCCTTGTCCGCACCGCAGGTAACGGGCGAAAAGGGCGAAGATGGCTTGCTGACGCTTGGCGAAATCCTCAGTCTGCGTTTGGATGCGGATTGGGTGGTCCTGTCCGCCTGCAACACCGGTGCGGCGGACGGCAGCAATGCCGAGGCCTTTACCGGGCTTGGCCGGGCGTTTTTCTATGCGGGCACCCGCGCTGTGCTGCTCAGTAACTGGCCGGTGGAAACAACAAGCGCCCGTCTGTTGACGACCAACCTGTTCAAGTACCAGGCGGAGGATGACGAGTTGAGCAGGGCTCAGGCGCTCCGCCGGTCCATGTTGACGCTCATTGACGGGCCGGGATTCAAGGACGGGGCCGGCAAAGAGTTGTTCTCCTATGCTCATCCGATCTTCTGGGCGCCGTTCACCTTGGTCGGCGACGGCGGAGGGTAGGGCATGATCCGGTTCCCGATAGCCGGCGTGCTGGCGGTGCTTCTGCTGTTCGCGGGCTGCAATGGCGGGGAGGACAAGGCCGGTCCACAGAGCTCAAGTAAGAACGCGCCGGCGTTCGGTATCGTGCTAATGCATGGTAAGGGCGGCACAAGCCGGTGGGTCGAGTCCCTGGCGGCTGATCTGAGAAACGCCGGGTATGTGGTGGAAACGCCGCTGCTGCCCTGGGGGCAGGGCCGCAAGTACGACCGCACCTACCAGGACGCTCTTCTGGAAGTTGATCAGGCGGTGGAAAAGCTCAAAGCGAAAGGCGCAAAACGGATCGTCATCGGCGGTCATAGCTTGGGGGCGAATGTGGCGCTGGGTTATGCGGTGAACCGCAAAGACGTCGCCGGCGTCATGATGCTGGCGCCGGGTCATCTGCCGAGTGGCCGGGTGTTCGCCCGGGTCGCCGGGGAGAGTGTCGCCCGTGCGAAGCGGATGATTACGAAAGGCGAGGGGAATAGAAAGGATGATTTTGCGGATATCAATCAGGGGCGGGAAGATGTGGTGCATGTCTCCGCCAAAATTTATCTGAGTTGGTTTGATCCGTCCGGTCCGGCCAGTATGCGCGCCAATGCGACGCGTTTGTCCAGCGTGCCCGTGCTGTGGGTCGGCGGACATATCGACCGGCTGGCGTCCGTTAACGGGCCGCGGCTGGTGTTTCAGCGGCTCCCAGATCATAAGCTCAACCGCTTGGAGTTGATCGACAGCGATCATCTGCGCACACCAGGGGATTCCACTTCCGTTGTTTTAAAGTGGCTGAAAGAACTACTGGCGGCGACAGGGCCTTAGAAGAAATCCTTGAACGTCGCGCGGAGCGCCTCGTCCACTTGGGGCAGGCCCGCTTTCACGCCCAAATCCTGTAGGGACGTCACCCCGAATTCGGAAATACCGCAGGGCACGATCCCGTCAAAGTGGCGGAGGTCGGGCGCGACATTGATGGAAATGCCGTGAAAGGTGATCCAGCGCCGGACGCGAACCCCGATGGCCGCGATCTTTTTTTCCTGGCCGTTTTCGTCAACGATCCAGATGCCGACCCGTCCGTCCCGCCGTTCGCCGGTAACGCCGAATCGTGCCAGGGTGGCGATCACCCAGCCTTCCAGATTGCGGACAAAGGCGCGGAGGTCGTTGCCGTGGCGTTTGAGGTCCAGCATCACATAGGCCACGCGCTGGCCGGGGCCGTGGTACGTGTATTGGCCGCCACGTCCGGTCTTGAACACGGGGAAACGGGCGGCGTCCAACAGGTCCGCCTCATCGGCGCTGGTGCCGGCGGTATAGAGCGGCGGGTGTTCCAGGAACCAGACCGTCTCCGGTGCGATCTGTTGATCGATTTCCGCCACCCGGTGCTCCATGAAGGCCACGGCATCGGGATAGGGAACCAGACCGGCGCTGGTGCGGAACTCCATCTCGCCGGCCAATTCGACACGCGTATGGGATGTCGCTTGGCGTTCGGCGGCCGTGGGACCGGATGTATCGTCGGGTGTCATCGTTATTTGATCGCGCGGTTCAACTTGATTAGCGGATGGGGATTTGGTATCTCCCCGCAGTCTAACGGCAAGTCTTTGCTAAATCGACAAATGAGTGTGCGGTCGTGGCGGAACTGGTAGACGCGCAGCGTTGAGGTCGCTGTCCTAGCAATAGGGTGGAAGTTCGAGTCTTCTCGACCGCACCATTCCCCCCAGAAAGAAACGGCGTCATCCCCGACTCGCGAAGCGATTGTCGGGGAACCATGTAACTTACGCCCATGGCCCCCCGAGACTTGGCCACAACTCACGTCGGTTCCAACCTGCCTCCGCCGAAGCGGAGCCTCGGTTTCGCGCAGGCAGGCTCGGGGGCGACGCAGAAGATAGAGATTGGCTAAAATCTCAAACCAGAGCTCCCTCTGTGCTCTCTGTGATCTCTGTGGTAAACGAGTGCCCGAACTAGAGAGACTCATCGTGCCTAATCTCGACAAAGCCTTGAACATTGCGGATCTGCGGTTGCTGGCCAAGAAGCGTCTGACCAAGGTGCTGTTCGATTTCTGCGACAAGGCGAGCGAGGATCAGCTGTCGCTGCGCCACAACCGGGAGGCGTTGGACCGGATTAAGCTGATGCCCCGGATGTTGCGGGATGTCTCCGGTCGTGACCCCGGCGTTACGCTGTTCGGCAGGAAACACGACCTGCCCCTGGTGATCGGGCCGACGGGCCCGGCGGGCTATGTCTGGTACCGGGGGGAGACGGCCCTCGCCAAGGCGGCCGCGGCGGCCAATATCCCGTGCACCCTGGCCAGTACATCGAATACGCCGATGGAAAAGATCGTCGCCGATGGGGGCGGGACCCAATGGTTCCAGCTTTATATCTGGCAGGATATCGAGGCCTCCATGTTGACCGTGCAGCGTGCGCTGGACGCCGGGTTCGAGGCTTTGGTCCTGACTGTGGATTCACCAGTCTACAACAACCGGGAGGTGGATGTTCGCAACGGCTTTACCCTGCCGCCGAGGGTGAATGCCAAAACCGCGCTAGACGTGGCGATGCATCCGCGCTGGCTCTTCGGCACGCTGTGTCCTTATCTGTGGATGGAAAAAGGCCTGCCGCCCTTCGCCAATATCCATTTTCCGGAAGAGCACAAGGCGGCGGCCGACGACTATCAATCCAAATCCACCGGCGGGTTCCTGAACCGGAACGAAACACTCGATTGGGATTTCTTGAAACGCCTGCGCGACGCTTGGCCGAAGAAACTGCTGTTGAAAGGCATTTTGCACCCGGACGACGCGGTGATGGCGGCGGATGCCGGGGTGGACGGTGTTTTTGTCTCTAACCACGCCGGGAACGTGTTGGATGCGGCGGTCACCGCCTGGGATGCGCTGCCGGCGATCAAGGACGCCACCGGGGACAGGTTGACCCTGATCGCGGATACCGGTGTTCGCCGGGGCAGCGATGTCCTGAAAGGTCTGGCGCTGGGGGCGAACGCCATCGCCGTGGGCCGGGCGACGCTTTACGGCGTGGCGGCGGCGGGGGAGCCCGGTGCGGCCAAAGCGATCGATATTTTGGGATCGGAAATCCGCCGGACCATGGCGGCCATGGGGTTGACCAGCGTCAGTGAGATCAACCAAGATCATATCCGCCTGCCGTCTGACCTGCCGGTCTCCGGCTAGAGCGTTTCCCACTTGTTTCCGGATCGGGATCGGGGCATACTTTTGTGGCGGATAATTTTCGCCGGATAGCATCGGATGGTTGTATTGAATCGGTCACTGACGCGTATATGCCTGTATATAATTTCGGTCCTGGTGGCCGGGCCAGTGTTGGCTGCGTCGGAATCAGAGGAAACCTTTGCTTTTCTCAGCCGGACCATCTCCGAGCACAGCCATCTCACCCACACAAATCACGGCATTCCGATCGATATGATGCGCTCCATCGAGCGGCGGAATGATGATGTTTGTCAGGCCCGGATCAATCGGGCGGTCAAATGGGGCGGAGAGAAAGGGCATATTTTTATCCGTGGCGAGACGGATTTTGATTTCCACGATGTCGGGCTGGCGGATATCTCGGTCGAACGCAGAACTCACAAACTGAAACCGTTTTATTACGTGATTATTCACCGGGAGGTGGAGTTCGCCACCTATTCCGCCTTCAAGGATACGGGCGCCTATCGCTTCACCGGCGGCTATCTGGATGACCAGTTTGGCGTGAGCCGGGTGTATATCATCCTCAACGACGTGCAGGACGTGGCGGAAAAAATCGCTGCCGCCATGCGCAGAATGATACAGCTTTGCCGTCCGGTTTAACCGGCATTCCCTCTTTTCACCGTCAAACCATCGTTCTTAGGTGAGCAAATTTCCATAAAGATACTAGAATTCTAGGCTGATTTAGGGTGGTCAGAGTCGGGTTTTTCCTTAGAATGTCCGGTTAAGTGGTTATTCGTGCTGGCTAAATTTCGGACTGGGATGAAAATTCGGCAGATTAAATTAACCCCCGGTGTCGAATGGGTGGAGATTGAGGATGTGGGATTGCGCATCCTCTGCGGCTGCCCGGCCGATATTGTGAAGCATTTGATGCGTCGTGGCCTGATTATCGAAACGTTGATAGGTGACGTACCTGCGGAAACGGGCCCGAACATGATCCTTATTTCCGACATGACCCTGCAAGGCGGTGAGTTTTGCAATCTCGCGGAATTCCCGGTCCTACAGATGCTTTATAAGCAAGGTATGTTGCTGCCGCGACACCCCAACAACACCGGCCGCAAGCCGCTTTTGATGGGATTGGAAGACCAGCTTCAGGCGCAGCTAAGCTATATCCACAGGGGCAATTACGGCCTGATTTCCAAAGAAGAGCTGTTGGCCACCGGCATGGACGACGACCTGGCCGACACGATGATGCGCATCAAAACGCATTTTGCTTTTGGTGAGATTCGACCGCCGAGTGAATTGCTCGATTGTCTGCCTCTGGATCATCACGACACGGAGATTGCTCCGGGCGTAATGATCAAACGGATCACCCTCAATAAGTACCGGCTCGACTATGATGGCGAGCATGTCATCATCGACATGAACTTGCCGGAAGGGGAAAGCTACAAGTCGCCGTATCCCCTCGGCATGCACCATGTAAGCCGGGAGTATTTCTCGGTGATTCACTCAGGCGAAGGCGATGGCTGGGATATCGACCGGCCTTGTATGGGCAGCCTTCTGTCTTTCCAAGGGAAGCTCTACTTGATCGATGCCGGGCCCAACCTCGGCGCGATTTTAAATTCCCTGAGCCTCAGCGTGAATGAACTGGACGGCATCTTTCACACTCATTGCCATGACGATCACTTTGCCGGCTTGACCGCGCTTTTACAGTCCGATCACAAGTTGCGCTACTACGCGACGCCATACGTACGTTCGGCGGTGACTAAAAAACTCTCTGCGCTTCTGTCGATCGACGAAGAAGAATTCGGCAACTATTTCGACATTTCCGATTTGGAAACCAATGTCTGGCGAGACATTGGCGGACTTGGTGTGATGCCTGTTGTGTCGCCCCATCCGGTGGAGAATACGATCTTTAAGTTCAGTGTGCTCGGCCCGAAGGGGCACTACACTTACAATCATCTCGCCGATATTGCCGCTGATCGTGTCCTGGATGACATGGTTGATAACGCAACCGAGACCTCTGGTATGACGCGGGAATATTGCGAAGTCGTGAAACAGGAATATCGCACCTACGCCAATCTCAAGAAAATCGATATCGGTGGCGGTTTGATTCATGGTGATGCGATCGATTTTGCCGAAGATACGTCAAATAAACTGGTGCTGGCGCATGTGAACCGGGATTTGACCACCGATGAACGGAAGATCGGCTCGGGCGCAGAGTTCGGGACGGCGGATGTTCTGATCCCGGCGTCTCAGGATTATTTGCGCCGGCAAGCCTACCGCTACCTGCAGAGCTATTTCCCGACTCTTTCCAACAGCAAGTTACAGATTTTGCTCAATAACCGGCTCCGAAAACTGAACCCCCACGAAATCTTGATACAGCAAGGTGAACCTGTCGGCGAATTGTTGCTGGTTTTGTCCGGAAATGCCGAAGAAATTAGCAACGAGTCCCATGAGGTAGTTCGGCTTACCGCCGGCGACTTCCTGGGTGAACTTCCCGCACTACAGGGAACCGAGGCGAACGCTACCTTTCGCGCCACTAGTTTTCTGAGTGTTTTGGTCATCCCGTCGCAACAGTATTTGGCGTTCATCGATCAGTATGCGGATCGCCATTTGATTGAAGACCTCGCCCGCAAGCGTTTGTGGCTACGCAACACCTGGCTGTTCAACGAAGGTTTGAGCTATCCCGTCCACAACCGGGTCGCCAACTCGATGATGATGTCAGAGTTGGAAGACGGGCTTGTGCCGGAGAATGAGGACAATCAAAACATCATAAGAATTTTGGACAGCGGCGTTATTAAGCGATTTTCCGATGACAACGTGCTGGAGACTTTGCGCTCCGGAGATTTTTTCAACGAAGGACGAGCGATTTTCAATGTCGTGCCTAAATCACATTGGCTGACAATCGGCAGCGCGCAAGTTTGGGATATCCCGGCGGACGTCATTGATGATATTCCGATCGTCAGGTGGAAGCTGCTGGAGACCTTCCGCCGGCGTGTCCAGACCGTTCGTGATGCGAATTTAACGGCGCCCGTTCATACAACCGTGGAAGCTTGATTTGGGGTCCTGGCCTCAACAGTTGATCGGAGTTTTCTCACTATTATTCATATTAGGCGGTGGGCCGGTTCTGGCTCAGACCTATGAACCCGTCGATGTAGAACTGATTTTGATGGCCGACGGATCGGGCAGTGTCGATGACGATGAATTTTCCTTACAAAGGATCGGCTATGCGCGCGCCCTGCGTGACCCCCGCGTACTAGGCGCCATTCAGGGCGGAGCGCTGGGTAAAATTGCCATTTCCTACGTAGAGTGGTCTGGGCCCGGGCTCCACGTGCCCATCGTTCAGTGGACGGTAATTCAATCCAAGGAA
The DNA here is from genome assembly GCA_964611435.1 of uncultured Rhodospirillaceae bacterium. Lineage (GTDB taxonomy): Bacteria > Pseudomonadota > Alphaproteobacteria > Rhodospirillales > UBA2165 > JAYPHU01. The sequence continues at coordinate 41,966 of CAZSXT010000012.1, read as the reverse complement.
GACATCCTCAGGGTCGTCAAGATTTTGGAGACTCACCCGCGGGAGCTTTACGGTGGCGGTACGGCCATCGGTGATGCGATCCAGCATGGCATGATGTCTATTCAGGACAACGCCTTCGAGGGTCGGCGCAAGATAATCGATATCTCCGGAGACGGGCCGGATCGCAATGGGATGCCGGCCTATATGGGGCGGGATATGGCGGTCAAGGCTGGAATGATCGTGAACGGCTTGCCGATCCTGCAAGGCTATTTGGATCTTTTGGAGTTTTTCCGGGAAAATGTCATTGGCGGGCCCGGCGCCTTTGCCATACCGGCGCGCAATTTCCAGGACATCGAGACAGCGAGTAGGATCAAATTGATCCGTGAAATCGCGGGGGCAGTTGGCCGCAACCATGCTTCACGATAAGATGCGGGCGCTCCGCACGTCTTCGTGCGGGCTATTGTCATAATTCACGGCTAGAATGGGCGGCCGTAACGACTGCTAGGACAATCAGGGAACGCACCGACTATGGCGGACAAACTGAACGAAGAAGCACTTGACTATCACCGATACCCGACGCCGGGAAAGGTGGCGACGGTGGCGACTAAGCCGCTGGCGAACCAGCACGATTTATCCCTGGCTTATTCACCGGGTGTGGCGGCCGCCAGTAACTTGATCGTTTCGGACCCCGCGGAAGCGGCGAATATGACGTCGCGGGGCAATCTGGTTGCAGTGATCTCCAACGGTACAGCGGTTCTCGGCCTTGGTAATATTGGTGCGCTGGCCTCCAAGCCAGTGATGGAAGGGAAGGGCGGTCTGTTCAAGAAGTTCGCCGGGATCAACGTCTTTGATATCGAAATCGATGAGACTGATCCGGAAGAATTCGTCAAGATCGTGAAATCTTTGGAGCCGACCTTCGGCGGGATTAACCTGGAAGACATTAAGGCCCCGGAATGCTTCATCATCGAATCGAAGCTGAAGGAGCAGATGAACATTCCGGTCATGCACGATGATCAGCATGGTACGGCCATTATCGTCGGCGCGGCTGTCTTTAATGGACTGAAGCTGGTCGAAAAAGATATTGGCGACGTCAAGTTGGTGGTGTCGGGCGCGGGTGCTGCCGCTCTGGCCTGTTTGGACATGTTGATCAATCTTGGCGTCAACAAGGAAAATATCTTTGTGACTGACATCGCCGGTGTGATTTACGAGGGCCGCACCGAAGAGATCAACAAGTATAATGTCCGCTACGCCCAAAAGACCGATGCCCGAACTTTGAACGACGTTATTGATGGTGCGGATGTCTTTTTGGGTGTGTCGGCCCCTGGCGTGCTTAAGCCCGAGATGGTCGCCAAGATGGCGGAGAAGCCATTGATTTTGGCTTTGGCCAATCCGACGCCGGAAATTATGCCGGAAGAGGCGCTAGCGGTGCGCCCGGACGCTATTTTGGCGACAGGCCGGACCGACTATCCCAATCAGGTCAACAATGTCCTGTGTTTCCCATACTTGTTCCGGGGAGCGCTTGATGTCGGGGCGACGGCGATCAACGATGAAATGAAGATGGCGTGCGTCTATGCGCTGGCGGAACTGACCCAGGCTGAATCCGATGAGACCGTGGTTCAGGCATATGGCGGGCAGGAGCTGAACTTCGGTCCGGAATATCTGATCCCCAAACCGTTTGATCCGCGGCTGTTGGTAGAGTTGGCCAGCGCAGTCGCCAAAGCGGCAATGGACTCCGGCGTCGCCACCAGGCCGATTACTGATTTCGAAGCCTATCGGCAGAAACTCATTGAGTTCGTGTTCCGTTCAGGCACGGTCATGAAGCCGGTTTTCGATCAGGCCAAGAAAAACCCCAAACGAGTCGTTTATGCGGAAGGGGAATCCCGCCGTGTCCTGCGGGCGGTTCAGAGTTGCGTGGACGAAGGAATCGTGCATCCGATTCTTATCGGCCGACGCGCTGTTGTCGAGCGCCGGATCGAGCAGCTAGGTCTCCGGCTTGAAATGGGAAAAGACTTCGAGCTCGTCGATCCGGACGGCGATGACCGGTATCGGGAGTACTGGGAGCTATACCACTCCCTCACCAGCCGGGACGGGGTTTCCCGGAACGAAGCCAGATATATCGTGCGGACAAATACGACCGTTATCGCCGCGCTTATGCTGAAACGCCACGAAGCGGACGCGGTGATCTGCGGCGCTACGGGACGCTACAGGGAACACCTGCCCCATGTCTTCAAAATCATCGGATTGCGTCATGGTGTCGCCCGTGCGGCAGGGATGAGCATTCTGATTATGCCGAAGGGCACGTATTTCATTTGCGATACGCATGTGAACCCCGGCCCCAGTTCGGACCAGATTGCGGATTTTACGATCCTGGCCGCAGAGACTATTCAGCGGTTCGGCATTAAGCCGAAAATTGCGGTTCTCTCCCATTCAAATTTCGGCAGTTCCCGCCATCCCAATGCCAAGAAAATGCGAGACGCGGTAGGACTGATCCGGGAGCGTGCGCCCGGCTTGGAAATCGATGGAGAAATGCATACGGATGCAGCTTTATCTCAGTCCTTACGGGATGCACTGGTGCCGGATTCCCAACTAAGCGGAACGCCCAACCTTTTGGTGATGCCTAGCTTGGATGCTGCGAATATTACCTTCAATGCGCTGAAGATGCTGGCGGACGGCGTGGCGGTCGGTCCCTTGCTGCTTGGCATGAAGCAGCCGGCGCACATCCTACAGGAAACCGTCACGGCCAGGGGTATCGCCAATATGACGGCCGTAGCCGTTGTCGAAGCGCAATCTCAAATCGTTGAGCAGAATTTGCGTCTCCTATGAGGGTAGACGCTGAAGAGCGTCCCACAAAAGACGGGGCGTCCCATGAAGTCTCTGGCCTGACGCCGGAATTCATGTCGGCAATCTTGTCGGCTTTGGAAGAAGGCCGTGACGACGAGATCACCCAGCTTGCGAACGCGCTGCATCCGGCGGACCTGGCTGACCTGATCGAGAAGCTGTCCAACGATCACCGGGCCGATCTGGTCGAACGGCTCCGCGGTGATTTAAATCCCAACATGATCGCCGAGCTTGATGAGTCGGTGTTCGGGCATGTTGTCGATCAATTGGGTGTCGAGGAGGTCGCGGAAGTTGTCGCCGTGATGGACACCGATGACGCCGTGGGTGTCATCGGGGAGCTGGGCGAGGAAGAGCAGCAAGAATTTCTGGAGGCCCTGCCGGAAGACGAGCGGGCTCTCATCGAACAAGGGCTGGCATATCCCGAAGATAGCGCCGGCCGTCTTATGCAACGACATACCGTTGCAATGGCGGATCATTCGAGTGTCGGCCAAGCCATCGATTTTATGCGCGATAGAGATGATCTCCCGTCTGATTTTTTTGACGTTGTGTTGGTCAATCCCGCTCATCAACCGGTGGGGACCGTCCCCCTAAGCCGGATCATGAGCTCTCATCGAAATGTGGCTCTGACGGCATTGATGGTGTCAGACATGAAAATCATCCCCGTGCGGATGGATCAGGAAGATGTCGCATTTTTGTTCCGGCAAAGGGACCTAGTGTCGGCGTCCGTTGTCGATGACGGCGGCCGCCTCGTTGGTGTGATTACGGTCGATGATATCGTTGACGTGATTCACGAAGAGCATGAAGAAGACATCAAGCGATTGGGCGGTGTCGGCGAGGATGATGATCTCTACTCGGCTATCCTGCATACAACCCGGTCCCGGTTCACCTGGCTATTTGTTCATCTGATCGCCGCTATTATTGCTGCCTACGTCATCAGTTTTTTTGCTGCGACCATTGAACAGATGGTTGCCTTGGCTGTTCTGATGCCGATCGTCGCGACCATGGGCGGCACGGCCAGCGTTCAAGCCTTGACGGTGGCGGTTCGGGCCATAGCCATGAAGGAGTTGTCGCCTTCGAATGCGGTGCGTGCGATTGGAAAGGAGGTGCTCGTCAGTTTGTTCAACGGCGTCATGTTTGCCCTCATTATTGGTGTGGTTGCTTGGTTTTGGTTCGACAACCCAGCGTTGGGAGGTGTGATCGCCATGGCAATTGTAATCAACTTGGTTGTCGCCGGCCTGGCCGGCAGCGCTTTGCCGGTTTTGTTGGATCGACTGGGTTTTGATCCTGCATTGGCATCGAGCGCTTTTCTGACATCGATAACAGATGTCGTTGGTTTCTATGCCTTTCTGGGGCTTGCATCCATCCTGTTACTGTAGAGCCCTCACTTAATTGTGCTAATCTCTTGAATATCAAAGTAAGGACTTCCATTTGTGATATGAGGGAATGAATCTCGCGCGGCGGAGGCTACCTGCGTGATCCCGAACGGAGCGCGTGATTTATGGTCACCCAAAACCGATTCAGAATTCTTTATGCCGAGGACGATCCGGAAATCGCCGATCTGGCGATTGCCTCGCTCGATGCTGCTCAGTTCGAGCTTGATATCTCGGCCTCCGGCGGCGAAGGGTTGAGAAAACACGAGTCTGATCCTTACGACATAGTTCTGTTGGATTACGAACTTCCTGATATGGATGGGTTGGCAATTGCCGAGCAGATGCTGACGGATGACCCTCGGCTGCCCGTGGTTTTGATCACAGGGAAGGGCAGCGAGGAACTTGCCGCGCGCGCCCTTTCCGTGGGCATATCGGAGTATCTGATCAAAGGTAGTCCGGACGTCTACCTCCAGGTCTTACCCCGGATAATAGAGAAAATACTGGTGCGTCTCCGCGAGACCGAATTGATGGCGCAAACCCGCCAAAAGCTTATCGAAAATCAGAATAGATTCCGCGATTTCGCATTAACGGCAGCAGACCGATTTTGGGAGAGTGGGCCTGACTTCAGGTACACGTATGTTTCTCCTCCCAAAGGTAATTTGACACTCTCTGCCGCCAGCCTTATCGGGCGTGCGCCATGGGAAGTCCAAGGGTCGGAGCCGTCTCAAGAAGGTTTGAAAAACCTGAAAGCTGCGTTTGAAATGGGAGAGCCGGTTGAGGGGGTTCGGTTCCTTTGGATTGACCAGGACGGCAATGATGTTGATGTGGAAATTTCCGCCAAACCGGTGTTCGGTGTTCAAGGGGAGTATCTAGGGCACCGCGGCGTCACCATTGACAGGACACGCGAGAAAGCTATCCAGCTGGCGCAGGCCAGTCTCTTCGGGGCGATTGAGAGTGCGCCTCACGGGGTGGTGTTGTGGGATCCGGACGATAAGCTGGTGATCTGCAATTCGGAATTTAAAAGGATATTCTCCATACATGCCGACGAACTGGTTCCGGGTCTGCCGTTTCGGGATTTTTTCGACGCATTGTATGACAGCGAAGGCGTGTATCAGAGAGCCGGCGATCGGGAAGAAGCCTATAAATTGGAGATGGAGCGGCGACTTTCGAAAGATAACGACACCCGAGAGTTTCTTCGCAAGGATGGCCGTTGGTTCCATGCGGTCAGCATGAAGCTGCCCGATGGGAACACCATCGGTTTCCGCAGCGATATTACGGATGAAAAGTTGCGGGACGAGCAGCTTCGCCAGGCTCAAAAAATGGAATCGGTTGGGCAATTAACCGGTGGTGTAGCGCACGACTTTAACAACTTGCTCGGCGGCATTCGGGGGCATCTGGAACTGGTGCAGACCGATGAGAGCCTTTCCGACGACGCTCAAAGACGGATCGACCGGGCTGTCGAACTTACGAGAAAGGGCGCCGAGTTAACCAAGCGGCTATTGGCATTCTCCCGCAAGCAAAGCCTCAATCCGGCGCCGGTCGATGTTGGCGCCTTGGTTTCCAATGTGTTTGAGCTTATGGAGCGCACGCTCGGGGCATCCATCAGTCTCGAGTCTGAGGTCGCACCCGGACTTTGGCCGGCATTCGTCGATCAGGGTGAGCTCGAGAACGCGATACTCAATTTGATCATTAATGCACGGGACGCCATGGCCGAGGGCGGTAAAGTGTTTGTTTCCATCAGGAATGTTGGCCTGGAGGAGTCTAAGGTGACGAGCGGGGCGAGTCTTACCCCTGGTGACTATGTGGCGATTACGGTGCAGGACACCGGCACGGGTATTCCTGCTGACATGCTCGAAACCGTGTTTGAGCCTTTTTTCACCACGAAGGACATCGGCAAGGGGAGTGGACTAGGGCTTAGCATGGTTCACGGCTTCGTGGTCCAGTCGGGTGGTGGCGTGGCGCTTGAGAGCAAGGAAGGCGTTGGCACAAAATTGACCCTATATTTGCCTCGCACCAAAGAGGATTTGGCGGTCGAGACGGTCCAAGAGCCAGTGCAGCCCGTGAAGGAATCTTCGTCGGAACGCATCATGATTATCGAGGACGATCCCGAAGTGCGCGACATCGCGACGATCATGTTGCAGCAAGTGGGCTTCGAAGTCATCGATGGCGGTGACGGCTCCCGGGCCTATCAAATTGCCGACAAACAGGAAGCCCCTGTAGATCTTTTGCTGACGGACATCGTGTTGCCGAATGGCAATAATGGGCCGGATTTGGCGCGCGGGCTCATCGAAAAATGGGATGGTCTGAAAATTCTGCTCATGAGCGGATATGCGGACAAAGATTTCATCCAGGTCGAAGGTGGATTGGATGATTTTCCGATCCTGCAGAAGCCCTTTAATCGGCGGCAACTGACAGACAAAGTTCACGAACTTTTGGGCGGGTAGCTTACTTTTCTATTTTTCCCATTCGCCACACATGCAGCTCGGTTTGACGGCGATCATTTACGTCAGTGACCGCCTGTGCCGGATGGCCGGGTACGACAAACGAGTTGCTGATCATCTGACATTTCCGACACCGCCTTCTCATACAGCGCGAGCATAGGCGCTGGTGACAGAAACGCATAAGCAACGTCATAGTTCGACAGGTCGTGCTTCCAGAAATCCCCGTAGATGATTTGGGCGTTGGAGAGACCAGAGAGCTTCCATCTGATCCAGGAGAGCGCAAAGGGTAGGGGGGCGGATTCGATGCCGACAACTGTCCAGTTTGGCCGGGCGCGGGCGACATAAAAAACCGCGCCACCGATGCCGCATCCGATATCGATGAACTTTCCAGCTTGATGTTCATCCAGCATCGCCGTGATGGCGCGCCAGGTGATGGGATTGGTGAGATACAATGGAACGCGCGTCCGCCCGGCGTTCCAAAATACCAACAGAAGAACGACAAAAATGGCGAGATAGAGTTCCGGCGGAACCGGCAGACCGGAGGCAAAACCAGCAGCCGGCGGCAGGATGATATTCACCGCGATCCACCAACGGGGAAGACGCCACACGTGACCAAGCGCCGCCGCAATGCATCCTTGGAGCAGCAATACCCAAAAAAATTGAATGCTGACGGTGTCGGCCAGTAGCTTGGCCCCACCGAAAGCGACAGCGGCGCCGATGGCTTGTCCACCCAAGACCGGGATCAGCGGCGTCCGCCGCCATCCTGGGGGCGTTGATTGTATTTTGTTTTCTGCGTTCACTGGATTGAATTTGCCAATAGTTTCCTCGGACGGGCAAGGCCAGCGTGCCATTTTTCAATGGTTTACTATAGTCCCCTGTGTTGCATAAATAGTTCTTAGTGAGCGCAAATATCGGATAAGAACACATGGCCGAACCGTCAGATCGTAAAGCGGAAGAGTTTCTGGGCATCCTTAGCGACCGGATTGAGGAGCTGTTGGAGGTGTCGCGCCTGCCACAGGAAAACCCGCAGGAGATTAACTTTGACGACTATCAGAAGTTCAGGGACATGATGGGTGAATGCCTATCCTTCCTGATCATTATCGAGCGGCGAATCAATCTTACTGGCGAAGACCGTCGCAAAAGGCTTTTGGAGCAGTTCGACAGCCTGACTGTAGCTGTGTGGTCGATCCTCCTGGACGGCTCTCTCAGTTTTTTGACGGTGATTTGCGAAAAGGAATTCTTGCCTTTGGGCACCCGCCATGTATTCGTCCAGGAACTCAGGACTCTCTACGACGCCGAACAGGTTCTTAAAGAGGACAAGTACGAAAATTATCTTATGGCGAATGTGGTCGAACAACGCGACAAGGCGGAGCGTATTCTTAATGCCATTATCGACCGCGCGCCCCAGCTTTTGAATCTGGGCTAGCCAAGGCCAGGCGATTTCGTGGCGACGGGTCATCCTGATCGATTGATATTTCGCCTCTGGCGCGGGGAGGTTCGTCTGTGGCAGGCCTTTTGGCTGCTTTGGGTTGCTGGTGGTTTTGCCGTAGGTGCAGTGACGGTTTTCCTGATGCTGGCTGGGCTGTTTTCCATTTTTATGATTTTACTGACCCGTATGGCCTTCATGGTATATGCCGGGGTTGCTGTCTGGCGAAGCGCATTTAACTGTCAGTATTTGATTTGGGGGTGGCTCGCGCGTATCTGTCTCGTCGTATCGTTGATCGTGCTTATTCTTTCGTTTTTCGATATGGTGAGGTTGTTCGGAAATACGACCTAAGACCTCGTGCGCTAACTCACGAATTCCCTAAGGAGACAAAATATGGACCAGGATCCTGTCGTTGTTGTAGGCGCTGCCCGCACGCCCATGGGCGGCTTGAGCGGAGATTTTGCTGATGTCGCAGCCCCGGCTTTAGGGTCGGTGGCGATCGAAGCGGCGATTTCCCGCGCCGGCCTGACGCCGGAAGATATGGACGAGGTGATCATGGGGGTCGTTTTGCCAGCTGGGCAGGGACAGGCGCCGGCGCGTCAGGCATCCCGCGGGGCCGGTATTCCGGATTCCACCGGCGCAACGACCATCAACAAAATGTGCGGCTCTGGCATGAAGGCGGCCATGTTTGCGCACGATAGCCTGCTGGCCGACACAAATCGAATTGCCGTTGCCGGTGGGATGGAAAGCATGACAAACGCGCCGCATATCCTGCCAAAGCTACGGCCGGGCATTCGTATGGGTAATGCGAAATTGCAGGATCACATGTTCCTGGATGGTCTGGAGGATGTTTATGAACCCGGTACGCTTATGGGTGTGTTCGCCGAAAACACGGCGCAGGTCTACCAGTTTACCCGCGAAGCCCAGGACGAGTTTGCCATTACCTCACTGGAGCGCGCCTTGAAGGCGTCGGAGGACGGCACGTTTGAAAAGGAAATCGTCCCGGTCACCGTCAAGAACCGCAAAGGCGACATAGTCGTCGATACGGATGAACAGCCGAAAAACGCCCGGCCCGAAAAAATTCCGCAGCTTAACCCGGCGTTCCGCAAGGACGGGACGGTCACAGCCGCCAATTCCAGTTCCATCTCCGATGGAGCGGCGGCATTGATTCTGATGCGGCGCTCCGAGGCGGAACGGCGTGGCGTCACGCCGTTGGCGATCATTCATGCCCACGCGACCCACGCGCAGGAACCGGCTTGGTTTACCACCGCGCCCATCGGCGCCATTACCAAAGTGCTGGAAAAGGCGGATTGGGAAAAAGACGACGTTGATTTGTTCGAGGTGAATGAGGCTTTTGCTGTGGTCACTATGGCCGCGATGAAAGATTTGGGGTTGGCGCACGACAAGGTCAATGTGCACGGCGGCGCCTGTGCGCTAGGTCATCCGGTCGGCGCCTCCGGCGCGCGGATCATTGTGACGCTGATGAATGCGCTGGAGAAATACGACCTCAAGAAGGGTGTGGCTTCGCTCTGCATAGGTGGCGGGGAGGGCACGGCGGTTGCCATTGAGCGGGTTTCCTGACATTGGCGGCTTACGTGAATTATTCGGATTAGAAAAATGTCAGAAGAAGTTGTTTTAAAGGAAAATAATGGGAACGGCGTTGCGACGGTGACGCTCAACCGGCCGGAAATTTTCAATGGCTATAACGAGGCCTTGCTGACCCGATTGGCCGAGATCGTGGCGGAGATTGATGCGGATGACACAGTGCGCGGGGTGGTTTTACGCGGCGCGGGTAAGCATTTTTCCGCCGGTGCTGATGTCAACTGGTTCAAGGAACTGGCGGCGGCGCCTAAGGAAGAGCAAGTCCGCGCCGCCGGGTTGAGTACGGCGGCCATGCGGGCCTTGGATGCTTGTGCCAAACCAACCATCGCCCTGGTTCATAATGCTTGTTTTGGCGGCGGTGTGGGCTATGCAGCGGCCTGCGATATCGTCATTGCTTCCGAGGATGCAAAGTTTGCTATTACCGAGGTGCGGGTGGGGATTACGCCCGCACCGATTCTCGCGCAGTGCATCAAAGCGCTGGGGGTGCGTCAAATTCGGCGATTCGCCTTAACCGCGGAGACATTTGACGTTCATCGGGCCAAGGAACTGGGGCTTGTCCACGAAATCTGCCCGGTAGGCGGATTGGATGACGCCGTAGCCCCCATTCTGGATGCCATTATGCATGGTGGCCCCGCTGCTATCCGCGACACCAAGGCCCTGATTACGGAGATCAGCCGAACCGGCATGGATGATGCGCTCGCGGAACGCTTGTCCGGGGCCAGTGCCGCTGGCCGGGCGTCCGATGAAGGCAAGGAAGGCTTCGGCGCCTTTCTGGAAAAGAGAAAGCCCACTTGGTACTACCCCTAGTGCTATTTAGGAAAATATCTAACTGATATCACCTTTCCTCAGGTGATTGCCTGATTCAATTGCCGTTAAAGTCACCTTATTAAATGTGAGAATTCTAAGAATAAGGTGCTCCAATGTCCGGGTATAATTTCAGTCAATTGACGGCAATGATCGTGGACGATTGTCCGCCAATTCGTATTTTACTGCGTGGAATTTTGAAGGAATTTGGCATCACCCGGGTGGTCGAATGCTCTGACGGCCGTGAGGCCTTACGGGAATTTCCGGTTCTGGATCCCGACGTAGTCTTCACAGATTATATGATGGAGCCTATGGACGGGCTGGAGTTGATCCGCACCATCCGCAATGGCGAAACCAGCGGTAATCGGTTTGTTCCCATTGTTGTGGTGTCAGCGTATACCGAAGTTCGAGATATTCTCGCTGCCCGGGATCATGGGGCGACCGAATTCCTGGCCAAGCCGGTAAGCGGTATGATGGTTTACAAGCGGCTGAAGTCCATTGTTGAGCACCCTCGGGAATTTGTTGATGCGGACACGTTTTTCGGCCCTGACCGACGCCGCCGGGCGCAGGCGATTGAAGATAGTGAACGGCGGGAAGTTCCCTACGAATATCGGCGTTAAAGCGACGGCCATATTTGCCGATTGCAGTCCGGAGTGCTCGAAACACGGGTCGACTCCCTAGATCGCGGATGCTACCTCTGGAACAGCTTCATTTTTCCCGAGCAAATTTGAATGACCGTTCACTTGTTGCGCATGGCCGTGCGCATTGAAAGTCTGGCCCACCTGGAGAGCGTCCAGCAGGAACGCATGAAGACGATTGCGAAGCAGGGTGGTGACGGCCTTTACACTTATACACGCAACGTTCCGAAACGAGTCGATGAACTGGTGGATGGCGGCTCTATCTATTGGGTGGTAAAGCGCTTTGTCCGGGTCCGCCAACGGATTATCGGCGTTGAGCGTCATACCAACGACGAGGGGCGTCCGTATTGCGCCCTTCAGCTTGATCCGGCCCATGTCCAGGTTATGCCAAGGCCGCAAAAAGCCTTTCAGGGTTGGCGCTATCTGAGGGAGGAAGATGCACCGGAGGACCTGGAATCTTCGGCGGTCCAACATGATGAAATGCCGCCGGAAATGATGGAGGAATTGCGAAACTTGGGCCTTTTGTAGCCGATAATTTGCACTTTAGCTGCCAACTTACCCCTTTAATTCTGCTGAAACTTCCCTATCTACAAAGCTGAACATGCCGTCCATGCTTGGACGGTGCTAAAGCTGTATCCAAATAGGGTCAATTTTGGCTGTAAAAGACCGCCGCAAACCGGTTGAAGAAGGTTCTCGCAGGGGATTTCCGTTAATTTTCCGTGGAAATTGCTGTTCTTTCACAAGACGAGATCGCGGCGCTACTCAATTCGCAGGCGTAACGGTATAATTATGATAAGGTTCCCTAGATTTGATTTTATATTTGAGTTCAGGCAGTTACTTGTGACAGATTTACGCAGCCCAAACCAAATTGCCGGATATTAAGTCATGGCTGATGACGGACCAAAATTAATCAGGCCGCCGCAAACCTTGAATCAGAAGGTAACCGTCGGAGGTGAAGGCGCCGTGGACGCGGCGGCGCTGGAACGCGCTGAGAAGGTTATCGCCGATCTGGCGGACAGTTATGTCGATTGGGCGGTGGAAGACATCGGTAAACTGATGGCGGCATGCGCCACCCTGAAGGAAGAGGGCGGCGCTACGTCGGAGAACCTGGACGCAGTATTCCAACTCGCACATGACATCAAAGGTCAGGGCGGTAGTTTCGGCTACGACCTTATGACCATCGTTGGTAATCAGCTTTGTCGCTATATCGAGGCGCTGGAAGGCAAGGCCGAGAAGACAGACGTTGAGGTTATCTTCCTGCATGCCCACACGATGCAAGTGATTATGTCCCAAGACCTAAAGGGCGATGGCGGCCAAGCCGGCGAACAGTTGATGGCTGGACTAGAGGCCGTGTTCGACAAACGGGCGAATACCTAGTTGTTCTAAAAACGAAATATTAAACTTTCCTCATATACGCTTGATGCTTCCAACAACCGGTAATCGACTCTGCCGGTTCGGGTGACCACCGTCTTTCGAAAAGGGGTGCATCGTGCTTCAACCTACCATCACTGAAGGTTTAAAAGCCTACGAAGTCAGCTTGTATAACCGCGACGTCCGCGCACTGGTAAAGGCCAATGAAAGCCATGCATTTTTCGGCGATCATTGGGCCGATACCCAGCTACAGGACGTTGTCGCCAGGACCGAGAAAGAGGCCCGCAAGTTGATTTCGGATCGATATCCGCCGGAACATGGGTTTGTGGTTGAAGGAATGAGCATCATCAACAATTGACGATACTGCACCGGGCGCCGATGACGCGCGGTTACTCTGTAGTTTCGTGGACTTGATAGCCTTCCACGCCGTCTAGCACGATTCCGTCAAAACCGAGTTGTGAAATTCCGTAAACATAAGAATCCGGGGTGTCGGTGATGAGGTCCTGCCATGCTCGATACCAGTATTTTACATGATATTTGTCCGGGGCGCCCTGGACTGGCGTCGCGATGAAGGCCGGATTCCCCGGCTGCCAATTGGATTGCCAATAATGTCGATGTGATTCCGCCTGGGCGATATTCATATGCGCGAGCACAAGCCGGCGGGACCCTATCTTTTTGAACTTAAGACTCTGGACATCCTCCTTGGTGAGGGGGTGGCGGCCTCGATGGTAGACATCGACGATGACCGCGTCGTAGTTCGTGTTGGCTAGGGCATGCACAAAATGCTGCGATGTGTCGTACCGGCCTGAATCGGTCATCATAAGAAAATTTTCAACGTTTTTGATGCCGACAATATTGTGATGATTCTCCTTGAACGGGCGGCGCGGATGGTCAGGAATCACGTCGAATAGTCCAATGGGATCCATGACCGGAAAGGGAACGAACCCTTTTGCGCTGTTGAGATCAAAGATCCGATTCGCCGTGGCTTTGTCCTCTGCATAGTCGGTGACCCAGATTTTGACCCGGTACCTTTGGGCCAAGGTTGCCAGCCGCAGCATCTCCTGATGAGTCTGATCATCGACCCGTGTATCGGTATTGTCACCGTGCGGCGGGCGAAAATGCAGGTTGCGAACGACGATCCCGTCAATGGCGCGCATATAAGACGTCAGCGGTGACCGCCGGGTGGCGTCTTCCACATCGACCTGTTCGACCAAATTTAGCCCGCCCATGGTCATGATGATGCCCTGCGGGTTAACACCGCGGAAAAACTTGCCGATCTTGATGATGAGGTCCCGCATTGCTTTACGCGGATTGTGTTCATCGAAAGTCAGCGGGCCTTGATTCTGGGGCTGAGCCGGTACGGGGGCTGGTGCCGGCGCTGGCGCCTGAGCCATCGCCGAGGGAGACCAAGCCAGTGCCCCAAGCACGGTAAGCACGGCAATCTGGGGGCGAACTAGAGTGCGAATTCTCATCTTCAAAATAACCAGCTAATTAGTCCTAGTATCTTGAAATTCTTGGCGACTTTAAGGCAATCGGGAAATTACCTCATCGGCGATTGCCATGGAGGCCGTTAATCCCGGCGACTCTATGCCGAAAAGATTAACCAAGCCTTGCACACCATGAGTCTCCGGTCCTTGTATCACAAAGTCAGAGGCAGGGTTGCCTTTGCCGAGCAATTTGGGCCGGATTCCCGAATAGCCGGGAGTCAGCGAATTGTCGGGTAAGCCCGGCCAGTAGCTGCGGATTGCATCATAAAAAATGTCCCCGCGGGACGGGTCCACCTCATACGCGATTTCGTCAACCCATTCCACATCCGGGCCGAACCGCGCTTGTCCGCCGAGATCCAGGGTCAAATGGACGCCCAACCCGGCCTCTTCCGGCACCGGATAGATGAGGTGCGTAAAAGGGGTCCTGCCGGATAAGGAGAAATAATTCCCTTTGGCGTAATGAGTCTCCGGCACATGTTCCGATGGAAACCCTTCAATGGCGCCGGCGAGTTTCTGCGCGTGTAGCCCGCCGCTATTGATGACCAAATCACACGCCAGTGTCATCGGCGATTGGCCGCCGACCTTCAGGTCGATGCCATCCGCGCCGATGCGCCCTCCGGTCACCGGTGAGTTGAAGGCGATCATCGCGCCCCGGTCTTCGGCGTCACCCTGATAGGCCAGCATCAGGCTGTGGCTGTCGATGATGCCAGTGGACGGCGACAACAGGGCGGAGACTGCGTTCACGTCCGGTTCCAGTTCGAGAACTTGATTTTTCTCCAGCCGCGTGAGGTCCTCTACGCCGTTGTTCCAGGCCTTTTGCTTAATTTCTTCCAGGGTTTGATCCTGGGTCTCATTGGTGGCCACAATCAGTTTGCCGCACCGTTTATGAGGCACACCATGCGCGGCGCAGTACTCGTAGAGCATGTGTTTGCCCCGAACGCAGAGCTTCGCTTTCAGACTGTCTCTCGGATAATAGATCCCGGCGTGAATGACCTCGCTGTTGCGAGAGCTGGTGCCGGTGCCGATGGCATTTTCGGACTCCAAGATAATAACGTCACGTCCCTGCATGGCGAGCGCCCGGGCCGCGGCCAGACCGACAACGCCAGCCCCGATAACCGCACATTCAATTTTCTCAGTTACGGACATGTTCGATTTATCGCAATTTAGGCAGTGCCTGTGGAGCGAAATGTCGAGCCCGGGTTCATTTTCTTTCACCAACACGTGAACGGGTTTGAGTTGCGCCGGTTCCCCCTCGGTGCAAATTTAGGCATCATTATGAACAGTTTATTTTCTAAATTCGTCGGCACGACACTCTTCCTTGGCTTTCTTGCCTGTCTCGCCGCTCTAACCCCATCGCACCAGATTTACGCAAATCCGGCCCAATGGGACTGGGAATGGCCAAAGACCGACTTCACCAAGAAGTCTGTTGATTTTGGGGAAATTCTGTCCGGCGGCGTGCCGAAGGACGGTATCCGGTCTATCGATAATCCGGAATTCATGGATATCAAGGAGGCCAAGAGCCTTCCGCGCACGATGCCGGTGCTGAGCTTCGAGTTGAACGGAGAGGCGAAGGCCTACCCGTTGGGCATTCTTACCCGCGCGGAAATTGTCAATGACCGGGTTGGCGGCGTCCCAGTCACGGTCACTTATTGCCCTCTCTGCAACTCCGCCATCGTGTTCGATGCCCGGGTTGATGGCGAGCGTCATGAATTTGGCGTTTCCGGCAAGCTTCGAAACTCCGACATGATCATGTATGACCGCACGACGGAGAGCTGGTGGCAGCAGTTTCAGGGGGAGGCCATTGTCGGTAAATATACGGGCAAGCTGCTGAAGATGCTGCCGTCGCGGCTCGAATCCGTGGAGAAATTCACCGAACGCTTCCCCAACGGAAAAATCCTGCATGTTCGGGGACGTGTCTTTAATTATAACCCCTACGGCGGCTATGACAGTTCGTCGGTACCGTTCCTGTATCAGGGAGAGCTTCCGAAAAACATCGGTGCGCTGAAACGGGTGATCGCCATTGGCGACGAGGCCTGGAGCCTGGACCTTCTCCGTCAAAAGAAAAGAATTGAAAAAGACGACTTGGTGCTGACTTGGTCGCCAGGTCAAAACTCCGCCATGGATACCCCGGATATCAGCCAAGGCAAGGACGTGGGCAACGTTGTCGTGCAGCGTAAGACGGATCGCGGCCTGATGGACGAGGTCCACGATGTGACCTTTGCGTTTGTTTTTCATGCGTTTCGGCCCAACGGAACATTGCACCACACCAAGTAGGCGGCGCTGTTACAGTTGTGTTGCTACCGGGGCGGCGATAGACTCGTTGCCCCGGCTTGCTTTTGGACTAGATAAAGCAAATAGGAGACAACAAACGGACGCCGGCGGGCTGGAAACACCCGGCGCAGGAGACGGCCGAAATGAGCGGCGGGAAACTTCCCACCAAGTCGACGAGCGAGGATATGCAGGCCTTTTTGAACAAGGTCGCCGCGACGCCTGTGCGCCATACCGGCAATCGCCGGGGGCGGCTTATCTTTGCCCTGGATGCCACAGCGAGCCGCGAGCCCACGTGGGATACCGCCTGTCAGCTTCAGGGCGAAATGTTTCAGGAAACGGCGAACCTCGGCGGGCTGGACGTTCAGCTGGCCTATTATCGAGGCTTCGGCGAGTTCAAGGCCTCGCCCTGGGCGTCCGAGCCGGAAGGGCTGCTGCGGCAGATGACCGGCGTATATTGCCTGGCGGGCGAAACCCAAATCCGTAAAGTGTTGCAGCACGCTGTGAAGGAAACAAAGCGGGAATCCGTTGATGCGTTGGTCTTTGTCGGCGATTGTGTCGAAGAGGATGTGGACCGGCTAGGCGCCATCGCCGGTGAACTGGGCTTGCTGGGCGTACCGGTGTTTCTGTTTCAGGACGGCAATGACCAGATCGCTGAATTCGCCTTTAAGCAGATTGCAAAACTGACCAACGGCGCCCATTGCCGGTTGGACGCCTTCAGCGCCCGGACACTTCGGGAGTTGCTTCGCGCTGTCGCGGTTTATGCCGCCGGCGGGCGCCGGGCCCTGGAAAACCTGGCCGAGAAAGAAGGCGGCGCTATTCTGCAGATCGCCCATCAGGTAAAAGGGGCGTAACTTAGGTCATGGCCTATCTCGTTCTCGGTGTCGCTCTACTGGCCGCGTTTCTTTTGGCCGCCCGCTGGTATGTCAACGCGCCGCCCTCCACTTTGGTAAAGGCCTTCAAGTGGGCGGCCGTTATTCTCGTGGTGCTATTTATTATCCTGGTCATTCTGACCAAGAATATCCTGTGGCTTTTGTTCGCTCTCCCGGCGATTCTGCCGTGGTTTCTGCGGGCGCGCCAAGCGGCGCGCATGGCGAAGAACTGGTCTCGTATGTCCAACGCTTCTGGCGGCGGCAGCGGTAGTGCGCCGGGACAGACATCCGAGATCGAGACAAAATATCTGCGGATGTACCTAGATCATGACTCCGGTGAAATGAACGGTGATGTGACCCTCGGCAAGTTCGAAGGACAAACCCTCCGCAGTCTCAGCCTCGACCAATTGATGGAACTTCTGCTGACGTGCGCCGATGACGAGGAATCCGTGCAGGTGCTGACCGCCTATCTCGACCGGTATCACGGAGACGAGTGGCATGACCGGGCGGAGGCTACAGGGGCCGCGAGCGGTGGTGGCGCATCGTCCTCCGCCGGTATGACGCGAGAAGAGGCGTTCGAAATATTAGGCCTGGAGGAGGGGGCGTCGGAAGACGATATTAAAGAGGCCCACCACCGGCTCATGAGCAAAATTCATCCCGACCATGGCGGATCAACTTATCTCGCCACCAAGATCAATCAGGCCAAGGACCTTTTGTTAGGCTCCTAAAGATGAAGCCCTCTTTGTACAAAAGTCTGACCGTTCTATCCGTGGGCGCACTGGCAATGATGGCGCCGGTGCGTGATGCGGCCGCAAATTGCAAGCTGGATGCGATCCTGACCAGTTACAAAAGCGCTCTCGCCGATCTTAAAAGCGGCCAGGTTGAGTCGGCGATGCGCACCCTGGCCCCCATGGCGGAGGCCGGGCTGGGCCCGGCGCAACGGGAATTGGCAAAAGCCTATGCCGGCGGGTTGGTGAAGGATGATACCGGTCTCGGTGCGGCGTTTTGGGCGGAGCTGGCCTTTCGCGCTGGTGACAAGGAGGGACGGCGTTTGTCCCGAAAATACCGCGCACCGCTGTCGGATGACGCTCGCGTTAAATTGACGGACGCCTTATCGACATGGCCGGTAAAAATGCTGAGATGTGCAGGCGGCAGGGTGACCGGTGCTGCGGAGCAGACGAGCCCCCGTCCTGTTCCGGACATTCGGATCACTTTTGATAAGCGGATCAACGAGCAGGATCAGGATGAGCTCAAACAAAGAGCCGACACACTTTTGACGCAACTGGTCGCGGCTGATCCGACCGATATTGTTTATCTGTCGGCCATCGACGTGCTGGAGATTTATAAGGGTAGCCGATATCACCGTTATGCCGGGTGGCGAGCCGAGAATGATAGAAATGTCCTGCGTATGGCCGGCAGCAATTTCGAAGATAAGTCACCGAAGTTTGTCGTGCAGACGGTCATCTTGGAAGCGAAACGCCGCATGTACGCCAAGCTGCCGTCCTCCTCATTCGCTGATCCGTATGTCCGGGAATATGCCGGTAAGCTGATCTACGGTTCAGTTTATCCGGATGTGAGGAACGGAAAATTTTTCTCCGTCATCCGTCACGCCTTTGACATGGCGAAGCGTTTGCCGAAGGAATTGCAGCAATACATCGATGTCATTGACGAAGTTCACTACAATACCTCGTCTAAACATTTCATCCGGGCCGGTACAATCGATTCGTCCGGCGCGTACTACTACAAGCTTTTGAGCGATGACGGCAAGCGGCTGATGTTCGTGCGCCGTGATGTGCGTTATTCCTCCGCCCTGTTCTTTTTGCGGACATTTGTTCATGAGGGGACCCACGCCGTTCAAGACAAACGGGCACAGGAATACGTGAAAGATGTAAACCGGATCAAACGCGCCCAGATCAAACTGGAGCGGTCCGGACAGGGAAACTCGGCGAAAGCGAAAGCCCTGGAAAAGGAGTTCAACGAAAAGTTCGACTACGCAAAGCGTTGGTTTCAAGGGATAAAAACCGCTACGGGCAGAATTCAGGATATTTCATTCGAGTGTGAAGCGACCAGAAACGAGATATTGGCGGTGAAGGCGCTGGATGGTCCGCCTGACGTGATGCAGTCCTCAGGCTATCTCAAATTGTGCCCGAAGGCGCAACAAATGATCCTGGAATGGGAGCGCGAGCGGCGCCGGGCGAACCGCCGCTAAGCGCTTCAATTTTCTATATTTATTTCAAATTCATGACAAAATCGCCGAGCCGCTTGCCGCGTCTATCCGGCTGTGGCAGAAAACAGCGCATCGAACGTTCATATTGATGAATTTTGGTCATGATTAAACCCGTCCGAAAAGCCGTATTTCCCGTAGCCGGGTTGGGCACTCGTTTTTTGCCCGCAACCAAGGCTATGCCCAAAGAGATGCTGCCTGTCGTTGACCGGCCGCTCATTCAATACGCGGTGGATGAGGCCCGCGAAGCGGGAATCGAAGAATTCATCTTTGTGACCGGCCGCGCCAAGTCGGCGATCGAAGACCATTTCGATCGCAGTTTCGAACTGGAGCAAACATTGGAAGCCAGCGGTAAGTCCGAAGCCTTGGAAGCTATCCGGTCCTGGCTGCCCGAACCTGGCCAAATTTCCTATACCCGCCAGCAAGATCCTCTGGGCCTGGGGCATGCCGTTTGGTGCGCAAGAAACCATATCGGAGATGAGCCTTTCGCCGTGTTGCTCGCCGACGATCTGGTGCTCGCCAAGCCCGGTTGTCTGAAACAGATGGTGGATTGCTATATGGAAATCGGCGGCAACGTCGTCGCGGTGGAGGATGTTCCCCGCGAACACACGAACAGGTATGGGGTTCTCGATGTGGTGAGCGATGACGGTAGGGTGGCGGAGGCCAAGGGACTGGTAGAGAAGCCTGATCCCAAAGACGCACCGTCCACGCTATCCATTATTGGCCGATATATTTTGCAGGCTGAGGTGTTCACAGAGTTGAGCCGCCTGGAAAAAGGGGCGGGCAATGAAATTCAACTCACCGACGCGATGGCGCGAACCATTGGAAACATTCCGTTTAGTGGGTTCCGCTTTGCCGGGGAACGGCATGATTGCGGTTCCAAGATCGGCTATATCGGCGCCAATATCGCCTTTGCCCTACAGCGGGACGATATGGCGGACCGCGTGCGCGAAATTTTGGACAAGTACACTTGAGCTGGAGGCGGCGGCTTGCTAGCCCGCCGAATGGAATATTTAGATGCGCATTGCAATGATCGGAACGGGATATGTCGGATTGGTGTCCGGCGCCTGCTTTTCAGAGTTTGGTGTCGACGTTGTCTGCGTCGATAAGGACAGCTCTAAAATAGATAGACTTCACGCCGGCGAAGTTCCGATTTACGAGCCCCAATTGGATAGTTTGGTTGCAAAAAACGTCGAGGCCGACCGTCTCTCATTCACGACCGATTTGGCCGAAGGCGTGAAGGACGCGGACGCGGTCTTTATTGCCGTGGGCACGCCCAGCCGCCGTGGTGATGGGCACGCGGATCTTACTTTCGTTTATGAGGCGGCGCGGGAAATTGCCCGCGCAATTACCGGCTATACGGTGATTGTCACCAAGTCGACGGTGCCGGTGGGCACGGGAGATGAGGTCGAGGCCATCATGCGGAAGGAAAATCCGGACGGAGAATTCGATGTGGTCTCTAACCCGGAGTTTCTGCGGGAAGGATCGGCAATCGAAGATTTTATGCGGCCCGACCGAGTGGTCATCGGCGCGCACAGTGATCGCGCCAAAGAGGTGATGCAGGCGCTATATCGGCCGCTCTACTTACTCGAGACTCCGATTTTGTTCACGGCGCGGCGAACGGCGGAGTTGATCAAGTACGCGGCCAATACCTTCCTGGCGACGAAGATCACCTTCATCAACGAGATCGCAGATCTCTGCGAGGAATTGGGGGCCGACGTTCAGGACGTCTCCAAGGGTATTGGTCTCGATGGACGGATCGGCGGGAAGTTCCTTCATGCAGGGCCGGGGTACGGCGGCTCCTGCTTTCCCAAGGATACGCTAGCGCTGGTGCGCACCGCCCAGGACGCCAAGAGCCCCATTCGGATTGTAGAGACGGTGGTTGATATCAACGAAAAGCGGAAGCAGTCTCTGGTGGACCGGGTGCGCAAGGCGGCGGGAGGCGACCTGTCGGGTAAGACGGTTGCGGTCTTGGGACTGACATTTAAGCCCAATACGGATGATATGCGGGATTCGCCGAGCCTGGATTTGGTGCCGGCGCTGGTGGAGGCCTGTTCCGAGGTGCGCGCCTTTGATCCCAAAGGTATGGAAGAGGCCAAGCACATGATGGACGGCGTCAACTGGTGCGCGAATACATATGACGCGATAGAGGGCGCCGATGTCCTGGCCATTGTCACCGAATGGAACGAGTTCCGAAACCTCGATTTGGACCGGATCAAATCGCTGATGACGGCGCCTGTTCTGGTTGATCTGCGCAACATTTATGATCCGGACGACATGGCGGCTGCCGGGTTCGATTACCACTGCATCGGCCGCCCGCCCGTTACGGCTGGCGGATAGTCGTGTCAGGCGACCCGATCAATCCGAGTATCCTGCGGGAATACGACATCCGGGGCGTGGTCGGAGAGACCCTACTGGCCGAAGATGTTGAGAGAATAGGACGGGCTTTCGGTTCAATCGTGGCCGACAAATTCGGCGCCGGCCGCACTGTCTGCGTCGGCTATGACGGCCGTCTAAGCTCTCCGGAGCTTGCGGAGAATCTCATCGTCGGCCTCGCTTCGACGGGCACGCAGGTGCTGGTGATCGAACAGGGCCCCACACCGTTGTTATATTTTGCCACGACCATGCAGAAGGCGGCCGGTGGCATGATGATCACGGGTTCGCACAATCCGCCGGACTATAACGGCATCAAGATGATGCTGGGCGGGAAGTCCTTCTTCGGGGACGACATCCAGGAGATCGGCCGGCGGATCGCCCAGGGAGACTATGTGGAGGGTGAGGGAAGTGTCGGCATGC
The DNA here is from genome assembly GCA_964611435.1 of uncultured Rhodospirillaceae bacterium. Lineage (GTDB taxonomy): Bacteria > Pseudomonadota > Alphaproteobacteria > Rhodospirillales > UBA2165 > JAYPHU01. The sequence continues at coordinate 19,850 of CAZSXT010000012.1, read as the reverse complement.
TGCCCATGGTGGCCGCCTATGAGAGCCGGCTTTTGCAATCATTCGATCCCGGTAAGGAGCTGAACGTTGCTTGGGATCCTGGCAATGGCGCGACTGGCGATATTGTACAGAGCCTTATTGAGAAGCTGCCGGGCGCCCACCATCTGATCAATGGTGAGGTGGACGGGACGTTCCCCAATCACCACCCCGATCCGACGGTGGAAAAGAATCTGGTGCAGCTCAAGGCGTTGGTCGCTGAAAACAAGTGCGACCTGGGCATCGGCTTCGATGGTGACGGCGACCGGATCGGTGTGATCGACTCGCAAGGCCGGGTGCTCTGGGGCGATCAGTTAATGGTCATCTGGGCCAGGGATGTTCTGAGCCGCTTACCCGGCAGCCCCATCATCGCTGACGTAAAAGCCAGTAAGGTCTTTTATGACGAAGTGGAGAAGGCCGGCGGCGACGCCATCATGTGGAAGACCGGTCACTCCTTGATCAAAAGCCGTATGGCGGAGCTGAAAGCGCCCCTGGCCGGCGAAATGAGTGGCCATATTTTCTTCGCCGATGACTATTACGGCTTCGACGATGCGCTCTATGCGGCAATTCGCCTACTCAATATATTGGGCCACAGTGATCAAAACCTGGATCAGATGCGGGACGCCCTGCCGCAGATGGTCAACACCCCCGAGGTCCGTTTTGACTGCCCGGATGAACGTAAATTTTCTCTCGTTGAAGAAGTGAAAGCGCGGTTGGCGGCTGATCCGGCGATTAAAGTGAACACCATCGACGGCGTCCGGGTTGATACCGATGACGGCTGGTGGCTGTTGCGTGCCTCGAACACCCAGCCGGTCCTTGTCGTCCGGTGTGAGTCCGATAGCGACGCCGGGCTCGACCGGCTGAAGGCGCTGGTGGTCGAGCAACTGGCCCTCAGCGGCATGGACGCGCCTGACTTCGGTTAACCTCGGTGGCCACACCTCGTTATACATTCTTCGTTTACGGCACCCTTATGGAGCCGCAGGTTCTGTCTCTTGTATCCGGAGAGCATTTCAATTCCTTTCGGCTACGCCCTGCGGTATTGCACGGATATCGCCGTGTCAGGGTGGCGGACGCGACCTATCCGGGGATCTATCCGGCTGAGGGGAGTGAGGTGCAAGGTTTTCTCGCTCGGGGCCTAAGCGAAGAGGCTGTCCGCCGGATTGATGCGTTTGAAAATGACGGCTATGACCGGCAGAATCTTCAGGTGATTTCGAAACAGGGAACGCCGGTCCAGGCTGCGGCATACGTGGCGTCATCCCGGATGAAATTGACGGACGAGGAGTGGGACTTCGAAGTTTGGCGGGCAAATCATCGCCAGGCGTTTCTGGCGCGGTTGCAGCGGCGGCGTTAGCGGGATTCCGCGAGTTCCATAGTGCCCGGCAGTTTGACTTCCAGACACGGTTTCTTGTGCTTTTTCATCAAGCGGCAGGTTTGATAGGCGTGCATTCTATCGACGCCTAAAATGCGCGCCCGGTAGAGAATACGGTTCTTGGATTTATTCAGAGGCATGATGGTGATCTGACCGCCGCCCAAAACGTGTGCATAATTTTTGGAAATCTTACGCGCCAATTTGACGGCCGGCGATTTGGTGTAGAACGCACCGACCTGAACACCCCAGATTGGATCGCTGGACTTGGCGGGTTCGGTGGACGGCTTACTCCCTTTTTCCGCGATCAATTGCGCCGGCTCAAATTGGGCGAATGCCTTGTTCATCAACTTGGTCATGTGGCGGTCTCTGGCGCGGACCGAGTTGCCACCGAACACCACGCCGACCAGACGATGGCCGTGGCGTTTAGCAGTGGTCACAAGGTTATAGCCGGAAGCGCGGATGTAGCCGGTCTTCATGCCCTCGGCCCCGTCCAACCGTTTTAGGACTTTATTGTGGCTCCGATAGGTGCGTTTCCCATACTTGAATTTGGTTTCGGCGAAGTAATGGTAGAACTGTGGGAAGTCCTTTTGGAGTCGCCGGGCCAAAGTAGACATGTCCTTGGCCGTCGACATTTGCCCGCGATGCGGTAGGCCCGAGGCATTTCGGAAAGTGGTTCGGCTCATGCCAATGCGCCGCGCCTTATCGGTCATGATCAAGGCAAATCGGCGTTCTGATTTTGCAAGATTCTCGGCGACAACGACCGCCACGTCATTGGCCGACCTGATGACCAGCGCCCGAATAGCGTCTTCCACTGAAATCGTTCCGCCGGGCTTTACCCCCAGCCGGGAAGCTGGCTGCCGGGCGGCGCGGCGTGAAACTTTCAGTCGAGAGTTCAGGGTCAGTTTTCCCCGGTCGACCGCATCGAATAGCAGATACAGGGTCATCATCTTGGTGAGGGATGCCGGATAGTTGCGGGTATTCTCATTGACCGAGTGAAGAACTTTGCCGGTCGTCGTATCGATGACGTAGGAGGCATATTTTGCGTGGGTAGTTTGCGGCAAGGAAAACGCCGCCAGAACCAAGGCAATTGCGAAGATTTTCAAGACCCATGGGGCTTGAATCTTGTCATCAGAGTTGGTGTCGTTGGCTACGCTACGCACGATATTAAAGTTTCCGCAGTTTTGCCGGGCTGAGTGCTGAAATCCGATAGCGGAAACACACGGGCGCGGCCTGATCCCCCGTTTTGGAGCACAATTGTCAAAACACTCCAGGATTCATATTATAAAATCAAGTGCTTAATACCAAATTCCTCGCGTTCATTTAAGTCGCGGGACATGAACAAAGAGTTAAATTAAAGCGAGGCCATGGAAAAGAGATCAAATAATTTGCAGTCCAAAACCCGCCGGGGCGTCATTGCCGTTTTGGGCCTCGTTCTTCTGTCGGCCTGCACCTATTCGGGCCTATCGAACGACACCGGTAATCCGGTTACTAGGAAGTTCTCCTGGTTCAGCTATGTCTCCGGGGACGACATCCGGGCTGCCTGTGTAGAAGGCGCGCCGAACCAATACCGATTTGTATACAACGGTATCTACGATAAGCAGCTCAGGACCTATGATCTTTACCCGACGGCGGGTGGGGACTATGAACTGCTTAGCCGAGTGACCGAGGAGGCGTCGGGCCGCATCACAACCGAGCTTGGGTCACCGGACCTTTTGCAGCCTTGGCGGGCCATCGAATCGCGCGCGGACCTGTCGGCCCCTGAACTTCAAGACATCCAATCCGCACTGCAGGCGTCCAGGTACTTCGAGATCACTGCGCCGGAAGAAGATTTCGCTTCATACGAGTTCTACTGGGCTGGCGCTGCCTGTGTTGGCGGCAAATACCGATTTCGCGCGGTCAAGTGGCCCAGTGCTGAATACAAGGATGCAGCGCTAAAAGACCTTCTATCTCCTTGGGATAAAACGACTATTCCATTTAATACGCCCCACGAAGTGTCACTTTTCGACGCCTATCCGAAGGACGATTATAACGACTATATTGGCGTATTTACGGTCCGCATGACCCCAAACGGCATCAAAAGACTCGCATCGCAAAATTAGTTAACCCTAATGTAAGGCCCAGTTTTCTGCCGTTTTTGGGCATAGAATACTTTCGTTGGCCCAGTTAAATCCCATATAGTTCTTTATGGAACAGTATTGTGCACTCCGTAGAGACGTATGAAACGAGACGACGACAATAGAAACGGCAACGACGACAAGAATACCGATCATGGCGTCGCCGTAAAAAGCCGGACCAAGACGAAGAAGCCGTCAATGTACAAGGTCCTGATGCTGAATGATGATTACACGCCGATGGAATTTGTCGTTCACGTTCTGGAACAATTTTTCTCCAAGAACCACGAGGAAGCAACGCGCATTATGCTTCACGTCCACCAAAAGGGTGTCGGTGTTTGTGGGGTCTATACATACGAAGTGGCCGAGACCAAGGTGAACCAGACCATGGATTTGGCGCAGCAGCACCAACATCCGCTGCAATGTACGATTGAGAAGGATTAGGGTCGAAAGAAGGCGAGTACACCATTCAATTGAAACAAACGAGATAACAATATGCTTTCGCGCAACTTAGAACAAAGTCTCCACCGCGCCCTGGCCTTGGCCACGGAACGCAATCATGAATTCTCCACGCTGGAGCACTTGCTGCTGTCCTTGACCGAAGACCAAGACAGCATTTCCGTTCTGCGGGCCTGTGGTGTCGAGATTGAACAGTTGCGCAGCGATCTGACCGATTTCATCGACAACGAGCTGGAAAATCTGGCCACGGCCAAGCTGACCGAACCGAAGCCGACCGCCGGTTTCCAGCGCGTGGTCCAGCGCGCCGCCATTCACGTCCAGTCCTCGGGCCGGGAAGAAGTCACCGGCGCCAACGTTTTGGTGGCAATCTTTTCCGAGCGCGAAGCGCACGCGGTCTATTTCCTACAAATGCACGACATGACCCGGTTGGACGCGGTGAATTACATTTCCCACGGTATTGCCAAGGTGCCCGGTTTCTCGGAATCCCGGAATGTCCACGGGTCGGACGAGGAAACAGAAGAAGAAGCCGAGACCAAGAAGGGCACAGAGGCGTTGGACGCCTATTGTGTGGACCTCAACAAGAAAGCAGCAGACGGCAAGATTGATCCGCTGATCGGCCGGGAGCAAGAAATTGAACGCACCATTCAGGTGCTCTGCCGCCGGACCAAGAACAACCCGTTATACGTTGGTGATCCGGGCGTCGGTAAGACCGCTCTGGCTGAAGGTCTGGCGCTCCGCATCGTCAATGGCGACGTGCCGGAGGTTCTGGAAGGCAATATAATTTACTCCCTGGATATGGGCGCGCTGCTGGCCGGCACTCGCTACCGGGGTGACTTTGAGGAACGGCTCAAGGCAGTGCTGACCGAGTTGGAGAATATGCCGCACAGCATCCTGTTCATCGATGAAATTCATACGGTGATCGGCGCCGGCGCGACCAGCGGCGGGTCCATGGATGCGTCAAACCTCTTGAAGCCGTCGTTGCAGAGCGGCTCTCTGCGCTGCATCGGTTCGACAACCTATAAAGAGTACCGTGGCTACTTCGAGAAAGACCGGGCGCTGGTTCGCCGCTTCCAGAAAATCGATGTCTACGAGCCGTCGGTAGAGGACGCGGTGAAGATTCTACGTGGTCTAAAGCCCTATTACGAAGAACACCACAAGGTCCGTTACACGGCGGAGGCCATACGTCAGGCGGTGGAATTGTCTTCCCGCTATATCCACGACCGGAAGCTGCCGGATAAGGCTATCGACGTGCTGGACGAAGTTGGCGCCTCGCGGATGCTGTTGCCGGAAGGCAAGCGCAAGAAGACCATTGGCGTGAAAGACGTGGAGAACGTGGTCGCTAAGATGGCGCGCATCCCGCCAAAGACGGTTTCCCGCGACGACAAGAAGACGCTGGAGAACCTGGAAGTGGATCTAAAGCGGATGGTGTATGGGCAAGACCAGGCGATCGACGCCCTGGCCGGCGCGATCAAGCTCGCCCGTGCGGGCCTTCGGGAACCGGAAAAGCCCATCGGCAGCTATCTGTTCTCCGGGCCGACGGGTGTTGGCAAGACTGAGGTTGCGCGGCAACTGTCCCGCAGCTTAGGCATCGAGTTGGTGCGCTTTGATATGTCCGAGTATATGGAGCGGCACACGGTGTCCCGCCTCATCGGCGCGCCTCCTGGTTATGTCGGATTCGACCAGGGCGGTCTGCTGACTGACGCCATCGATAAACAGCCGCACGCCGTTCTGCTGTTGGACGAAATCGAAAAGGCGCACCCTGATCTGTTCAACATCCTGTTGCAGGTTATGGACCATGGAAAGCTGACCGACAACAACGGTAAGAGCGTCGATTTCCGCAACATCATTGTTATCATGACGACCAACGCCGGCGCCGCCGAGCTGGCCAAGCCGGCCATCGGTTTCGAGCGCCAGGAAAGGGAAGGCGACGACGAGGAAGCCATCGAACGCATGTTCTCGCCGGAGTTCCGGAACCGCCTGGACGCGGTGATCGGCTTCGCCAACCTGTCGCCGGAGGTCATGAGCCGGGTGGTCGACAAGTTCGTCATGGAGCTGGAAGCCCAGCTCAGCGACCGGGATGTCACTATCGAGCTCTCCGACGAAGCGCGGGAATGGCTGGCCAAGAAGGGCTACGACCGCCGCTTTGGCGCGCGGCCGCTGTCCCGGGTTATCCAGGAACACATCAAAAAGCCGCTCTCCGAAGAGCTGTTGTTCGGAGAACTGACCAAGGGCGGCACAGTCCGCGCCGTGGTCAAGGACTCCAAAATCGCCTTCGACTATCCCAAGCTGGCGCTGCCTAAAAAAGAAGAGGCGAAGAAACTCGAAGCCCGCAAGACGGACGACGACGAGTCCGGGCCGAAAGGCAAGGACGGCGACGACGATCCGGACAGCGGCGACAAGAAAACCGAGTTCGTGGAGTAGGGTGGCTCGTTCTTTACCCCCCATCCCCTTCGCTTCGCTCCGGGACTTCCCCCGCAAGGGGGTAAGAGGAAGTGGATGCGCTACGGCTACAAGTCCATCGCAAAAATGAGATAGACCGCCTTCCCCCCTTGCGAGGGAAGATGGCCCGCAGGGCCGGATGGGGGGATCTCATTGAAGCGAGATCCCCGAGAATTGCTACGCAACTCGGGGATGACGAGAAAAGGCGTGCCACCACACCATCCCACACCTCGTGCGTTAGCCACTGGAGGGTGCGTTGGTGGGCAGAATCCCAATAAAAATAGGGGGTTTCGTCAATTGACGCGGCAACCGTGCTGCCGTATTTTTTCGGAGTAACTAAGAAGAAAAGACTAATGGTCCGATTTTAATTTTCACGATAGAGGAAGGCTTAAAAATGATTACGCTCAAAACTAAAATTGCTACCGGGACGGCCCTCGCGGGCGTCGTTGCCCTGGGGATGAGCCTCGGTTCTACCGCCAAGGCCGCCGAGACCATCAACATCACGGCGATTGATGGTTACTCTTCTAAATCCATGTGGGTCCGGGAATTCATCAACTTCCTGATCCCCGATATCGACAAGCGCCTCGCCGCGACCGGGAACTACAAGATCAAGTGGAACCAGGCCTGGGGTGGGCAGATCGTTAAGCCGCGCGGTGTGATGGGCGGTATGCAAAAGGGCCTCGGCGACATGGGTGTTGTGACCACCGTGTTCCACGCCGATAAGGTGCCGCTGCAAATGATCTCCTATGCGACGCCGTTCGTGACCACGAACCCGACGCTGATTTCCCGCACCATTGATGACCTCGCGGGCAAGCATCCGGAATTCAAGCAGGCTTTTGCCAAGTTCAACCAAGTCTATTTGACCAATGTGGCCGTTCTGGACACCTATCAAATTTTCTCCAAGAAACAGATCAAGACCCTGGACGACTTCAAGGGCGTGAAGGTCGGCAGCGCCGGTCTGAACCTCCGTTGGCTGCAGAACTTCGGCGCGGCCGGTGTCGGCGGCAGCTTGGTCACCTACTACAACAAGCTGAAAACCGGTGTTCTGGACGCCATCATGCTGTGGCCGGAATCGGTCGTCGGCCGGAAAATGTACGAAGTTGCGCCGTACATGCTGAAAGCCGATCTCGGTTCAGTGGCCTCCAAGGCGGTCACCGTGAACGTCAACACCTGGAAGAAGCTTCCGGGTGAAGTTCGCAAGGCTCTCCAGGACGGTGCGGTTGCCTATCGGGAGCACACCACGGCCAAGGCTCTTGACGTGGCCGACGCTAGCTATAAGGCGTACAACGCCAACGGCGGCACGACCTACGTGATGCCGCAGTCCGAGCGCGTCAAATGGGCCAACACGATGCCCAACGTCGCCAAGGATTGGGCTGCCTCTCTCGACAAGAAGGGTCAGCCGGGCCGCAAGGTTTTGGTTTCCTACATGGACACTATGCGCGCCGCCAATCAGCCGATTATCCGCCAATGGGATAAAGAGTAGACGTCTGATCGTCTGCTGAAGCGGATTTAATCATGTCCGATTCAACGCTAGGGACGCCGCCGCAAGGCGGCGTCCTCAGCTCTTCTCTGGATCGCGTCCTGACCGTCATGAACGCGATCGGTTCCGTGTGGGTTTTTGTCCTGATGGTGATGATCGACACGGACGCTTTCGCACGAACTTTTTTCGCGCACCCGTTCCACGGCGTGTCGGAACTGGTCGAACTTTCCATCGTCGGGATCGTGTTTATGCAGTTGGGCGACGCCACGCGCAAAGGCCGGCTGACACGCTCCGATGGTTTTTTCAATTTCATGAAGGCCCGCAAGCCGAAGATCGGCCGCTATATGGGGGCCCTGTTTGATTTTCTCGGGATCATCTTTTTCATCATCGTGCTCAATGGCGCGATCCCTGATCTTTATGATGCCTGGGTCAACAATTACTACGTCGGCGAAGAGGGCCTGTTCACGGCGCCGGAATGGCCGATCAAGACGGTCATCGTGCTGGGCTGTGTGGTGACTCTTCTGCAATTCCTCCGGATCGGTCTGCAATACCTGCACCCACAGGCGTTGGTCCAGGATCCGGCCAACCCGACGGATTAGTGTGATTTGATATGAGCGGTATAGAAGTCGGAATTGCGTCGGTCGTCCTGATCGTTTGTTTGATCTACACCGGGCTGTATATCCCGGTGGCGCTGGGACTTGTGTCGTTCATCGGCGTTTGGATCATCCGAGACAATGTGGATATCGCCGTGGCGTTGCTGTCCGAGGCGATCGCCGACACGGTGTCGGAATACGTCTTCGCGACCGTACCCTTGTTTGCCTTGATGGGTCTCATCGTGAGTAAGGCGGGCCTCGGCAAGGACGTCTACGAGGTAGCCAACTTTATTTTTTACCGGATCAGAGGCGGGCTCGGCATCGCGACGGTGGCGGCGAACGCCATCTTTGCGTCGATCACCGGCTCCTCCATTGCTTCGGCCTCGGTGTTCACCCGGGTGGCCGTGCCGGAAATGCGGCGTTTTGGCTTCAAGAACCGGTTTACTGTCGGCGTCGTGGCCGGCAGCTCTGTTCTGGGGATGCTGATCCCGCCGAGCGCCATGCTGATCATCTACGCTATCGTGACCGAACAATCAGTGGGTCATCTGTTCCTTGCCGGTGTGGTGCCGGGCATTGTTCTGTCGGTGGCCTATGCCATCCTGATTTTGATGCTGTCATATCTGACGCCCAACTATGTGGGCGGGCAAGACTCTCACGATGTGGCGAACGAGGACTGGGCCAAGCTGACGTGGATGGATTTATTTTGGAAGATCCTGCCGGTTGTCGTGCTGGTGCTGGTTGTATTGGGTGGCATTTACGGCGGCATCGTGACCCCGGTTGAAGCGGGCGCCATGGGATCGTTGGCCGCTCTAATCGTCGCGCTGTTGAAGAAATCCCTGACCTGGCAGGATCTGTGGGAAGTGCTGGTGGAAACCGGACATATTACCTCGGCCATCCTGTTCCTGATCATCGCCGCCTCCATGTACAGCCGGATGCTGGGGGTTGCCGGACTGCCGACACTGTTCGGAGAATGGCTTGCCGACATGAATATGACCCTGCCGATGCTGATGACGGTCTACGTCATACTGCTGGTGCTGTTGGGGACGATCCTGGACACGGCGTCGATCATTCTGATTGTCGTGCCCCTATTCCTGACGGCGTTGGAAGCGTACGGCGTCGATCTGATCTGGTTTGGGATTGTCACCGTTGTCGGCGCGGAGATCGGCCTGCTGACCCCGCCGTTGGGTATTTCGTGTTTCGTCATTAAGAGCACCATCAACGATCCGAACGTGACCCTGTTCGATATTTTCTCTGGCGCGTTCCCATTCGCGGTAACCATGCTTCTGGTGCTGATTATCCTAATAGCCTATCCGGTGCTCAGTATCGGCATACTCCAGTTCTCTTTCTTGTGACGAGGCTGTTGTGCGAGACTTCAAAAAACCCGCCGGCTGAGGTCAACCGGCGGGTTTTTGTTTGGTTTGTACTATGGTTCGCGACGCGAACTAAGACGCCACCGGGGCAATCCAGCCGACGGCCAATCCGTACACAATGTGCACTTTCAGGCTGGTTAACCAGGCCAGCGGATGGATGTGCGACAGCATGAAGCCTTCCTTCAAATAGAAGGGGACGTAGAAAATGCCGGAAATGAACCACAAGATGATGCCATAGATAGCGCCGTTGATGGCGGCATGATCGATGGGCGAGTAGGCCCCAATATACGACGCGGCAAAACTGGAATACATCAAGGCGAATATGACGCCGTTGAAGTAAATCACGATCATGCCCGGCCAATACGGCGTGTTGGGCGCATCGACGCCGGCGCCGACGCCGACCTCTTTCTCGAACGTGCGCGCATAAGTAACATTGGCCATGGCGCGGGAGAAGTCGAGCCGGGGCAGGCCCAGACTATCCGCCCACAGCGACAAAATCAGCAAGCCGTAGGTGCCGATGATGCCGGCAAAGACCGACATGGCGAAAAATTCAATTTGCATGAGGTGCCTCCAATTTATTCCCTGAATTTTGAATACCCGAATGGGCCTAATTACCCTGATTCGGCGGCGTTGGCCATACAATCGCCCTACAATCAATCAACTCGGTGCGCCGGTCTTGTTCCCTGCGTAATTCCCGATAAAGTCATTTAATGAACAGCGCCGAGCCATCTCCGGCCCCGAAACCTCCGTTTGCCGAGCGTCTGCCGTTTTTCTACGGCTGGATCGTCGTGGGCGTGGCTTTTGTCACCATGGCTGTTGGGGTCAACGCCCGAACGTCGTTTTCGCTTTTGTTTCCTCCCATTTTGGACGAGTTTGGCTGGGACCGGGCCACGGTGTCTGCGGCGTTCTCCATCGGGTTTATGACCTCCATCATTTTGTCGCCGGTAGTCGGCGCGTCCATGGACCGGTTCGGCCCTCGATTTGTACTGCCGTTGGGGGCGGTTTTGTCGGCGGCCGGGTTTGTGCTGGCGACCCTTGCGACACAGCCCTGGCATTTTTACCTGACCCTGGGGATGCTGGTGGTCGGCGGCTCGCTCTTTATGAGCTATATCGGCCATACGACGTTCTTGCCCAACTGGTTCAGCCGCCGCCGGGGATTGGCCGTTGGGATCGCGTTTTCCGGCGTTGGCGTTGGCTCGATCATTCTGTTTCCCTGGATGCAGCACTCCATAGACGCGGTCGGCTGGCGGCATACGCTGATCATCCTGGCGGTCATCATGATCGTGGTGATCGTACCTTTGAACGCGATCTTTCAGCGACGGCGGCCGGAAGATCTTGGCCTGAGTGCGGAAGGAGACAAGCGGACCCAAATCGATACGCCCTCTGACCATGAGACCAAGGAACAATCGCGGATCGTCGATCACGCCTGGGTGGAGACCGACTGGACGCTGGCCTTGGCCATGAAGACGGCGCGGTTTTGGTGGCTCAGCTTGTCGCTGGTCACGGGACTTTATGCCTGGTACGCGGTGCAAGTACACCAGACCCGCTTTCTGATCGATGTGGGTATCCCGGCGGAGACGGCAGCCATTGCCTTGGGCGCGGTGGCGCTGACCGGGATCGGCGGGCAAATTTTTATTGGGCATTTTTCCGACCGGATGGGACGGGAATGGGGCTGGACCGTAGCAATGATCGGCTATTTGGCTACCTATCTCCTGCTGTTGCTGCTCACCGTGGTGCCATCCACGGCGTTGGCCTTCATTATGGTGGTGGCGCAGGGTCTCCTGGGATACGGCCTGGCGTCTGTCTTCGGCTCGGTCCCCGTGGAGCTGTTTGCCGGTAAACGGTACGGGATTATCTCGGGCGTTCTGGGCGGAATCGCAAGCTGCGGCGCGGCCTTCGGACCATGGGCAACGGGCTGGATGTTTGATCAGGCCGGGAACTATCACCTCGCGTTTTCCGTGGCGGCAATTGTGTGCGTCGTGTCTATTGTTTCCATGTGGATTGCGGCCCCGCGTAAAGTGCGTCTGGTGGCGGGGCGGGTTGGTCAGTGAGTGAAGAACAGTGAGCTATGATTTCATTATCGTCGGCGCAGGGAGCGCCGGGTGCGTGCTGGCCAACCGGCTGACGGAGGACCCGGCTGTTTCGGTTCTTTTGCTGGAAGCCGGCGGTAGGGACAAAGATCCGCTGCTGTCTATTCCCCTCGGCTGGGGCAAACTGCTGGCCACCAGAAAATACGACTGGATGTACAATACCGAGCCGGAACCGGGGCTCGATAACCGGCGTATTGAAACTCGTCGTGGAAAAGTTCTAGGCGGTTGTTCGTCGATCAACGCCATGGCCTTCGTCCGCGGACACGACGGAGATTATGATCGATGGCGGGACATGGGTCTGACCGAATGGTCGCGGAATGCCATGCTGCCGTATTTAATCCGGCAGGAAACCTGGGAAGGCGAGCCGAGCCAGATGCGGGGCGGCAGCGGGCCAATCAATGTCCGCGCCTCCAAATACGAAGACCCGGCGATCGAAGCGTTTCTCCAGGCCACCGCCAAGGCTGGGTATCCGACACTGGATGATTATAACTCGGATCGCCCGGACGGGTTTGGCCGAATTCAATCTTCCATACGTGATGGCCGGCGGTGCAGTACGTCGCAAGGATACCTGCGCCCTGCAATGCATCGGTCAAACCTCAAAGTTGAAACAGGCGTTCTGGTCTCCCGGCTTGTCATGAATGGGCGGTCTGCCTCGGGTATCGAATTTGTGAAGGACGGCACAGTGACCCAGGTAGAAGCAGGCAAGGAAGTCATCTTGTCCGCTGGCGTTATCGGGTCCGCACAGATTCTCATGCTCTCTGGCGTTGGACCGGAAGATCAGCTTCATGCCGCCGGAATCGAACCGGTGCTTGTACGGAATCAAGTGGGACAAAATTTACAGGACCATTTGGTGGCCATGGTTGAACATGTCCGGCCCGAGGGCGGGACCATGCAGCGGCAAATGCGTCTGGACCGAATCGCCTGGTCGATGGCGAATGCTTATCTAAGAGGGCGGGGGTTTGCCACGGACATGCCCGGCCCGGTCACCGGTTTTGTGAAGTCGTCATCAGAAGTCTCTCTCCCTGACTTACAGATCATGCTGCGGGTGTCTCCGGCGATGCCTCACCCCTGGTTTCCCGGGTGGCGCAAGCCGTTCCAAGATGCGCTCGGCGCTTGGGTTGTTCTCTTGGCGCCGGAAAGCCGGGGTGAATTAAGACTGGCATCGGCAGATCCATCAGAGCCCCTCAAAATTTTTCAGAATTTTTATACCAAGGAGGCAGATCGAAGAGTCATGCGCGAGGGGCTCCGCACTGCCCGGCGCATATTTGCCGAAGCCCCACTGTCGGAGATGGTGGGTGAGGAGATCGCCCCCGGAAACGGGGCGCAGGATGATGCGTCACTGGATGCCCATGTGCGGGCAACGGCGGTGACTGTGTCGCATCCGCTGGGCACCTGTCGAATGGGCGTTGATGAGGAAGCCGTGGTTGATCAGAATCTGCGCGTGAACGGACTGGATCGGCTGAGGATTGTCGATGCCTCGGTCATGCCGGATTTGGTGGGTGGAAATCTTAATGCCACGGTTATCGCGATGGCGGAAAAAGCCGCAGACTTGATTAAGCAGGCAGCCTAACTCTAAACCACTGTCCAGCCACCATCGTGGACGATGATCTGGCCGGTCAAATAGCTGGACGCGTCGCTCGCCAGATACACCACCAGCCCGTCCAGATTGTCCGGTGTGCCCCGACGACCCATGGGCACGCCTGTGGCGATAGCTTCTTCAAACCGGGAGATTTGTTCGTTGGTCATGCTCTCGCGGTTGCGCTCGCCGAGCCGGGTGCCGCCGTGCCAACCGGGCGCAATGGCGTTGGCACGGATGCCGTCCCCCGCATATTCTGCCGCAAGCTGCTTAGTGAGACCCGAGAGAGCCGCCTTGGCCGCGGCGTATGAGGCCGTGACCATGGGAAAGCCGGGATAGATCCCGACCTCCCCGACGATAGAGGCAATATTGATGATCGAACCGCCGCCGCTGGCCAGCATTTTCGGGATCGCCGCGCGGGTGCAGTAATAGGCGCCATTCAGATGAATGTCCAGCAGCCGCCGCCAGTCTTCGATCTCGATCTCGTGGGTGCGCAGCGCCGGGGTCGTAATGCCGGCGTTGTTGATCAGGATGTCGATCGTTTCCAGGCCGTCGAACACAGACGCCACGGCATCTGCATCGGCCACGTCCAGAACCACGGGCTCGCAAGTTTTGCCGGCCTTGGTGAGGATGCTCGCCGTCTGTTCCGCGCGATCCTCCGCGATATCAGCGGCGATAATGTCTGCGCCCGCGTCGGCCAGGGCGGCGGCAAAGGCCCGGCCGAGCCCCGCGCCGGCCCCGGTGATAAACGCGGTCTTGCCGCTCAGGTCAAAAAGCTCGTTGGGTTGCGCCATGGCCGGTTCAGTCGTTCTCGGTGCGGCGGTAAGGAGAGTATTCCATCAGCCCCTCGATCTCGTAGTCGACTTGTTTACGTTCCTGGGCGACGAAACGCTCCACGGCGTCGCGGAAGTTCGGGTCTTCGATCCAGTGGGCGCTGTAGACTTCGCGGGGGAGATAACCGCGCTGGATCTTGTGCGGCCCCTGCGCCCCGGCCTCGACCCATTTCAGTTTGCGTTCGATGGCAAAGTCGATGGCCTGATAGTAACAGGCCTCGAAGTGCAGGAACTTGAAATCGTCGATGCAGCCCCAATTACGCCCGAACAGCGTGTCGTCGCCAATCAGGTTCAGCGCGCCGGCCACCCGGCGCCCGTCATGTTCGGCGATCACCAGCATGGCCAAATCGGACATGGTCTCACCCAGGATGGAGAAGAACTCCCGGGTCAGGTAGGGCCGGCCCCATTTCCGGCCGATCGTGTCGATATAGTAGTGATAGAAGGCGTCCCAGTGATCCTCGGTCAGGTCGTCGCCCGTGAGGCGAAGCAGCTCAACCCCCTGGTCGGCAACCTGCCGGCGTTCCTTGCGGATCGCCTTGCGCTTGCGGGAGTTCAATTGGGCGAGAAAGTCGTCGAAGGTCTCGTAGCCCCGGTTTTCCCAGTGAAACTGTTTGGACGTCCGCTGCAGGAAACCGGCGTCACCCAGCCGCCGCCATTGATCCTCCGGCGGAAAAGTGATGTGCAATGACGATACATCGTGCTGGCGAGACAGCTCGATCATCGCCGCAATCAGCACGTTGTAGACCTGATCCGGCGCGCCGTCTTTGACCAGCAGACGGGGCCCGGTTGCCGGGGTGAACGGCACCGCGCATTGCAGCTTGGGATAATAGCTGCCGCCGGCGCGCTCATAAGCGTCGGCCCAGCCCCAATCAAAGATGTATTCGCCGTAGGAATGGTTCTTTAGATACATGGGCAGGCAGGCCGTCGCCTCGCCGTTTTCATCCGTGACCATAAGATGCTGCGGTTGCCAGCCGGTCTTGCCGGTGACCGAGCCGCTTTCCTCTAGCGCGTTCAAAAAGGCGTGGGAAACGAAAGGGTTTTTACCACCGGCGCAGGCGTCCCATTGGTCCGCGGGCACATCCTTGATACGCGGCAGAACCTGTACGGAGATCTCTTCTCGGCCATCTGGCATGCATTAAGTGATATCCCCGGCAGAGGTCGGGGGCAAGCAGATAGGGCGTGAAAATCTATTGCTTCGCCGCGTCTCCAATAAATGTCAGCGCTGTCTGGAATTCCCGGATTGCGCTTTCCTGACTGATCTGGATTCTACGTAACAGAGACCCAAACAGCGCATTGGATCGTTCGACGGCTTTTTCAATTGCGGTTCGCCATTTTACAACCTTTGTCTCGGGAGACTTGGGGGCGAGCGCTCGTTTGGGAAGGTCGGCGGTGGCGAATATGTTGCCAACTTGTATCCCAGTTCGGCGTATTTCACCTAAGGCGCTGTCCAAATTGGAACTCACCGCGCTGCGTCTCTTTGACCTTTCGTCAGGAGGAAGCGCCGCCGAATTCTCGATGTTGATTGTCGAAATAGATGCCGTCGACTGCTTCAAAGCTACCATAGCGTCTTCTAACCTCTTGCCAATCGCGTCGGCCTCATCCTTACCTATTACGGTATTCGTATGGTCCTTATTGAGTCCCTCCTCGGTTTCTTTCCAAATAGCTTTCACGGAACTCGCCAAATTATCGAATGACCCGGCAACCGCTTTTCGATCTCTTTCCAGTTGCTCGTCGAACTTGACTGAGTGTTTTTCGAAGAGTTTTTCCAATGGGGTCAGTTGCTGGGGCGGCGCTTCATTCGGGGCGCCATTCTGATCTTGGTTTTGTGATCCATTGGAAGCCGGGGTCAAATTACGGCCCACTTGGCTGCTTAAGTTGAACAACGCCAAGTTCTTTGCCGAATTTATGATTTGACTGGTGTCCGCTGCGTAGGATTTGACGTACCAGTTGCCGACATCGTCCTTGGCAATGGCGTAGTTGGTGGAGCCGGACCCGGTGACCCGGACCCGGTTAACGTTCTGCCAGAATTGCTTGTCGATTTCCTGATTGATTTGCCGCTGGGTCGCAAAGTTTGGATCCTTGGCGCCGCCGAGAATCGGCAGGCCCCGGAAGGCGCTTTGCAGAATCAGGTCTTCGCGCTCCGTGCCCACATTGTCCTGCAGTCCGCTGGCGGTAAAGCTGGTGCGCAGGAAGGCTGCCGACGGTCGGATATAGGCCATGCCAGATCGTTGTTGAAGGGCGACTGTCAAAGCTTGTTCTATATTCAGTGCCGCTGGGTCACTCTTCCCAAGCCGGCGCACGATGTCTATGTGCTGCTGCCGAAGGGAGGCGATGACTTGGTCAAGAACGTCCCGGGAAAGTTTATGATCGCCCGCCTCGATTTTAAGCCGGGACGGGATTTTCCCACCCGCTGTTCGAATGAGTGCGACAACCGACTCCCGTTGTTCGGCGGACGGATGATTTTCCGGACCCGCATGGGCCAGAGACGTGGCCTGTTTTGTGTCCGACACGGGAATAACTTTCGGCGCGCCCTCTTTGATCACCGGAACTCGCGGTATGGCGGTCAATCTCGGCATCCGAGGTTCGTCATCGGGCAAGGACACGACCGTAGCCGGCCCGTCGCCATTCTTCGAACTTACCGATTCTGGCCACAATAATTCCTTCGCGCCTGCCGAGTTTATCTTCTCAATCAACTTGAAAACCACTGTTTCCGGCTTTGGCGAGGCATAGACCTGGTGCGTTTGCGAGATGACAGATTTCCGGTAGTGATTCAGCCAGTCGACCGTGGCCTGATATCGCAATTTATCTGCGGTCTGCGCCTTTGCTTTCGATGCATTCAAATTCGCGGAGAGGGCAGCCAGTATCGATCCGGCGGTCTGCGGATCAACTTGATTTACCGCATTTGCCTCCCGCTTGATCCCGCGCTCCAGGCGCGTGCGATGGGAGGCCTGTTGCTTCAACTCGTCAGCCTGGTAGAGGATTGAATTGCCAACCGCTTGAAGCACTAGGACGTATCGGTTGATGTCCTGATTTTCTTCGAGGGAGACTTCCAGCAGAGAATTGTGGTTGGCGACAAACAGCATTTTCTGGGAAAACGTGACCAAGCCTTCCAGCAGTTCATCCAGTTCTTTAGACGGCTCAAACGACGATGCGTTAGGTTTTTTGGATTTGAGCGACCCGTAATAGTCCTCGATCAAGGTCTCCAAACCTTTGTCAGTCCGCCCCCCGGCAAAGCTGCCGCCACGGGAAATGGCGGCAATTCCAGTGCTCAGGAGAGATTCCGAATCTATTTCAACTTCTTTCTCGCTCCCGATGACCCGAGACAACCCGTACCATTGGTCTCCCAGCCTTAGTTGCGGGACGTCTTTTTCATTGGTTCTTTTCTTTTTGTACTTGTCGCGCGCCACGCGATTCAGATCAGCTGTCGGAAAATCGTCAGACGAGTAAAACTGATCCATCTCCAACAGTCCCGCCGCCGTCTTTTTCGGATTGGTGTAAAAGGCGCCAACTAAAAACTGATGAAAATTTGGGACTGTGGCAAATTTCGGGAGTCCTATGGTGAAGCCCGGCTTAGGCTCTTTTCCACCGGCGGTTCTCTGTAAAAGCCAAACAGCGTTATTGAATTTCGCTTTGTTTTGCGCCACGCCTTCAATTGCCCATTGGAATTGCTCTTTTCCGACCAGAAACTTCATCAGGTCAACGGTATTCTCAAATACCTCCGGGTTGGCCCGCGTAATTGCGTCGTTTGTGGGAGCATTTTTATTTTGAACCAGGTTTGATCCCAGAAATCTTTTCAGATTGATCCGTAGCATTGCATGAAGATGATGCCGGGAGATCAAAAAAGCATTGGCGATTTGCTCCACTGCCTCCACGAAGACCTTCTTTTGATTCCCGTCCTCAAACAAAAGGTCAGCGTGGGTGCGGACGATCCCGCTTTCGGCAAGCTGTCTGAACAACCAGGATGCGGTTCGGTTTGCGTGTGGGGTATTCCCCAGCATTCCCGCATGCTTCTTCAACGAAACGAAAGGCGCGATGCGCTTTGCCGTTGAACCGCCAACGGCCAGTGCAAGTTCGTCATGAGCCTTGAAGATGGCTCTTGGGTTTTTGTTTGAGGCTCGGCGATATTGCGCCTTCTCCTGGCGGGTCGGTTCCAGATATTTGGCATAGGCTTCGGCTAACGCTTTAAGTTTTGTGCAAACATCTTTGGCGACGTCACAAAGTTCTTTAGAGGCGCTGACCTCTATGTCCTCGACGTCTTTGAGTCCCGATTTGATATTATCCCAACTTTGATCGGAGTCTTTCCGGCCTTCATCCAGAAACCGTTCCCAGTCGGTTTCGTAGTCATTCAGTATTATACCGGCTTGGCGATCCAAAAGAGAAACCGGTTCCCGATTTTCATAGAGCGAGAGCAGATTATTGACCCGCTCGGCGGTCGTACTCTTAAAGCCGCCGGCATATTTGATCTCGATATGGTTTGCTTCCCTCAGTTTATTCCTAAGGTCGAAAGTAAGTGAATCTCCTCTGGCCTTTTCCTCCAAATCACGTCGGAGTTGAACCAGCAACGGTTTGGCGCCGATGGCCATGGCCGAGAATTGCTGGACCTGGACGTCCCGGTGATTAACCAGCGGACCCTTATAGACATCGACGTCGATTTGGGCGACAGCGCAGCCGGCCAGGATCAGGGTGGGGGCGAGAAGAGCGGAAGTCTTGGAGATTTTTAGCATCGACCCGGCCCTCCTAGCGCCCAAATTGAAGAGCAACGTCTTTGCCCAGATCGTTGATCCGTTCCTGATGACCTTTCAGAAGCGCGAGGGTGGTGAACAGTTCTTGCGTCAGTTTGCTGTTGCGTTGATCGGCTATCGCGGTTGAAACCTCTCCTAATGTCTGATCGACGGCGTTGAAGAAGGCGCTGGGATCAGAGCCCATGACGACGACCAGCCGGTGGTCCTTGGGCGCCTCCCGGAACCCTTCCGGGCCGAATTGAACCAACTTGCGGCCGGTGACCAATCCTTCGTTACTATCGCCGACACCCTCGGTCTTGGTTACTTGAAGATTACCGTCTTCGCCAAACGAGAATCCCGTGCCAAGCGAATCGATCAGGCTCGAATGCACCCAGCCGGAGGCAAACTTAACCGTGCTGATGAAGCTGGCCTGGCCCCGGACACGTACACGGTAGATGGACGGGGGAAGTTGACCTAACGGGTCGAACGCGCCGAGGTAATAGACTTGTTCGATTTCCTGAGAATTCGACAGGCCGCCGAGCATTGTCCCGCCGACCGCGGCGGCGGTGAGGGTCTGCTGCGGCGTATTGCAGCCTGATAAACCGGTCGAGATGATCGCAAGAACAGCCAAACGTGAGAAAAATATCCTCAAGACGCGCCCCTTTCCAAATTTTTCTACATATAGTGCAAATGAACGAGTGCAATGCACACGCTATACTATATATTGATTTTTTGGGGTTTACTTTGGGGCGAGTCAGCATATCCGGTCAACGGGAAATCCGAGACGGACAGTT
>CAZSXT010000011.1:0-100498 GCA_964611435.1 uncultured Rhodospirillaceae bacterium | reverse complement strand
CCGCCGAGGACAACCAGACCGCGGTGACCATCCGCGTGTTCCAGGGCGAGCGCGAAATGGCCGCCGACAACAAGCTCTTGGGCCAGTTTGATCTGGTCGGCATTCCGCCATCGCCGCGCGGTATGCCGCAGATCGAAGTGACCTTCGACATCGACGCCAACGGCATCGTTAACGTGTCCGCCAAGGACAAGGCGACCGGCAAGGAGCAGCAGATTCGCATCCAAGCCTCCGGCGGGCTGTCCGATGCCGATATCGAGCAGATGGTACAGGACGCCGAGGCCCATGCCGAGGAAGACAAGCTGCGCCGGGAACTGGTCGAAGTCCGTAACAATGCCGATTCCATGATCCACTCCACCGAGAAGAACCTGGAGGATTATGGCGACAAGGTCACGGCGGAAGAAAAGGACGCGATCGAAAAGGCGCTGCAGGACCTGAAAGACGTTCAGGAAAGCGAAGATCCGGAAGAGATCAAAGCCAAGACCGACGCGCTGATGCAGGCCGCCATGAAGCTCGGCGAAGCCATGTATAAGGCCAGCCAGGAAGAAGGCGGCCCGGACATGGCCGACATGGGCGGCATGGGTCCGGACGGATCCGCCGACGCCTCATCCGCCGATGAAACGGTCGTGGATGCGGAGTTCGAGGAAGTCGACGACTCCGAGAAAAAGGACGGCTAACAGTTTCGGCGAACCGGGCGGGGTGATCCTCCGCCCGGCCGCCGGACCAGTCCGCCCACCTAGGGGATTCAGGCCACATGGCGAAGGAAGATTATTATAAGACCCTCGAGGTCGATAAGAGCGCTAGCGCGGACGACATCAAAAAGGCGTACCGCAAGCTCGCCATGAAGTATCACCCCGACCGCAATCAGGGTGATGCCGAGGCCGAAAAGAAATTCAAGGAAATCAACGAAGCCAACGACGTGCTGTCCGACGAGGAGAAGCGCGCCGCCTATGACCGGTTCGGCCATGCCGCGTTCGAACAAGGCGGTCCCGGCGCAGGCGGCTTCAATCAGGGTTTCGGCCACGGATTTTCCGGCTTTGCCGATATTTTCGACGAGATGTTTGGCGATGCGTTTGCCGGGGGCCGGGGTGGGCGCGGCGGACGCCAATCGGGCCGCGGCGCGGACTTGCGCTACAATATGGAAATTTCCCTGGCCCAGGCTTACAAGGGCAACAAGACCAATATCCGCGTGCCGACCTCGGTTGCCTGCGGTGATTGCAATGGCGTCGGCTCCAAAGGCGGCGCGGCGCCGGATACCTGCCCGTCGTGCAACGGCGCCGGCAAAATGCGCGCCCAACAGGGTTTCTTTACGATTGAGCGCACCTGCCCGTCTTGCGGCGGCCAGGGCAAAGTGATCAAGGAACCGTGCCCGAACTGCAGCGGTTCCGGCCGGGTGCATCTGGAAAAGACCCTGTCGGTCACCATTCCGCCGGGGGTTGAGGACGGCACTCGCATCCGCCTGTCAGGCGAGGGGGAGGCCGGGCTCAACGGTGCGGCGCCGGGTGATCTGTATATCTTTATTTCCGTCGCCCCCCATCACATCTTCCAGCGGGACGGCGCCAACATCTATTGCAAGGTGCCGCTGCCGTTCACCATTGCCTCGTTGGGTGGCCATGTGGAAGTGCCCACCGTGGACGGCGGACGGGCGCGCATCACCATCCCTCTCGGCACCCAGTCCGGCCATCAGTTCCGGCTCAAGAACAAGGGCATGTCCATCCTGCGCTCCAAGGAACGGGGAGACATGTTCGTTCAGGTGAATGTAGAAACGCCGGTCAATCTCACCAAGCGGCAGAAAGAGCTGCTGCAGGAGTTCGAGAAAGAAGGCAAGTCCTCCGACAACAGCCCGGAATCCGAGGGCTTTTTCTCCAAGGTCAAGGACCTCTGGGAAGACCTGAAGGATTAGGGTAGTCTGCCGCCGCTGAAACGGCGGAAGAGAAAACGGGGGATCCCATGAAAATCGGAATTGTCGGCTGTACGGGCCGGATGGGTCAGATGCTGGTCAAGGAAGTCCTGGCCACCAATGGCTGTGAGCTTGCCGGCGGGACGGAAGGCCCCGGCCATGCCGCGCTGGGCCAGGACGTGGCGGCGACCGCCGGACTGGCGGCCAACGGCCAAACCATCACCGATGACACGGCGGCGCTTTTCGCCGCCGCCGACACCGTCATCGATTTCACCATCGCGCCTGTGACCAAAGTCCATCTGGACTTGGCGGTCGAACACGGCACGGCGCTGGTGCTGGGCACCACCGGCCATGACGACGCGCAAATGGCGGAGATCGAAGCCGCTGCGGAAAAGGCGGTGATCATCAAGGCGATGAACTTCTCCGTCGGGGTCAATGTGCTGTTCGCGCTCACCAAGCAACTGGCCGGCACGTTGGACGAGGACTTCGATATCGAGATCGTCGAGATGCATCACAAGCACAAAGTGGATGCGCCCTCCGGTACGGCCATCGGTTTGGGCGAGGCCGCCGCCGCCGGGCGCGGCGTTAATCTGGCCGACGTGGCGCAGCGCGGCCGGGACGGGATCACCGGCGAACGCAAACGGGGCGATATCGGCATCACCGCGCTGCGTGGCGGTGATGTGGTCGGCGAGCATAGCGTAATTTTTGCGGCGGACGCGGAGCGCGTGCAGCTCGGCCATATTGCCACATCGCGGGGCATTTTCTCCCGGGGCGCGGTGCGCGCCGCACTTTGGTCCGAGGGCAAGGCCCCCGGTCTCTATGACATGCAGGACGTACTGGGCTTTAAATCCTAGCCGGCTTCACTTTCCAATTGCGCGAGACGCAAGCGCTGCAATCCGTCCTGCAGGGCCTCAAACGCGCGCCGGCGTTCGGCGGCGGTCAAGAACGATCCCACCTCGACCGCCCGGCCCTTGGAGCTGAGGGTTAGTTTGCCCGCCAGGTCCACGTTCAGCCACTGCGGCTGGAACCGGAGGATGCTCTCCGACCCCCACCGATCGATCTTGCGGACGAACAGGTCTTTATCGGTGAGCACGACGAATTCCCTTGTGCGGGAATTGCGCCGGCAAAACTGATAGGCGGCGGCGAGCAATCCCACCTCCAATCCCATGAACCCCAAAACAGGGCCCGCGCCGACCGCATAGAAAATCAGCCCCAAGGTCACACAAATCCCGGCGAACAGGCCCAACAGCCAGCGGATGGCGGCGAGACGTTCAACCACGCCGGGGATCATCCGGATTTCAAACGGCATTCCGTCCGATCCTTCAATGGCGGCGTCAGAATAATTCAATTGGATCATGATCGCTCTTTCTTCGGCGCGGCATCTTACGCGGTGCGCGCTCGGCCCGAAACGATTTCTTTCAGGGACGAAATGCGTTACTGCTGAGACCATGAAAAAAGCCGATATCCAGACGTTTTACAGCGCGCTTCGCGACGCCAACCCGGAACCCAAGGGGGAGCTCAACTACGTGAACCCGTATACATTGTTGGTCGCCGTGGTGCTGTCGGCCCAGGCCACCGATGTGGGGGTGAACAAGGCGACAGGGCCGCTGTTCAAGAAGGTCGATACGCCGGAAAAAATGGTCAAGCTGGGCGAGGCCAAGTTGAAGGATTACATCAAGACCATCGGGCTGTTTAATTCAAAAGCCAAAAACGTGATCAAGCTCAGCCAGATGCTGATCACGGAACACAACAGCACGGTGCCCCAAGACCGGGAAGCTTTGGAAAAATTGCCGGGCGTCGGGCGCAAGACCGCCAATGTGTTGCTCAATATTGCTTTCGGGGAACCCACCATCGCCGTGGATACCCACATTTTCCGGATCGGCAACCGCACCGGCCTGGCCAAGGGCAAGACGCCGCTGGAAGTGGAGAAGAAGCTGGAAAAAACAACTCCGGCGGAATTCAAGCGCCACGCTCACCATTGGCTGATCCTGCATGGGCGTTATGTGTGCAAGGCGCGCAAGCCTGACTGCCCGGTGTGTGTCGTGCGGGAACAGTGCGCCTTTAAGGGCAAGACCACCGCTGAATAATCCCGACTGTTAATTGTCGCCAAAGATATCCGGATCTTTTTCCGTGTCGAAGTCCTGTGCAGGCGCCTCCCGGTCGGGCGCGCTCGGCACATCCGAGGTGACAGGGGGCGTTTCTTCCAGCTCCCGCAACAAACGGTCGGCTTCGGATTCCGGTTCCGCCGTTGCGGCGGGTTCTGCCGCGGGCGGTGGGGCCGGCGGCGCAGCGGACGGCGGTTCAGCCAAGGGGGGGTCCACCAAGGGAGGCTCAGCTAGGGGAGGCTCCGCCGAAGGCGGTTCGACAAGCGCCGGTTCGTCCAAGGGCGGCTCGTCCAAAGGCGGTTCCTCTGAGGGCGGCTCCACGGGGTCCGGTCCCGCGAGAGGCGGCGGATCCTCGCCTGGCACGTTTGGCGCCTCTTCTACCAAGGGCGGCTCCTCTACCGGCGGGCCGTCGCCAGGGATGCTTGGAATTTCCTCGCCGGCAGGCGCTTGAACCTGCGGGTTGGTGGGTGGCGGCAGATCCGGGTCTTCCGGCGGCGGCGGCAGGGCCGGCGGTTGGAAGTTCTGTGCGTCACCACCGCTCGGGGCTGGACCGTCATCGGTTCCGCCGGCGCCATCCGGCACTTCATCCGGCTGGGGCTGTGTCGGACCGGGGCCTGTGCTCACCGGCGGCACCGGTTGTGCGGGCGGGGCTGGCGCTCCCGGTGCTTCTGGCCCGGGCTCGGCCAGGGCGGGAGGCTCATCTGCGTCGGGCACAGTGGGCTCGGGCTCGGCTAGTGCCGGGGGTTCCTCCCCGCCGGGAACGGATGGCGCCGGCTCTGAACCGCCGGCCTGGCCGGGTGGGTTTTGCAGGACACTGGCGAAGCAGGCCTTTTCATCGACCTCGGCATTGTCACGGCCCCGAACCTCGACAAAGTCGACAGAAAGATCGCCATCGTCGTCATAGAGGAAAACATCGACGACGCACTTTTCCGCCCGATACTGCCAGATCTTGGCGGGCGGCTCAGACCGCTCAAAATTGGGGGGACCGAGAAGTTCGCTGACTTCGTCCGCCTCAAGACCGGCGAGCCGTTCCTTGAAATTCTCCAAATCGATTTCACGGGCGGCGACTTGCTCTTGGCCGACGGGGGCGTCCCCCGGAACGGTTGGCGCGGACTCTCCCTCCACGGATTCTGTCAGAGATTCTGGAGTGTCGGGCCCCTCCTCTGCAGGCTGACCATCTTGTTGTCGAGCCGGCGCGCCGCCGTCTGCTGGACGGGCGGTTTGATTCTGCTGATCGTCCAGCGGCCGGGGCACGCGCTTCAGGCCCACCGGGTCAGCCGCGCAGGCGCTCACCAATATCGTCAGCGCAACAAGGGCGAGTCCTGATTTGAGACGCACGCCGGACGGCACTTGGTCTGCCTCATTTTTGGCCGGGGAGGCCAAGCCGTCGTCCTAGCTGTCGCCGTCGGAGGAGCCGCCGTCTTCCGCCTGGGCCAAAGAGGCCATGTCACCGGAAATCTCGCCGCCCGCCTCGATCACGATTTTGCCGTAGCGGACGGAGCCGCTGACTTTACCGTCTTTGCGGATGGTCAGTTTATCCTTGGCCAGCAAGGTGCCTTCGAAAACACCGCTGATGTCGGCTTCCTCTACATCCGCATTGCCCTTGAAGTAACCCGTTGGCGCCACTTCGATCACATGGGCGTCTGTCAGGGAGGCTTCAACCCGGCCTTCGACCACCAGTTTCTCGCAAGCTGTAATCTCGCCGTTCAGGCAAATGTTGCGACCGACGGTGAGCCGGTTGGCGTCATCGTCCAGACCCAAACGCCGGTCCCGGGGACCGCCGGGTATCTCGGCGACCCGCCGCGGGATTTCCGGTCGGAAGGAGCCGCCGGCGGGTTTCGACGGCGCATGAGTGCCCTTTTTGGAAAATGGCTTGAGCGGCGGCGCCTCCATGTTCGATCCGTTTTCGGCGTCATTCTGCGCCGCGCTTCCTCCGGCGTTTTTGTCTTTGTCTTTGGTGAACATCGTCAACGTGCCTTTCCTAAATTCCGGCCTAAATCCCTGCCTAAATCCTTGCCTAAACCCCGGCGGTGTTACGCGCCTTCAGACGCCTAAAGCCGGGTGCGCCACCCTTGAACCAAATGCACCAACGCGGCGGTCGCAATGACGGACGCCAAAAGGTTCAGAATCGGAATCGTCATCATAAACGCAATGACAACCCCGGCAAGAAAGAGCTGTCCCCGAAAGGCGCTTCGAAGGTAGAGCGCCCCCCTTGGGTCCAGCCGCCGGTGGGCGACCAGCTCGAAAAATTCCCGGCCCAGAAGATACCCGTTCAAGGCGTAGAAGACAAAAAGATTGAAGGGCCCGATAAAAAATAGAACTGCATAAACCGGCAGGGCCAGAATATTAAGAAAAATGGCAAGCAATGAAAATTTCACGGTCACCATAAGAACTTCGCTGATCGGTTGTCCCCGGGTTTCCGGCAGATGGGGATAATGTTTGTCCTCCACTGCCTGAGCTGTGGCTTCCAGGTAAAAACTGACAATCAATGTGACCACGGATGGGAACAACAACCAAGACAGGAATACGACCAAGGCCGTTCCCAGCGCATCCGAGACGCCTTCCAGCCAGTCGTTTAGGAAGGATAGCCACCCATCCAGAGCAAACAGCGACGTGTTGAACAACAGGTACCCGACCGCCGTCCAAAGTAGGGCGAAAATAACGGCCGAACCAATGATGCCGATCCAAATCACGCGGCGGAAGGACTTGTCCCCCAATTGCGCGAACGCCAGTTTAAATGCGCGTGTCATGAATATGTCTTCCTCAGGATAAAAGCGGTGCTTGAACCGGTTCGTGTTTATCGCCGATGTCGGCGAGCCGCAAGTGTGGTATCTGCGTCCCTCCCGGCGAACAGGCTTGAGACGCAAGGCGCGCCCGGTATACTGAGAAAAATTTAGACCCGCAAATAATGGATATTTCATGACACAGACCGACATTGATGTAATCGGCATCGGCAACGCCATCGTCGACGTTCTCTCCCAAACTGACGATGATTTTCTCAACGAAAATGGTCTCGCCAAGGGTGCGATGACCCTGATCGACGCGGATCAGGCCGAGGGACTTTACGCCAAGATGGGCCCGGGTGTGGAAGTGTCCGGCGGCTCGGCGGCGAACACCATCGCTTGCCTGGCCTCCCTGGGCGGCAAGGGCGCCTTTATCGGCAAGGTCAGAAACGACCAACTGGGCGATGTCTTCCGTCATGACATCCGGGCCGGCGGAGTGACCTTCGACACCAAGCCCAAGGAAGACGGCGCGCCGACGGCCCGCTGCCTGATCTTTGTGACCCCCGATGCCGAGCGGACCATGCAGACTTTCTTGGGCGCGAGCGTGGAACTGGGGCCTGATGATATTGACGAGGATCTGATCAGCCGCTCGGCCGTGACCTATCTGGAGGGTTATTTGTGGGATCCGCCCCTGGCCAAAGAGGCTTTTGTGAAGGCGGCGAAAATCGCCGCCGGGGCCGGACGGAAAGTGTCCTTGAGCCTGTCTGATCCTTTCTGCGTGGACCGGCACCGGGACGATTTCCTTGATCTGGTCAACAACCACGTCGATATTTTATTCGCCAACGAAGACGAGATCACTTCTCTCTATCAGGTCGATAATTTTGACGATGCGTTGCAGCATGTCCGCGGGCATTGCGAAATCGCCGCGCTGACCCGCAGCGCCAAAGGCTCGATCGTGGTCGCTGGCGACGAGGTCCATGTTCTTGACGCCCACAAGGTCGATAAGGTTGTTGATACGACCGGCGCCGGGGATTCCTATGCCGCCGGTTTCCTGTGGGGCTATACAAATGGCAGAGGTCTCGCCGAGTGTGGTGACATCGGCGGCATTGTCGCGGCTGAAATCGTCAGCCATTACGGCGCCCGCGCAGAGACAGACCTGGCGAAATTGGTAGCGGAGAAACTCGGCTGATTTTTCTCAGCCGAGTTGTATCTCTCCGTTGTGGCCGGGTGACCGTCCGAGGTAATCTGAGCTCATGACGGTGGAGCAGCTCTCATTGCCGGCCGGCGGCGCGTCCGGGGCGTCCCGGCAATTCAAAACGTCTTGGTTCTGGCGAATATTGCCGGCCGGTATGCGCCGGCGCTGGTGGCTGTTTCGTCTGTTCGATCTGATTGCTCGGCACTGGCCGGTGTTTAAAAAACCGCGCGGACTGTTGGTGGTGCGGATGGACGGAATCGGTGACATGGTCCTGTTTCGTCGGTCCCTAGACGCCTATGGCGATGTATTGGGTTACGAAAGATCCGAGATTACGGTTCTGGGATGCAAAAGCTGGGCGGCCATCGCCGGTGAAGTGTTCGAGGGCTACAGATTTTTGGCTATCGATGAGCACGCCTTCGCGCGCCAGCCCCTGTACCGGTTCAAAATCGGCCTGATGGTGCGGATACTTGCCCCGGAGACGACAATCTCGGACTCTTACTTTCGCCGGGCGATGATGGCGGACAGTCTGGTCTGGCTCTCCGCCGCGCATAAAACAATTGTGTCCTATCCGTTCATCAACGAGCCGACCCGGACCGAGTTCACCTACTATCTCAGTCAGGTTGATGAGGTCGTGGACACGGGCGTCTATCCGGCTCATGAGATCGTCCGGCATTATCGCTTCCTGTCGCACCTGGCCAGGCGGGAAGTTCAGCCCGAACCGCCGAAAATATCCTGGCGCGATAATGCGCCGCCGGTGCCGGAAGGCAGCCCCTATGTTGTGCTTAATCCCGGCAGCAATGAATACGGCCGCCGCTGGCCATTCAAAAATTATCTGGATATTGCCGAGCGCCTGCTGGACCAGGGATACCGTGTGGTCATCGTCGGTGGTCCGGGTGAGCGCGCCGGCGACCATCGTGACAGGTTCGGCGACGATGATCGGGTGATCGACTTGATTGGAAAAACCAGTCTGGAAGGCTTATTGGATACGCTGAAGCATGCCGCCTGTGTCATCAGCAACGACACCGGGCCGGCGCATCTGAGCATCGCCCTGGGCGCGCCGACGTTAGTCATCGTCGGCGGCGGGCATTTCGGGAGTTTTGTACCGTACCCGTCGGCGATCACCCCGCCTCATGCGAAGTTCGTCTACGAGGAAATGCCGTGTTATCACTGTTTCTGGCGGTGTCACCTCCGTAACAGCAAGTTTGAGGTGTTTCCGTGTGTGAGTGCGGTGAAGGTGGAGAAGGCCTGGGCAGTCATCAAAGGTTTGCTGCCGTCCAAACAGGTTGTTAACCAAGCCGGAGCATAACAATTCACTGTCGGCAAAGCGGCGCAACCAGGAACGGCAAATGGCGGACCAGACAGAAGTCAATTTTTACGATGTGTATACCGGGTTCCGCCCCTATGAGCCGCCTGTTCTGAAGTCCAAGCATATTCAACAGTTCGACTATGAGTTCTGGACGGCCGCCGGCTGCGAAACGTCATCTGCCGTGCTGGAAGTCGGCAGCGGCACAGGCATGTTTTTGGCCTATTTGGAACACAAGGGCGTGGCGCGGTACTTCGGCCTGGATACGGACGAAGCCGTCCTCGAAGTCTTGCCGGATTCCATAAAACAAAATTTTGCCGTGCAGGATATTTGGGATTTTTTGGACAGGACGGCGGGGAGTGACACTTTCGATCACATCGTCCTGTTCGATGTGTTCGAACATTTTTCTCCGCAGGATGGTGTTCGGTTGCTTAAGGCCTTCCGAGCCATCCTGAACCCGAGCGGACGGATCACGCTACGCATGCCCAACATGGAATCTCCGTGGGCCATGCAGTATCAGTTCGGCGATCTTACGCACAAAGGCGCCTACAACGCGAACAGCCTAAAACAAGTGGCGCTCGCTGCGAATTATAACTTGGTCTCCGCCATCCCCCAGCGGCGCAGCAAGGGCATCCGCCGGATGAAAGAGGCGATCCTGGAATCCATCCTCAATGTGATGTTGACCGAGCCGCCGAAAATCTGGTCGGCGAACTTTATCGCCGTGCTGGAATCGCGACCGGACGAAGCCACCGGTTGAGACATGGCGCTGGGCGATCTTCTTCCATGGCGGCGTGGGTCGGCTGAACGCCGGGCTGTTGAACCACCGTCCGGACTGCTGGTGATCTCTGCCGGGGGGCTGGGCGATACGGCCTTGTTCTCATTGATTCTCCCCCGGCTTGTCCCCCTTGCAAATGGCGAGCCGGTCACATTGGTGCTGCGCAACGACGCCGCCGGGATGGGGTTTTTGTTCGAGGGTTTGGCCAATATCGTCGCCGTCGATTTTGACCGCTACTCCAAGGACCGGCGCCACCGGCGGGAAACAGACGACCGATTGTTTCAAGCCAATTACCGGCTGGCGCTTACCAGCGATTTCCTGCGTCATCCGAAACGGGACGAAGCCATGCTAAAGGCTGCTGCGGCGACCGAAACCTTGGCCATGAAGGCGCGATCCTGGCAAAAATATGACCGGGCGCTGGCTGAAAACGAAACTATCTTCGCGCGGGTGTTCGACAGCGGCCCCGATCATCTGGACAAAGTTGTGCGCTGGTCAAACTACGCCAATTGGCTGACTGGCCAGGATGATCCGCCGCCGCTGATCGTTCTGCCGCCCGACCGGTTGCCGCCGGCGGAAGCGCTCGCGCGGGAAACAATTCTGCTCGCGCCGTTTTCCGCCGTAAGGCAAAAACAAAGCCCGGCGAGTCTATATGAGGACTTGATTGATCTAGTGGGTTCGGAGCGAGATATCGTCCTGACGGGCGCACCAGGCGATCTCGACAAGAACCCGGACTTCAAATCGCTCCTCGACCGTCCAAATGTCCGGTTTGACGGCCGGCGGTTCAACGAAATGCTGCCGCTTCTCCGCGCGGCCAAACTGTTGGTGTCCGTCGACACCGCGACGATGCATCTGGGCGTGATGGCCGGCACGCCGACCCTGTGTTTGGCGAGCGCTGCCTACGTCGGCGAGATCGTGCCCTATGCGCCCGAGATCACGCCACCGAATGCACACTTTGTCCATACGCCTATGGACTGCGAGGGTTGTTTGGGGACTTGCACCCTACCGGCGGAAGACGGCCGATTTCCCTGCGTGGCGCGGCTTGATCGGACGGCGATCCTGGCCAAGGCGGAGAAGTTGCTCAGCGGATCCGCATCGTCGTGAAGGACTGGTCCGCCGCCGTTAAGGTCTATGGCAGCCGCATCATGTTGGTGCTCGTGTTTCTCGGCTTCTCCAGTGGCTTGCCGTTTGGCGTGCTGGCGGAACCCCTGTCCGCTTGGCTGGCCGGCGCCGGCGTATCCAAAACCTCCATCGGCTTGTTTGCCTTGGTGAGTCTGCCCTATGCCATCAAGTTTCTGTGGGCCCCGTTCATGGACCGGCTGTCCTTGCCGGTGCTTTCCAATGCGCTTGGCCGCCGGCGCGGCTGGGCGGCGCTGACCCAGGCGGCGTTGTTCTGCGCCATCATCGCCATGGGCCTGACCGACCCAGCCAAAGACATCGTACTGACGGCCGTCTTCGTCCTCGGCGTCGCGTTTTTCTCCGCCAGTCAGGATATCGTTCTGGATGCCTACCGGGTGGAAAGCTTGGGAGAGGACGAACTGGCCGCCGGCTCAGCCACCTTTGTGTTCGGCTGGCGGCTTGGGCAAGTGGGCGGTGGTGCGGCCGGACTGATATTCGCCGATCTATTTCCTTGGGCCTGGGTGTTTACCGGTATGGCGACGTTGGTCCTAATCGGCTTGGTGATCATTCTCATCAGCCCGGAACCGCCCCACCCCGGCGCGGAAGACGTGAGCGCCGCCGAACGGGCGACCGCCGTCCGTCTCTCGGCGAAAGGCGGGTTGAGCGGGCGTTTGGCAAATCCGCTGGCCGCCGTGCATACGGCCACTGTGCGTCCCCTGAAAGACTTTATGACCAAGGATGCCTGGCTGGCGGTCATCGGACTTATTCTATTGTATAAATTCGGCGATGCCGTGCTGGCGGTGATGAAAGTGCCGTTCTTCCTGGAGATCGGCTTCACCAACACGGAAATCGCCGGCGTGGTGAAAATCTTCGGATTCAACGCGATCATTGCCGGCGGGTTCCTGGGCGGCATCCTGCTGGCCCGGACCGGGATTATGTGGGGTCTGATGATCACCGGCATCCTGATGGCGGCATCGAACCTGGTGTTCGTCGCCCAGGCCCTGGCGGGAAACGATCTGACCATGCTGGCGGTGACCATCGCCGTCGAAAATATCACCACCGGCATGGGGACCACTGCCTTTGTCGCCTATCTGGCGAGTCTCTGCAGCGTCGCCTACACGGCTACTCAGTATGCGCTGCTTACCTCTTTCATGGCGTTTTCGCGAACCGTGATGTCGTCAGGCGCCGGCTGGCTTGCGGATCAGATGGATTGGGTCAGCTTTTTTATCCTGACCACCGTGGCGGCGATTCCGGGGCTGTTACTCCTCTGGTGGATGATGCGGCGGCCGCGGGCAGCCGGTTAGTATTTCAACAAACGCGAGTCGACGGTGGTCTTGACCGCGTCCACGGGGATCAGGTGCATTTCCCGCCCGCCGTAATCCTGCGCCTTGATGATGGTGAGGTGCGGCGTCATCGGCGTAAACTTTTCCGGTACGGTGCGGCCGAACAATGAAATCAGCGGCTGGCCACCGACGGCAAACATATGTCCCGTACCGGAATCATTGGAGACTGACAACGCCAGCCGTTTGGAGAGCGCAATGGTGAGCTGAGGGGCGTAGCCGTGCGCCTCGCCCAGCCCGTTCTCCTGCAGCGGGAACAATGCCTCCGGTACAGCCGCCGCGATCTCTGCCTGCCACTCCAGCTCCTGCGGCCCCAGGATAAACACCGGCGTCCGGCCGGCCATGGCCTGATCCTTGGCCAGCAGCACGAAGTTCTCCAAAGGCCAGCATTTAGGCCGCCCGCCGGCGCCGGGAGACAGACCGATATAGGTCGGCCCCGCCGGTAGGGCGGCGTCCGCTGCGGTGATCAATGCCGGGTCAAGTTCAAGCTCCAGAACGCCTGGCGTTTCAATGGTCTTTCCCGTGGCCAATTCCAGTAAGTCCAGCATCTGGCGTTGCATGCTTTTTGGAAAAGCATAGCCCTTGGCCGGCTTTCGGCTGGACAGAATGAAATTGCCGAAGGGTGAGATGAAGTTTTTGTGCCGGATGCGATAGAGCACGAGAGTCGCTAGCGCCACCCGCTGGGTATCGATTACCAAATCAAAAGCCCGGCCGCCCAAGGGCCGGCGCAGCAGTTCGGAGAGGCTCAAACCAATACCCGCGTTCTCGATCACCTCGTCCAACAATCCCTCAACCACCGGGGCCATAACGCCGGCATAGACGCTGGTGTCTTTTCCGGCCAGCCAGGTGATGTGGGCGTCGGGAAACGAATCTCGGAGCAACCGTACGAACGGCAGTTTCAATAAACTGTCGCCCACCCGGTCGAGACCTACATAAACGAGGATGGTTTTTGGCGCGGGAAGATCGATCATGTCTTCGCGTAGCACAGCGCCGCGTGCGGGCAAAGGCCAATCAACTGTTTTTTGTCTTTAACACCATGGAAGTACTGCACAGCCCGTCTAGAATGATGCGTCACAGAGAAGCGGGGTCGATCATGAAAATTGGTGTGCCAAAGGAAATCAAGGACCATGAGTATCGGATTGGGCTTGTGCCGGCCAGCGTCCGTGAGCTGATCCATCATGGACATCAAGTGGTGGTTCAGAGTGACGCCGGCCAAGGGGTCGGCTTCGATGATGAGGCGTACCGCCGCGCCGGTGCTGAAATTGCCGAGCGTGCCGACGATGTTTTTGCCGGAGCCGACATGATCGTGAAGGTAAAAGAACCTCAACCAAGCGAATTATTGATGCTGAGAGAAAATCAGATTCTATTCACCTATTTACATTTAGCCGCGGAGCCGGATCAGGCCCAGGGTCTGATTGACTCGGGTTGTATCGCTGTGGCTTACGAGACAGTCACCAACAGCCGGGGCGGCTTGCCGTTGCTGGCGCCCATGAGTGAAGTGGCGGGACGGATGTCCATACAGGTTGGCGCCCACTGCCTGGAGCGGGAGCAGGGCGGCGCCGGTATTTTGCTGGGCGGGGTCCCGGGGGTTCCGGTGGCAAAGGTCGTGATCCTGGGCGGCGGTGTGGTCGGCACAAATGCCGCCCGCATGGCGATGGGTCTGGAAGCATCTGTTACCGTTATCGATAAATCCCTCGACCGTCTTTATGAACTGGATATGCAATTTGGCCCCACCCTGAATACAATTTTTGCCACCATGGATACGATCGAGAAATACGTGACTGAAGCGGACCTTGTCATCGGTGGGGTCCTGATACCGGGTGCGACTGCGCCGAAGCTTGTGACTCGCGACATGGTCCGGAAGATGCAAAAAGGATCGGTCATTGTCGATGTCGCGATTGACCAGGGCGGTTGCTGCGAAACCAGCAAGCCCACCTCCCATTCCGCGCCGACTTATTTGGTTGATGACGTGGTCCACTACTGTGTGACCAATATGCCCGGCGCGGTCGCCCGAACATCTGCCCGGGCGCTGAACAATGCGACACTTCCCTTCGTGTTGGCCTTGGCCGGCAAAGGGGCGGAATCTGCCATGGCAGACGACCCCCACCTTTTGGACGGTCTCAATATTTATAAAGGACAGGTGACCTATGAGGCCGTCGCGAGTGACCTGGGCTTTGACTACCGTCCGGCAGCTGAGGTGATAGCGTGACCCGTGATCGGATCACGATTGTCAGG
The DNA here is from genome assembly GCA_964611435.1 of uncultured Rhodospirillaceae bacterium. Lineage (GTDB taxonomy): Bacteria > Pseudomonadota > Alphaproteobacteria > Rhodospirillales > UBA2165 > JAYPHU01. Next base: position 85,809 of record CAZSXT010000011.1, on the reverse strand, counting down.
GCCGACATCACCGGTTTGGACGTGGACGCTATTGTCAACGCGGCGAATGAATCCCTGTTGGGCGGCGGCGGCGTGGATGGGGCCATTCATCGAGCGGCGGGACCGGCGTTGCTGGCGGAATGCCGAACCCTGAACGGCTGTCCTACCGGCGACGCCAAGATCACACGCGGCTATAATCTCAAAGCTCGCCATGTGATCCATACGGTCGGCCCGGTGTGGCAGGGAGGTGGAGCGAATGAGCCGGCGCTATTGGAGTCCTGCTATCGCCGTAGCTTGGAGGTGGCCAAGGAAAACGCTCTCGCGTCTATCGCCTTCCCGGCGATCAGTGCCGGTGTTTACCGGTTCCCGGCCGGCCAGGCCGCCGAGATCGCCGTGGCCACGGTGGCGGCGTTTTTAGCGGACAATGATCAGCCCAGCCAAGTGATCTTCTGCTGCTTCGACGAGGATTGTGTCGCGCAACATGAGCGGGCCTTGACACTCCTTTGATGAACAACGGCCCCCGCTCTTCAGATTTCGGGAAAAAGTTATAGTCGGGCGTCGCCCGCCGCTTGTTTGGCTGTTATCCTGTGCAACGAAACTAGGGCGGGTTCATGAACATCACCATTCTTATTCCGGTCTACAATGATTGGGTGGCGCTGAGCCACCTCGTCAACAAATTGTCGGATGTGTTGGCCGCCGAGTTTGACCCCGGCGTTGATCGGGCGCGCATTCTTGTTATCGACGACGGGTCCTCGGAAGCGCCGGCGCTGGATATAAGTTTACCCGATACCGGCATGATAGAGCGCCTGGATGTGCTGACGTCGGCGGTCAATACGGGTCATCAGCGCGCCATTGTGCTGGGCCTCGCGCACTTGGCGCGGCAAGCGTCGGAGCGGGACTCTTTTGCAGCGGATTATGTGGTGGTCATGGATGCGGACGGGGAGGACCGCCCCGAGGATGTTCCCCGGTTGCTCCGCGAAGCGGCCCGTGAACCGGGAAAGATTGTTTTGGCGATCCGCAAGCAACGCAGCGAGAGCATCGGGTTCAGATTGGGCTATGCGTGCTACCGGTTTTTGTTCCGGGTGTTGGCCGGTATTCGAATCGGTCACGGCAATTTTTGCGTTTTGCCGGCAGGTGAGCTGCCCCGGTTGGCGAGCGATCCCCGGCTGTGGAACCATTTCGCGGCGAGCCTATTGATTTCAAAACGCCCACTGGTACGGGTGGATACAAGGCGTGGATTCCGTCTGGATGGCGGCAGCAAGATGGCGAGTATGGAGCTGTTTTCCTTGGGGTTCAGTGCCATTTCCGTGTTTCTCGAACAGATCAGTATTCGTTCTATCTTGGCATCCGCCGTGATTGCTGTGCTAACGATCGTCGGGCTGCTCGGGCTTTGGGTTAAGACAGAGAGCGGTGCAGCCGAACCGGCGGCCTGGGTTTGGATTGCGGGATTGTTTGTCCTCGCGGTAGCTCTGCAGGTGGGACTCTGGGCTTTCGCCGCCATCCTTTTCATTTCCCATAACCGTCAGCGACGGTATTTCATCCCCCTGCACGATTCATACTTGTTTGAACGGGACGTCCGGACCTTGTTGTCCAAGGAGACCCCGCCAGCCGCCTAGGGCTGTGCCGCCGGATTAAAATCATTTCGTTCATGAAGGACAAACACCCCGGCCGCGCCGGCCCGCCGGTAGTTCTTGAGCGCGTCCCGCAGCAGATCCGTCCGCTCGAAAAAGACATCAAGCCCAACCTCTCCGTATTCAATCACCGGCAGGGGGGATTTGTCCAAGGCGATCACCACGGGGCGGTAGCGCTTGATGTCGTCCACCAGGGATTGGATTACGAATATCTTGTCTTTATTGCGCCCCCCCTCGCGGCCGAACACCGGGGGGATCATCCACACGCTGTGAAACCTCGACGACCATTTGATTCCGGCATACATCTGTAGCGGAAACGCCCGGGTCTGACTGGCCGAGAGCACCAAGCCGGCCTGACCCCGGTAACGCCCATCGAGCGCCTTGTAGATTTCCGTCTTCTTCAGGGCGGGCAGATCGTTGTTGTCGCCTTGGATTGTCATCATCAGCGGCCAGGCCGCCAAAATGGGGACCAGCAGCGCCACCCCGACGATCGCGCCAGCGCGGCTAAGTAAAAGGGGCTTCTGGTCGGATAGCCGGTCTCCCAGGATCAGTGCAAAGACAGGATAGAAGAGAATAAGCGCCGGCAACAATTGATAGGGGCTGCCTTTGTTCTGAGAGGCAAATACGGCGAAAAAAACAACCGAAATCGAGAGAAGGAAAAATCGTCGCCGGCTACCGCCGGATAACAGCAGTAGGTATCCGAGCGGGGCAAGGATGATGAAGCCAGACAAAACCGAAGAGATCACCACCCGATCCGGGAAGTTCTTTACGAAGTAGTGCTCCATGGCGAACGGCACTACTTGGCGTAAGAATCCCGGCTGATAGAGAATCACGCTCCCGCCATAGATCAATGCGAAGGCGCCGATGATCGCAATCTCGGGCAACCAGCGCCGGACGGGTGGACGGTATATCAGATAGGCGAGCGCCAAGATGACCCCGTAACTCAGGAGAAAGTGCGGCTTCATGGCGAAGCCCGGCGCGGCCAGAAGCGCCAAAAACAAAGTCTGCCGGTCCGGCGGCGTATCGTCCTCCAGTCGAGCGGCTAACCCCAGCAGGTAAGGCAGCATGAACAGGGCGGCGAGGTGCTCCCGCTCCCCGAAATCGGGCCCAGGAAATGCTGCCATGACATATAGCAAGAGCCCGGCAACGGTGGCGTCGCCGATGGTCTCCAGCCGGGCGGCGGGCAATTGTCTCAACGCCAGCCAAAACGCGCCGGCGGCGATGGTCAGGATATAAATGTTGAACGCGGCATGCAGGGTGAAGCCGGCAAGCCAGTGCAGCCACACCGCCGGCATATAGAGATACAGGATCAGTGGCGGGTTGACGTCAAAGAAATCCTGATTTAGCCGGCCGCCTTCCAACAGCAGCGCCGCGCCGTGCAAATACCAGGCGTTATTGTCGGAAATGGCGACGAAGTGCAGACGCACCGTCAGAAGCGCCGCCAGCGCAATGACAGCGAAAACGATAAAGCCGGTTTTGTAGTTTCCCTCTACCGTCGTGATGACGCGCCCACCTTATTCGTATGGGCCCCAGGCGCGCTGGGTGGCCGGGCGGGCGTGGATATCTTCATACCAGCGTTTGAGGTTAGGGAAATCGTCCAGGCCAAAATCTTCCACCGCCTGGAATTCCACATCCGCATAGATGGCAATATCGGCCACCGAAAAATCGCCGGCCACATAGGCGCGGTCTGTCAGCGCCTTATCGACCGTACCCAGCATGTCCAGAAACAGCCCTTTGTAATATTCTTTGGCGGCCGGCACATCTTCGGGATGGCGTTTCCAGAAATGGCCGTACTGCTGGGACCATGTGGTAAAGGTCGCCGAGCCGTAAAATAGCCACTGGTCCACATTCACGCGTTTCAGCGGGTCTTCCGGGTACAGGCCGTTGCCGGACTTCTCCGCCACATATTTAAGGATTGCCCCGGATTCGAACAACGTGATGGTGTTGCCGCCCGGCCCGTCGTCATCCACCAGCGCCGGGATTTTGTGGTTGGGGCTGATTTTCAGGAACTCCGGATTGAACTGTTCCTTTTCCCGCAGGTTGATCGGCTTGATGGCGTACGCCAGACCTGATTCCTCGACGCCCTGGCGCGCCTTGTAGCCGTTGTCCGTGGTCCAGAAATAAAGATCGATCATGCTGTCCTCCCCCAAAGGCTTTGCGATGCTTGCGGCCAAAACTATAGTCTTCGACCGGGTCCTTTAACAATACACGCCGCATTCAACACGTGCGGCGCATCGTACGAATGTGGTAAGGTCCCGCCACTGGCATGCCCGAGACACAGAGACAAAACGACGACGAAACAGAGACCGTCGATGCCGCGCCCGTGAAAGGCGTGACGCCGATGATGGCGCAGTATTTGTCGATCAAGCGGGACAATCCGGATTGCCTGCTGTTCTATCGGATGGGCGATTTTTATGAATTGTTCTTCGAGGACGCGGAACAAGCCTCTCGGGCGCTCGATATCACCCTGACCAAGCGGGGAAAGCATCTGGGTGAGGATATCCCCATGTGCGGCGTGCCGGTGCACAGCCACGAGAGCTATCTGTCTCGCCTGATCCGCCAAGGCTTCAAGGTCGCTGTCTGCGAACAGACCGAAGACCCGGCGGAAGCCAAGAAACGGGGCGCGAAAGCCGTGGTCAATCGGGGGGTGGTCCGCACCATCACACCGGGTACGCTGACCGAGGATACGCTCCTGGATACGCGGCGGAACAATTACCTTGCCGCGCTGGCGGAGGCGCAAGGCGGCTTTGGGCTGGCCTGGCTCGATATGTCGACCGGTGACTTTCAATTGCAAGCTTTGGCCGAAGGCATGTTGGGCGCGGGTTTGGCCAGATTGGAGCCGGGAGAGCTGCTGGTGGCAGATAGGTTGCTTCAGCGCGAGGACCTGGCAGAGACCCTGCAGCCCTGGCGGGACCGATTGACGCCTTTGCCGGCCAGCCGGTTTGACAGCACCAACGGCGGCAAGCGGCTAGAGACACTGTACGGGGTGAAGACCCTGGACGGGTTCGGGCATTTCTCCCGCGCTGAACTGTCGGCCGGCGGCGCGCTGGTGGACTATGTGGAGCTCACCCAACAAGGCAAGCTGCCGCGCCTCTCGGCGCCCCGCCGGGTGGCGGACGGCACCGTCATGGAGATCGATCAGGCGACCCGCCGCAATTTGGAGCTCACCCAGACCATGTCCGGAGAGCGGCAAGGGAGCCTCTTGTCCGTCATCGACCGCACCCAGACAGGCGCCGGCGCTCGCGCACTGGCGGCCCGGCTGTCTGCGCCGTTGACGGATGCGGCGGAAATCGATCAACGGCTGGACATGGTCCAACATTTTGTCGACGGCCACGGCCCGCGCCAGACCGTGCGGGAGTTGCTGCGCCAGTGCCCGGATATGGAACGGGCGCTGAGCCGGCTGACCCTGGGCCGGGGCGGGCCGCGTGACCTGGCCGCCATCCGGGACGGCCTCGCACTGACGGCAAATTTCCGTGAGGTGCTGGATCAGGGCGTGCTGCCGGAGGGTCTGACACGATGCTTGGAAGACTTAGGCGCGCACGGGGAGACAGTGCAGACGCTGACCGAGGCATTGGCGGCTGACCTGCCGCTGCTGGCGCGGGACGGGGGATTTATCGCCACCGGCTACAACATCGCTTTTGATGAGCTGAAGACGCTGCGGGATGAGAGCCGCCGCCTGATTGCCGGGCTGCAGGACGTTTACGCCGGCCAGACCAATATCCCGAGCCTTAAGATCAAACATAATAATGTGCTGGGCTATTTCATCGAGGTGACCTCCCGCCATGCGGAACCGCTGATGTCGGACACGGCCGGACCGTTCATCCATCGCCAGACCATGAAGAATGCCGTGCGCTTCTCTACCGTGGAACTGGGCGAGATCGAGGGAAAGATCGCCAGCGCCGCCGACAAGGCCCTGGCGCTTGAGTTGGAACTGTTTGAGAACCTGGTGGGCGTGGTCACCGCCCGGGCGGACGCGGTCGCCCTGGCGGCGGCGTCCATCGCCCAGTTGGATGTGGCGTCCGCGCTGGCGCAATTGGCCGCCGATCAAAACTATTGCCGGCCCCGGGTGGACGATTCCACCGTTTTCCGGGTCACCGGCGGCCGCCATCCCGTGGTAGAGCAAGCCCAGGCGTCGGTCGAAACCCGGACCCAGGCGGGTGGCTTTGTCGCCAACGACTGTTGCCTGAACGATGATAGCCGGCTGTGGTTGCTGACCGGACCCAACATGGCCGGTAAAAGCACGTTTCTCCGGCAGAATGCGCTGATCGCCATCCTCGCCCAGGTCGGCTCTTACGTGCCGGCGGAAGCAGCGCACATCGGGCGCATCGACAGATTGTTTTCCCGGGTCGGCGCGGCGGATGACCTGGCCCGTGGCCGCTCGACCTTCATGGTCGAGATGGTGGAAACCGCGGCGATCCTGTCACAAGCCACCGACCGGTCGTTTGTCATTTTGGACGAGATCGGCCGGGGCACGGCGACCTTCGACGGGCTGTCCATCGCCTGGGCGGTGGTCGAGCATCTGCACGAGGTCAACGCCTGCCGGGGTCTATTCGCCACGCATTACCACGAACTCACCAATCTGACATCCAAGCTGCCGGCGCTGTCGTGCCACACGATGCGGATCAAGGAATGGAAAGGCGACGTGGTGTTCCTGCACGAAGTCGCCGCCGGCGCTGCCGACCGGTCCTACGGCATTCATGTGGGCCGTCTGGCCGGACTGCCCGACGCGGTGGTCGGCCGGGCCGAAGATGTGCTGGCCGCGCTGGAACAGGAAAACCAGGCCGGCGCGGTCACCAGGCTGGCCGACGATCTGCCGCTGTTCGCCGCCGGGCAAAGCCGTGGCCCCGCCGCGCCAAAAGAATCCGAGTTGGAGAAAGCGTTGGGCGATATCCAGCCCGATGAGTTGAGCCCCAAGGACGCGCTGGAGCTGATTTATCAGCTCAAACGCCTGGCGGCGGAGGAATGACGCGACTCTCTCTGCGTCATGCCCGACCCGCGAAGCGGTTGTCGGGTATCCATGCAACCCATGCCCATGGACCCCCGAGACTCGGCTTCGCCAACTCGGGGGCGACGCTGGAATTGGAAAACCCGAGAGCCCCTCGCCGAAGGGGCCGCTCGCCCCTATATTAATGTGAGAATTTGCGTTAAAGACCACGGGCCATGAACCAGATCAGCAAAAAGCGCGAGATCATCGACCGCCAATCCCTGATCGCCGCGATTGACGGCGTGTTGGGCGATGACGGCTATGATGCGGCCAAACGGGCGGACATCCTGACTTTGCTCAAGGATACGCTAGCCGCAGGCCAGGGCGAGGTGCGCCGCCGGTTTGACGAGCTCGGCAGCGGCGCGGCCGTGCTGGCGGGCAACGCCTATCTGATCGATCAGTTGATCCGGGTGATCTATGATGTGGCGACGGAAAAAGCCTATACGGCGCCCAACCGCTCCACCTCGGAGAATATCAGCGTAGTGGCGATCGGCGGCTACGGCCGGGCCGAACTGGCCCCCCACTCCGACGTCGATATAATGTTTCTCCTGCCGTATAAGCCGACCGGCTACACCGAGCAGGTGGTCGAGTTCATTCTTTATATGTTGTGGGACATGAATCTGAAGGTCGGCCATTCCACCCGGTCCATTGACGAATGCATCCGCCTGGCCAAGCAGGACGTGACCATTGAGACCAGTTTGCTGGACGCCCGTTGGCTGTGGGGCGACCAGAGCACGTTCGGCCAATTTAAGCAGAAATTCCAATCCGACGTGATGGACGGTCGCGGCCCGGCGTTTGTCGAGGCCAAGCTGCAGGAGCGCGACGACCGGCACGACCGGATGGGCGATGCCCGCTATGTGGTCGAACCCAATATCAAGGAAGGCAAGGGCGGTTTGCGCGACCTACAGACGCTCTATTGGCTGAACAAGTATCTCTACCGGGTCACCGATGTGGAAGAGCTGGTCTCGCTAAACGTTTTCACCCCGCAGGATGTCTTCCGCTACAACAAGGCGGCGGAGTTTTTGGCCACGGTCCGATGCTACCTACACTACATCGCCGGCCGCCCCGAAGAGCGCCTGACCTTTGATGTACAAAAAGGCATCTCCGAGAAAATGGGCTACGAAGATCAGCCCGAATCCAGCGGTGTCGAGCGTTTCATGAAGCACTATTTCCTGATCGCCAAGGATGTGGGTGATCTGACCCGGGTGTTGTGCGCCTATCTGGAGGACAAACAGGCCAAGCGGTCCTTCTTCCGTATGCCGGGTTTTGCCTTCCGCCGGTTCAAGATCGATGGGTTCGATGTAGATCAGGGCCGAATCACGCTTCAATCGGACGACGCGTTCCGTAACGACCCGCTCAAACTGTTACGCATCTTCGCTGAGGCGCAGGAGCATGATTTGGATGTGCACCCTTACTCCCTGCGCCAGATCAGCGAAGATTTAGACCTGATCGACGAAGAGTTTCAGAACGACCCGGCGTCGAACCAATTGTTTCTGGATATTCTGACTTCGACTAAGGAGCCCGAGACAGCACTGCGCCGGATGAACGAGGCCGGCGTGTTTGGGTTGTTTATTCCTGATTTCGGCCGGGTGGTCGCGCAGATGCAGTTCGACATGTACCACACCTATACGGTGGATGAGCATACGATCCGCGCCATTGGTATTCTGTCCCGGATCGAGGCGGGCCAATATACCGAGGAAATGCCCAACGTCACCGAGGCGCTGAAGAAGATTCATTCCCGGCGCGCCCTCTATGTGGCGGTGTTTATGCACGATATCGCCAAGGGCCGGGGCGGCGACCATTCGGAACTGGGGGCCGAACTGGCGTTGGAGCTTTGCCCGCGTCTAGGTCTGGATCAGGAAGAAACCGCGACCGTAAGCTGGCTGGTCAAGGAACACCTGACCATGAGCGACACCGCGTTTAAGCGGGATGTGGACGATCCGCTCACAATCAAAAACTTTGTGTCCGTCGTCCGGTCGGTGGAACGTCTGCGCCTGCTGACGGTTCTGACCTGTGTCGATATCCGGGCGGTTGGTCCCAACACTTGGAACAACTGGAAATCCGGCCTTCTGCGGGGTCTGTATCAGCGCTCGCTTGAGGTCATGTCCGGCGACCAGGTGGAGGAAAACCGGGTCCACCGGATTGCCGCGGCGAAGGATCGCTTGCGGGACGCGCTTGCCGGCTGGCCGGCTGAATTCGTCGAAGAGCATATTTCGTCCGGATATCCGTCCTACTGGCTGACCTACGACACGGACTCCCATCTCCGTCACGCGGAAATTGTCCGCGCCGCCAAGGATCAGGGTGTGAGCCTCTATATCGATTCCCGCATCGACGACACATTTAAGTTTTCCGAGGTGACCGTGTACGCCCCTGATCATCCCGGCATCTTTTCCAAGATTGCCGGCGTTATGGCGATCTCCGGTGTGACCATCATGGACGCCAAAATCGCCACCTTGTCCGACGGGATGGTGTTGGACAGTTTTTCTTTCCTGGATGCTACCGACTCCGCGGTCACCCAGGACGACAAGATGAAGCGTATTTTTACCCGGATTGAAGATGTGCTGTCAGACAAGCTCCATCTCCAAGAGGAGTTGGAAAAGGTGAAGGCCAGCCGAACCTCCAAACAAGACGACATGTTCAGCGTAGCCGGCCGGGTGATCGTCGATAATAACGCCAGCGCCACCGACACAATCATCGAAGTGACCGGGCTGGACCGGGTCGGCTTCCTCTATGATGTGACCGCCGCCATCACCGCGCTTGGTCTCAAGATTTCCAGCGCGCATATCACGACCTTTGGCGAAGAGGCGGTCGATAGCTTCTACGTCAAGGACGTCTTCGGCCTGAAGGTCACGCACGAAGATAAGATCAAACGGATCAAAATAGCGCTCCTGGACGCGGTCGAGGGGGGGCAGGCGCCGGCCGTGGCGGCCGAGTAGTTCGCCCCAATTTCGCCAATATTTTCAACTTTCTAACCTCTGGTCATGGCACCGGGGTTAGGGTAAACACGCGATTATGTCATTGCTGCGCGCCATAACGACCGTCGGCGGCTTTACCATGCTGAGCCGTATCTTCGGATTTGTCCGGGATATCCTGGTCGCCGCCCTCCTGGGCGCGGGGCCATTGGCGGACGCGTTCTTCGTGGCCTTCAAACTGCCTAATCTGTTCCGCCGCCTGTTTGCCGAAGGCGCGTTCAACGCCGCCTTCGTGCCCCAGTTTGCTGGCCTTCTGGAAGATGATGGCCGGGCGCGGGCGCAGGTCTTCGCCGAGCAAGCCCTGGCGATCCTGCTTTGGAGTTTACTGGTGTTCACTATGTTGGTGGAAATCGCCATGCCGGTCATCCTGCTCGGCTTTGCGCCCGGCTTTGCCGATGATCCGGAACAGTTCAACCGCACTGTGGATCTCACGCGGCTGACGTTTCCGTATCTGCTGTTCATCTCGCTGGTCTCTTTAATGGCCGGCGTGTTGAATTCTCTCGGGAAATTTGCCGCCGCCGCCGCAACGCCGATCCTGCTGAATATTTGCCTGATTGGCGCCATTCTCTGGCTGACGCCGTTCGTGCCGAGCCCGGCCCACGCCCTGGCCTGGGGCGTGTGCGGTGCGGGCGCGGTGCAGTTCGTCTGGCTGCTGGTCCATTGCGTCCGGGCTGGGGTGCCGCTGCGCCTGCGCCTGCCGAAACTGACCGATGACGTGAAGACCATGCTGAAACGCATTGCGCCGGTCGCTATCGGCGCCGGCGTTTATCAGATCAGCTTGTTGATCGATACGGTTATCGCGTCGCTGTTGCCCTCGGGCTCTATCTCGTATCTGTTCTATGCCGACCGGGTGAACCAGTTACCCATGGGCGTGGTCGGCGTAGCGGTCGGCACGGCGTTGTTGCCGCTTTTGTCCCGCCAAGTGCGGGCCGGCGACGAGGCCGGCGCCGACAACAGTATGAACCGGGCGCTCGAGTTTTCTTTGTTCTTAGGGGTTCCGGCCGCTACGGCGCTGATTGTCCTGGCGCAGCCCATCATCGCCGTGCTGTTCCAGCGGGGAGAGTTCGGCCCGGATCAGGCCGTCGCTACAGCCGGCGCGCTGGCCATCTATGCGGCGGGCATCCCGGCCTATGTGATGGTCAAAGGCCTGTCCGCCGGATTTTTCGCCCGAGAGGACACGGCCACCCCGGTCAAGGTGGGACTTGTCGCCGTCGCCGTCAATTTGGTGCTGAACCTGATCCTGATGAAACCGTTCCTGCACTTGGGCATTGCCGCGGCCACGGCCGCCGCCGCCTGGCTGAATGTGATCCTGCTGGCGGTTATTCTATATCGCCGGGGCCATTTTCGCCCCGATGAGCGTTTGATGTCCCGGCTCAAGCGCATCCTGTTGGCGAGCGTGATCATGGCGGCGGCGCTGATTTACGGCATCCGGCCTCTGGGCGAAATATTGAGCGGCGATGAATTGACCCGCGCCGGCGGATTGGCGGTGCTGGTGGTCCTGGGTCTTGTTGTTTATGGCCTATTGGCATTGGTGCTCAGGACTGTGTCGCCCAATCACATACGGCGGCTGATGACTCGGCGCGCCGCAGATACTTGACCTCGACCGGCAACGCCGCCATAACACCGCCCTTCTGGGAACCAGCATAACAAATATGAACGGATTTGCGCCATGAGCCGCATCTTTTCAGGCATTCAGCCCACCGGTGATCTGCACCTCGGCAACTATTTGGGGGCGTTGAAGAACTGGGTGAATCTGCAGCACGACTATGAGTGCCTCTACTGCGTGGTTGATCTGCATGCCATCACCGTGTGGCAGGAGCCGGGGGCGCTTGCGCCGGCCACAAGGGAAGTGACCGCCGGCTTGATCGCGTCGGGTCTTGATCCGGAAAAGAACATCATCTTCAACCAAAGCCAGGTCTCGGCCCATGCGGAACTGGCTTGGGTGTTCAATTGCGTGGCGCGGTTGGGCTGGCTGAACCGCATGACCCAGTTTAAGGAAAAGGCGGGCAAGCACCGGGAGAACGCCTCGGTCGGTCTTTATGCCTATCCGAACCTGATGGCGGCGGACATTCTTTTATACAAGGCCACCCACGTGCCCGTGGGGGAAGATCAAAAGCAGCATTTGGAGCTGAGCCGGGATATCGCCCAAAAGTTCAATAACGATTTTAATGTGGACCTTTTTCCCTTGCCGGAGCCGCTGATCCTGGGGGAAGCGACCCGAGTCATGTCGCTTCGCGACGGTAAGAATAAGATGTCCAAATCCGATCCGTCGGAAGCGTCCCTTATCAATATGACTGACGGCCGGGACGATATCTCCAAAAAAATCCGCCGGGCCAAAACAGATCCGGAACCGTTGCCCGGCAAGCCCGAAGGCTTGGAGGGCCGGCCCGAAGCGTCCAATCTGATGGGAATTTATGCGGCCCTGGCGGATCAATCATTGGCCGAGGTGTGCCAAGCCTATGACGGTGCGCAGTTCTCCAAGTTCAAAGAGGATCTAACGGATTTGGCGGTGGAAAAACTGGGCCCGATCGGTGATGAAATGGCGCGCCTGGTGAAGGATCCCGGTTATCTGGATAATGTTTTGGCAGATGGTTCGGCCCGAGCGCGGGAAATCGCCGATCCTATCCTATCCGAGACCTATAAAGCGGTCGGATTCCTGCGCGCCTAATTTTTTCCACAATTTATCCACAGGGTGACAGCGAACCGAGATTCGCCAAAAACTTTTGCCGAATTCCCACATACAGAAATTACAAACTTGAGGGACAAAGCGAAGCACTTGGTATAACCCGTTGCGTCGCTTTGAAAATTAATGAGCCAAAAAATTTCGGAAAATATCTATAGCTCAGGAGACCGGACCGCCGGTAAAATCTCGCGCCGGTCAGGACTAGCAGCGGACCGTGTGCAGATTATATTCCGCTGGATAAAGAGTTGTGTGCAACGGCTGGGAATAAGAAGGACCGGAAACGGTGGTGATCCCGAATATGAAACGCGGAGCCTCTCAGAAATGACGTTCTTCGAAAAGGCAACCCTCGGCTTTCTCGGAGTGAGCGTATTGGCGCTGATGGCGTTTGCCGCCAGCACGCCCATCGACCGCACTGCGTATGCGCCGCAGGCCAAGTTTCTGCCGCCCGAGGCTGTCCCACAATTAGAGGCGTCGGGAGGGCTGACCCTGCGCAGTATCCAGCGCCAAGGGGGCGGTCTGACTGTCCGGTCGTTGCGTAAGACCTTTTCCACGGTGAAATATGATTTCGATTCGGTTCAGGCCGGTGACGGCGATGTGCCGCCGCTGTTCCTGGTATCCATGCCCAGCGATATCGGCCGTATCAGGGTGCCTGAGCAGCGGAAGGAAATATTTTTCCAGACCGTGCTGCCGCTGATCCTTAAAGTGAATCAGGAGATTCTGAACAAACGCCGCAGGGTTGCCGCCTTGGCGGTCCAGGCCCGGCGCGGCGTCAAACTGCCTGCCGAGGATCGACTCTGGCTGGCGGCAATTTCCGAGCAATACAAAACCAGGCGCAATGATTTCGCTACGTTGCTGCGGCGGATCGATGTGGTGCCGCCATCTTTGGCCCTCGCTCAAGCGGCGGAGGAAAGCGGCTGGGGGACGTCGAGATTCGTCCGCGAAGGCAATGCCCTGTTCGGCCAGTGGACCGTGGATGATGATGAAGACGGCCTACTGCCACGGCGCCGGGACCGGGGCAAAACCCACCGGATTAAAGCTTTTGACTCTTTGTTGGATGCCGTTCGCGCTTATACGCGCAACCTGAACAGTCACCGCGCATACCGGGCCATGCGGAGTCAGCGGGCGGATATGCGAAAAGAGGGCAGTCCGCTGAATGGTCTGGCCTTGTCCCGTTCGCTCACCAGTTATTCGGCGCGTGGTGAAAACTATGTGCGAACTTTGCGGGTTATTATTCGTGCAAACCGGTTGCACAGGCTGGACGGCGCCCGGTTGGGCGACAAAGTCGTGAGCCTGCCGGCAGAGTTCCAAGCAAAACCCAGCATCTAAGCAATACCGGCTTTAAATAGATGAGCGTCAGGGCGCCACGAAGAGGGTGCCCAGCCAATGCCAGCGCCCGCCGTCCGCCGGTAAGGTGCAATTGATTCTGGTTCTGCCCTTGCCAAAGGGTTTGCTCGGTCGGATTTCGATCCGGGATTCGCCCAGCCGCGTGATGGGCACCCTGCCTTCACCCGAGACGAAACAGTTCATTTGGCCCAAATTTTTGAGGGGCCGGGCCACGGTAAAGCCGAAATGGGGCGGATTGACGCTGCCAACTTTGGTGTCCAAGGGTGTGAAATCTTTGGCCGGCAAGGGCAGGGCGTTGATCACCAGCTTCAGCCGACCGAGGCTTCCAAAATTTTCGTTCAAGGCGAAGCGGGGGATATAGGTCAAATCGGTCATCGGACCGATGGCGCCCGAATGCTGTCCAAAGATGAATGCGTAGCCTGCCTGATCCACCACTTTTTTGACGTCTAAGCCGGTTTCGCCATAGGGGTAGGCGAAGAGGGTTGGCGCCTCGCCCAGCTCTTCCATCAGACGTTTGTTTGATCGGGTGATCTCGTCCCTGTTCCGGTTCTCATCGGCACGCACCATATGTAAATGGCTGCCGGTGTGCGCACCGATCCTGACCCCCGTTTTACGCATCTCCCGGATTTGATCCCAAGTAAGCTGCCCGTCGGCGCCCCGGTCAATCGGATCTGTCGAGATAAAGATAGTGAATGGCAGCCCGGCCTTGCGAAAACGGGGCCACGCTTCGGTGTAGATGGACCTATAACCGTCATCGATGGTGATCCCGACCGCGCGATCTGGCAGCGCATTGCCATCCCGAATTCGCGACATAATTTCAGCAACAGGCAGGACCGTATAGCCGCCGCTGGTCAGCTCCTGGATATGGGCCTCAAGCTGCTCGATCTTAATGTTGGTTGAGGGATAGGCGCTTTCGCCGAAGCGATGGTACATGAGGATAACTGCAGAGTCGGCCGCTTGTGCCATGGCCGGCCATCCGGCGAGGCCGAGGTACAGAACTAGGGCAAGAGCGGCAAGATATCGGCGCATGGACTCTCTCATCCTGCCGCCGCCATGGCAGCCGCCGGCATCATCGGTTTGTCCAGAACTGAATCGCTCAAAAGCGGATAGCTCCGGGAATTGAACAATTGATAGTGCCACCATTCATTCCGGTAAAAATCCCAACCTGCGGTGGTCATGATCCCCATGAGGATATGCCGGTTTCGCTGGGCCTCCCTAGAAATTTCAGTGTTGCCGTGATGGGATAGGGGCGTGAACGCATCGAACCCGGTGCCCATCTCCAGCTCCTCTCCGTTCCCGTCGATCAGGGTCAGGTCCACCGCGACCCCCCGTGAATGAGGCGAACCGCGCCGGGGATCAGCCAGGAATTCCGGGTCGGGCGTATGATTCCACATCACCCATTGCGCTTCCGCCGGGCGGTAAGCGTCAAATATTTTGATGCCGAGACCCAACTCCTTGGCGAGGCCGACCGCTTGCTCCAGACACATCGCCGCTTCAGGATGCAGATAACAGCCGGGACGCACATAGATGGGTGAACCGGTAAAGTTATCGGCGGTCGCGTAGGCGATCTCCAATTGAACGCCATGAGACTCGGGGCTGATGGAAACAAGGGACATTGTTCTGACGTACAACCTGAACTGACCCCATGAAAGGGTGTTATTGTGAGACCGACGCAGTATAACCGCTCCGGGATGTTAGGGGAAACGCGTTGCGGAAGTGTAAATCTATAAGGGAAACGCGGGTATGAATCTCTTGGCCCTAGATACGGCTGGTGCAGCCTGTGCCGTGGCGGTGCGCTCGTCCGGCGCGATCGTGGCGTTTGAGTCCGAGGAAATGGATCGGGGCCAGGCGGAGGAGTTGACGCCGATGATCGGACGGGTGATGGCCGCCGCGGGGATGAAATTTACGGATCTAGACCATATCGCCGTCACCGTGGGCCCCGGCTCGTTTACCGGGCTTCGGATCGGGTTGGCGGCGGCGCGGGGACTGGGGCTCGCGGCTTCTGTCCCCGTGGGCGGTGTTTCCAGCTTCGACGTCGCGGCTAAAATTGCCCAGAACGCACAGCCGGGTTTGGGCCCGTTGGGTGTTATCCTGGAAACCAAACGAGCTGATTATTATACCCGTTTTTATGACCAGACAGGCGCGTCATTGGATGGCGGGGCGGCGTTGGACGTTGATCGACTGGCGGTGCGCCTCGATCAAGTTGCGCCGGAAGGGGCGGCGATAGTCCTGGCCGGCGACGCGGCCTTGCGGGCCGTGGACGCCCTCGCCGGCCGGACTGATCGGTCCCTACGTGTCGCGTCCGCACTGTCCAGTCCCGCCATCGAAACAATGTCCGCGCTGTCGGAACAGATTATTACTGATGGTGGCGCCCTTTTGCCACCGGATCCCGTCTACATGCGTCCACCCGACGTGCGCCTGCCGGTACAATGACGATTGAACCCGCTACCGCGGCGCATGGCGAGGTCCTGGCTGCGTTACACCTGGAATGCTTCGGCGACGCTTGGCCCGCAGATAATGTGGTTTCCATGCTGACCACGCCCGGCGCGTTCGGCTTTATCGCCCTGTTGGACGAAACGCCTGTGGGGTTCGTTGTGTGCCGAACGGCAGGCGATGAATGCGAGTTGTTGAGCATTGGGGTTATACCGGTCCAGCGGCGCACAGGCCTTGGCCGGGGTTTATGGGAATCAGCAATATCCGAAGCCAAGAATCGCGTCGCCGGCAACCTGTACTTGGAAGTCGCGGAGGATAATCTTGCGGCAATTTCTTTCTATATATCTCATGGATGCACAAAATACGGGCTGAGAAAGTCTTACTATCGTCGACCTGCTGGGCGGGTCGATGGATTACTGTTTAGACTGGCGTTAACTTGAATAGATGCGTCGTTCAAAAACCCGTTAATGGCGGCGTGCCACTACAAACCAGCATTTGCCAAGTTTGGAAGAAATTTTTTATATTAAGGAAAGATCAAATATTCGTTTGGCTTGTGAATTAAAAGCCGGAAACAAATTGCGCTGTTTTTTTGTTTTATTTTTCAGCGGACGGATGGCGTCAGGGGGAAGTAGATATGGCCGATCAGGATAATCACAGCGAATTGCTGGAGCTCACGACCGAAATCGTCGCTGCCCATGTCAGCAACAATACGTTGGCGGTGAACGATCTGCCCCAGTTGATCCAGGATGTTTATGCGACCCTGGCAAATGTGGGAGATGCAAGGGGGGTGTCGGAAAAGCCCCAGCCGGCCATCTCGGTGAAGAAGTCCGTAACGCCCGATTACATCATTTGCCTGGAAGACGGTAAAAAACTGAAGATGCTAAAGCGGCACCTGAAGACGGCGTACAACATGACGCCCGAAGAATATCGTGAGCGCTGGAATCTGCCGCGTGACTACCCGATGGTGGCGCCCAACTATGCAAAACACCGCAGCGATTTGGCTAAAGAGATCGGTCTCGGAAAGAAGGCGCGGCGCGGCGGCTCTTGATCCTGAGGCGGCTGGTGGTATCATCGCGGTTCGCTCCCAAGGAGCGGCTGTATTCTGTCAATAACGGGTGATTTCCCTCGTGGCTGAACAAGAAGCCGTCTCGCGGCTGGAAGAACTTTGTGTCGAACGCGGCATGAAAATGACTGGTCAACGCCGGATTATTGCCCGTGTGCTGTCCGAGTCGGATGATCATCCGGATGTTGAAGAACTGTATCGCCGTTCGGCCGACCTGGACGATAATATTTCCATCGCCACCGTTTATCGGACGGTCCGTCTTTTTGAAGAGGCTGGCCTGCTGGACCGGCACGATTTCGGCGATGGCCGCGCCCGCTATGAAGAGGCGTCGGACGATCATCATGATCACCTGATTGATGTTCACTCCGGCAAGGTGATCGAGTTTCATGACGAAGAGGTCGAAGAATTGCAGCGCAAGATCGCCAAAAAGCTTGGCTACCGGCTGGTTGGCCACCGGATGGAACTTTACGGCGCACCGTTGGGGAAATCCGACGAGTGAGACGCTGTTGCCATTTTTCCTGAGACCGTCTTAGCGTGTCCAAAAAACTTCATATCAAAACCTTCGGCTGCCAGATGAATGTCTATGATTCTGACCGTATGGCGGATGTCCTGGCCCCCCTCGGTTATGCGACCACGGATCGCGTGGACGAAGCCGATATGGTGCTGGTTAACACCTGTCACATCCGGGAAAAAGCGGCGGAAAAATTATTTTCTGAGTTGGGCCGCTATCGTCAGCACAAGGAGGCGCGTAAGTCCGAAGGCCAAGATACGCTGATCGCGGTTGCCGGCTGTGTCGCTCAGGCGGAAGGCGCGGAAATTATCCGCCGGGCGCCTTTTGTCGATATTGTTTTGGGGCCACAAACCTATCACCGGCTGCCCGAAATGATCGCCCAGGCCACCCGCGCCCGTGACGGAAAGGAGGGCCGCGAGAACAGGGGTGTTCTCGATATTGAGTTTCCCGAAGAGCCAAAATTTGACCATCTGCCGCCGGTCCGCGCAGAAGGATATTCAGCCTTTCTTTCCGTGCAGGAAGGGTGTGATAAATTCTGTACCTTCTGTGTCGTGCCTTATACGCGCGGCGCGGAGTTTTCCCGCCCCGTCGAAGCTGTCGTAACGGAAGCCCGGCAACTGGCCGACGCCGGGGTCCGGGAAATCACGCTATTGGGCCAGAACGTCAACGCTTATCATGGCGCGGTGGAGCGCGGCGGCGCTGCCGAAGTTGGTTTGGGCGGCCTGGTGCGTCGGTTGTCTGATATCGGCGGGTTGGATCTGATCCGCTATACGACCTCTCATCCGATCGACATGGACGATGACCTGATCGCCGCCCACGGCGAGGTGGATAAGCTGGCGCCGTTTCTGCACCTGCCTGTGCAGTCGGGATCGGACCGGATTCTGTCGCGCATGAACCGGCGGCATACATCCGAGAATTACCTCTCCATCTTCGAGAAGTTAATGTCGGCTCAGCCCAAGCTGAAACTGTCGTCCGACTTTATCGTCGGATTCCCCGGCGAAAGCGACGCGGATTTCGAGCAGACATTAAATCTGGTGCGCGGGGTCGGCTTTATTCAGGCCTTCTCTTTCAAGTACAGTCCGCGGCCCGGCACACCCGGCGCCTCCATGGACGATCAGGTGCCGGAAGAGGTGAAGTCGGAGAGGCTTGCCCAGTTGCAGGCGCTGCTGGAAGAACAACAACGTGACTTCAATTTGTCATCGGTAGGTGAGACAATGCCGGTGCTGTTGGATCGCCGTGGCCGCAAACCGGGTCAACTCGCTGGTCGCAGTCCCTATATGCAAGCTGTACACCTCACGGCGCCGGACCACCTTTTGGGGCAGCTGACGCCTTTGACACTGACCGAGGCTCACACCAACAGTTTGGCGGCCACTTTGGCCGCACCGAACGAGGCCACTCACCCGGCCCGGGCGCTAAACGTTTGAGAGGAGAAGCGTAAGCGTGTCGACGAAAACCCTGCAACTTGAGTTTGACGACAATCAACTCTTGCCTCAGCTCTTCGGCTCCCACAATGCTCACCTGGCCCGCATCGAACAAAAACTCGACGTCATTTTGAACTCCCGCGGCAATGCGGTGACCATCTCGGGATCGCCCGAACTTGCCGAATCCGCTAAGACGGTTCTGACCGGCCTATACGCCCGTCTCAAGGACGGGTTCGACGTGGATGCCGACGAAGTAGATGGCGCCATCCGGCTGCTGTCGGCAGAGGCGGATGGAAACGGCGCCATCGATCCGCAAGCCTATGCCGTGCAGACCCGCCGCCGCCAAATCCTGCCACGCTCCGCTCAACAGGCCGTCTATCTGGAGGCCATCGATCAGAACGATCTCGTCTTCGGCATCGGCCCGGCCGGCACCGGCAAGACTTATTTGGCTGTCGCCAAGGCGGTGGAGAGCTTGGTAAAAGGCGAGATCGACAGGATCATTCTTTCCCGTCCCGCAGTGGAAGCCGGTGAACAGTTGGGGTTTCTGCCTGGCGATATGCGGGAAAAAGTCGATCCCTATTTGCGGCCCCTTTATGATGCTCTGCACGATATGCTGCCGGCGAATCAAGTGGCCAAGAATTTGGAAAACGGCCAGATCGAAATCGCCCCTCTGGCCTTCATGCGGGGACGTACGCTGGGCGATGCGTTTGTCATTCTGGACGAAGCGCAAAACACCACGCCGGTTCAGATGAAAATGTTTTTGACGCGTTTGGGCGGCAATGCGCGAATGGTGGTGACCGGCGATCTCAGTCAAATTGATTTGCCGGCCGGCGTCGAATCGGGCCTGCGGGATGCGACCCGGCGGCTGCAGGGTGTAAAAGGGCTGGACGTGATCGAATTCAGCGAGGAAGACGTGGTGCGACATCCGTTGGTGGCGCGCATTATCTCCGCCTATAACCGGACCGATTCCGAGTTTAAGCGCTGATGCCGCCACGCGACCCATGACCGCCGCCACCTTGGAGATAGATATTGATATTTCGGCCCCTGCCTGGAGAGAGGCGGTGGAGGAGCTTGAGGCGCTCAGCCGGGAGGTTCTGGAGGCGGTTCAACGGGAAGCGGGACTGGGGGAGCGGGCGGCTGAAATTAGCCTGGTCTTTGCCGATGACGCGTTTGTGCAAAATTTAAACAAGACCTACCGGGATAAGAACACACCTACCAATGTGCTGTCGTTCCCGGCCGGCGGAGACCAACCCCAGCCGGATGGTCAGCCGGACATTCTGGGTGACGTGGTGCTCGGGTATGAAACATGTGCCCGAGAGGCCGGGCAGGACGGCAAGGCCTTGGCCGATCATACCCGCCATTTGATCGCCCATGGTACGTTGCACCTGCTTGGCCATGATCATGAAGAGGAAGAAGATGCCGCCATCATGGAGGCGCTTGAGATCAGAATATTAGCGGCTTTGGGGGTCGCCGACCCCTATGCGCCCGTGGATGAATAAGAACACACCCGGAAAGGTTAGCGACTAAATCGTTGACCGAGAATCTAGACAGGATAATTATGATCCTAGGAAATGATTGAAAGCTGATGAACGAAGACGCCAGCAGTCGCATGCCCCGGAATGACGGGGCCGATACAGATAAGAAATCTCAAAGTTCGCTCCGCGGATATTTCAACCGGATGCTGCGGCCCCGCAACGGGGAGACCGTGCGTGGCGCCCTGGAGGAACTGATTGAGGAGCACCCGGACGCGGAAGCCCCAATCAACGAGGAAGAGCGGACGCTGTTCGCCAACATCCTGAATCTTCGGGCCCGCACCGTTGCCGATGTTATGGTGCCCCGCGCGGACATCATCGGCATTGAACTCACCGCCGGGCGGCATGAGCTTCTGGATATCATCCGGGAAGAGGCGCACTCACGGGTGCCGGTGTATCAAAAGACCCTCGATGATTCATTGGGCATGGTGCACATCAAGGACCTGCTTTTGTCAGAGGTTGGGGAAGGGGATTTTAATCTTAAGTCCTTAATACGGCCTGTCCTTTTTGTCGCGCCGAGCATGCACGTGCTCGAACTTCTCTTGGAAATGCGCGTGCAGCGGACTCATATGGCGCTGGTGGTGGACGAATTCGGAGGCGTGGACGGACTTCTCACCATTGAAGACCTGGTGGAAGAGATTGTCGGCGAGATTGAGGACGAGCACGACCAGGAAGAAGTTCCGGCTCTCGAGCAGCGGGCTGACGGCAGCTGGGATGCGGACGCCCGGGTCGAAGTGGAAAGCTTTGAAGGGTCGTACGGCGAATTTTTGTCCGAAGACGAACGGGCCGAAATCAACACGATGGGCGGATTGGTTTTCTCCCTGGCTGGCCGCGTGCCGATACGGGGAGAGCTTGTCCGCCACCCGGCCGGTCTGGAAATTGAGGTCCTGGACGCCGATCCGCGGCGGATCAAGAGGTTGCGTGTCCGCACGGTGCCCGACGAGGACGACGACCAGGATGACGGCTAATTTCCGGCCGGCTCCGGCAGCGTAAATGCTTCCAATCTTGAATATTTGGCGGCGGCGCTTGGCGGCGCTCGACGGCTGGCCGCGGCGATTGGCCGCCTTCGGTTTCGGCGTGCTGGCCGTCGGCGCGTTGCCGCCGCTGCATTTGGTGTTTTTCCTCGTGCCGGCGCTGGTGGGCCTGGTGTGGCTAATTGATGGGAGCCGAGCGCGCGAGCCGTCCGGGTTTTTCACCCGACGCTTCGCCTTTATCCGCACCGCTGGGTTTTCCGCCTTTGCCGCCGGCTGGTGGTTCGGCCTCGGCTTTTTTGTCGCCGGGCTTTATTGGATTACATTTTCGTTTTTGGTTCAGGCGGCGACGTTTGCCTGGATGATCCCTTTCGCCATCTTCGGCCTGTCCGCCTATCTTGCGCTTTATACCGGATTAACGGTTTGGGCCGCGTTTGTCCTGGCGCCGGCGGGCGTTGCCAGGGTGCTGGTGCTGGCGGTTGCTTGGGCGGGGTTCGAGGCGTTGCGCGGTTGGGCCCTGACCGGCTTTCCCTGGAACCTGATCGGCACGGTGTGGACCGTGTCCGACAGCATGCTGCAGATGGCCTCGGTGACAGGGGTTTTGGGCCTAAGTTTGATCACCGTGCTTGCCGCGGCGAGCCCGTCGCTGCTCGCCGGGAAAGGCAGAGCGGTTGTCTGGGCCGCTTGCCTGCCCTGGGTTGTTTTGGCGTTTGTTTGGGCTGGCGGTGTCTGGCGGCTGATTGACGCCGGGCATAAAGCCGTCGATGGGGTGAGCCTGCGGCTGGTGCAACCCAATATCGCTCAACGGGACAAATGGAACCCGCAACTGAGAGGACGGCACGTCAATACGCTGCTGGACCTCAGCCTCAAGCCCGCCGCGAATGGGACACAGCCCACCCATGTGATCTGGCCGGAGACCGCCACGCCGTTTTTCCTCGACTCGATCCCCGAGGCCATACGGGTCGCCGCCGCCGCCGCTCCGAAAGGCGGCGCGCTCCTGACCGGCGCCCCACGGCAGAAATTGGAAAACGGCCGCCGGCAAATTTGGAATAGTTTCCAGGTGGTCGGCCCGGATGCGCGAATAAGGGCCACCTTTGACAAATACCATTTGGTGCCGTTCGGTGAATATGTTCCCTTCCGCCAATATCTGAATATTTCCAGTCTGACCGGCGGCCGGACGGACTTTACACCCGGCCCCGGCCCACGGGCGGTTGAGGTGCCCGGGGCGCCGTCGGTCGTGCCGCTCATATGCTACGAGGCGATTTTCCCCGGAAAGGTAATGCCGGACAAATCGGAGGGACCGCGCCCCGGCTGGCTATTGAACTTGACCAATGACGCCTGGTTCGGCGTTTCCTCGGGGCCGTACCAACATTTCGCCGCGACCCGGCTGCGCGCGGTGGAAGAGGGCCTGCCCTTGGTGCGGGTCGCAAACACCGGCATCAGTGGTGTTGTTGACGCGTATGGGCGGGTTGTTATCCGCAGCGGACTGGAGACACAGGAAGCCTTGGATTCGGTTCTGCCAGCAAAGATAGATAGGCAAACTATATTTGCCAGGCATGGCAATTTATGGTTCTGGGTCGTCTCCTTAATGTTATTTGGGATATCCCGTATGACACGCCTGCGGAATATTCCCTATGATACCACCTTGCGAGCCTAATAAGGTGGTATGGTTGTTTAAACCTGAAATTGATTACCGTCAGAATCAACCACCTTTAAATAGAATATAATTGTGCTGTCGGCCGCCAGTGCAGCCGGCTTAAATGAGGATTTAAATCAAATGAATGCCAAACGTTCCGGACGGTTGCCTGCCCGTCCTTCCATTCCTATCCGCAAGGTTACCCGGCGGCGCGTTCCCGGAGTGCCCGATCCGATTGACGTCCATGTGGGCGGCAGGGTCCGCTTGCGCCGTACCCTTTTGGGGTTAAGCCAGGAAAAACTGGGTGAGGCCGTCGGCCTGACATTCCAGCAGATTCAAAAGTATGAACGGGGCGCCAATAGAATTGGCGCCAGCCGCATGTATGACCTGGCCCAGGTCCTTGAGGTGCCGGTGTCGTTTTTCTACGACGACATGAACGCAGAGGTAAAAAATCGAGACACCGTGGATGAAGACGGTCAGGCGGTTGATGTCGAGCTGGACGCTGATCCGTTGACCCGCCGGGAAACCATGGAGTTGGTGCGTGCCTACTATCGCGTCGGCAGCGCGCCTGTGCGTAAGCGGGTCTTCGAACTGGTCAAATCCCTGGCCAAGATGGAAGAAGCCCAAAAAAGCTAATTCGCCGAAAATTAAAATGGTGATCAAGCGGTCCCGATCTGGGATCGCTTTTTCTTTTTGGCCATCCTCGTCCTCCCGGCCTGATTCGGCTTGACCCCCAAAGCAAAGATTGTCACAAAACGACCAGTCACGCCGGTGGGGGCAGTAGCCCGTAAGTGTCCACGCGGCCATTCACTCAAAGCGTCGGGAACAGGGGAGATTTGACCGTGCCGAAAGAGAATTTTCTTTTCACTAGTGAATCAGTTTCAGAGGGCCATCCGGATAAGGTCAGCGACCGGATTTCGGATGCCGTTGTAGATGCCTATCTTGGCGGCGACCCGCTCAGCCGCGTTGCTGTTGAGACCCTAACCACCACCAATCATATCGTGTTGGCCGGTGAGGTGCGTGGTCCCAGCGACATTACCCATGAAAAATTGGAAGAACTCGCCCGCGATGCGGTCAAGGACATCGGCTACGAGCAGGACGGCTTCCACTGGAAGAATGCGCAAGTGGATGTTTACGTGCACTCTCAATCGTCGGACATTGCCCAGGGCGTTGATGCCGCCGGCAACAAGGACGAAGGTGCCGGCGACCAGGGCATCATGTTCGGCTATGCCTGCCGCGAAACCGATGTGCTGATGCCGGCGCCGATTCATTATTCCCATGCGATTTTGAAATCCATGGCGGATGCCCGTCATTCAGGCGCGGACAAGGGTCTCGGTCCGGATTCCAAGAGCCAGGTCACACTGCAGTATGAAAACGGAAAGCCGGTGCGCGCCACGTCGGTGGTGGTGTCCACCCAGCATGATGCCGACCTGGATCAGGAACAGGTCCGCGAAATTGTGCGGCCGCACGTTTTGAAGACACTGCCGGACGGCTGGATGTGCCCGGAAGAGGAATTCTACGTGAACCCGACGGGACGTTTTGTCATCGGCGGCCCTGACGGTGATGCCGGCCTGACCGGCCGTAAGATCATCGTCGACACCTATGGCGGCGCGGCGCCTCACGGCGGCGGCGCGTTCTCCGGCAAGGACCCGTCGAAGGTGGACCGGTCCGCGGCCTATGCCGCCCGCTATGTGGCGAAGAACGTGGTGGCGTCGGGCGTTGCCGATAAGTGCACCATTCAGCTGGCCTACGCCATCGGTGTCTCCAAGCCGCTGTCGGTCTATGTCGATTGTGCCGGCACGTCTCAGGTGGACGAGGACGAGTTGTCCAACGCCATCCAGAAATGCATGGACCTGAGCCCGCGCGGTATTCGGGAGCACCTGGGTCTGAGCCGTCCGATTTATGCGCGGACGGCGGCGTACGGTCACTTTGGCCGGAACCCGGACGATGACGGCGGCTTCTCCTGGGAGCGTACCGACATCGCCGACGCGATCAAAAACGCCCTTTAATCCGGTTCGACGGAAGGCGCGGCCCGGCTGTGGGGCGCGATCCCGAAAAACCGAATTTTTACGGGCGCCGAAAAGGCCATAAGCTTCGTGCCGGGCGGCAGGACCTGTTCGACACGAAGCTGCCGGCCCTGACGGTTCCTTTGGGACGTGGGCCGGGTGGTTTGGACCCGGCCTCTCTTTTTGACCCGCCGAAAAGCGAGATCTGGCTGGAAATCGGCTTCGGGTCCGGGGAGCATCTGGCCCATCAGGCGCAAAACCATCCCGAGATCGGCTTTCTTGGCGCTGAACCCTTTATCAATGGCGTTGCGACCCTGCTCTCGGTGATGGAGCGGGACGGGATCGGGAATATTCGCCTGTTTAATGACGATGTGCGGCTGCTGTTGGATGAGATCGCGGACGGCTCCCTGGGCCGGGTGTTCATTTTACATCCGGACCCCTGGCCGAAAGCGCGCCATCACAAGCGCCGGCTGTTTTCTCATGAAACGTTGGATATTTTGGCCCGGCTGATGAAGCCCGGCGCATTGTTGCGGTTCGCCTCCGACGATATGAGCTATGTCCGTTGGGCGCTGGAAATCATTGGCCGGCGCAATGATTTTACGTGGCGTGTCGATGGGCCCGCCGATTGGCGAAACCGGCCCGGGGATGCGGTTGTAACCCGCTACGAGGCGAAGGCGCTTGGGCAAGGCAAGCGCTGTGTCTATCTCAACTTCCACCGGACAGAGGTCGAGGCGTTGGAACCAAAAAACACTTGATTATCGGACCCTTAGGAACGATTATGCGCCATCATTCTTAGACATTACCGATGTATCGGCTATCTGAGAGTGGGCCTGGGGCCCACTTTTTTGTTTTTTAGGGCCCGGTTTTCCGGGACAGGAGCGCAAAAACCGGATGAACGTGGAACGCCGGATCAGCGATTTGATTTCCCCCGCTCTCGAGGCCATGGGCTACGAACTGGTGCGGGTGCAGGTCATGGGCAGCCGCCACAAGACCATGCAGGTCATGGCGGAACGGCTGGACGAAGCCGGCATGACCGTGGATGACTGTTCCGCGATCAGTCGGGAAATCTCGGCGCTTCTCGATGTGGATGATCCGATCCAGGACGCCTATGACCTGGAGGTCAGTTCTCCCGGCATCGACCGGCCCTTGGTCAAGTTGAGGGATTTCGAACGGTTTGCCGGGTTTGATGCCCGGGTTGAAATGTTCGACGCCGTCGACGGGCGCAAGAAATTTAAGGGAAAGCTCATCGGCCTTTCCGGTGAAAACGTGGAAATCAAGATGGGTGAACAGCGTGTGGCGCTGCCGTTTGACGGCATCCGCCGCGCCAAATTACTTCTGACCGATGAGCTGATCGAAGCGGCTCAGGCGGCAAACGGCTAGATAGAAGAAGGACAGATCAGAGGCTATGGACACCAACGTCGAAACCACAATGTATACCCACCCGGAACTTCTCCTGGTTGCCGATACGGTGGCGCGGGAAAAGGGCATCGACCGGGAAGAGGTTCTGGACGCCATGGAACAGGCGATCCAGAAAGCAGGCCGCTCCAAATACGGCCATGAACACGATATTCGCGCGCAGATCGACCGGAAATCCGGCGAAATAAGACTGGCGCGCTATTTAGAAGTGGCCGAGGAAATCGAAAACGAAGCCACCCAGGTCACTTTAGATGCGGCGAAAGCTCGAAAAGAGGACGCCGTGATCGGTGATTTTCTAATCGATCCGCTGCCGCCCATTGATTTCGGCAGGATCGCGGCGCAGACCGCCAAACAGGTCATCGTGCAGAAGGTGCGCGAAGCGGAACGCAAACGCCAGTATGCAGAATTCAAAGACCGGGTTGGCGAGGTGGTCAATGGCATGGTCAAACGGGTCGAGTTCGGCAATATCATCGTCGATCTCGGCGGTCGGGCCGAAGGAATTATCCGCCGGGATGAATCTATTCCGAGAGAACATTTCAACAATGGCGACCGTGTACGCTCCTATATATACGACGTCCGGGAGGAGCTTCGGGGGCCGCAGATATTCCTGTCCCGGAACCATCCCCAATTTATGGCCGCCCTGTTTACCCAGGAGGTGCCGGAAATCTACGACGGCATTATCGAGATCAAGTCGGTGGCCCGGGATCCGGGCAGCCGCGCTAAAATCGCGGTGATCTCCAAGGATTCGAGCATTGATCCGGTTGGCGCCTGCGTTGGCATGCGGGGTTCCCGCGTGCAGGCGGTGGTCGCCGAATTGCAGGGCGAAAAGATCGACATCATTTCCTGGTCCAATGAACCGGCGACGTTCATCGTCAACGCCTTGG
The DNA here is from genome assembly GCA_964611435.1 of uncultured Rhodospirillaceae bacterium. Lineage (GTDB taxonomy): Bacteria > Pseudomonadota > Alphaproteobacteria > Rhodospirillales > UBA2165 > JAYPHU01. Next base: position 58,343 of record CAZSXT010000011.1, on the reverse strand, counting down.
CGCCGGCTGAAGTGTCCAAAGTCGTGCTCGACGAGGAAGCCAACAATATCGAAGTTGTGGTGCCCGATGATCAGCTCAGCCTGGCCATCGGCCGGCGCGGCCAGAACGTCCGGCTTGCGTCACAGCTGACCGGTTGGGATATCGACATTATGACCGAGGCCGAGGAATCAGAAAAACGGAACGAAGAGTTCCGCGCCCGGTCGCAGCTGTTTATGGATTCCTTGGATGTGGATGAGGTGATTGCTCAGTTACTGGTTACCGAAGGCTTCTCCACCATTGAAGAAGTGGCGTTTGTGCCGGTCGAGGAACTGTCCGGCATTGAGGGCTTTGACGACGATGTGTCGAACGAGCTGCGCGAACGCGCCCGCACCTATCTGGAGACCCGGGAATCCGAATTGACCGAAATGCGGATTGCCGCAGGCGTCAGCGACGAAGTCGCCGCCGTCGACGGCCTGACCGCAGAGATGCTGGTGAAGTTAGGTGAAAACGAGGTCAAATCCTTAGATGACCTGGGTGACCTGGCCAGTGACGAGTTGCAGGAAATCGTCGGCGAAGGCGCGCTCAGCGAGGAGAAAGCCAACGAGATCATCATGGCGGCTCGCGCTCACTGGTTCGACGACGAGGAGCCGGTCGCGGAAGAGGGTGAAACCGCCGCCGGGGCCGAAGCCGCTGATGGCGCCGGCGATAACGAGGAAGCCAAGTCGGCTGCTGACTAAGCGCACCGGTTTCGGGGAGAAATATGAGCAACCGCAAACAGACGCAAAGCGATCCGATAAGGCGCTGCATTGTGACCGGCGAAGAGCTGCCCAAAGCGGCGCTCTTGCGGTTCGTTGTCGATCCCTCGGATACGGTGATGGTTGATCTGGACGGGTCTTTGCCGGGCCGTGGTTTGTGGTTGAGCCCGCGGCGCGATATTATCGCCCGCGCTGTCGCGGAGAACACTTTTTCCAAGGCAGCCCGGCGCAAGGTGAGCGTGCCGGAAGATTTGTGCGACCGGGTCGAGGCGCTGATCCGCCAACGGTGTCTGTCGTTAATCGGACTCGCCAAAAAAGCCGGCCAATTAACCGGCGGCTTTGACCAGGTGAAGGCCTCGCTGAACGCACAGAAGGCGGGGGTTGTCTTGGCTGCGCATGACGGCGGCGATGATGGCCGCCGGAAGATTAAGGCTCTGGCGGGCGCTGGGGAGGCGCTCAGCCAATTCAGCAGCGCCGAACTTGGCGCGGCGGTTGGCCGGGATAAAATGGTGCATGCGATCATTGCGCCGGGTAAGTTTGCCGACCGCATGGCAGATAGTGCGAAGTTGCTGGCCCGGGTCTCTGCGTAGGGCGGGTCTGGTGCTGGAAATGTGTAACGGTGATATTTAAGACGTGAATTTGGCAGGAAAAGACGGAACGCTATGACGGATACGGAAGGTCAAGAACCTAAGAAGAAGCTCAGCCTAAGCAGGCCGAACAAGCTGGAGCTGAAAAAAACTGTCGAGGGCGGACAAGTGCGCCAGAGTTTCTCGCACGGGCGCTCCAAGATGGTGACCGTCGAAGTGCGCAAGAAGCGCTCCTTCGCGCCGGGCACTGCCGGCGGCATGTCCGAGGTCTTGGACGATCCCGATCTGTTGGATGAGGAGGAGGTCCAAGAAACCGCCGCCCAAGAATCAGAAGCTGCGCCGGCGCCGGCGCCTGCTGCGCCGCCTGCCCCGGATGACGCCGGACGGCAATTGACGGAACAGGAACGCGCTGCACGCGCCCGCGCATTGGACGAAGCGCGCAAAGCCGAACAAGAACGCAAAATCCGCGAAGCCGAGGAGGCCAAACGCGCCGCCGAAGCGCCGCCGGAGCCCGCGCCAGTCGAAGAAGAAAAGCCGGACGAGGATGAAGTTCGCCGTCAGGCCGAAGAACAGGCTGCCCGGGAGGCAGAGGAAAGAGGCCGCGTTGCCGCTGAAGCGGGCATGGCCAAATTAAAGGAACATGATAAGGACGATGCTGGAGAAGAGGACGCCCCGGCCAAACGCGGCAAGGTCTCTCATAAACGCCCGGCGGCCCGGAAGGGTGAACCCCGCCGCCGCTCCGGTAAGCTGACCATCGCCGAGGCTCTGGACGAAACCGAACGCGTTCGCTCCCTGGCTTCCGTGCGCCGCGCCCGGGAAAAGCAGAAAAAGCAAGAAGGACCGATCGAGCATTCGAAGATCGTCCGCGAGGTGACCTTGCCGGAGACCATCACGGTGCAGGAACTTTCCAACCGGATGGCGGAGCGCAGTGTCGAGGTGGTCAAATCCCTGATGAAAATGGGGGTTATGGCGACCATTCACCAAACCATTGATGCGGATACCGCCGAACTGGTAGCCGAGGAATTCGGCCATAAGGTCAAACGGGTTAGCGATTCCGACGTGGAAATCGGCCTCGGCGAAGAGGTCGATGCCGAAGCAGATTTGGTCGCGCGCCCGCCGGTCGTCACCGTGATGGGTCATGTCGATCACGGCAAGACATCCCTGCTGGACGCGCTCCGTAACGCAGACGTGGTGTCCGGCGAAGCCGGCGGCATCACCCAGCATATCGGCGCCTATCAAGTTTCCACCGACAATGGTCAAAAAATCACGTTCGTCGATACACCGGGCCACGAGGCTTTTACCGCCATGCGCTCCCGGGGCGCAAAGGTCACCGATATTGTTGTCCTGGTGGTTGCGGCCGATGACGGCATCATGCCGCAAACGGTCGAGGCCATTGATCACGCCAAGGCGGCCGAGGTGCCGATTATCGTTGCGGTCAATAAGATCGACCGGCCGGACGCCAATCCTCAACGGGTCAAAACCCAGTTGCTTGAGCACGAAATCGTCCTCGAAGCCATGGGCGGCGACGTGCTGGATGTGGAGGTTTCCGCTACCGAAGGCACTAATCTCGACAAGCTGGAGGAAGCGATCCTTCTCCAGTCCGAAATTTTGGACCTTAAAGCCAATCCCGACCGGGCCGCCGAAGGCGCCATCGTTGAAAGTCGGGTGGAGCCTGGCCGCGGGTCTGTCGCGACCATTTTGGTCCAGCGCGGCACATTGAAGGTCGGCGATATTTTCGTGGCCGGCGCTGAATGGGGCCGGGTACGGTCGTTAACCAACGACAAAGGCGATACGGTCGATGAAGCCGGCCCATCCGTACCCGTCGAAGTCACCGGCCTGCAAGGCACCCCTGAAGCAGGTGATGAATTTGTCGTGGTCGATAGCGAATCCCGCGCCCGCGAAATCGCCGAATTCCGTCAGGGCAAAAAGCGCGCGGTTCGCACGGCGGTTGCCCCGCGTGGCACGTTGGATGAAATGTTCTCCGCCATTCAGGCCGGCGAGGCAAAAGAGCTGCCCCTGGTGATTAAGGCCGATGTCCAAGGTTCCGTCGAAGCGATCTCCGGCATGCTCGACAAGCTGCCCCAGGACGAAGTGAAGATCCAGCTGTTGCACGACAGTGCGGGTGGCATCAATGAATCCGATGTGCAGCTTGCCAATGCGTCGGGTGCGGTGGTTCTCGGCTTTAACGTCCGAGCCAACAAACAGGCGCGCGATCTGGCCGAGGCAGAGGGCGTGGACATCCGCTATTATTCCGTCATCTACGAGCTGATCGACGATATCAAGAACCTGCTGGTCGGCCTGATGACGCCGGAGATTCGCGAGAGCTTCCTGGGCAATGCGGAAATCCGCGAAGTGTTCAATGTCTCCAAGGTGGGCCGGGTGGCCGGCTGCTATGTCAGCGAAGGCACGGTTCGCCGTGGCGCAAAGGTGCGCCTGCTGCGGGATGATGTGGTTGTCCATGAGGGCAGCCTGTCGACCCTCAAGCGCTTCAAGGACGATGTCCGTGAAGTGAAAGAGAATTACGAATGCGGCATGTCGTTCGAGAACTACAACGACATCAAGGTTGGCGACGTGATCGAATGCTTCGACACACAGGAAGTGGCGCCGGAAATTTAACCGGCTGCCGCTTACCGGCCTAACGAAACCAAATTAAGTCTTATCCGAGAAAGTCAGGCCATGACCAAGGGAGTCAGTCGAGCGCCAAGTCAACGGCAATTGCGGGTCGGTGAGGAAGTCCGCCACGCCTTGGCTCAGGTGATCGAGCGCGGCGAGCTGCACGACCCCGTCCTGGCAGGCATCTCTATCACCGTGGCAGAGGTGCGGATCAGTCCCGATCTCCGCAACGCAACGGCGTTCGTCTCCCAATTGGGCGGCGGTGATTCAGCCACCTTACTGGCGGCGCTCAAGCGGGCGGAACCGTTTATCCGCCGTCGTATCGGCCAGATGGTGCGGCTCAAATTCACGCCTAAGCTGAACTTCGAAGCGGACACGTCCTATGATTATGCGGACCATATCGATGAACTGCTGAAGGCCGTGCCAAAGCCGGGGGATGATTGAAATGGGCCGCCGCAGGAAGGGAAACCCGGTCCATGGCTGGCTGATTGTCGACAAGCCCGCCGGCATGACCTCGTCCCATGTGGTAAACCGGGTGCGCCGCATGCTGAATGCCGCCAAAGTCGGCCACGGCGGCACCTTGGACCCGATGGCCACCGGTTTATTGCCCCTGGCGTTCGGTGAAGCGACCAAAACAGTTTCTTATGTGATGGATGGGCGCAAAAGCTACGAGTTCGAGGTGCGCTGGGGCGAAGCCCGGGATACGGATGACGCCGAAGGTGAGGTGATCGAAACCAGCGATGTGCGCCCGTCCCGCGATGAAGTCGAGGCTGTGCTGGACCAATTCACCGGCGAGATCGAACAAGTGCCGCCGGCCTATTCGGCAATCAAGGTGGATGGCCAGCGAGCCTATGCACTGGCGCGCGCCGACAAGGAGGTGGATCTCGCGCCGCGCACGATTTTGATCGAGGAAATCGAATTGGCGGACATGCCCGACGCTGATCATGCCGTATTCCGGGTTGTTTCCGGCAAGGGGGCCTATATGAGGGGCTTGGCGCGGGATATCGCCCGCGCGCTGGGCACCGTCGGACACGTATCGCGGCTGCGCCGGACGGGTCTTGGACCCTTTCGCGAGGACGACGCGATTTCTCTGGACAAGATCAAGGAATTAGGGCATATCGCGCCCGCCGAAGACATATTGCGGCCGGTTGAGACCGCGCTGGACGACATCCCGGCGCTGGCCCTGACCGAAGACGAGGCGCGCCGCCTCAAATGCGGACAAGCTGTTTCCGCGTTGACGGTGGCAAAGCGGACTCCCCTCACTGATATAGACCAAGGCGATACGGTTTTCGCCATGGCAGAGGGTAAGCCGGTGGCGTTGGCTCGTCTGGAGGGTGGAGAAATCCGTCCTTTCCGTGTGTTGAACCTTTAGAAACGGAGTATGACGATGTCGATTACGCCCGAGCGCAAGCAAGAGCTCATTGCCGAGTATGCCACCAAAGACGGCGATACCGGTTCCCCCGAAGTTCAGGTCGCGATTTTGAGTGAACGGATTTCCAACCTCACCGAACACTTGAAAATCCACAAGAAGGATTTCCATTCGCGCCGGGGCCTGCTGATGATGGTCGGCCAACGCCGCCGTCTGTTGGACTACCTGAACAACAAAAAAGCTGAACGTTATGAAAGTTTGATCAAGCGGCTGGGATTACGCCGCTAGGGGCAAGACCAATTGGGCGCGCACCCCTTTTTATGACGATGCGCCCTTTTTAGTGTCTGCCGGTTTGTCATGGATAGAGATATTTTTATTCCCGTAAAGCGTTGGTCCGATTTCGGCGGCGCGCCTGTTGGCGCGCCTGTTTGATTTAGGCCCGGCGTGCGGCTTGGCGCCGCTGACGGCTGGTAGGTTTGTGAAGATATATTTCCGTACGTAGGAAGGAAGAGAGAGATATGTTTAACGAGTTCAAGAAAGAAATAGATTTCGGCGGACGTCCGCTGATTTTGGAAACGGGCAAGATCGCCCGTCAGGCCGACGGCGCCGTTCTGGCGACCTACGGCGAAACCAAGGTTCTCTGCACGGCAGTCGGTGAGCGTTCCCCCAAACCGGGAATCGACTTTTTCCCGCTGACCGTCAATTACCAGGAAAAAACCTTCGCCGCCGGTAAAATTCCGGGCGGCTTTTTCAAGCGGGAAGGGCGTCCCACCGAAAAGGAAACCCTGACCTCCCGTCTGATTGACCGGCCGATCCGGCCCCTGTTTGCCGACGGCTATAAAAACGAAACCCAGGTGATCTGCACGGTTCTGGCCCACGATCTGGAAAACGACCCGGATGTCGTGGCCATGATCGGCGCCTCTGCGGCTCTCACCATTTCCGGCATTCCGTTCCTGGGCCCGATCGGTGCGGCCCGGGTTGGGTACAAGGACGGCGAATATGTGCTGAACCCGAAAGTCGAGGATGTTCCCGAGTCGGAGCTTAATCTGGTCCTGGCCGGCACCCGCGAAGGGGTGCTGATGGTGGAATCGGAAGCCAGCGAGCTTTCCGAAGAGGTGATGCTCGGTGCGGTTATGTTCGGTCATAATGCTTACCAAGCAGTGATCAACGGCATTATCGAGCTGGCCCAGGCTTGCGCGAAAGAGCCTTGGGATCTGCCGGAAGCGCCGGCCGGCGTCGCCGAAGTCGCCGCCAAGGTGCGCGAAATGGCCGAGGCCGATCTGCGTGAGGCCTATAAAGAGTCTGAAAAAACCGCCCGTCAGGAAAAAATCGGCGCGGTGAAGGACAAAGTGGTCGAAGCTTTTGCCGACAATGAAGATGTCGAAAGCAACTGGGTGTCGGGCGCGTTCAAGGACTTGGAAAAGGACATTGTCCGGCGGGATATCCTGAGCACCGGCATGCGGATCGATGGACGTGATACGAAGACCGTCCGCCCGATCGTCTCCGAAGTGGGCATTCTGCCCCGGGCCCACGGCAGCGCGCTGTTCACCCGCGGTGAGACCCAGGCCCTGGTGGTCGCCACTCTGGGCACCGGTCAGGACGAACAGATCATCGATGGTCTGGATGGAGATTACCGGGAACACTTCATGCTGCACTATAACTTCCCGCCCTATTCGGTCGGTGAAGCGGGTCGCATGGGCGGTCCCGGCCGCCGGGAAATCGGCCACGGTAAGCTGGCCTGGCGTGCGCTGCGTGCGCTGCTGCCGTCGAAGGAAGACTTCCCGTATACGATCCGGGTGGTTTCCGAAATTACCGAGTCCAACGGCTCATCCTCCATGGCGACAGTCTGTGGCACGTCGCTGTCCCTGATGGACGCTGGTGTGCCCTTGCCGCGCCCGGTGGCGGGTATCGCCATGGGCCTGATCAAGGAAGATGACGGCGTTGCCGTGCTGTCCGATATTCTCGGCGACGAGGATCATCTGGGCGACATGGACTTCAAGGTTGCCGGCACGTCCGAAGGTGTGACGTCCCTGCAGATGGACATCAAGATCACGTCCATCACCGAGGACATCATGAAAACGGCGCTGGAACAGGCCCGGGACGGCCGGCTGCACATCCTGGGCGAAATGGCTAACGCCATCGACAGCGCCCGGACAGATGTCAGCCAGAACGCGCCGCGCATCACGGTGATCACCATTCCGAAGGACAAAATCCGGGATGTGATCGGACCGGGCGGTAAGGTGATCCGCGAGATTTGCGAGACCACCGGCGCGAAGATCGATATCGATGACGATGGAACGGTTAAAGTGGCCGCGGTTGACGAAGCCGCGTCCGAGGCCGCGGTCAACGAGATCAAAAACATCACCGCCGAGCCCGAGATCGGCATCATCTACACCGGTAAAGTGGTGAAGACGGTCGATTTCGGCGCCTTCGTGAACTTCCTGGGTTCCCGTGACGGTCTGGTGCATATCAGCGAAATGAAGCCGGAACGGGTCGAGAAAACCACGGATGTGGTCAATGTCGGCGACGAAGTGAAGGTCAAGCTGATCGGCATCGATGACCGGGGCAAGGTGAAGCTCTCGATGAAGGTTGTTGATCAGGAGACTGGTGAGGATATCACCGACCAAGTCTCCAAGAAGAAAGACGGCTAGTTCGAATTTGGCTTGCTCGCCGGGGGCGTTAAGAAAACTTCTCCCGGCGAGTCGCCAAGTCCGAATTGGGTACATATATTAATATTGTAAGGGGCCGGGCGCTTGGCAACGATCAGCTACCCGGCTTGTTTTTGTTTTATAGCGTCGAGATCCAAGTGACATGAGCCCATCAGACGCCGCAAGTTCTGTCGAAAACGATTTCTCCAGCCGCAATAGTTTTGGCTACGAGGACCTGATCGAGTGTGCGAACGGCAAACTCTTCGGTCCTGGTAACGCCCAATTGCCGGCCCCACCCATGCTGATGTTCGACCGAATCACCAACATCACGGCGGACGGTGGGTCTTACGGCAAAGGTGTCGTCGAGGCCGAACTGGACATCACGCCGGAGCTTTGGTTTTTCCAATGCCATTTTTTAAATGATCCGGTCATGCCCGGCTGTTTGGGTTTGGATGCGCTGTGGCAGCTGGTTGGGTTTTACATCGGCTGGACCGGCGCGCCGGGCCGCGGCCGCGCCTTGGGCGTCGGCGAAGTTAAGTTCACCGGTCAGGTAACGCCGGACGCCAAACTGGTCAGCTACAAGGTGGATATTCGCCGCCTGATCAATCGCAAGCTGGCGCTCGCCATTGCCGACGGGTCTATGGCCGTGGACGGGGAAGTGGTCTACGAAATTCAGAACATGAAAGTCGGCACTTTCGTGCCTGACGCGGAAGAGGAGTGACGCAACCGTGAGAAGAGCTGTCATTACCGGTATCGGCATTGTCTCCAGCATCGGCGACAATAAAGAAGAAGTTCTCGAATCCCTCAAGCAGGGCAAATCGGGTATTTCTCATGCCGACGAATACGAGGAAAAAGGGTTCCGCAGCCATGTTTACGGCAAGCCGAAACTGGACATCGAAGGCGCCCTGGACCGCAAATTGCGCCGGTTCATGGGCGACGGGGCGGCCTATAATTACATCGCCATGGAGCAGGCCATCGCCGATTCCGGCCTGACGGAAAATGAAATTTCACATGAACGCACCGGCCTGATCATGGGCTCGGGTGGTCCGTCCACCCGCAATCTGATCCAGGCGGCGGACGCCGCGCGGGAGCGGGGCCCGAAAAAAGTCGGTCCGTTCATGGTGCCCCGAACCATGTCGAGCACCAATTCGGCGACATTGGCAACGCCGTTTAAAATTCACGGCGTCAACTATTCGATCAGTTCGGCCTGTTCCACCAGCGCCCACTGCATCGGCAACGCGGCCGAGCTTGTCCAATGGGGCAAGCAGGACATCGTTTTCGCCGGCGGCGGCGAGGAACTGGACTGGTGCATGTCGGTGATGTTTGACGCCATGCCGGCGCTTTCCTCCAAGTATAACGACACCCCGGAAAAAGCCTCACGCGCTTTTGACGCCAACCGCGACGGGTTCGTGATTGCCGGTGGCGGCGGTGTCGTTGTGGTTGAGGAATATGAGCACGCCAAGGCCCGCGGCGCCAAGATTTACGGGGAAGTGGCCGGCTACGGCGCGACCTCCGACGGTTATGACATGGTTCAGCCGTCCGGTGAAGGCGCGGTTCGTTGCATGAAGATGGCCATGTCCACGGTCGATCAACCGGTTGATTATATCAACACCCATGGCACCAGCACCCCTGTTGGCGACGTGCAGGAGTTGAAAGCCATTCGTGAAGCCTTCGACGACCGCAACCGCATCCCTCATTTCAATTCGACCAAGTCGATGACCGGCCACTCCTTGGGTGCAGCGGGCGTGCAGGAATCCATCTACTCTCTGCTCATGATGGACAACAACTTTATCTGCGAGTCCATCAATATCGAAGAGCTGGAACCCGAAGCGGACGATATGCCCGTGGTCCGGGAGCGTATGGACGATGCGGAGATCAACTGCGTGCTGTCCAACAGTTTCGGTTTCGGCGGCACCAACGCCAGCCTGATCTTCACCCGGGTCGACGCGTAAGCGTCTCCGGGCTTTACCGGATCACCATGATTTCCCTCAGCCAGGAAACCCCCCGCCCATGAGCGATCAGCCCGCATTGATGGCCGGCAAGAAAGGACTTGTCCTTGGGGTCGCTAACGAGCGCTCCATCGCTTGGGGCATCGCCGAGACCTTGAACACCCATGGCGCGGACATGGCGTTTACCTATCAGAACGACGCATTCGCCAAGCGGGTTGTCCCCCTGGCGGAAGGGATTGGATCCGATCTGGTTCTCCCCTGCGATGTGGATCAGCCGGGCAGTCTGGCGGCCGTCTTCGACGCCGTGAAAGACAAATGGGGCTCGCTGGATTTTGTCATCCACTCCCTGGCCTACTCGGACAAGGATGAACTAACCGGCCGCTATGTGGACACCAGCGCCGACAACTTCGCCCGCACCATGTCCATTTCCTGTTATTCGTTTACCGAGACGGCGCGCCTCGCCCGGCCGCTGATGACAAATGGCGGAAGCCTGATCACGCTGACGTACTACGGCGCGGAGCGGGTAATGCCAAACTACAATGTCATGGGCGTCGCCAAGGCGGCGCTCGAAGCCAGCGTGCGCTATCTGGCGGCTGATTTGGGTCCGGACAATATCCGGGTGAACGCGCTTTCAGCCGGTCCGATGAGGACGCTCGCGGGCAGCGCCATCGGCAGCGCCCGAAAAATCTTTAACTGGACGGCCGCAAACGCGCCGCTTCGCCGGGCCGTTTCCCTCGAGCAAGTGGGGCATTCGGCGCTCTATCTGTTGAGCGATTTGGCGGGTGGGGTGACCGGCGAAGTCCATCATGTGGACAGCGGCTACAACATTGTCGGCCTGCCTTATCTGGGCGGTGACGACGGCGCCGGCGGGTAAATCGCAGGCTGATATTACTCTGGACCGGGCCTAATCTATCCGCTAAAACCTTCGAACGATTGTGGTTATTTCTCATTCGGTAGTGATTTTCATGGATCGTCCTTTTACCCATATTGTCGATAAACTACGTTCCGTCGATTTGCGGCCGACCCGCCAGCGGATGGCGCTCGCCAAACTCCTGTTCGATGGCCCGCATCGGCATGTGACTGCTGAAATGCTGCACTCCGAGGCGCAGGATGCCAACGTCAAGGTCTCCCTGGCCACGGTCTACAACACCCTGCATCAGTTCACCGGCGCCGGATTGTTGAAAGAAATTGTCATCGACGCTGGCCGGTCCTATTTCGATACAAATATCGAAACCCACCATCACTTCTATAACGAAGATTCCAAGGTTCTTTCTGATATATCCGGCGATCAAATCTCTTTTGAACAATTGCCGACGCCGCCCGATGGCAAGCAAATCAGCAGCGTCGATGTCGTTGTTCGAGTTCGCTCAGTTTAATACTTATAAATCAATAATTTATATTGTTTTTTAGAATGGTTAAAATAACCGTTGACTCTTGCTGCGCCCCTGACCATATTGGGCTTGGTTTTCGGCGGTCCGTAAGGGCGGCTGATGACGACCGATTTCTGTTAACGCTTTCGATCGAAAGGGGAGGGGTCAATGCCCGCACTCAAAGGAACGCAAACCGAAGAAAATCTTAAAGAGGCTTTTGCCGGTGAATCCCAGGCGAACCGCCGTTATCTGTATTTCGCCCAAAAGGCGGACGTGGAAGGCTACAACGATGTTTCCACCGTTTTCCGCTCCACCGCGGAAGGTGAAACCGGCCACGCCCACGGCCACCTGGAATATCTCGAGGAAACCGGCGATCCCGCCACCGGGGAGCCGATCGGCACCACCTCTGACAACTTGAAGGCTGCCGTTGCCGGTGAAACCCACGAGTACACCGACATGTATCCGGGCATGGCGAAGACCGCCCGTGATGAAGGGTTCGACGAAATTGCCGACTGGTTCGAGACCCTGGCCAAGGCCGAAAAGTCTCACGCCGGACGCTTCCAGAAAGCGCTCGACAACCTCGACGGCTAAGCCGGATCGTCGATTGAATTAATCGGGGGGTCCGGTTGCCGGGTCCCCCGATTTTGATTTTTCCTAGAATTCAAGAGGCTCCCATGCGCGAAGGCAGTTTAGATGCGCCCATCCGTCATCCGTTGAAATGGCAGGACCCGGATTTTACTGATCCGGAGAAAATTGACGCGGAACTCCGGCGGGTCTTTGATATTTGCCATGGTTGCCGGCGCTGTTTCAACTTGTGCGACTCATTTCCGAAACTGTTCGACTTTATCGACGAATCGGAAACCGGCGAACTGGATTCGGTGGATTCCAAGCTGTTCAAGCCGGTGGTCGATGCGTGCACGCTTTGCGACATGTGCTTTATGACCAAGTGCCCATATGTGCCGCCCCATGAATTTGATCTGGATTTTCCGCATCTGATGCTGCGATATCGCGCGATGGAGTTCAAACAGGGCAAGGTGAAATTCGCGCATCGCCAGCTCACCCAAACGGATCGCAATGGCAAGCTTGCCGGGTCCATCGCGCCGTTGGCCAACTGGGGATCGGACCGGCGCAATGGCCTGACCCGCCCGGTGATGGAAGCCGCCATGGGTGTTCATCGCGAAGCCGATCTGCCGAAGTTCCATGGCAACACGTTCATGAAACGCGCGGCCAACAAGCCGGCCCGCACCGAAGACGCCCCGGCCAAAGACCGCAAGGCGGTTCTCTATGCCACCTGCTTTGTCAATTATTACAGCCCCGACATCGGCGAGGATGCGCTGGCTGTTTTGGCCCGCAACGGTGTCGAGACGGAAACCGTCTATCCCGAATGCTGCGGCATGCCCCAACTGGAACAGGGCGATATCGCCGCCGTCGCCGACAAGGCCAAAGCCGTCGCCAAGGAATTGCTGCCCTGGGTCGACAAGGGCTATGACATTGTCGCCCTGGTGCCGTCCTGTGCGCTGATGATGAAATTCGAATGGCCGTTGATCCTGCCTGATGATGCGCATGTAAAGCGGCTGGCCGAGGCGACCTTCGATATCAGCGAGTATGTGGTCGACATTGCTAAAAAGGAAGGCCTCGCCCCCGGTCTCAAGACAGTAGAAGGCGGGGTTACGGTCCATCTGGCCTGCCATGCCCGCGCCCAGAACATGGGTCCCAAGGCCGCCGACATGCTGCGCGAACTGCCCGATACCGACGTCAAAGTGATCGAACGCTGTTCCGGTCATGGCGGTTCCTGGGGTGTGCTGAAGGAAAATTTCGACACCGCCATCAAGGTGGGCCGGCCCGTTGCACGCCAGGCCGGCGAGGCCGGCCATGGCGCCGTCGTTTCCGAATGCCCCTTGGCGCGGGATCACATTGTGCAGGGCATGGAAAAACTGGCGGATGGCAAAGCACCGGATGTGGCTGCTGTGAAACACCCGATCCAGGTGATCGCCCGCGCCTATGAGAATAACGAAAGCTAACGACGAGACCGAGATGAAGACCGAACTGACCCGAGACGATATTTTGGATATGGACGCATACAACGCTGTTCGGGACGAGCGCCGCCCGGCGATCCTGGAAACCAAGCGCAAGCGTCGTCTCCAAGTGGGCCCCCACGCCACCTTCTATTTCGAATGTTTCGATACCATGTGGTATCAGATCCAAGAAATGCTCAGGATTGAAAAGGGCGGCGAAGAACAATTGGCCGACGAGCTGGAGGCCTATAGCCCGCTGGTGCCCAAAGGCGACGAACTGGTCGCGACCGTGATGTTTGAAATCCCGGATGCCGACTTGCGCGCCCGTATTCTTGGTGGTCTCGGCGGCGTCGAAGAAACCATCACCATGGATATCGGCGACGAGACGATTGCCGCCGAGGCGGAGCAGGATGTGGACCGGACCAGCGCCGCTGGCAAGGCGTCATCGGTGCAGTTTGTGCATTTCAAGCTGACACCGTCGCAGATCGCGGCGTTTACGTCGCCGGACACCCGGGTCATGGTTGGCATCAACCATTCCAATTACGGCCATATGGCCATTCTGTCCGATGAGTTAAAGGAAGAATTGGCGCGGGACTTCGCCGGCTAAGAGGGTCTACTTGATCCGTTCTTTCGGATAGACGCCCCAAAATTCGACCCGCCGCAGCCAGCCGTCATATTTACCGAAGGACGCCTGGCACCAGCCGGATTTCTCCGGGCAGTTTTTAATTTCGCCGACCGTGCCTGGTTCAAGCCGGGCCACGGCCGAGGCGGACACGTCGGCATCCCCTCTGAGCGTTCGAATCTGGCCGGTAACCACGATCATGCGGCGGTTGCTCAACATGCTTTGGTGAATCCAGCCTTCCGAGCCCTGCACATCACGCACTTTGCGCCAGGTGCCGAACTCGGCGACCACTTCCATGGGCATGTTACGGCGCTTATAGACCCAGTCCACAGGGTATCGCACGCCGGGTCCAGTCCGCATGTTTACTTCGTCGGACCTGAGTGACACGAACCGGGGCAAGGGCAGGCCGCTAGCGGACGGTTGCGCCCACGCGGCATAGGGTTCGATTACGAGCGCCGTGGCGGCAACCGCCAGCCCCAAGAATAATTTTGGAAACGTCATGACGTTAGTTCTAGCGCCGAATTCTTGCCAATTTCTTACCCTACATCCACGGACATTGCCTAAGGGACGGCGCGCCGCTGGTCAAGAGATGGTCCTTGCTTACCCGCCTCTCACTACCTACCGTGGCCCGGCAAAAAGCCGCGGGAAAACCGGAGAAGTACAGAGATGAGCAGCAAGGCTAAAATGATCGTGACCCGGCGCATGCCGGACGCCGTCGAAGCGCAAATGCGCGACTTGTTCGACACGACGCTCAATTCGGAGGACACGCCCCTCACAAAAGATCAGCTTATCCAGGCAGTACACGAGGCCGACATTCTCGCGCCCACGGTGACCGATCAACTCACCGACGAGGTGATCAATGAGGCGGGACCGCAACTCAAATTGATCGCTAATTTCGGCGTCGGTGTGAACCACATCGATCTGGAGGCGGCCAAGGCCAAGGGTATTGCCGTCTCGAACACGCCGGACGTGCTGACCGAGGACACGGCGGACCTCACCATGGCGCTGATCCTGATGGTGTGCCGTCGGTTGGGCGAGGGCGAACGGATGGTCCGGGCGAACGCGTGGACCGGCTGGACGCCGACACAATTGATGGGCCAGCGGGTGACGGCCAAGAAGCTCGGCATCATCGGCATGGGCCGCATCGGTGCAGCGGTGGCAAGGCGGGCGCGCGGCTTCGACATGGACATTCACTACCACAACCGCCGTCCCGTGGACCCGGCCATCGACACCGAGCTACAGGCGACCTATTGGGACGATCTGGACGCTATGCTCAGCCATGTAGATATCGTATCCATCAATTCCCCGTACACGCCGGAAACGGCGAACCTGCTCAGCCGGGACCGGTTATCAAAAATGAAGCCCGGCGCGTACCTGGTGAACACGGCGCGGGGCGGTATTGTCGATGAAGAAGCGCTGATTGATCTGATTAAATCCGGGGCCATCGGCGGGGCCGGCCTGGACGTGTTTGATGGGGAGCCGGCGGTGAATCCGGCGTTCCAGGAGATGGACGAGGTCGTGTTGCTGCCGCACTTGGGGTCCGCCACGGTGGAGGGCCGGGTGGCCATGGGCGAAAAAGTGATCGCCAATGCGCTGGCCATGCTGGCCGGCGAGCCGCTGCTTGATCCTGTCTAGAGCGCTCTAAAATCAGTCTCGTTTGATGGACGCCTGTGGGCCGCACAGTTTGCAGGCTGGATCGGGCTTGAACTTGACCTTGCGGAAATCCGTGGTCAGACCGTCGAAGATGAGGAGGCTGCCCGACAGGCTCTCGCCCGCAGCGGTGATCTCCTTTAACACTTCGGCCGCTTGTAGGGATCCGATGACGCCGCAGAGCGCGCCCAACACCCCGGCCTCGGCGCAGGTCGGCACTGTGTCCGGCGGCGGCGGTTCGGGGAACAGGCAACGGTAGCAGGGGTGCGCTCCCTGTCCGTTATCCTGATACGCCTTGTAAGTGCTGAGCTGTCCGTCGAATCTTAGGATCGCGCCGGACACCAATGTCTTCTTGAGGTGATAACACGTGTCGTTCACCAAAAACCGGGTGTCGAAATTGTCGCTGCCATCGGCCACTACGTCGTACTGGTTAATAATTTCCGCTGCATTGGTTTCCGTCAGCCGTTCCCGGTGGATATTCACCCTAACCTCGGGGTTAATGGCCAGGGCCGCCTGCCGGGCGCTCTCCGCTTTGTCTATCCCGATCCGATCGGTGGTATGGGCGATCTGGCGCTGGAGATTGGAGAGATCGACCGCATCATCATCGATGATGCCGATGGCGCCCACGCCAGCTGCCGCGAGATACAGGATGATCGGCGAGCCCAATCCACCGGCCCCAACGACCAGGACCTTGGCTGCCGAAATTCGCGCCTGGCCCGGACCGCCGATTTCCGGCAGTAAAATATGCCGGGCGTAGCGTTCGACCTGTTCGTCGGAAAGGGACATCCCCTGTTGCCCCGTGCGCCGGCTACTCGCCGATGCCGTCGAACAGCGCTGTGGACAGATATCGCTCGGCAAAGGACGGCAAGATCACGACGATGGTTTTTCCCGCCATGTCTTCCCGCTGGGCAACCTCGATGGCCGCCGCCACCGCTGCGCCGGAAGAAATACCTACCGGGATGGCATCGCTGGCGGCCAGACGCCGCGCTGTGGTAAAGGCGGTTTCATTGCCGATCTGGATGACCTCGTCCACCAAATCGGTATCGAGGTTGTCAGGGATGAATCCGGCGCCGATACCTTGAATTTTGTGTGGTCCGGCAGCACCGCCGGAAATAACCGGGCTGTCTTCGGGTTCCACGGCGATAGCGCGGAAGTCCGGATTACGGGATTTCAGAACCTCCGCTACGCCGGTCAGCGTGCCGCCCGTGCCCACGCCGCCGATGACCGCATCGACCTTGCCGCCCGTATCCTTCCAGATCTCTTCCGCCGTGGTTTGGCGGTGGATTTCCGGATTGGCCGGATTGCTGAACTGTTGGGGCATCATCGCGTCCGGATTTTCCCTAAGGATTTCCTCGGCCCGGGCGATGGCCCCCGGCATGCCCTTGGCCGCCGGAGTCAATTCTATTTCCGCCCCCAGCAGATATAGCATCTTGCGGCGTTCCAGAGACATGCTTTCCGGCATGGTCAGGATCAGCCGGTAGCCTCTCGCCGCACAGACAAACGCCAGCGCGATTCCGGTATTGCCGGAGGTTGGTTCGACGATAAGCCCGCCGGGTTTCAAATCGCCGGACTTTTCGGCGGCGTCGATCATGGCGAAGCCGATCCGGTCTTTGACCGAGGCCAGCGGGTTGAAAAATTCCAATTTGCAGAGAATCTCCGCCTTACAGTTTTTCTCGGCCGCCAGCTTGTTGAGCCGGACCAGCGGCGTTGCCCCGATCGTATCAATGATCGAGTCGTAGATCTTGCCGCGAAATTCTCCCTTTGAGGCGTCTGTCATTGTCTTTCCTACTGTGTGTGAAAAACCAATCGTGAGGGCTAGATCGAAAAATCGAGGTTCTGCCGGCCCTCGCTTTCCACACCCTGGCGGTTGGCTTGGTTGCACAAATCGTCGATCGTGATCCCGTCCAGCTTGGTCATCATATCCGATTGCAGATCTTCCCACATCGGCCGGATGACCTTGCCGGAAAGCTCGGAACCATTGTCGTCGGACGGCAGATCGGCCGCCGTCTCCATGGTGCGGACGATGCGGACAATATCACCGACACTGATTCGGCGGCGTTCCCGCGCCAAATTGTAGCCGCCTCTGGGTCCGCGGGTGCCGGTCAGAATGCCGGAACGGACTAATTGTTGAAGGGCCTGCTCCAGATAGCGCTGCGGGATGCCCTGGCGGCGCGTGATTTCCCGGCTTTGAACCGGCAGGCCGCTGGAGTGATAGGCGATGTCCACCACGGCCTCGATGGCGAACATCATTTTTTTGGATAGCCTGAGCATCTGTCTAACCCCCTGACGGCCCTTTTGTCTCAACCCCGGTGGAGCCAAACCCCCCGGCGCCCCTTTCAGTTTCCGGCAGTTCATCCATTTCGACCCAATCAAAGGACGTGACCGGCGCCACCACCAATTGGGCGATGCGCATTCCCCGCTCGACGGAAAAGGCTTCGGCGCCGTGATTGATCATGATGGCGCCGACCTCTCCCCGGTAGTCGGCGTCGATGGTGCCCGGACTGTTGAGCACGGTAATTCCATTTTTAACCGCCAAGCCGGACCGCGGGCGGACTTGCGCTTCAAACCCCGGCGGCAGGGCAATGGCGATTCCGGTTGGAATAATCGCTCGTTCTCCTGGCTGCAGGACGACTGTTTCCTCAACGGCCGCCAACAGATCGGCCCCCGCCGCCAAGGCGGTCGCTGCAGCCGGCAACGGCAGGTCTGCCCCGTGGGGCAGGCGTTTGATGGAAACGGTGATGCCGGTCATCGGGTGATTTCCCCGAGATGGCGGATGATCCGCTCGGTCAAACGGTGACCGACATCGTCCTTTGACATGGTCGGCCAATCTTCGACCCCGTCGGCATCGATCAGGTGCACCGTGTTGTCCGCGCCGCCGAAGGTTTCCGTTCCTTCAGAAACATCGTTGGCGACAATCCAGTCGCACCCTTTTTTTTGCCTTTTGGCCGTGGCCTGTTCCACCACATTGCCGGTTTCCGCCGCAAAGCCGATGATCAGCGGCGCGCGGGCATCGCCGGGTTGAGACAGGGTCGCCAAAATGTCCGGGTTTTCGGCAAGCTCCAGGTTGGGGACCTTGCCGTTTTTCTTGATCTTGGTTGCGGCCTGATCCGCCGCCCGCCAATCAGCCACGGCCGCGGCACACACCACGATATCGGCCGGTAATTCAGCCTCGCACGCCGCCAGCATTTCGACTGCGGAATTGATCCGCCGCACGGTGACGCCGGGCGGGTCCGGCAACTGGGTCGGGCCGGACACCAGCACGGTTTCCGCCCCGGCGTCCGCCAAGGCTTGGGCGATGGCGTAACCTTGTTTTCCAGATGACCGGTTGGCGATATAGCGTACGGGATCCAGGGCCTCATGGGTGGGCCCGCCGGTCACCAGGGCCTTGCGTCCCGCCAGCTTGCCGCCGGCGTTATGTGGTTTGAGAAAAAAATCGGTGATGGCCTGGAGTATCTCAGCCGGCTCCGACATCCGGCCCATCCCGTATTCGCCGCAGGCCATGTCCCCTTCGACCGGGCCGATCAAGGATACGCCGCGGCTTTTCAGGACGTCGATATTTTCCTGGGTGGCGGCATGGTCCCACATGCGGACATTCATGGCCGGCGCAGCCAGAACCGGTTTATCGGTGGCCAGTAGGACTGTTGTGGCCAGGTCATCGGCGATGCCTGCCCGCATCTTGGCGAGAATATCGGCGGTGGCGGGGACCACGACCAGCACATCCGCGTCGCGGGACAGCTGGATATGGCCCATTTCATGTTCGTCGGTAAGAGAAAAGATATCCTGATAAACTTTGTCTTCACTGAGCGCGCTCAAGGCAAGAGGCGTGACAAACTGCGCCCCGCCCCGGGTCAGGATGCAGCGCACCTCGTGGCCCACCCCTTTCAACAGCCGGGTCAGCTCCAGACTTTTGTACGCGGCGATTCCACCAGAAATGATGAGAAGGATCCTTTTCCCGCCAGCCATTGGGAAATCCTAATAATTCACGAAGTCAGACTGTAATTAACTTACTGGCAGGGTAAAACCAATGCAAGCACTTGAAATATGAGGGAAATTTAAACGAGAAACAGCAGCGCCACCAAAATCGCGATAATGGCCAAATATATGCGGGGTGACAGGGACTTATTGTGACTATCGGCACGGGTCATACCCCGAACCGTATCGGGATGCAGTTTCAATCCGCCCTGTCTCAACGCCGCCGCGTTACGTTCGATGGCGGCCACCATGCGCGGCAGCCGGCGTAAACTATCGGCCACTTCCTCCACGGTTTCCTGGATCGCCGTCTCCGGGCCCATGTTTTCTTCTACCCACGCCTCGATCAAAGGCTGGGCGAGGAACCAGATATTCGCTTCGGGCGAAATGGTGCGGCCGACGCCCTCCGCCACCAGCATGGTTTTCTGCAACAGCAGCAGCTGCGGCTGGGTTTCCATCTCGAACGTCTCGGTCACCTCGAACAGCTGCGCCAAAAGCCGGGCGATGGAAATCTCGTTTTGTGGCTTGTCCAGAATTGGTTCGGCGATGGACCGGCAGGCCTGGGTGAAGGCTTGCACGGATTTGTGGGCGGGGACATAGCCGGCTTCGAAATGGACTTCGGCAACACGCTGATAGTCCCGGTTCAAAAAGCTCATCAGCATTTCGCCCAGATAGCGGCGGGTCGGCCGGTCGATCCGCCCCATGATGCCGAAATCGACCGCGATGATCTCGCCTTCGTCGCCAACAAAGATATTGCCGGGATGCTGATCCGCATGGAAAAACCCGTCGCGGAACACCTGCTTGAAAAAGGCGGTGGCGGCCTTGGTCAAAATATCGTCCGGTTCAAAGCCGGCTGCAATCAATGCCTCCCGCTCGTCGATGGGGATGCCGCTGACCCGCTCCAGTGTCAGGACGCGCCGGGCAGTCCGCCGCCAATCCACGGCCGGCGACCGGAAGGTGGGGTCGTCTGCAAAGTTCTCTCCGATTTCTTCTGACGCTGCCGCTTCAAGCCGCAGATCCATCTCCAGCTTGATGGTGTCTTCAAAAGTTTTGATGACTTCGACTGGCTTCAAACGGCGGAGATCGGGCCGGGCCCGCTCCACCAGCTCGGCCATCCAATGGAACAGCTTCAAATCGCGGGCAAAGGCGGCCTCGACATCGGGGCGCAGGATCTTAACCGCCACCTCGTCGCCGTCGTAGGTGACCGCCAGATGGACCTGGGCAATGGAGGCGGCGGCGACCGGCTGGCGCTCGAATTCCCGGTAGAGCTCTTCCAAAGGCGCGCCCAGCTCCCGCTCCAAAGTGGCTTTTGCGTCGCTGAAATCAAACGGCGGCAGGTGGTCCTGCAGCTCGGACAGATCATTGGCCACCTCTTCGCCCAAAAGATCGGAACGGACGGATAATGCCTGGCCCAATTTAATAAAGCTCGGGCCCAGTTCCTGCAGCGCCCGGGCTAGGCGCTCGCCGGGGCGGCCATCCTGCTGCTGACGGGCGGTTAGCTTGACCATCGCCACCATCCAGGGCGCTACGCCTGATTGCTCCAGCGGAAACAGGGCATCGTATCGGGCCAGGGTCCGGGCGATCCCGAAAAGTCGGCGAAGGTTGGTGGCGAAAGCGAACACGGCGGGTCTCTCGGGGCCTCTTATATGCGCCAGGCGGAATGGATGGCGGCAATACCGCCGCTGACGTTGTCGTAGGAGACCCTCTCCAAGCCAGCGTCCGCGATCATGGCGGCGAATTTCTGCTGGGGCGGGAAGCGCCGGATGCTTTCCGCCAAATACTGATAGGCGTCCCGGTCGCCGGCCACGACCTGGCCGATCAACGGCAACACTTTAAAGGAATAGGCGTCATAGACATCGCTCAACAAGGGCAGGGCGACCTGGGAAAACTCCAGGCACAGAAAATGCCCGCCCGGTTTTAACACGCGCCGGGCTTCCTGTAGGGCCTTGTCCAGCCGGGTGACATTCCGCATGCAAAAGGCGGTGACGAATGTATCGACTGTGCCGCTTTTCACGGGCAGCGCCTCCGCGTCGCCGCAGGTCCAGGTGATGCCGCCGATGATGTTCCGGTCAATGGCCCGGTTGCGGCCCACTTCCAGCATCTCCTGGTTGATGTCACAGACCAGGATTTCATCCGCGCCCTTTTCCCGGCAGCCGAAGGCGATGTCGCCGGTGCCGCCGCCCACATCAACAATCACCTCGACAGATTGGGGGTTTATCCGGCGAATCAGATCGGCCTTCCACAGCCGGTGGATGCCGCCGCTCATCAGATCGTTCATCAGGTCGTATTTGGGCGCGACCTGGTCGAACACATCGCCGACCAGCGAGGCTTTCTCGGATTCGCGCACCCGGCGGAAGCCGAAATCGGTCATCCGGCCGTCCCCGTCCCCTCTATCATCCTGATAAGTCATTGCATCAACACCAATATTCCATGCGGCTGCTCGGGACCATAGCTTAACTGACCGGAAACCGCTACGGTTATGCCATGCCTGAATTACCTGAAGTGGAAACAGTCTGCCGGGGTCTGGCGCCGGTCCTGGAGGGTGCGGTGATCGATCGGGTGGAGGTTCGTCAGCCGCGCCTCAGATGGCCGGTACCGGATGACTTTGCCCGCAAACTGGCGGGCCGAAAGATGCTGACACTGCGCCGCCGGGCCAAGTATATGCTCATGACCATGGAGGATGAGACCGTGGTGCTGGGTCACCTGGGTATGTCGGGGCGGATGACCATTCACCGGGCCGGCGAGCCCCTGCCGCCGCCGGGCAAGCATGATCATATCGACTTCGTCACCGGGGCCGGGGACGTGGTCCGGTACTGTGATCCCCGGCGCTTCGGCATGATGCTGCTGAGCACGGTGAGCGAGCTCGAAGAGCACCGGCTGATCCGGCACTTAGGCCCCGACCCCCTCGGCAACAGCTTCAACGCCCAGGTGCTGGCGGCGCGGCTCAGGGGCAAGACGGGACCGATCAAGGCGGCCTTGTTGGATCAAAAGGTCGTCGCGGGACTTGGCAATATATATGTGTGCGAAAGCCTGTTCCGGTCAGGGATTTCGCCCAAGCGAAAGGCGGGCACCGTGCAAGGCGGACGCGCCGACAAACTGACCGTGGCGATCCGGGATGTTCTGACCGAAGCGGTCGCCGCCGGCGGATCGACCCTTCGGGACCACGCCCAGCCGGATGGGGAGCTCGGCTATTTTCAAAACAATTTCAAGGTCTACGGCCGGGAAGGTGAGGCGTGCCCTGGCTGTGACTGCGACGTTGCGGCCACCGGCGGCATCCGCCGGCTGGTCCAAAGCGGGCGCTCCACATTTTATTGTCCCAGGCGTCAGCGCTAGCGGCATACACACGTGAAACGCCTTTGTTTTCTGGGGGGTTGACGGGTTTCGCCCCCCTCTATATAACCCCGCCCTTCGAATGAAAAAGCCTGAAAGTGACAAATTATGGCCAACCATGATTCGGCAAAGAAACGTATCCGCCAAACGGTCCGCCGCCGCGAAGTGAATCGCGACCGGCTAAGCCGCGTGCGCACCTTCATCAAGAAGGTGGAACTGGCGATTGAAAGCGGCGATGCCGCTGCGGCGAAAGACGCATTACAAAACGCCCAGCCGGTTGTTGCGCGCGGCGCGCAGAAGGGCGTCTTGCCAAAGAACACCGCGGCCCGGAAGATGTCGCGCCTCTCGGCCCGCGTGAAAGCGATGTCGAGCTGATCGGCACACCCGCCGACCGGACGAAGCCGCATCCTTGGGATGCGGCTTTTTTACTGCCTGAAGACCGAAAAATGGCGGGAGACTCGAAAAGTTGATTTCTGTCAACAAATTTATTTGCAACGTTCTCTTTTCGGTCCGCTTGAATCAAAAATTTTGCCCGAGTAGATTTGATTTCGTTGCGACGCTGATCAAGCCACAACACTTCGTTTATTTTCCAACGAGTCATAAAATCTAAGTTATTTCGGCGAAAGGGTTTTTCATCAGTACAATTCGGCCTCATCACATCAGACGCCCTATTTCGGGTGGATACTAAAAATCATAGTGTAATAGTGCGTAGAATATCCCTGGTGAGTGATCGAGTTGCAGTCAAAAGCTGACGAAGGTCTCGGCAAGCAACACATGAATTTCAGGGGGGCAGTTTAGGTCTATCCATTGCCTCTGAGCGTATGATAACCGGTTTTACCCGAGCGGAACGGCGGTGTTCTCTGCGACCACGGGTGGGGCCAAAAAAATGACGTGGCGGCGAAAGACTGACGGGGAATCAGTCACACCGCTGGAGAACAGAGCACCGGGATGGAAGAACGCCAATTACAAACACAATGGTATCGGGTTTGCAGCCGATTAAAGGCCGAAATTGGAGACACCGCTTTTGAAAATTGGGTGAAGCCCATGAAGGCGGTGGGTTTAGACGGGTCGGAAGTGACCTTGAGCGTGCCCAGCCGCTTCATGCGGGACTGGGTCGTGGCCAATTATCTTGATCGTCTGAAAGAACTTTGGCACGGCGAGAATGCCAAGGTGCAGGCTGTCGGTGTGACCATACAGCCAACGACCGTGGAAAACGCCGCCGAGCCACAGGATGATTTGTCCCGTCCCGGCCGCGCAACCCCGATCATATCTTCTTCGGCAAGCGCCGAGGGTGATTCCGGAAACGGCTGGAGGTCGGGCGCCCAGATCGCCGCGCCGCTGGATTCCAAGTTTACTTTTGATCAGTTCGTGGTCGGTAAGCCGAATGAATTCGCCTATGCCGCCGCCCGCCGGGTTGCGGAAGCATCTTCAGTGCCGTTCAACCCGCTGTTCCTCTACGGTGGCGTTGGATTGGGCAAGACCCATTTAATGAACGCCATCGCCTGGGAAATTCTTGAACGGGATCCGTCGCGGACGGTTATGTATCTCTCCGCCGAGAAATTCATGTACCGGTTCGTGCGCGCCCTCCGGGAGCAAAACACGGTCGATTTCAAGGAACAGTTCCGCTCGGTCGATGTGCTGATGATCGACGACGTGCAGTTCATTGGCGGCCGGGACGCCACCCAGGAAGAATTCTTTCATACTTTCAATGCGCTGGTAGACCAGGGCCGCCAGATCATTCTGTCCGCGGATAAGTCGCCGTCCGATCTGGAGGGCGTGGAGGATCGTCTGAAGTCGCGCCTTAATTGCGGGCTGGTTGCTGATATTCACGCGACAACCTACGAACTTCGCCTGGCGATTCTCGAATCCAAAGCCGAAACCATGCAGATCGAGGCGCCGAACAAGGTATTGGAATTCCTGGCCCATAAAATTACGGCCAATGTGCGGGAACTGGAGGGCGCCTTGAACCGGGTTGCCGCCCACAGCCAATTGGTCGGACGCGAGTTGACCCTGGAAACCTGCCAGGAAGTCCTGCACGATCTTCTTCGGGCCAATGACCGCCGGGTGACCATCGAGGAAATTCAAAAGCGGGTGGCGGAACATTTCAACATCCGAATTTCCGATATGCATTCGGCCCGGCGCGCGCGCTCGGTGGCGCGTCCCCGTCAGGTAGCCATGTATCTCGCCAAGCAACTCACGTCGCGGTCTCTGCCGGAAATCGGCCGGAAATTCGGCGGGCGGGATCACACTACGGTCATGCACGCGGTGAAAAAAGTTGACGAATTACGGGATTTGGACACGTCTTTTGCCGAAGACGTCGAACTTCTCCGCCGGATGCTCGAAGGCTGAGGAATCCGCGCCTCTAATCCGTTGCCGTCAGCGCCTTAATCGCGTCCTGAAAAGCGGCTGTTTTTGGCCGAAATTGCTTCGGAATCCCCTCTCATATGTTATAATATCCCGTGCTCTTCGGGGGGGCTTAATCAAGTCTCGAATGGACGGTTTTTTGCCGGGATTTCCCGGTTTTTTGCGACCCTCCATCTGATCCTCGTCAGGGCCGCTTCGGCGCACGATTCGCCGGGATAAAGGCAAAAGCGCCGGCCAGATTTGTTTGTGACCGCCAGCAGAAGAAAGATCGACGATACGCCATGAAAATAACCATAGAGCGCGGCTTACTCTTAAAAGTCTTGACCCACATTCAAAGCGTCGTGGAACGGCGCAACACCATTCCGATCCTGTCCAACGTGAAGTTCGACGCGCCGGACGGCGCGCTCAGCCTTAACGCCACGGATATGGATCTGGAAATCGTGGAAACGGTGCCGGCGGATGTCGCGACACCGGGCTCGACCACGGCGCCGGCGCATACGTTGTTCGATATCGTGCGTAAGCTGCCTGAGGGCGCACAGGTGGAACTCGATTGCACCGGGGACGACAGCCAACTGATCCTGTCGGCCGGGCGCTCCCGCTTTACCCTGACATGCCTGCCGACCGAAGATTTCCCGGTGCTCACGGGCGGCGATTTGCCCCATAGTTTCGTGCTGCCGGCGGCTGATCTCCGCGGCATCATTGACCGGGCGCGCTTCGCCATTTCGACCGAGGAAACCCGTTATTACCTGAACGGCATTTATCTCCATGAGGCAGAGGCAGATGGATCTGCCGTGCTACGCGGCGTGGCCACGGACGGCCACCGGCTGGCGTCTATCGACGTTCCCCTGCCGGACGGCGCTTCGGGAATGCCGGGCGTTATCGTGCCCCGCAAAACCGTGACGGAGTTGCGTAAACTGATTGATGAAACGGACGAGGATGTGGCGGTTTCCCTGTCTGACACCAAGATTAAGTTCGCTTTTGAAGGTGCTGTCCTCACCTCCAAGCTGATCGACG
Source organism: uncultured Rhodospirillaceae bacterium (assembly GCA_964611435.1). GTDB lineage: Bacteria > Pseudomonadota > Alphaproteobacteria > Rhodospirillales > UBA2165 > JAYPHU01. The sequence continues at coordinate 32,109 of CAZSXT010000011.1, read as the reverse complement.
GCACCTTCCCGGATTATGACCGGGTGATCCCATCGGACAACGACAAGATGATGGAGGTGGACACCAAGGACTTTGCCGCCGCCGTCGACCGAGTCTCGGCTATTTCCACGGAAAAATCCCGCGCCATTAAGCTGGCGCTCGCCAAGGGCAGCCTGACCTTGTCGGCCAACAGCCCGGACAACGACACGGCGACCGAGGAACTTGCGGTGGACTATGACGCGGACGAGATCGAGATCGGTTTTAACTCCCGGTATTTGTTGGATATCGCCCAGCAAATCGAAGGAGATGCGGCGCGGTTCTCGCTGGCCGATGCGGCCTCGCCCACTCTGGTTCAGGACAAAGACGACCTGAGTGCGCTTTATGTCCTGATGCCGATGCGTGTTTGATGATTGCAGCATCCAAGGCAATCGAAAGGGTAGTGATCTGACGGCGGTAAGACACTTGGCTGCTTCCGCGGCCAATGACAAATTTGCGGACGGCGATATGTCCGCACCGACAGCCGCTAGCCGCGCCACCGGCCGATCTCTGGCGGTTCAGCGGCTCAACCTTACGGATTTTCGCTGCTATGCTTACGCCAGGCTTGAAACTGACGCCAGACCGGTGGTGCTGACCGGACCGAATGGCGCAGGCAAAACCAACATTCTGGAAGCCTTGTCGTACCTGGTGCCCGGACGCGGTTTGCGCGCTGCCCGGCTGAGTGAAATCGGCCGTAGCGAGCCGGGGGTGGATCATGCCGCCCTCCGTGGCTGGGCGGTTGCGGCCAAGCTTCTCATGGGCGCAGACCAGTTGGATGTGGGTACCGGGCTAGAACTGGACGAAAACGACAGCCAGCGGGAACGCCGGGTGATCAAAGTGGACGGTAATCTAGTCAAGAACCAAGCCGAGTTGGGGCGGCGCACCAGTGCGCTCTGGCTAACGCCTCAGATGGACCGGCTGTTCCAGGAAGGTGCGTCGGGGCGTCGGAAGTTTGTTGATCGGTTGATATATGGCCTGGATCCGGAGCACGCGGGCCCGGTGGCGGCGTATGAACACAGCCTGCGGAGTCGCAATAAGGTGTTGAAAGACAGTCAGGGCGGCGCCTTGGACGCTGCCTGGCTCGACTCGATCGAAGACTCCATGGCCCGGCATGGGGTTGCCGTGGCGCTCAGGCGGCTGGATGCGGTGGCGCGCCTGCACGAAATCAGCGAGGCCGATGAAGGCCCGTTTCCCGGCGCTCAACTGACGCTTACCGGCGAGATGGAAGAGATGGTGGACGGCAAACCCGCTCTTGATGCGGAAGACAGTTTCCGCCGCCGGTTGCGCGATGCAAGGGTCAAGGACCAGTCGATGGGGGCAACCTCCATCGGGCCCCATCGCAGTGACTTGGTGGTTGTGCACAGCGCCGGGGGTATGCCGGCTGAGTTGTGCTCCACCGGAGAGCAAAAAGCGCTCTTGGTGCGGATTGTGCTTGCCGCCGCCGTTTTGGAAGCGCGGGAACGGGGAAGGATGCCGCTTCTGTTGCTGGATGAGATTGGCGCGCACCTGGATGCGGACCGTCGTGCGGCCCTGTTCGATATTCTCTGCGCCATGGGTGCGCAGGCCTGGATGAGCGGCACCGATGATCAGATTTTCGACGCCCTGGGGGACCGGGGCCAATTTTTTCATGTGAAGGACGCCCGGATCGAAAAGCGCTAACGCGCCGGAATTTGGGCAGAAGGTAATTCAAGAACACGACCATTAATAAATTTAGGTGGACCATGACCGACGAAACAGACATCCCGCAGGACCAGGCACAGGCCGCCCCCGAGACCGGAAACGGCGAAGAGTATGGCGCCAATTCCATTAAGGTTCTCAAGGGCTTGGACGCTGTGCGCAAACGGCCCGGCATGTATATCGGCGACACCGATGATGGCTCCGGTCTGCACCACATGATCTATGAAGTGGTGGATAACGCCATCGACGAGGCCTTGGCCGGCTATTGCGACACCGTTGAGGTGATCCTGAACGGCGATGGTTCTGTAAGTGTTTCCGACAACGGCCGGGGCATCCCCGTGGATATCCATGAGGAAGAGGGAGTCTCGGCGGCGGAAGTCATTATGACTCAGCTCCATGCCGGCGGTAAGTTCGACCAGAATTCCTACAAAGTGTCGGGCGGCCTGCACGGCGTGGGCGTGTCGGTGGTCAACGCGCTTTCAACCTGGCTGGAACTCAGAATTTGGCGGGACGGCAAGGAGCACGTGCTCACCTTCAAGGATGGCGAGGTGGACAAATCCCTGGAAGTCGTCGGCGATTCGAATGGGAAAACCGGCAGCCAAGTGACCTTCCAGGCCTCCAGAAATACTTTCACCAACACGGAGTATGACTTCGGCACGCTGGAGCATCGCCTTCGAGAACTGGCGTTTCTCAATTCCGGGGTGAAGCTCAAGATTACCGACGCCCGGCACGTCGATCCCCACGTGGTCGACCTGCATTACGAAGGCGGCCTGGAAGCTTTCGTCACGTATCTGGACCGTTCCAAGACGGCGCTCAACTCGACCATTTCGGTTTCCGGAGAACGGGATGGCATTACGGTTGAGGCGGCGTTGCAGTGGAACGACAGCTACCATGAATCGACGCTCTGCTTTACCAACAACATTCCGCAACGGGACGGCGGCACCCACCTCGCCGGGTTCCGGGGGGCGCTCACCCGCTGCATCAATACCTATGCGGAAGCGGAAGGCATTTCGAAAAAGAACAAGGTGGGTATAACCGGCGACGATGCGCGGGAGGGTATGACCTGTGTGCTCTCGGTAAAGGTGCCGGACCCTAAATTCTCCTCCCAAACCAAGGAAAAGCTGGTGTCTTCCGAAGTGCGCCCGGTGGTCGAGAGTATATTAGGCGAGATGTTGAACCAATGGTTCGAGGAACACCCGGCCGAGGCCAGGCGGATCATTGGTAAAATCGTCGAAGCCGCCGCCGCGCGGGAGGCGGCGCGTAAGGCCCGCGAGTTGACCCGACGCAAGGGGGCGCTGGATGTGTCGTCGTTGCCGGGCAAGCTGGCTGACTGCCAATCCAAGGACCCGGCGGTAAGCGAACTGTTCATCGTCGAGGGCGATTCGGCCGGCGGTTCCGCAAAACAAGGCCGCAACAGGGCCAATCAGGCGATCCTGCCGCTCAGGGGTAAAATCCTGAACGTGGAGCGGGCGCGCTTTGACAAAATGCTGGCCTCCGCCGAAATCGGCACGCTGATCACGGCGCTTGGCACCGGGATTGGGCCGGAGGATTTCGATATTGAAAAAATCCGCTACCACAAGATCATCATTATGACCGACGCTGATGTGGACGGCAGCCACATCCGGACGTTGCTTCTGACCTTCTTTTACCGGCAAATGCCCGAATTGATCGAGCGGGGTTATCTTTATATTGCGCAGCCGCCGCTGTATCGGGCCAAACAGAACAGCTCGGAAGTGTATCTCAAGGATGACCGGTCCTTGGAGAAATACCTGATCGACAGCGGCATCGAAGAATGCGTTTTTAACATCGCCGACGGGTCTCAGGTCGGGGGTGGGGACTTGCTGACGCTCGTGGAGCAGGCCCGCCAGATCAAGGTGCAGCTGCAGGGCCTCACAACACGTGTGCCGCTGAAGATTGTTGAACAGGCGGCCATTCTGGGCGCGTTGAACCCGGCAATTCTGGCGGATCGGGATCAGGCCGGGCAGGCGGCGGAATATATCGCCAAGCGAATCGACGCTTTGGAGCCCCCGGCGGAGAGGGGCTGGGAAGGCAGCGCCCGTGAAGACGGCGGCCTGTCGTTCGAGCGGGTCATCCGGGGCGTGCCTGACGGCCCGCACGTGATCGATGGTGCAGTGATCCGGAGCGCCGATGCTCACGCCATCGACGCTCATGCCCGTGACTTGCAACAAACCTATTCCCGCCACGGAATCCTGAAATCCAAGGACAAGGACTATACGATCACCGGTCCCGTTTCCCTGGTGGATGCGGTTCTTGAAATCGGCCGGAAGGGTATCTCCATGCAGCGCTATAAGGGGTTGGGCGAGATGAACCCGGATCAGCTCTGGGAAACGACATTGGATCCCGATGCGCGGACCTTGTTGCAGGTGAAGGCCAGCCACGCCGACAACGCGGAGGATGTGTTCTCCACCCTAATGGGTGACGTGGTTGAATTGCGCCGGGATTTCATCCAAGCCAATGCGTTGAAGGTGGCCAATCTGGACGTCTAGCCACCGCGCTTGCTCCAATAGTGGTTGATTTTGGACAGTAGCGTTCCGATTTATAGGTTACGGCGTAATATGTGACCAAAGAACTATTAGGAGGAACGTCATGTCGCCCGAAGAACTTGAAGAGCTTCTGGAGGCCCATAGCCAGTGGTTGCAAAACGGCCAGGAAGGCCACCGCGCGGTTTTGATTGATCAGGATTTGCGGGTACTGGACCTGCGGGGCGCGGATTTGCGCAATGCCGATCTCCGGGGCGCCAACCTGTCGGATGCGGACCTTTCCAGCGCCAATCTGTGTGGCGCAAACTTGTCCCAGGCTGTCGCCTACAACGCCACAATGGAAAGTTGCCTGCTGCAGGAAGCGGATTTGTCGGAGGCCGATCTCCGCCGGGCCAACCTCAAGGGCGCTGACATGACCCATGCGGAAGTATGGCGGACCAATATGAAAGGCTGCACGATCGAGCCTCAAACCCTGCATGTCGTCCTGGGGTGCGTCTTGCCGTAATGCCTTGAATTTCCAGGGATTAACCATTTTCTAACCGGGCCGGGCCGATGATCAGCCATGGCCAAATCCAGTAAAAAGAAGGCCGCCGCTGGCAAAGGAAAAGCCCGCAGCGTAGCGCGCGCCAAAAAAGCATCCGCGTCCAACCGCCGGATCGTGCCGTTCATGCTGAAGTGGACCGCCACGGCCGCCGTCTGGGGCATTGTGCTGCTGGCGGGCGTGGTGATCTTCTACGCCCATGACCTGCCGTCCGTAGACGATGCGCTCGAAACCAGCCGTCGGCCATCGGTGACCATCCTGGACCGCCACGGCGAAAAAATCGCCGGTTTTGGCGACCTTCACGGCGCTGCCGTGCAGGTAGAAGACCTGCCGTCATATCTGCCGAGGGCCGTCGTCGCCACCGAGGACCGCCGCTTCTATGACCATCCCGGCGTTGATCTGATTGGCATCGCGCGGGCTGCCGTGGTCAACCTCAAGGCCGGCCGAATTGTTCAGGGCGGCAGCACCATCACCCAGCAGGCGGCTAAGAACCTGTTTCTCGGCCACGAGCGTACCTTTAAGCGCAAGGTTCAGGAGCTTCTTTTAGCCCTGTGGCTGGAACAAAAGTTTACCAAGGACCAAATCCTCACCATCTATCTGAACCGGGTGTATCTGGGCGCCGGCGCCTATGGGGTCAGCGCGGCGGCGGACCGCTATTTCGGCCGCTCGCCCCGGCAGGTCAGCCTCTATCAGGCGGCAGTGATCGCCGGGCTCTTAAAAGCGCCCTCCAGCCTCAATCCGGCCAGAAACCCGGACGGTGCGGCGAAACGGGCCCGGGTGGTTCTCGCCAACATGGTGACGGCCGGCTACATCACTGAGGCGCAGGCCGCCGCCGCCGGCAAAGGCTCCGCCACCCTGGCGAAAGCGCCGCAAAAGTCCCGGTTTGCCCGCTACTTCGCCGACTGGATTGTTGAACAGCTGCCGAGCTTCGTTGGGGCGCAGGAAAGCGATTTGGTGGTAAAAACCACCTTGGATGCGGCGCTGCAGCGCCGGGCCGAACGGCGCATTGCCGCAACCATGAAAGCCCACGCGGTCAAGGATAAGGTCAGCCAAGTGGCGCTGGTGACCCTGGCCACGGACGGGGCGGTGCGCGCCATGGTCGGCGGGCGAAACTATAACGATAGCCAGTTCAACCGGGCGGTCCAGGCGCGCCGACAACCGGGCTCCGCCTTCAAGCCGTTCGTCTATCTGGCGGCGCTGGAAAGCGGGCTCTCGCCGGAAAGCCTTTTGATCGACAAGCCCATCGCCATCGGGAAATGGCGGCCCCGAAACTATGACGGCCAATATCACGGGCCCATGACCTTGGCCGAGGGGCTGATGCGCTCGACCAATACCATCGCCGTGCAGGCGGCGGAGAAGGCCGGGCGCAAACGGGTGATCGCGGTCGCAAAACGGCTGGGTGTCGGCGCAAAGTTGGTGTCCGATCCGACCCTGGCGTTAGGGACGTCCGAAGTGTCACTGTTGGAGTTAAGCGCCGCCTACACGCCGTTCGCCAATGGCGGCGAAGGGGTATTCGGTTACGGAATCTTGGAAATACGGGACAGCGCCGGGGGCATTGTTTACCGCCGCCAGGGCAGTGGTCCCGGCCAGGTGATTACACCCGATAAACTGGCCCAGATGAACAGAATGCTGGCCGGTGTTCTTGCCCAAGGCACGGGCAAGGCCGCGTATTTCGGCCGCCCCGCCGGCGGTAAAACCGGCACCAGTCAGGATTTCCGGGACGCCTGGTTTGTCGGCTACACGGCGCATTATGTGACCGGCATTTGGATGGGCAACGACAACAGCGCGCCCATGCGCCGGATCACCGGCGGCGGCCCGCCGGCCAAACTATGGCGGGCTTATATGTCGGATATTCACCAAGGATTGCCGCCGGCCGGATTGTCGGGCGCGACCAGGTCATCGGCCGCACCGGCCCGAACATCATCTACGCCATCTTTTTGGGAACGCCTGGTCGATCAGCTGACCGGCGGTTAGAGCGTTTTCGACCAATATTGATTCAATATTGGTCGAAAGCGCTCTAACCTTCTTTTACCAGCCGGGCGATGGTCGCCGTGGTGCTGTGCCCTTCCGCAAGCTCGGCGAGGATGGTCTCTCCGCCATAGCCGGCGACGATCTCGGCTTCGGGGATTTGGTCGATCGTATAATCAGCGCCTTTGACGAAGACCTCGGGCTTGATGGTCTCGATGATCCTGGCCGGCGTGTCTTCGGAGAAGATCACCACCAGATCCACATACTCCAACGACGCCAGCACCGCGGCGCGCGCTGTCTCGCTCTGTACCGGACGGTCGTCGCCCTTAAGCCGCTTGGTCGATGAATCGCTGTTCAGCCCGACGATCAGGCGGTCACACGTGGCCTTGGCCTGGGACAAAACGGCCAGATGGCCGGGATGCAACAAATCAAAACAGCCATTGGTGAATCCCACTTTATAGCCTTTGCTGCGCCAGATTTGCGTCCGGTCATGAGCGGAATTCAGCGACAGGACCTTCGCTTCACCGGATGCCATCTCCTGGTGATGCAGCGCGTCGATCAGATCACTGGCATAGGCGACGGCGGTGCCGACCTTACCGACCACAATGCCGGCCGCCACGTTGGCCAGGCTGACCGCGTCTTCAATACTGAGGCCGGCGGCAATGGCCGCCGCGATGGTGGCGACCACCGTATCGCCGGCGCCGGAGACATCAAACACTTCACGCGCCTCGGCTTCGAAATGGGCATAATTGTTGGCGTTCCGGACCAGGGTCATGCCGTCGGCGGACCGGGTCGCGAGCACCGCCTCAATACCGCTAAGCCGCGCCAACTGGGCCGCGGCGGCGATAATTTCTTCGCCGTTTCCTGTGGCCATGCCTGTCGCGTCCGCCAGCTCCTTGCGGTTCGGCGTGACGAGACTGGCCCCCATATACTTGGTGTAGTCCTGGCCCTGGGGGTCAACAATGACCGGCACACCACGGGCGCGGGCGATCTCGATCAACTCGCCGGCGATACCGCCGGTCAACACGCCCTTGCCATAGTCGGCGAGCACCATGGCGGCGCAGTCCTCGAGGGCAAACTTGACCCCGTCGATCAGCGAGCTGCGGGTAAAATCGTCGATTGGCGCGACAGTTTCTTCGTCGGCCCGCATCATCTGCTGATTGGACGCAATATATCGGGTCTTGATGGAGGTCTTGCGTGACCGGTCGGTAATCAGGCGGGCATCCAACCCGTCCAAATTGCCGATCAGCGCGGTGACGTCACGCCCCGCCGGATCGTCCCCAACCACAGCAAAAAAGTCTATCCCCGCGCCCAGGCCCACCAGATTGCGGGCCACGTTGCCCGCGCCGCCCAACATGGCGTTTTCGTTCAGAATGCGGAACACCGGGATCGGCGCTTCCGGTGAAATCCGCTCCACATCGCCATAGACGAACCGGTCGAGCATAAGATCGCCGACGCACAAGACGCGGCCACTGGGCAAGGATTCGACGCAGGTAATGAGATGAGAAATATCAGTCATGTATATCCGTCGTTTAGGCTGATTCTCAGCTCAGGTCCACCCGTTTGCCGGTCCGCAGGCTTTCCAGCACGGCCAGGGTGGCGAGGCTTGTTTCAATCAGTTCGCCCTCATCGACCGCCGGCGGGGTCCCATTGATGACTGCCGAGACGAAAGCCTTGAGAGCCCCGGCGAAACCCTTGTCCTGGCTGCCGGCGCTGGAGGTCTTGGTTTTGCCGCCGGCTGAAACGTTCAAGCTCCGAAAATTGTCGATCTGAACCACCTGCCCGCCGGCGTAAATCTCATAGTGCTCTTTCGGGATGGAGGGGTCGCCCATGGCTGTATAGGCAATCGTCGCCAGGCTGCCATCAGCAAACCGAAGGGTCGCCGTAACGTCATCGCCGGCGCTGTCCGTCTTGGCCGGGCTGTCCGCCGAGACCCCGATAATCGTCGAGCCGGCAAAAAAGCGGGCAAGATCGACGAAGTGGCACAGCTCCCCGATGATCCGACCGCCGCCTTCATTCCGGTTCTGAATCCAGGACTCGGCGTCGATCGCCCCCGCATTGACGCGGAACAGCATGAACTTGGGGCCGCCGATTTTATCCAAGATGGTCTTTGCTTCGACGGCCATAGGCGCGAAGCGGCGGTTGAAGCCCACCTGGAAGAACCCGTTGGCGGTCTCCCGCGCCCGGCGCACCGCGCCGATCTCTTCCTCCGAGAGGCCCAAGGGCTTTTCCACCAATACCGACTTGCCCGCCAACAGCGCCTGCGCCGTCAGGCGGGCGTGGGCGTCGTGGCGGTTGGCGATGATCACGGCGTTGACGGCCGGATCGTTGATCACGTCATCGGCGTCGGTGCCGGCGGCGGCAAAGCCGAACCGTTCTTCGCTGTGCTCGGCCGATGCTCCCCGCTTGGTGGCGAGCCGCTGCAGGGTCACGCCCGACATTCTCTTGAGCTCCGGCAACAAGACCGATTTGGCAAAATTGCCCGCGCCGATGAGCCCGATGTTGCAGTCGCCCACTTGCGCCTTCGGCGCATCGAACGCGGGCTTGGCAGGTGCGGCGGTCTCTTCCGGATAGGTCAGCAACACACCCAAATGGGGCTCGGTTTGCTCCATCACCAGTCTGTACGCCTGCTCCGCCGCGTCTATGGCGAACCGGTGGGTGGTCAGCGCCGCCACATCGAGGTGAGCGCTCAAGTTTTGATCCATCAGGCGCACAGATTCGGCCAGATTCTCTGTTTCCGTCCAGCGGACGAAGCCTTCCGGGTATTTGATGCCGCGAGATTCATAATCCTCATCATAGCGCCCCGGCCCATAGGACCGTGACACGATGATGGACAATTCCTTTTTCATAAATCCCGCATAGGGGAATTCGGTCCCGCTCAGGCCCACCAGGCAGACCCGGGCCCGATCCCGGGCGATCTCCGCGGCTGTCTCGAACGGCTCGCTGGCCTCCGTCGCCGCAGCGATCAAAACGCCATCGCAGCCCTTGCCTTTGGTGGCGGCCAGGATGCTTTCCACCACTCCATCGCCGGCCAGGTCAAACGCCGCTTCCGCGCCCAATTGCCGGGCGAGATCAAGCCGCGTGGTGTCATAGTCTAGGCCGATCACCCTGACACCCGAAAGTGTCAGAAACTGCGCCGCCATCTGGCCGACGAGGCCCAGGCCCAGGATCGCCACCGTTTCGCCCAGCCTGGCGTCCAGGTTGCGCACCGCGTGCAGGGCAATCGCGCCCAGGGTGCCGTACGCCGCTTGTTCGTCATCGACGCCGTCGGGGATGGCGGCGGCCAGATGTTCCGGCACCGCATTGATTTCCGCGTGATTGGCCAGGCCCGCCCCGGCGACGGCCACCCGTTGACCCACCCGGAACCGGCCTTCCAGTCCTTCGCCGAGCCCAATCACCACGCCGGCGGAGGAATACCCCAAAGGCAGCGGCTCATCCAACCGGTTCATCACGGCTTTCATCGTGGCGGCGATCCCGTCGGTCTTGGCCTTGGCCAGAACTTTCTTCACCAGATCAGGCCGCGCCTTGGCCTTGGCGGCCAGCGACTTCTTGGCGAAGTCCACGACCATGCGCTCGGTGCCCGCCGAAATCAGGCTCGCGCGGGTCTGCACCAGAAGTTCCCCTTTGGCCGCCCGGGGCGCCGGCACGTCCTTCACGGCCAGTTTTCCCGACCGCGCACTCTGGATCACTTGTTTCATGGGTGTTCTTTTACTCTGTTTTCAAGGCGTTATGCAAAGATGTTTGATCGGGTGCCCGACCTGTGCCAGCATTCGGGCCGCATTTCATAAAAATTTGATTCAACGATAACGTTTAGGGAGGGAGCCCATGGCCGAGAAGTATCATCTCATCAGCTTCAAGACCTGACCCTGGGTCCAGCGCGCCGTGATTGTTTTGCGTGCGAAAAATATCGAATTCGAAGTAACGCATTTTACCCATGACACCCGCCCGGACTGGTTCTGGGAAATCTCGCCCCATGGCAAGGTGCCTGTGCTCTGGGTCGATGACGAGGTGTTGTTCGAATCCAACGCCATCGCCGAATATCTGGACGAGACGGTGGAGCCTCGCCTGCACCCGGCGGATCCGATCAAGCGGGCCCGCAACCGGGCGTGGACAGACTATGTGCCGGATTTCGCCGCCGCGTTGAATGCGGTCAACTACGCCAAAACCAAGGAAGCCCAGGACGAGGCGATGGAAAAAGCCAAGAAGCCTCTGGGCCGGGTGGAAGAGGCGCTAGCCAAGGACCGGGGCAATGACGGCCCGTACTTCAACGGCGAGGACCTGTGCATCGTGGATGCGGCCTATGCGCCATTCCTGATGCGGTTCAACATGGTCGAAGCGATCTGCAACACCGGGCTGATGAAGGATTATCCGAAAGTTCAGGCCTGGACCGAGGCGCTGTTGACCAATGATTGCGTCAAAAGCTCGGTCGTGCCCGAATTTGACGATGTCTATGAGGAAAATCTGGTGCGCCGGGAAACCTATGCCGCGACCCTGCTGGATAAGGCGGCCGCGGAATAGAGAGATACGGTCGAGTTTGAGGGGCGGCGGTTTCGGACCGCCGCTCTTTCTTTTGAGGCTATAAAACGCATGACCACGCCGCTGACCTCCAGTGAAAATATCAAAGGCATGTTGTGGATGCTGTTGGGCGGCGCGATTTTTTCCACCGTGTTCAGCCTGATCCGCTACCTGGGCGATTCTCTCCATGTGTTCGAGCTGGTGTTCCTGCGCAATCTGTTCGGCTTTATCGCCCTCGTGCCGTTCCTGCTGCGCGCCGATTATTCCAACCTGACGCCCAAGCGCCCCGGCTTAATGGTGGGCCGCGCCGTGTTTCAGGTCGCGGCGTTGTCCACCTGGTATTACGGTTTATTGCTGACACCCCTGGCCACGGCGACGGCGTTGGGCCTGATAGAGCCCATTGTGATGTCCCTGATGGCGGTCTGGCTGTTAAAGGAGCCCAGTGATCCCGCCCGCTGGCTGGCGATGTTACTAGGCTTCGCCGGCTCGCTCATTATCATCCGGCCGGGATTTACCGACATGTCGTTGGGCAGCATCTCGGTCATCGTCTCGGCGTTTTTCTGGGCGGCGTTTGCGCTTTCCGGCAAAATCCTGTCGCGCGAAAACTCGGCCCTGGTGGTCACCGCCTATCCGACAGCTCTGGTGGTGCCCATGGCCTTGGTCCCGGCGCTGTTTTTCTGGACCTGGCCGACGGTGGAGCAGTGGGTGATCATTATTCTTGCCGGCGCGCTCTCCAGCTTTGCCAATGTCTGTCTGGTCAAGGCCTTCCAGTTCGGCGACGTGACGGCGATCTCGCCGATGACCTTCGCCCGGCTGATTTTCTCCGCCATTCTCGGCTTCGTCGTGTTTAACGAGGTGCCCGAAATTTGGGTCTGGGTGGGCGGTCTGGCGATCGTTGCGGCGGGCACGCATCTGGCGCGGATAGAGGCCCGGAGTATGCGCCGCGCCAGGGCGGCGGCAGGTGAAAACTAAACCGGTGTCCCCCATGGCCAAGGACCGCGACACCTGCTAAAACGCCGCCAATGACGATCAATAAATGGGGGACTTTTCCATGACCGATGAAGAAATGGCGCGGGTGCAGAAGTATTTGCGGGAAAAATTCAATAACGTCGAGTTTGTGCTGAAGGACCGTCCCCAATCCGATGGTTCCGTGGAAGTCTATGTTGCCGAGGAATTTATCGGCGTTATCTACAAAGATGACGAGGACCCGGACGACATTTCCTACGATTTCAACATGTCGATCCTGGAAATCGATCTCCCCGAATAAACGCCCATGCGGTTCACCAAATTCGGCCTGACCGATATCGACCGGGATCGCGCGACACCCGGCTTTACTCTGTTCACGCCGCTCATTCAGAAAACAACTTACCTGCTGAATTTGGACGGCGAGGTCGCGCATGAATGGGCGCTGGCTGCGCAGCCCGGCAACTATGCGCAGCTGCTGCCCAACGGCAACCTGTTCGTCGCCACCAAGACCGATGCCGGACCGGTGCACCTGAACGCCAAGGGCGGGCGATTGCAGGAACTGGACTGGGACGGCAACCCGGTCTGGGAGTATACTGACGACACCCAGCATCATGATTTCCGCCGCCTGCCCAACGGCAACACGATCTATCTGGCCTGGGAGTTGCTGCCGAAAGAGGCGGCGAGCCGGGTCCAGGGCGGGCGCGAAGGTTCGGAAGACCCGGCGGGCATCTGGGGGGATTACATCCGCGAAGTCGATCCGGCCGGCAACACGGTCTGGGAATGGCACGCCCACGAAGAACTGGAGATCGAGAACTATCCCAACTGCCCGATCTGCCCCCGCGCCGAGTGGGCGCATCCCAATTCCCTTTGGCCGTTGGACAATGGCGATATCATGGTCAGCTTCCGCCACAATCACCTGATCGCGGTGATCGACCGCTCGAGCAAAAAGTTCAAATGGGAATGGCGGGACCGGGACCTGGGCCACCAGCATGACTTTCAGGCGCTGGAGAACGGCAACTATATGGTCTTCGTCAACGGGGCCCACTCTCCCCGCCGGCATTCCGCCGTATTGGAATTCGATCCCGCGACAAAAGAGACTGTCTGGGAATACCGGGGCAAACCGGGCTACACGTTCGACAGCCCGTTTATCTCCGGCGCGCAGCGGCTCTGGTCAGGCAACACGTTGATCTGCGAAGGCCAATGGGGTCGCATTTTTGAGGTAACCCCCGGCGGCGATGTGGTGTGGGAGTATATCTCTCCCCACTTTGTGCCGGATGAACCGGCGGTCCGGGAAAGCAGCACCAACAATGTGTTTCGCGCCTATCGCTATCAGGCGGACGGTCCGGAGATCCGGGGCCGGGTGTAGCGGTCTACCATAAATCCGTGAGTTCGCGGGTTTCGCCGATTCGCATCATGACTTTTTTCACCCCGTTGTCGGGGGCGCCCATGAAACGGGCCTGACCGTCCAGCGGATTGTCGGAGCCTAAGGGAAAGGTGCCCCAGTGCATGGCGATGGCGGTTTTGGAGCCCATCATGCGGGCCAGCTCCAAGCCCTCCTCCGGCGTGGTGTGCACCGCACGCATCACTTCTCGGGGCAGGAACGCGCCGGCCGGCGCCAAGGTGATGTCCACCGGACTGATCTTTTTGGCGAGGTCCCGTTCGAACATGGGGCCCATCCCCGTGTCGCCGACAAACCAGATTTTCTTGCTGTTGGCCTCGATGGTGAAACCGGCCCAAAGGGTTTCGTTCACATCAAACAGCCAACGGTTGGCCCGGTGAATGGCCGGTGTGGCGGTGAACGTGATGCCACCGATTTCTTCCGCGTCAAACCAGTCCATATCACGGGTATTGGCGAATCCCCATTCCTTGGTGGTGGCCGCCAGACCCAAGGGCGTCAGCACGCGGGCTTTGGGACTGTGTTTGGCCAGCGCGCGCAAGCTGCCTTCATCACAGGAATCATAATGATTGTGGGAGATCAAAATCACATCGATGGGCGGTAGGTCTTTGATCGCCAGGCCCGGCGGCGCATAGCGTTTGGGACCGGCGAACGAGAATGGCGATGACCGTTCGGTGAAATGAGGATCAGTCAGAATGTTGAGCCCGTTGAGCCCGATCAGAAATGTCGCATGGCCGATCCAGGTGATCCGCGCATCCTGGGCAGCGTCGGAGAGTTGCCGTTTCACTTCGTCAGTCGGCAGGACATGGCCTTCCGGCAGCTCGATCACCGCCGTGTCCTCGGTCAGGCGTTTCCACAGGAAGGAGAAAAACCGGCCCGGCCGGCGGATACGTTCCGGACTATCCGGCGGGTTACGGAAGCCTTCCGCCGTATGGTGATACTTGCTCGGATCATAGAACGGTTGATCTTCAATACCGCCGCCCGAGCAGGACGCAATCGCCAACAGCGGCACAGCCAGGGCCAACAGGCGCAAAATAAGGGAGCGGCGGGCGAAGGAATAAAAGGGCATAGGATACTCTTGATGTGTGGAAGGATTATCCGGCAGGGAAGGTGAAGACTTCGTGGGTGCCGGGCACGCCCCGCAGGTCGTGCTTGCCGACGGACCGCAGCTTGGACGGATAGCACTCGTTAAACTTGGCGCTCATCAGAACGGGCTCGCCCAGGGTCTTGGTCAGGCTTTCGATCCGCGCCGCTTCGTTTGCCGCCGCGCCGATCACGGTGAACTCAAGCCGGGTCGGGGCGCCGATATTGCCGTAGGTGACATCGCCCAGATGCAGCCCGATGCCGAAGCCGATCTCCTCGTCGCCGGCGTTCCGGCGGGCGGCGTTCACTTCACCCATGCGCTTGATGGCGTCCCGGGCCGCCTTGGCGGCCTTTCGGGTGGCCTCCGGTGTGGCCAGGCCGACATCGCCGGTGATGGGGAAGATCGCCAGGGCCGCATCGCCGATATAGCGCAAGACTTCGCCGCCATTGTCCAGGACCGCGCCGGCCATAGCCTCCAGGAACTGATTGAGCATGGCCAGAAAGTCGCTGCGTTCCATGCTTTCCGACAGCGGCGTGGAATTTCGGAGATCGCAGAACCAAATGACAGCATAGACATTGTCGCCGTCGCCCCGCTTGATCTTACCGTCGAGCACACGCCGGCCGGTTTGTTTGCCGAGATAGGTGTCCAGGATGGTCTCCGCCGTCCGGCGCACGTAATGCATCTCCACCAGCCGGCTGAACAGTGGCATGATCTCGTAGATATAACCCAAATCCTCGGTGGAAAAGCCGCCGGGACGATCAGTGGTGATGGAAAAGACGTTTACCTGGCCGTCACTGAACGCCACCGGCATCGCCACATAATCGGTGATTCCCTGCTCCTTCAGGTCTTTGAGAACCGGGTAATCCAGTTGCGGGTTATCGACATCCAGCCGGCGGCGCACGCCGGACGCGCCGTCGATGATGGCGGCGAAGGGGCTGTTCAGAAATTCATCGCTTTCGATCACCGCCAGATCGGCCTCAAACTCGGTCACCGTGTCCTGGCCATGGGTCCAGGAAAATACGCGGGCGTACAGGAGCGGATGCAAGGTGCGGATGATCAGCCGGAACCGGTGGACCGGGATGCCGTTATTGACCAGACAGCGGCTGAATTTCTGCACCAGATCGGAATTGGAACTGGCCTCCCAGGCCTCGTTCATCGTCCAATCCATCAGCGGATTAATGCCGCTGACAGCCCGTTCCGGGTCTGGCGTGTGGATTGGTTCCCCGTCGGCAAACCAGGCGTCCATCCGGTCCCAGTAAAACGAGATATAGCCTTCGATCTCCGGGACGCTCTCATCCGGGCTCTTATAGGACCAGGCGGCGTTCTCCGCGCTCCGCTCACCCGCTTGCAGGTTCCAATAATGGGCGATGCCCTTGAACGGACACAAGGTGGTCAGCTCCGTCCGTTCGAACAGATCCAGGTTGACGTCGGCGCGGGGGAAGTAATAGACCGGCACCCGGCTCGATTCCCTGAGCAGCAGCGCCTTGGCGGATTCAGCCACCACCTCGCCACCGAACTCCACCCGGATGATCTGGGACACGGGTTCCGTGTTCAGAATAAATTCCGCTCCCTGTTTGTCGGTGAATTGATCCATGTCGCCCCTTACCGCCGGCATTCCCCAGGCAATCGCAAGGATATAGCCCGAAATCGCGCCCATGGTAGGCTTTTTCCGCCCAATCGTGCAATTAGGCCGGAGATTCGGTTCACACCTGAGTGAGAAACAGTTTTCTATTGTCTCGTTCGGGAATATGGGCAGACTCCCCGTCCATGAGGAACAAATGGTCGAAGAAAGACGCCCAGGCGTTCGCCCGCCGCCAAAAAGGCGCACCGAAAGCCCTATCGGAAACGGTCTATGCGTCGCGGCTGCTGGGCGCGGAATCGGCGCTGGTGCGCCACGGCGGCGGCAATGCCTCGGTCAAATTGCGCGCCAAAACCCTGGCCGGCAAGACCGTGGACGCGCTCTATGTGAAAGGCAGCGGCCAGGATATGGCGGACGCCACGCCCGCCGGCTTTCCGGCGCTGGACCTGGCTGATCTGCAGGCCGTCGAAGCGCGCAGGAAGTTAAGCGATGACGACATGCTGCGGCTGCTGACCGTCGCCAAGCTGGACCCCGACGCGCCGCGCCCGTCGGTCGAGACCCTGTTCCACGCGTTCTTTCCCCACCGTGTTGTCCTTCACACCCACGCCAATGCATTGCTTGCGCTGACCAACCAGCCCGACGGCAAGGCGCTGGCGGAGCGGGTGTTGGGCAAGGGGGTTATCGTGCTGCCGTACGCCATGTCCGGATTTGCCCTGGCCAAGAAGGCGGCCGCCGCCTGGCGCAAGCAGTCGGAGGCCACGGCCGTCCTGGTGATGAAGCACGGGCTGTTCACCTTTGGTGAGACGGCGGAAGACGCCTACAAAACCATGATCCGGCTCGTATCCCTGGCGGAAACCAGGCTGAAAAAAGCTGCCACCCGGAAGCTGCTCCTGGCCAGGACAATCCCGGCCAAACCGGAACTGGCGGAGATCGCGCCGGCATTGCGCGGCGCCTTAGCCGGTGGGGCGGGCCCCAAAGTTCTGGATTTCCGCACGGGTAAAGCAATCCTGGCGTATGTGAACGGCCGGAATCTAAAGCGCTACGGCACGGCGGGTCCGGCAACCCCGGACCATGTGATCTGGACCAAGCCCGCCCCGGTGATCCTGGAGAGCGCCGAGCCGACGGCCGTCGCAAAAGCCGTGGACCGCTACCGCGCGGCCTATACGAAATTCTTCGAAGCGCAGAATGCGCGCCGGGGGGACGGTTGTGTCATGCATGACCCGGACCCCAGGGTGGCGTTGGTCCCTGGCCTCGGCCTATTCGGTATTGGCGAAACGCCGGGGACGGCGAAGATCGCCGCTGATCTGGCGGAAACCAATGTGGACGTGATCACGGCCGCCGAGAAACTCGGCCGGTTCATCCCCGCGACCAAGGGCGACATTTTCGATATTGAATATTGGTCGCCGGAAACGGCCAAGCGTGCGGCATCGGCCCCACCGCCATTGCGCGGCCGGGTCTGCGTGGTGACCGGCGGGGGCTCCGGCATTGGCGCGGCGACGGCCAGGGCCTTCGCGGCCCGCGGCGCGGCCGTGGCGGTTCTTGACCTCCACGAGAAATCCGCACAATTGGTGGCGGCAGAGATCGGTGGACTGGGCCTTGCCTGTGATGTCACGGATGGGCGTTCCGTGCGCCGGGCCTTTGATGAACTCTGCCAGACTTTCGGCGGCGTGGATATTGTCGTCTCCAACGCCGGCGCCGCCTGGCAGGGGGAGATCGGCACGGTCGATGACGCGGTGTTGCGCAAAAGCTTCGAGCTCAATTTCTTCGCCCACCAGTCCGTGGCGCAGAACGCGGTGCGGATCATGCGCGCGCAAAATGTCGCCGGCGGAACCGGCGGATGCCTACTGTTCAACACGTCCAAGCAGGCGGTGAATCCGGGCAAGGATTTCGGCCCCTATGGCTTGCCCAAGGCGGCGACGCTGTTTTTGGTGCGGCAATATGCCCTAGACCATGGCAAGGACGGCATCCGCACCGGCGGCGTCAATGCGGACCGCATCCGTTCCGGCCTGTTGACCGACGAGATGATCAAGGCCCGCTCTACCGCGCGGGGACTGTCAGAAAAAGATTATATGAGCGGCAATCTGCTGGGCCGGGAGGTCACCGCCGAAGACGTCGCCAAAGCCTTTGTCGATCTGGCGCTCTCGCCCAGCACGACGGCTGCGGTGATCACCGTCGATGGCGGCAACATCGAAGCCGCGCTGCGCTGACGAAAAAAACGGGGGAGAGGGTTACCCCGCCGCTTTGATGTCTTCGTAAATCTTGATTGCCTGTTCGGGCTTTTCGTTCTTGTGGACGACCGCGCCGACGGCCTGGATCATGCCGACCGGACAGTCGCTTTGGAAAATATTGCGGCCCATGTCCACGCCGGCCGCGCCTTGATCGACGGCCTTGTAGGCCATTTCCAGGGCTTCCAGTTCCGGGAGTTTTTTGCCGCCGGCGATAACGATCGGCACCGGACAGCCAGCCACCACTTTCTCAAAGCCGGGCTCGAAGTAATAGCTTTTGACATAGTGCGCGCCGATTTCCGCGCAGATGCGGGTGGCTAGGCTGAAATAGCGCTGATCCCGGGTCATGTCCGCGCCAACACCGGTGACCGCCAGGGTCGGGATGCCGTACTTGCTGCCCATATCGATCAGCTTGATCACGTTGCCGATGGATTTGTGTTCGTACTCCGCGCCGATATAGACCTGGGCGGCGAGCGCGGCCGCGTCCAGCCGAATGGCGTCCTCGATGCTGACAGCCACCAGCTCGTTGGAAAGCTCGGTCAAAATGCTTTGGCCGGCACTGGCGCGCAGCACCACCGGCTTTTGCGTTGTCGGCGGAATGCAGGACCGCAGCGCGCCCCGGGTGCACATCAGCACGTCGGCATACGGCTCAAGCGCGGTGATCTGCAGATCAATCCGCTCCAGCCCCGTCGTCGGGCCCTGGAAATAGCCATGGTCAAAGGCCAGCATGACCGTGCGCCCTGTCTCCGGATTGAAGATACGGCTGAGGCGATTTTGCATGCCCCAATCCAGCGCGTTAGAGCCCTTCAGGAAAAACGGTTCAGCCTGCGCCGGCGTATCCTCGAAGAAGTTCTTGCCGTCTTTGACGTCGTCTTTATCGGCCATCGGTGATCCCCGTAGTAGCGGTCAGTGGTTGGGGATCAATCTAGCGGGATCACGCGTCCAGGCAAGCGAGAATGCGCCGCAAGGGTATGAGAACATTCACCCCAAACTTATCCCCATCACCCACACAGGTGGCGTCAAATTAATTCTTATATTTGATCAGGTTCTGCGAATTATCCACATTATCCACAGGATCGCGATTCGCACCTTCTGTGGACAAATGTTCCTGATAGGGTCTCGGAATGTTCCAAATGCGCGGGCGGCGACGAAGGAGCGCGACCCGCGTATGATCCGCGTACCGTTTTAATTTTAACCCGAGAGCACGGAAGGAATTTCGAGCTCTCCTCACCCTCTCTTTAATGCGTCGCCCCCGAGTTGGCGATAGCCAATTCTCGGGGGTCCATAACCCAGCATCCATGGTTCCCCGACAACGGCTTCGCCGGTCGGGGATGACGCAATGGAGGAGGTGCAGTTCTACTGCGCCAACTCGCGCATGACGCTCTGCTTTATTTAAAATGCTTAGACAGCTTCAATCCCTGCTTCTGGTAATTGCTCCCGATGTCGACGCCATAGAGCCGGTCGGGCACGTGGGTCAAGCGCTCATAGACCAAGCGGCCCACCACTTGGCCGTCTTCCAACACAAACGGTACGTCGTGGGAGCGCACCTCCAACACGGCCCGGCTGCCGGCGCCGCCGGCGGCGTCATAGCCGAAACCCGGATCGAAGAAGCCGGCATAGTGCACCCGGAACTCGCCCACGAACGTGTCATAGGGCCGCATCTCGGCGGCGAAGTCGGGCGGCACACTGACCGCCTCCTTTGAGGCCAGGATATAAAAGTCGTCGATATCCAGGGTCAGGTTCTTCCGGCCCCGGTCATGGATCGGGTCCCAGAAGTCCAGCACGTCGTAATGGCCGATCTTCTCCACATCGATCACGTCTGCATGGCGCTTGGCCTTGTAACCGACCAGGCCGGTGTCTTTGTCACCGGTCAGGTTCACGGTGAAGGCGACGCCGGTGGCGGTAATATCTGCGTCCCCGTCCACCAAAGGCGTTCGCTCGTGCAGCCGGCGCATGGTCGATTCCTGAGACGGCGGTGAGCCTCGGCGCAGGCGCAATTGGCTGAGACGGGTGCCCGTGTGCACTTTGACGCTAAAGGTCAGGGGAGAAATTTCAGCGTATAGCGGCCCTTTATACCCCGCCGGGATGCGGTCGAACTCCCCGGCGTAATCGGTGATCACCCGGGTGAAAATATCCAGCCGCCCGGTGGAGCTCTTCGGATTGGCCATGCCGGAAATGTCCCGCTTCAGGCTCAGGCTCTCCTGCAAGGGCACCACGTAGACGCAACCCTTTTCCAGAACCGCGCCGGCGGTGATATCCACTTCGTGCATGGTGAAGTCTTCGAGCCGGCCGCGCACCGTGTTCTTCGGGCCCGGCAGGAAGCTGCCGCGCACCCGGTAAGCCACGGGACCGAGCCTGAGATCAATGCTCGCCGGTTGGATTTGTTCTTCGGGGATGGGAGTCTCGGCGGCGATGTCGCCCGTGGCGATCAGGTCCCGCATGGTCTGGCACGGCAGGATGCCCGTGGTGAACTCCCGTGTATCCACGTCCGCCTCGTCGGCGGCATCGTCGTTCAGGGGAAGGGGTACGGGATCGGCCATGGCGTTCGCGGCTCTCCTCATCAACTCCCGCTTGCATACCAGAGATTCGGGCGGCTCACAACGGCAGCGGCTGGCGTGGATTTATCCCCATAATCAACAAAATACCCCCAAATTATCCACAGATAATTTTAGGGGTATCATGTTGTTTTCAAGGAATTAAATTAGAAAATCCACAACTTGGGAAAGTTATCCCAGGTGCTGGCCGAAGAACGCCATGGTGCGTTCGCCGGCGGCCTTGGTGGCTTCCGGGTGATAGCTCGGCCGGTGGTCGCAGATGAACCCGTGGCCGGCGCCGTCATAGACATGGATTTCCACATCGGGCTTGGCGTTCCGGGTCATGTCCACGTTCTCCATGGGGATGCCTTGGTCCTCGCTGCCATAGTGCAGCATCACCGGGCAAGTGGCGTTCTTATCCAGGAAATTGTGGATGAAGCCGCCGTAATAACCGACCGCCGCGTCAAAGCCGCCCTCGCAGGCGCCCAGCCAGGCAACCGTGCCACCGAAGCAATAGCCGACGATGCCGACCTTGCCGGCGTCCGAGACCGCGTTCTTGGCCGCGATCACGTCTTTGACATTGTCGTCCCACTCTATCTTGCCGCGGGTTTCCATGCCTTTCTGACGGTCCTCTTCGCCATAGCCGAGGTCCACGCCTTTTTCCGCCCGGTCGAACATGGCCGGCGCGATGGCCACATAGCCCTCGGCGGCAAACCCGTCGCAGACTTCTTTGATGTGCGCGTTGACGCCGAATATTTCCTGGACGACGACGATGGCGCCCTTGGCGTCCCCGGCCGGGTCGGCCCGGTAGGCATCCAGTTTATGTCCGTCGCTGGCGGTGAGTTCGATCGTTTGTCCCATGATGTTTTTCCCTGATGAAAGTCGGTTGAAGATGTTGGTGGCGGGAGAGTACCCGACGGGCCGGGGGAGTCAATTACCGGCTGCAGCGGTTGTAGCCTGTTGATCGGGGAGGCTGAGAAAAATTCGCCAGACGGCCTGTAAGCCGGGTTCTGTGCGCTGAGAAGGGCGAACCCCTCTCAGGCGATGGCCATTCATCTGGGACGCCCGTCACCGGACGCCTCGTGCAACCGACCCGGACAGTAGCGTGAAAACCCGCCTGCGGCCGAAGCCGCGTACCGTCCCTATTTGGTTTTGCTCCCGGTGGGGTTTACCCTGCCGCGTCCGTTACCGGCCGCGCGGTGCGCTCTTACCGCACCCTTTCACCCTTGCCTTGCCGCGAACGGCGAAGGCGGTTTGCTTTCTGTGGCACTTTCCCTGGGGTCGCCCCCGCCGGGTGTTACCCGGCACCGTGTTTCCATGGAGCCCGGACTTTCCTCCATCCCCCGCCGAAGCGAAGAACAGCGGCCATCCGGCCGTCTGGCGGCGCGGAGTATAGGCGCAAAGTGCCGATAGAGGGAAGGGACGAAATCAGGCTTCGCTGCCGGTCACCCGGTTGCGGCCATTGTGCTTGGACTGGTAGAGATTTTTGTCGGCCGCCTCGATAAAGGATTCGATGGTAATCTCATCGCTCGGCACGACGGAGCTGAGCCCGATGCTGATGGTCACATGGTCGGCGGTTTCGGACGCCGTATGCTCCATGTTCAACCCGTCAATGCCGGCGCGAATCCGTTCCGCCAGGTCCATGGCGGGTTCCAGCGGAGTATCGGGCAGCACGACGGCAAACTCCTCGCCGCCATAGCGTGCGGTCAGATCGGACGGCCGGCGCAGATGGGTGGCGATCTCGTCGGCGACGGCGCGCAAACAATTGTCGCCCTGCTGGTGGCCATAGGTGTCGTTATAGAGCTTGAAATGATCCACATCGATCATCAACAGCGAAATTGGATACTCGTTACGGCCGCCGCGCCGCCATTCCTGGTCCATGTATTCATCAAAGCGCCGGCGATTGGAGAGCCCAGTCAGCCCGTCCACCGAGGACATGATGGCGAGCTGGTCGCGCATCTTTTTCTGCATCAAGTGATTGCGGATTCGAACTTCGACGATCTGCGGGACGATCGGCTTGGCGATATAGTCAATGGCGCCCAGTTCTAAACCCTTGAATTCGTCCTGTGTCTCCGTTCGCGCGGTCAGAAAGACGACGGGGATGTCCATGGTCTCCGTCTGTTCCTTGAGTTGGCGGCAGACCTCATAGCCGTCCAGATTGGGCATCCGCACATCCAGAAGAATCAGGTCAGGCAGTTCCGTGCGGGCAATCTCGACACCGTAGTTGCCGTTTTCCGCACGCAGAACCTTGACATCATCTTTAAACATGATGTCGATCAGATCCAAGATGATCGGGTCGTCATCGACCACCAGGATTGTTTGCGCTGGTTTCATTGGAATGCCGATCTTGACTAAGCCACTGACTGAATGCCTGCCGGGACTGCGCCCGCCCTGTTTATTGTGCGTAAAATACCCACAAAAAGGCAAAGATCAAACTAAACGAAACCGATCAGTTGTGCGCTATCGGAAACCACGTAGACAGGAAAGAAGGTCTATTGAGAGGGGGGTAATCGTGTCCTAACATGCTGTAAGTCCGAGAAGGCAGGGAGAAAAACTTATGGTGGACGCCATCGACCCGATAGAAGCCAAAGAGGCCATGCGCGCTTATGTGGAAAAGAAGGGCGGGCTGGCCTTTGGCGTGGCCGATGTGGCGGCATTGGAGCGAATCGCACCGGAGGGTTACGGGCCGAGCGCCATGCTGCCCCGGGTAAAATCAGTAATCTCGGTCGGCGTCGGCGGCGGCACCAGGGGGTCCTGGGCGGCAGACGCCAAAACCCTTGCCTATATCGGCGACACGGAGACCATGGCCTATCGGATCGCCTATGGCTTGGCCTTTATGATCGAACACAAGTTCGGCGAAAAGGCGATCTTCTGCCCGCCCGATATGGACCCTGAGAAAGGCGCGCGCACGCCCATGCAAAGCCTAAAATTGCATGCGGAGATGGCCGGCATTGGCGCGCGGTCCATGGCCGGCGATATTCTGCTGCATCCCGATTACGGCATGCTCTACTACGCCTCGGTCTTCACCGAAATGGAACTCCCACCGGATTCGCCCATGGCGGACAATCCGTGTCCGCACTCATCCTGCGTCAAACTCTATAACCAAACCGGTCAGACGCCCTGCATGCGGTTTTGCCCGGTGGATTGTCTGTCCGGCTCCATCGGCGAGGACGGCAAGGTGGCGGAAATGCGCTACGACGCTCATGCCTGCGCAGAGATGTCGCAACAGTACGAGGCTATTCCTAGTGTATTGCTGGATATGATGGACGCCAAGGATCCGATCGAACGGGGCATGGCGGTTCATTCGCCGGAGAATCAATTGATCTGGTACAAGCTCTCGGTCGGCGCGGGAGAACTGCTGGCGCTCTGTTACGAGTGCATGCGCGTGTGTCCGATTACCCAGACCAGCGCCATGGCTAATCCGGTGGCCCGGGGTGCGGGCATGCGCCAGAAGGTCGCCGAGGCCCAGGCCCAGGCGCAAATGGAAGCCGAGATCGAAGCCGAAGACGGAGCCGCCTGAACATGGCTTATGGCGTGACCCCACAGATGATCGAGACCTATGGGGAGATCATCTTCAGGCTGAGCCTGAACAAACAGGTTAGGCGCGGCGACGCGGTCCGGGAATTGAATTTCGAAGAGATTGAGAAACAGCGCGACGGGCCCGGCCTGACCGACGAGGAAATCGCCGAGCGGATTGGGCTCTTGCCGGAGCAAGTCAGCGTGGTCCGGGTCTTTGTCGAGCGCAAACATCACCGGATTGATCAACATCGCCGCTTGTTCCATTTGGGCGGTGGCAAGCGCTGGAAGGCGGACGAGTATCAGCATCCGGCGGAACGATTAAAATTCAGAGAGGACGGCATGACATTACGTGAAGCATTGAACTTTGATCCGGGTCAGGCGGCCAAGTATCTGGAAAAAGGCTATTGGGGGAACGACACGCTCTCGTCTCAACTGGCGCAACACGCGGCGGAGCGGCCGGATGCGCCGGCGCTGGTAACGGCGGAAAACGAAATCACGTGGGCCCAGTACAAGGACCAGGTCGACCGGCTGGCCAAAGGCCTGCTCGAGCTCGGCATCCTCAAGGGCGACGTGGTGGCCGTGCAGCTCCCGAATATTCCGGCGTTCCTGCTGGCTCATCAGGCCATCGCGGCGGTCGGGGGCGTGATGCAGACTGTGCATATGCCCTATGGAAAGGCGGATATCGAATTTCTGCTCAATCATTCCAAGGCGCGAGCGGTGATTTGCCTACCGGCGTTTAAGGAGTTTCCCACGGCCGAGGTCATGCTGGAGATCAGAGACGGCGGCGCTGCGTTGGAGCATGTGATCATCGCCGGGCCGGAAGCGCCCGAGGGCGCGGTGACTCTGGATAGCCTGATGACCGACGGCGGTCCGGTGATCGGTAATCCACCCGTGGGCTCTGATCCGTTTTTGCTGCTCTATACCTCCGGCACCACGTCCAGCCCCAAGGGCGCGCCGTTGACCTATCAGAACATGGTTGGCCACGGACGGTTGTGTGCACCGGAATTCGGCGTGACGCCCGAGGATCGTATTCTTTCCGCCGCGCCCTTCAGTCATTTGTACGGGCTCTATAATTATTATGTCTCGTTGGCCGTTGGCGCGGCCCAGGTCTTACTGCCGGCCTTCACCCCGCCGGATCTGGCGAAACTGACCGAGACCGCCAAGCCGACGGCCATCTTCATGGGCCCGGCGCACGTGGCCGCGCTGGATGGAATGGGTCTGTTGGATAAACACGATTTCTCGTCCGTGCGGTTTACGGTCTTTTCCGGGGCCTATTGTCCGCCGGATCATCTTCGGACTTATCACGCCAAGACCGGCAGCGCCGTCTGTCAGCTTTGGGGCATGACAGAATTGGCGTCGGGTACGTTCAGCCGCCCGGATCAGGGGTTAGAGGTCGGCGCAACCACCGCTGGACCGGCGGCGCCGGGGAATGAAATTCGCATTGTCTCGTCGGAAACCGGAGAGGCCCTCCCGGCGGACACGGAAGGGGAGCTACAGGTGCGCGGGGCCTCGGTTTTTCCCGGTTATCTGGATAATCCGGAGGCTAATGCGGATGCCTTTGCCGGCGAGGGCTGGTTTCGCAGTGGTGATCTGGCGATCATTGACGCAGCCGGAAATCTGAAGATTACGGGACGAACAAAAGACATCATCAACCGGGGCGGGGTGAAGTATAACCCGGCCGATATTGAGGAACTCTTGTTCACCCATCCCGCGATTGAGCTGGCGGCCATCGTGCCCATGCCCGATCCGGTGCTGGGTGAAAAAGCCTGCTGTTTCGTACAGTTGAAGCCGGACCAGTCCCTGACCCTGGATCAGGTCACCGCGTTCCTGGCAGACAAAAACGTCTCCAAGAACAAATGGCCGGAACGGCTGGAAACAGTGGACGAGATGCCGCTGACGCCGACGCGGAAAATCATCAAGGGCAGGCTGGCGGAACATCTGGACGGGTAGGGGATGGCGATCGAGAAACGCCCGCTTGAAGACATCCGCAGCGTAGCCCGGCGCAACCGGGAATTCGCCTGGCCCCATCGGGCCAAGTCCAACCGGCTGGAACCTATTTGCCGCCCGAGGTTTGACGCAAGCTTTACCCTGAACGCCGGCGACAAGGTGTTCACCGTCGGTTCCTGCTTTGCCAGCAACATCCGAACCCACCTGGAATTCGCCGGGCTGGCCGTCCATCCCGCCGATATCAAGAACGATATCCCCGCCGCCTACCGGGTCAATAATATCGATTTTCGCTATTCGCCGATGACCATCCTCCAGGGGTTCCAATGGGCGCTGGAACCGGACAGTCTGCCGCCCCGCGCTGCCTGCCATATCCAGACCGGCGAGGGCCGGGTGTTTGATCCGACCATCGATCATCAAACCGATGGGCCGGTGGCGGAGGTCCAGGGTATCGCCGCCAAAATCACGGCCGCCGATGGGGCCGTCGCCGAGTGCCGGGCGGTAATCATGACCCTGGGTTTGATGGAGTCGGTTTTCGATGCCCGGACGGGACTTTACCTAGAGGCCTGGCCCGGCGACCGGGTGCCGGCGGCGGACCGTGACCGGTACCAGCTGCATGTGCTTGGCGCAGACGACGCGGTCGCCGCGCTGGAGGCGATTCACGCCCTTCTGTCCCGGAATCTGGCCGAAAACTTCAAAATACTATTGACGGTTTCACCGGTGCCGCTGGCCAGCACCTTCCGGTACTTGGATGTCATATCGGCCAATGCCTACTCCAAAAGCGCTCTCCGCACCGCCGCGGAGGAATTCGCCGCCGCCCACGATAATGTGGACTATCTGCCGGTCTATGAAAGCGTGATGCTGACCAACAGCACCATCGCCTGGGATGTTGATCTGCGTCATCCCTCGGACTTTATCGTGAAGCTCAATGTTATGCGGATGCTGCAAGCGTATTTCCCGGACGCGCCCGGTTTTGACGAGACGGCCATAGAGGCGGAGATCGAGAATCAACAGGCGGCTTTCGAAGCCGGCTGGCCGCAGCAGCTGCGCGCATTCAAGCACGAGTTCGGCCAACAGGAACAACAGTTCAATGACTATCGGGAAAAATCGGAAGCCCTACGCGCCGCCATGGAGGCGGAGATCGCCCGCCTTCGCCAACAAATCGAGCAGCTCGAAAAAGACTAGAAAAACACCGTCAGGTTTTTTGCCAGCAGCACGTTCTGATCCAGAATGATCTCCCGCCGGGCGATCTTGAAGCTGCCGCCGTCGCGGCGCAGCGTATCTGTCCGCTTGCCGACAAACAGGTAGTTCTCCGTCTCCACCCGGTTTTGATAGACCAAGAACCGGCTTTTCGCGGTAACCGTCTCGGCGGTGGTGACCGAGGGCTGGGCGTCGAGCACCTGCACATTGCTGACCATGTGGCACACCCGGGACAAAGGTTCTTCCGCCCAATGTTTGGCGGTCATAATTTGTTCGACCCGTTTCGCCATGGTCCATTTGTCGTCCTCGAACCAACTGATGTCTTCGCCTTCTTTTGTGTTTTCATGGGCCGCGTGATCGCCGTGTTTGACGTTCCGGCGCATGGGCATGAAATAGACGAGATCATCCGCGAGGAGGTCGAGCCACTCCTCAAACCGGCGGCTGTCCAGCAGCTCCGACTCGTCATAGAGGAACTCTTCCACCTCCTGCTTCAGGGTGAAGTAGGCAAGGTCTCTTGGCAATTTGGTTGCGTTCATGTCGCTTCGTTCCTGGTCTGGGCCGGGATCGGGCCGCCCTGGCCGGCGAAGCAGCCCACATCCAGCACCGTGCCGGTGATCGCTTCCGCATCGTCGGAGAGAAGATAAGCGACGGCCTTGGCCACGTCTTCTGGGGTGGTGGCGCGGCCCGCTGGATTGTGTGTGGCCGTCCGTGCGATGAGGTTCCGGTCGCCGTCCCGCCGTCCCAGGCTCATGCCCGATGGGAAGCCGCCGCCGCCGGGCACCACCGTGTTGACCCGGATGCCGTCGGCAAGATGGTCATAGGCCAGCGCCGCGCCGAGGGCGAAAACGCCGCCTTTCGACGCGCTGTAAGCCGCCATGTTGGGCTTCCCCCAGCCGGAGCCGGACCCGATGTTGACGATGGCCCCGCCCCCGGCCCCGATCATGTGGGGGATCACCTGCCGGCAGCAGAGATACATGCCTTTCAGATTAACCGCGACAATCCGGTCCCACAGGTCTTCCGGGGTGTCCAGCACCGTGCCCAACGGTCCGATGGCGGCATTGTTAACCAGACAGGAAATCCCGCCGAAGGAGTCCAGGGCGAGCTGTACAACCCGGGCGACGTCATCCGAGTTGGAGACGTCTGCTTCCAACAGTTCTGCCGACAGACCAGCGTCGGACAGTTCGCCCCTGAGGCCGGGGATGGCGTTCTCCGCCGTGCTCGACGGCTGTGCTGTTTCCAGACCGAACGCCACGACACTGTGGCCGCGTCGCGCCAGCTCAATGGTAATGGCTCTGCCGATTCCGAACGTTCCGCCGGTGACAATGGTGGCGCCCATGCGTTGTCCTCTAGGCGTGGCGAACCGGATGATCCATGATCCGGCCCCAACCTTGGTTGTTCATATAAGCGGCCCAGCACTTGTAATACTGCCGGGCGTTTTCTTCCGTCATCTGGGTGCTGACCAGCCCCGGTACAGGATCATTCAGTTTCGATTTCTGCGCCGACTGCTGATAGTTGAACGGATGCCGCCGGGCGATCACGCCCTGGCTGCCGGCCGTCGCGTAGTTCCAGTTTTCCATATCATCCTGTTCGGTCATGCCGGCCGGGCCCGAATAGCGCATGTAATAGCGCCGGAGTAGGTCTTTGACTTCCTTCGGGGCCTCCTTGTCCACCAGGAAGAACCGCCATATTTCTGTCGAGCCGGCGCCGTTGGGATGCCAAACGCAAAGCGCGCGAGGCTGGCGGCCATGGAAAGACATGTTGGGGAAGATGGTGCCGACGAAGGGCACGATCCGCGCCTTGTCGCCGAGTTTTTTCTGCCGCTCCTCGTAGCAGTGCCGGTAGTACTCCTCGGCGATCGGGTTATCCTTATAGGATTCGATATAGGCGTTGTTCTCCGGCTTAAGCGCGCTATGGATGCCGTGGCCGCCTGGAAAGCTGATCCAGATGTGCTGGGCGTCGGCCAGTTCGTTGTCGCGCCGGCCTTTTTCGCCTTTTGCCGCACTCGGTCCGATGCCGATCATATCGACCGAAATGTGACTCGGATTGTGATAGGAATCGCCGCAGAAATTCTCCGCCGGGATTTTCCAGTTGCAGGGCGAAATCCATTTGTGGACGCCGCCGAATACTTCGGTGCCGCCATCGGACCCGTCCAAGGCATTCAGCGCCATATCCAGATGATCCTTGGCCCCGCCCAGATAGTCAAAGAAATCGGGCGCGTTCTCGTCCCAACTTGCCCAGATGCTGCCTTTGTAATTGACCATCTTGGGCACTTCGATCAGGGACCATTTCGACTTGTCCAGAACATGAGAATAAAGCTCGTGCTCGTGCGGCACGCCGACCAGTTTGCCGTCCGGCGCAAAGCTCCAGGCATGGAACGGGCAGGTGAAGGTTTGGGTGTTGCCCTCGTCATAGAGGCACACTTTCATGCCGCGATGCGTGCAGGTGTTTAGGAATACATGGATTTTGTTCTGGAAGTCCCGGCACAGGATGACCGACTCCGCGCCCATGCGGGAGGTGAAGTAATCGCCGGGGTTGGGGATTTGGCTTTCGTGGCCGACCAGCAGCCAGGCCCGGGTGAACACCGTTTCCAGCTCCTGCTGGTAGATGCCGTCATTCACAAAAATTTCCCGGCTGATGGTGCCGTTCTCGATGTCGATCAAGTCATCCTGATAGACCGCCCTATCCATGATTTTGGTCCTCCCGCGGTTCCCCTAGTTGTACCGTTCGGGCCGGGCACAGGCAAAATCTTCTTTTAAATCGGCCAACGGCTCTTAAACTCGGATGAGAAACTCTTAAAGACCGGGAGGCCGCCATGGAATTCGGATACTTCACCCTCAGCGACAACCATTATGACAACAATACGCGGGGCTCGAACCAGTTTGTTGCCGACATCACAGCAGAGGCGCTGTATGCCGAGGAACTGGGTATGCATTCCGCGTGGATCGGCGAGCATCATTTTAATTCCTTAGGCGTGCTTTCGTGTCCCGATCTTGTATTGGCCAATATCGCCGGTCAGACAGAACATATCCGCCTGGCGCCGGCGGTGACTGTTCTGCCAATCCACCACCCGATCCGGGTGGCGGAACAATGGGCGACGCTTGATCTCTTGTCTAACGGCCGGGTGGATTTCGCCACAGGCCGCGGCTATGACCGGCGGGAATATGCGCCGTTCCATGCGGATTTCGAAAACAACCTAGAGGTTTTCGAGGAAGGATTGGAAGTGGTGCTGAGGCTTTGGGCCAGCGATGAACGCATTGATCACAAGGGTAAATATTACGATTTCAAGGATATCCGGATCACGCCCCAGCCCGTGCAGAAACCGATCCCGACCTATGTTGCGTCCTTCTCCCAGCCGTCCATCGAGATGGCGGGGCGGTTGGGACTTAACCTGATCGTCGCCCCGTTTGCCGCCGCTATGAGCTTCGGCGGCCTACAGCAGGTGCACGACCGGTTTAAGGAAACGGCGGCCAAATATAATAATAAGAGCGGGCGGATGATGTGCAGCTACTTCATGCATTTCGCCGACGATGACGCCGGTCAGGCGGAGGCCCGCAACCGGATGATCCGCTATTATAAAGAATGCGTCATTCCGGCGGTGCCCAATGATCCCAAGAACACCCCGCCCAGCTATGCCTATTTCCTGGATATGGTGGACAAGCTCGGCAATGTGAAGCCCGAAGACTTGCGGGAAAATTCGGTCCTGATCGGCACGCCGCAACACATCATCGACACGTTGAAAAAAGTGGAACAGGCGGGCGTCGAAGAAGTGATCCTGTACTTCAATGTCGGTCTAAAGGATCACCAGCAGGTGAAGGACGAGATGGCGCGCTTCATGGAAGAGGTGGCGCCGGCCTTCGAGGGAAAACATATTCAACGCCGCGCGGCCTGATCGCGCCCACCATTACCGAAAGATAAATCGCCGCTCCATAGGGTTCTCCGGATTGCGGGCCCATTCGAAAAGACCCGGTGCGTAATTGCGGGCCTTTTTGTTGTCCAGCACCTCGTGGGCGGCAAACCAGGCCAGGGCGGATAGGGTGCCGGTAACGCTGATAAATATTGATTCCTTCGCCGGATCGATCTTCATCGCGGTGAAGAGTTGCTTCAACTCCCCCATGGGGCGAATGCGCCCGCCGCCATCTGTCGCCAGCCAGGCGGCCGGAAAATGGATGGCGCTGGTGATGGTGCCGTAGCGGGCAACTTCGTCAATTTTATTGATTCCCAGAAACTGTCCGCGCGCCCGAACGTCAATGATCTGAGACTTCTGCTTGATGGCCTCTCGAACGTCTTCCGCCACGGCGAGGGTGGGGCTGCCCGGCTCCGTGGAATATGTGGTTTGCCGAACTGGCCGGGATACATTGGTGACTTTTATCCCCGGTTCCTCCAGGTAAGCGCGCGTGCCGCCATGGAGGATGGAAATTTTTCGGTGTCCGGCATATTTGAATGTC